>CAUQPS010000008.1:0-69172 GCA_963520005.1 uncultured Campylobacter sp.
ATATTATATGTTGCTCCTAAATTTAGCTTTTGATTCATTCTTGCACCATCAGTATTGGCAGGTTGCCTAGCAAAGCCAGAAGTAAGCAGTTTGTTAGGATTTTGCGGATCAGCTGCCATAGAATTTAGGCTATTTGGTTGTCCGTTTGAACCAGGGAAGTCTCCGTTATCCCAATATATATTATATCGCCATCCTGCTGCAGAGCCTGGTGCTCCTTGATTGGTAAACTGAATCCTCCATAATCTCTTAAACCAATCCGGGTCATTAGGATCGAATTTGTTATCATTCATAGCCAGCTGCTGAGTATAGCGAATATGAGCAGCTACTTGATCTGCCGCCTCCACAAGGCTATTTCGATTGATTTGAGGCACCGCCACCGCCGCTAGAATTCCAACCACCACGATGATGAAAATCAGCTCTATCATAGTAAATGCTTTTTTCATAATTTTTACCTTTCATAAAAATTTTGTTTATATTTTAACATAAAATTTCGCAATTTGCACGCCTCGCTTGTAAATATCTATATTTTGTATCGAATTTTTATGATCCGAGACATATTCCGGCTTATCCGCATAGATAAAAGCGCTGTCCCCGCTAGGCAGTCCGTAAAATTTCAGACGCAGGCAGAGCCTCTCGTCCTCGCAGCTTACGCTTTTTACTCCGCGATTTTTTAACTCACTTGCCAGCTGCCTAGCTACGTCGAATTTGTAGATGAAATGCCGCTGCGGTTTGTTTGCGAACATCGCCTCATACATCACGTCGCTGAAAATCACTGCAAAATAACTTACCGCTAAGCTTACCAGCGTCACACCCACGGCGATCTTGTGAAAGGTGCGAAATTTAGGCAATCGAACTCGGTACGAATTAAACAAAACCCGAATAATCAAAGGCGTAGCGATGACGCAATACGGCAGCATCATCTCAAGCGGTACGCGCTGTCTTAGCGAAAAAAGCATCGTCAGACAAAGCGCGCTCGTGGCGATGAACCACAGCAGGCTCTTTTCCTCTTTGATCCAAATTCTATAGATCGTGTAGATGAAAAATAAAAACACGAGAGGCGAAAACGCGCCCGCAAAAACGCCCACGGTATCTAAAAAGTACCCCTTCGGCTTGCCCTCCGAGCTTACGTCGTAAAAGATCACGCTGAAGCTAAATAGTGCTATGCAAAGTAGCAAAAGCTCCTTTTTGCGCGTATAAAGCGCCCAAATTCCAAAGCCTACGTAGAGCATAAAAAACGCGCGGTCGATCAGGGCGCAAACGGATAGAAGCACGAAAAGCGCGATATTGTATTCGCTCTTTGCAAAATAGATCGCCAGCAGCGTGAAAAAAATGATGATACCCGCCGGATTTAGTAAAATCGCGCTACTCATAGACGCAGGAAGCGCCATAAATAGCGCCGTAGCGACCACTCTATCGAAGCGGCGCTTTAGAATAAATTTTGAAATTTTATAGATCATCGCGGCGTTTGCGAAGTGGATCAAAATAAACGGCACGCGCAGGGCATAGTCGTTGCGCCCGAAAATTTCGCAGCTTAAATTTGCGATTAGCGAAACGAGGGATTTTTTCTCGTAAAAAATTTCGGCCTCGTAGTAGCTGATGCTTAAATTTGAAATCGCATAAAGCAGAAATATGCCCTGAAACAGGCACATTATAGAGATCACGAAAATTTCGTTTTGATAAAGCTTCTTCACTCTCATCCTTGCTGCGGGTGCTTTAAATTTACGACTAAATTCTACGACCGAAATTTTATAAAATTTGAGCCGCCGAATCCTTTAAAATTTAGTTGCTAAATTTAACCGGGCGCCGCTTCATTCCTCTATCGTATAATTTTCCCAAAAGAAATTTATCCACTCATCCGTCTTTGAAATTTTAAAATCGGGCTGGATAAGCGCCTTAGGTTTGTAAAAAATCACCGCGGTTTTAAGCTCTATTTGCGGGAATTTCTCCAGCAGCACGCGTTTGATCTCGACCATGCTGTCGCCGCTGTCGATGATATCGTCCACCAGCAGCACGCGTTTGTAAAGCTCTAGATCGGGCACGTTGAAAACGTCGATGGTGTCGAGCTTTTTGGTATCCGCGTAGTGGATGGAATTTATCGAAAATATCGTCCGCATATCAAGCGCATTGGCTAGCGCGTGGCCGAATGTGAGCCCGCCTCTAGCGATCGCCACGATTGCATCGGGCATAAATTCGTCCCTAACCTGCTTTGCTATAACTCTTGCGTCGCGATCCATCTCGTCAAAACTATAAAATCTCATATCTTTCCTTAAAATTTAATGCATTAAAAATACTAAAACGCTAATCGCGCCAAGCGTCAAAACGCCGAAATTTAAATCTTTTATCCTGCGCTGAGCGAGTCTAACTACGATATAAGCGATAAAGCCAAAGCTTAAGCCGTTGGTGATCGAGTAGGTAAAAGGCATCAAAAACACTATGAAAAACGCAGGGATTAAAATTCCAGCGTCGCTATAATCGATCTTGCCAAGCTCGCTAAACATCAAAACCCCAACCATTACGAGGATCGGATAGATCGCATTTGCTGGGATCGCCTTAAATAGCGGCAACATAAACAGCGTCAGCACGAAAAATATAGCGCAAAACACTGCGGTAAGCCCCGTGCGGCCGCCCGCTTCTACTCCGCTCGCGCTTTCGGCAAATGCAGTAACCGTGCTCGTTCCTATAACGGCTCCTGCGACGCTTCCTATCGCATCGGAGGTTAAATTTCTAGATAGTTTTTTCATACCGCCTTTGCTATTCTCTCCAAAAAGCCCCGCGCGGTTTCCCACGCCGGTTAGAGTACCGATACTATCGAATAGATGCGTGACAAAAAATGTGATTATAAAAGGTACAAACGCGAGCTTCAGTGCTCCGGGGATATCTAGCTTAGCAAATATCGGCGTTATGCCGCTTGGCGCGCTTACTATGCCATGCGGTGCGGGCGAAATTCCAGCCACCCACGCAACGCACGAAGTAATCAAAATGCTTAAGATAAACGCCGCCTTGATTCTAAGCACGAAGAGCACCAGCACGACCGCTAAGCCTAAAATTCCAAGCAAAACGTTTAGATCTTTTAAATTTCCTAAAGTTACTAGCGTAGCCTGACTAGGCGCGATGACGCCCATCTGTTTAAGTCCGATAAAGCAGATGAAAGCCCCGATACCCGCACTTATTGCGCGACGCAGATCAAGCGGGATAGATTTGATAACCCAAACGCGAAAATTGGTAAACGAAAGCACGGTAAAAAGCGCTCCGCTTATCGCTACGATGCCAAGTGCGCTCTGCCACGGCATCTTCGCATCCACGCACAACGCAAAGGTAAAATACGCATTTAGCCCCATGCCGACGCTAAGCGCAACGGGGGTATTTGCAAAAAGCCCATTAAATAACGTCGCAATTATCGTAATAAGCGCGGTTGCCGTAACCAGCGCATCAAACGGCATACCTGCGATGCTCATAATGTTAGCGTTTACCGGCACGATGTAAATCATCGCCAAAAACGTAGTAAGCCCTGCGATAAGCTCCTGCCTTACCGACGTTTTTGCCGCGGCGAGATGAAAGAATTTTTCCACTTGCTCCTCCTTTAGAATTTATTCGTAAATTTCGATCTGATTATACAAGCTGTCGCGCTCGACCGGCACAAAGCCTGCGGTGCTGATCATATCGATAAAATCGCGCTTGCTCTGCCCTTTTTTGCTGCCGGCGCCGGCGCTGCTTTGAATACTTTCGTTCTCGATCGTGCCGTCAAGATCATCCGCGCCGAAATCCTGCGCTACGAGGGCCAAATTTAGCGTCGAGGTCGCCCAATACGCCTTGATATGCGTGACGTTATCAAGCAGAATTCTACTAATCGCGATCGTTTTTAAAATTTCGACCGAGCCCAAAAAGCCCTTCACATCCAAGTAGTTATTCTCGCGCTGATACACGAGCGGGATGAAGGCGTTGAAACCGCCGCCGTTATCGCGAGCTAGGCTCTCATCTTGCAGCGCGCGGATGCGCAAGATGTGATCGATACGGTGAGCGCGGCTTTCGATATGGCCAAAGAGCATCGTGGCGTTGCTCTGACGCCCGCGCGCATGCCACAGCGAGTGGATATGCAGCCACTGCTCGCTTGAGACCTTGCCTTTGCAAATTTTATCGCGCACATCTTCGGCAAAAATTTCGGCGCCGCCGCCCGGCATCGAATCCACGCCGCTTTGTATCATCAGCTCTATCGTCTCTTCGTAGCTCATCTTCCACTTTCGCCGCCAGTAATCGATCTCTGCCGCGGTCATCGCCTTGATGTGTAGAAGCGGATATTTTTGCTTTATCGCTTTGAAAATTCCCAAATATTGCTGTGGCGTAACGAATGGATTGTGCGAGCTTACGATATGAATCTCCTTCGTGCCGCGCGCTACCGTCTCGTCCACGATACGCATGATCTCATCATCGCTCATCGTATAGGCGTTTTCGTTCTTGCGGTGCGCCGAAAATGCGCAAAATTTACAGGTATCTGCGCATAAATTCGAAGGATTTATATGACGATTTGCGTTGAAATAGACGTTTTTGCCGTTTTTTTCTTTGCGAATAGCAAAGGCAAATTTGCCCAGATCGAAAAGATCTAAATCCCATAATTTCACGCCGTCTTCGTAATTTAATCTCTCGCCGCTTTGTAGTTTTTCTAAAATTTCCATCGATTTCCCAAGCCAAATTTTGTGCTAATTATATAATTTTTTGCTTACAAAACGGATAAGCGGACTAAATTTAGAGCCGAATTTCGTTAATTTAAAATAGCGTAGTAAAATGAGCGCCAAATTTTAAATAAGGAAAGCAAAATGTGTGGAATCGTAGGCTACATAGGAAATGAAGAGAAGAAAAAAATCATAATAAACGGACTGAAAGAACTCGAGTATCGCGGATATGACAGCGCTGGGCTTGCCGTGATGGATGAGAGTGCGAATATAAAGTACTTCAAAGCAGTCGGCAAGCTTAATAATCTCGAAGAAAAGATGAAAGATTTCACTTCGCAAGGCTTTGGCGTTGCGATCGGACATACTCGCTGGGCGACGCACGGAAAGCCTACTGAGCTTAACGCGCATCCGCATTTTGGAGATTTTAGCTTCGTCGTGCATAACGGCATCATCGAAAACTACATCGAGCTAAAAGATGAGCTCGAAGCGGACGGCGTGAAATTTTTAAGTCAGACCGATACAGAAGTAATCGTGCATCTTTTTGAAAAAAATTTCAAGGCTAGCAACGACGCATTTAAGGCATATGAAGCCACAATTAAACGGCTAAAAGGCGCATACGCAACGCTTTTGATCACCAAGGCCGCTCCGGGCGAAATTTTCTTTGCCAAAAACGCAGCTCCGCTCATCGTCGCAAAAAACGATAAAAACGAAATTTTCTTTAGCTCCTCGGACGCTCCGCTCATCGGGCTTGCGAATACGGCCGCGTATCTGGACGATCAAATTTACGGCGTTGCCAAGCTCGGACAAATAGACATTTTTAAAAATTGCAAACCGCATAATTGCACCTTTAGTGAGCTTCCGAAAGATAAAGGCTATGCGCAAAAAGAGGGCTTTAGATTTTTTATGGAAAAAGAAATTTACGAGCAAGCGCAAGTCGTAACCGAAGCGATGATGGGACGCGTAATAAAGGGCGGCAAGATAAAATTTGACGAGCTTGATGCGGCGATGTTTGAGGATATCGACGAGGTCGTGCTATGCGCCTGCGGCACGAGCTATCACGCCGCGCTCGTAAGCTCGTATCTTTTCGAGCGCATCGCTAAAATCCGTACGAAAGTGGAAGTCGCTAGCGAATTCCGCTATAAAGAACCATTTTTAAACAAGAATTCCTTATTTATCGTGATCTCACAAAGCGGCGAGACAGCCGATACCTTAGAGGCGCTGCATATCGCTAAAAAGGCAGGTCTTAGGACGCTTGCAATCTGCAACGTCGATAACAGCTCGATCGTGCGCATGGCAGGCAGCGTGATCCTCACCCGTGCAGGCATCGAAAAGGGCGTAGCATCCACGAAGGCTTTTGCGACGCAGGTTATGGTGCTATGGATGTTCGTCGTGTATCTTGCAAATCTGCGCGAAGTCATCTCGGCGCGCACGAATTCCGCTGAAATTTCGGCGATGCTTCATATCCCGCAAATTTTAAAGATCAAGGACGGCTTGCAAGATAAAATTTACCGCATGAGTAAGCACTATCTGCACGGACACGGTTTTTTCTTTATCGGTCGCGATATTTTCTATCCGCTCGCTCTTGAGGGCGCACTCAAGCTCAAAGAGATCTCATATCTGCACGCGGAGGGCTATCCGAGCGGCGAGATGAAGCACGGACCGATCGCGCTTGCCGATTCTAATCTCTTTACGGTTGCGCTGATGCCAAAGCATTTGCTCTACGAAAAAACCAAAAGCAATGTCGAAGAGCTTGCTGCGCGCGATGCGTATATTTTAGCTATCAGCCCGGAAGAGCCAGAGATCGCGGATGATTTTATCAAAACAAGCGAGCAAAGCCACGCGATGAGCGAGTTTTTTGAGATGATGATAATTTTACAAATTCTAGCTCTTGAAATCTCCGTCAGACTTGGCAACGACGTGGATATGCCGCGAAATTTAGCCAAAAGCGTCACCGTAGAATAATCGTTTTTTAAGTTCATTTTGACTAATATTTCTCATTAAAAAATCGGGGAATGTTAGTATATGAGACTTATCGGATTTATCAGAGGTGAAAATGTCATAGTCGCCACGGGCGGGGTCGAGTATAGCTACGAAATGCTGGGCGAGCGCGATCCTAGCCTAACCGACGGCGATGAGGTAAGCTTCGACACGCTAGCATCCAGCGCGATAAATATAAAGCGCGTCGAGGGCTCTAAATCCAAAGACCCTGTAACGCAAAAAGTAGCCCCACAGCCGAAAGAATCTGTAAAGCAAAAAGATGAAATTTTTGGCGATAAGAATTCTGCAGAAAATAATATATACGAAGCGCCATTTATTCAAAGTCCTGCCGAAAAGATCTCAGAGGATAACTCTGCCGTAAAAGAAGCGAAGGTCGCAAAAAAATTTAACAAATTTAAATTTAGCCGCAAAGCCAAGCCTACGAGTGCAAAAAAACCGAAATTCTTTGGATTTGAGTTCGTCCAAACAGACGATCTACGCACTACGCAAAGCGTCGAGAGTAAAATTTATACTTCATCTATCCGTAAGGAAGGGCTTAAATCCATAATCCTGCCCATAGTGCCGATAGTTATTATTTTGATATTCCGCTCACAAATCGCAAGCATATTTCTATCTTTTTCGCAGATCGAAGCTTACGTCAATCAAGACACGGTTTATATGGTAATGGATCTGCTGATTTTCCTTAGTTTTGCGCTATTTTATCTGCTGCCGCTTAACCGCGCGATAAACCTACTCTCCATAGCGACGCACGATCAATACCCGATGCGTCAAATGGCGAATTACAACGTCTTTATCATCCTGTGCGTCATATCTACGATCCTACAGGATAAGAGCCTGGGGCTGGATGAGTTCGAGCAGATTTCCATCTGCGGTGTGATCGGATTTGGGCTAATTTCGTTTTATTATAAGTTCAAGGCGTTTGCGTTTATGTTTTTCAAAACCGCAGGCTCGATCCTATTTGCCCCTGCGCTGCTTGTGGAGTTCGCGGCTATTATTTTCATCGGTATCGGCGACCGCTATACTGGCGCGTCGATGAAATTTATGGAGCTTACGGGGCTATTTTTTGCGAGCACGGCGTGGAGATACATCATAATTTTTATCGTTATGTCGCCGCTTTATTTCCTTGGATTTTGCATGCTAAGGCGGATTAAAAAATAATTCTGCGAAATTTTACTGTAAATCTCGCTATGATGGAATTTTACTACGATAGAATTCCACTAAAAATTTCATCGCAAAATTTAGCACGAAGACAGAATTTAGCGGGGGTTTGAACTTTATCAAAGTAAAATTCTACCGCATTAAAATTTTATCGCAATAAAATTCCATAATTTTAAATGCAGATCGCACGCCCTAAAGCAATATACGTGTTTTTTTACACGTAACGCTCGTTTGCAAAAATACACCAATGTCCGCGAAATTTCTATGCAATGCCCTCTTTTATTTGACAAAAGTCATAGCAATTTTACATCGCGTCTGTAAAATCCTACCGCTAAATTCCATCTTTAAATCTCGCGCGTTCAGCACATATCGACGCAGAATTTTATCCACGCAATTCGGCACGAAATTCAAAGCCAAATTTCACATCGCATTCTGCGGCGAAATTCCAAGACACAGCTCTATCATAATAAAATTTTGCCGAAATAAAACTCTAATTGATGCCAAAGTCTAAGCGCGGAATTTAAATCAAATTTAAAGCTACAAGCTCCTCGTTCCGCGGCTCTTAAAATTTCACTACCCAAATTTTATCGCGTTTAAATTTAGCCGCGCGCGCGCCGTATTAAAATTCCGCCCGTCGCTGCCGCGGCTAAATTTAACTATCGCACTAAATTCCGCGCCCTCGCCTGCTGAAATTTAATCTCGCGCCCCGCTTCGTGCGGCGTAGAACTCTCGCCTAAACTCCGCAAACCGCCCGCGCATTATCGCCTCTCTCATATCCGCGGCAAGGCGCAGGTAATAGTGCAGATTGTGAATGCTAGCCAGGCGGTAAAAGCTAAGCTCGCGTGCGCGAAATAGATGATTTAGGTAGCCGCGGCTGAAGCGCTTGCACGTGTAACAGTCGCAGTGCGGATCGATCGGATCGTGATCGCTGATAAAGCCCGCGTTTTTGATGCTGATCTTGCCGAAGCTCGTAAAAAGCGTACCGTTGCGGGCGTTGCGCGTAGGCATCACGCAGTCGAACATATCCACGCCGCGAGCGACGTTTTCGACAAGATCCTCGGGCGTGCCGACCCCCATCAAATATCGCGGGCGCGCCGCATCGACGTATGGCATCATAGCCTCTACCGTGTCGTACATGAGCTCGTTTTTCTCGCCGACGCTAAGCCCTCCGATCGCAAGCCCGTCAAAGCTCATCTCACACAGCGCTTCGGCGCAAAATTTGCGTGCCTGCGGGTCGGTGCCGCCCTGGATGATACCGAAGATGTTTTGATGCGCGTGCAGACTGCGAGATTTCATAGCCTCGTGATAATCTATCGCCTCACGAGCCCATTTTATCGTGCGTGCGACGCTTAGATCGATCCGCTTTTTAAGCCGCGATCTATCATCGCAGCTCAATGCGCCCGGCTCGCGCGGCAACTCCACCAAGTCGTCTAAAATCATCATAATGTCGGAGTTTAGCGCATACTGCGTATCGAGCACCGAGCGCGGCGTGAAATAATGCATGCTGCCGTCGATGTGGCTTTTAAATTTTATGCCGCCCTCGTCGTTTTTGGTGTTTGCGCGCAGGCTGAAGGCCTGAAAGCCGCCGCTGTCGGTCAAAAAGCTACGAGGAAATTTCGTAAATCCGTGCAGCCCGCCGAAGCCCGCCACCACCCGCGAGCCCGGGCGCAGATACATATGATAGGTGTTGGCAAGGATGATCTGCGCGCCCAGGAGCTGCTCTACGTCCGTCGCATCGAGCGCCTTGACCGCGCCCACGGTGCCGACCGGCATAAAAACGGGGGTGCGGATCGTGCTGTGCGCCGTGCGGATCGTGCAAGCACGCGCCGCGCCGTCCTCGGCGTCTATTTGAAAATCCATCTTGATCCTTTAAATTTAGCTTCTTGCGCGCACTCGGCGCAAAATTTTAAAAAGCGATTGTAGCGAAATTTAAATTTGCGGCAGGTAAAGACGGGCAAAAATTTAAAAGATATTGTGAAGCGTTTGCGGATTAAAATTTCGGTAGCTAGCAATCGACACAGCCGCTAAACGCAAAATTTACCGGCTCTCTTATAATTAAAATTTAATCGAACGTTGCGAATTTAGCGAGCATGGCAGCATTAGACGGCGCTCTTTATATTATAAATTAAAGATGCGCCGAGATAAAATTTTACACTTATGAAGCAAATTTTATAGCTATAACGCTACCATTAAATTTCTCCACACCGCAAGAGTCGGCAACGTCTTTTAAATTTGAAACTTCGCTCTTTTCATCGCGCGCGCTAGAAAATCCGCTAAATTTATGACCATTACGACCGCACAGCTGTTTTTCGCACGGCACGCCGTCGCCGTCGGTATGCTGGGTGCCGCCTTCCTGAGCCCTGCCGCACTCTCGCAGATACCGCATCGCCTCTTCGCAGCTGCTAAACTGCGAGCAATAGGTCTTGGCGCTGCAATCCAGCCCCAAAGCAAGACTAGCCAATATCGAAAACAATAAAACTAATTTCATTGTCTCTCCTTAAAATTTTGATGGAATGGAATTGTATGGATAAACAGATAAATAGTTAATAAAATAGTAAATTTAACCGCAAACGGCGCAAATTTCACCGCTTGCGACGTTTCATTCGGCGGCTGCGTCTAAAGAGAAATTTAGCGGCTTTAGAGTTTCTTTGCACTTTCAAAAGCCGCGACGCACTATGCCGCTAGGCGCTTTTGCGCGCGCGAGGCTTTCTTTTTACGGGAGCGCTTTTTACTGACGTACTTTTGCCGTCCGGCAGGTTTTCCAAAGCTAAATTTGCTACGGATCTCTTTCTGCTCCTGCTCTTTGCTTTTCTATTTTGCAAAAACTCGCTGTATGGCGAGCCGTAAAGGCTAGCGTGCCAAATCGCGCTTGCCAGCATCACTGCACCCGAAATTTTATGCAGCTGCGACATGCGCGAGTTCATATTCAGCGCGGTTAGAGCTGTGATGCCCATACTCACTCCCAGCGTCACTTTAGCCGCTTTGCGCTGAAAATTTAGATCCAAAATTTTATCTTCAATGCTCAAATTTTACCCCTTTAATGGAATTTAGTAGTAGTCCTATCGTCGTGCCGTTATGCAGCAGCGCTGTAGCTACTGGACTTAGCACGCCGAAGGTCGCCAAAAATAAAATGATCGAATTGATCCCCACGGTGGCGTTGAAATTTCGATTTACGAGCCGCAGCGTGTCGTTGGCTAACGCCTTTACCTGTGCGACGCCCTCGATATCGTTTTTCAAAAGCCCGATCTGTGCGGAAGCCTTGGCGATCTCGGCGCCGTTTAGCATGCTGATGCCAATGTCCGCCTTCATCAGGCTCGGCGCATCGTTTATACCGTCGCCTACGAAGACCACCTTTCGCCCCTCGGCTTTTAACTGCTCTAAAATTTCGGTCTTTTGCGTCGGCAGCAGCTCGCCGTAATAGCGATCTACGCCGAGCTTTTTGGCTACGGCGCGGGCTTTTGATTTTACGTCGCCGCTTAGCATGACGATCTGTTTAGCGCCCAACTCGCGGAGCCTAGCGATGACGGCGCGGGCGTTTGCGCGCACTTCGTCTCTAAGTCCGATGAGCCCCAAAAGTCTGCCGTCAAATGCGATGTAAAGCAGCGCGAGCCCCTTTTGCATCGCAAGATCGATGGTCTGCTCATGCGCCGCGAACGAGATCATCTCGTCATCCTCCAGGAAGTGGCGCGAGCCGATGATGAGCTTTTTGCCCTCGATGCTGGTCTTTACGCCGTGAGCGACGACGAATTCCACCTCGTCGTGGTGCTTGTGGATAAAGCCGTGCTTTTTAGCCGCATCCACGATCGCCTCGGCTACGGGGTGAAAGTAATGCTCCTCGGCGCTCGCGGTTAAATTTAAAATATCGTTTTTGCTGAAGCGCTCGTCAAACGATATGATCTCTGCGACCTCCAGATTGCCGTACGTAAGCGTGCCCGTCTTATCGAATACGAAGGTATCGGCGCTCGCAAGCGACTCAAGAGCTTTGGCGCCTTTGATCAAAATCCCGTTCTTGCCCGCCTTTGAAATGCTTGACTTAAAAGCAACCGGCGTAGGCAGCTTAAGCGCGCACGAGTAGTCCGCCTGCAGCACCGAAGCTACGCTCATAAAATTTCGATTTATCAGATAGGACACGCCCGCGAGCCCGAAGGTCACCGGCACGAGCTTGTCGGCCAAGTGAGTCGTATGCATGCCAATGCTGGAGCGTTCGTTAAGAGATGCCGTGATGTAATGCTTGATGCGCTGTGTGGAGGTGTTTTCGCCGACATTTTCCGCCCAGATACGGATCCTGCCCTCCTCTACGATCGTGCCGCTTAGCACGCTATCGCCGCGGGATTTTTTTACCGCGACCGATTCGCCCGTCATATTGGCTTGATTTATCATCGCTTCGCCGCTTACGACGTGCCCGTCTACGGCTATGACATCGCCCGCGCCCACGACCACGATATCGCCTACCTTTAACTTAGAGATTGCGATTTTGACTTCGGTCTTTTTGCCGTCTTGATCTATCTCGACCCACGCCTCGGCGATGTCCGGGCGGGCGAGCTCGCGGATAAGATCGTCGCTTTTATAAACGGTGCTCTCCTCCATGTATTCGCCAAGAGCAAGCATAGCGTTGGTGCTGTTTGCGGCGAAGATATCTCCGCGCGCAAGCGAAATCCCGACAGCGGCAGCTTCCAAGCCCTTTGAAGTAAGCCCGTGACGAAAGCTTTCTTTAATGCCCTCTTTTAATATAGGCACGCACGCTACGATGCTAAATGCGCGCGCTAAAGGCGAAGTGCGAAAGATTAAATTTCCGCCCAACGCAAGAAGCGCTAAAATAAATTCGTTTTTGCTCGGTAAATTTTTATGGCTAGCGGGGATAACTGATTTTAGCTCGCTTAAATTTAAAGCTTCAAGTTGCTTTATAATTCCTGCCTTATTTACGTCTGCGTCAAGCTTAAGAATCAAAGAGCCAATTTTAGCGTTAAATCTAGCTTCCGTTACGCCTTCAAGCCTCGCAGCTGCTTTTTGCAGTGCGCTCGTATCGAGCCCTTTAAAGCCCGCGACCTTTATGCGTAGTCTAGTTTTGGTCTCATGTAAAATTTTAAAATTTTGCATAAACTACTCTTGCATCTCTGCCTTGGCGTCTTCGAATCGCTCCTTCATCTCCTCAATGCCCATCTGAAACATCTCGGTGCCCTTTGCGATGAGCTTAAAAAGCTTTTTTTGCGCATTTTCGTCGGTGAGAAAATAGGTCGCCACAGCACCCAGAGCGATGCCTGTGATAAATGAGTTGCTACCAAATAAACCGTTCGCGTTTTGTCTGCCACCCAAGGAATTAAAAATTCCACCGAAAGCGGAATTCTGCGAGCTTTGAGTAGAATTTACGTCACTTGAGCTTTGAGCGGCGGAATCTTTATTATCCGAGTTATTGCTAGAAGCAGAACTATTAAAAGGTGCAGAATTTACCCGCTCGTTTATCCATTTCGCCCAACCGCCAAGCTTATCATCGCCGGCAAAGCTATCCGCAGAGCTGCTAGCATATTTGTTGTCACCAAAATCGTAATCGTCTAGAATTTCTTTCAAATCTTTTTTTGTGATATAGGGATTACTCATTGCCTACCTTAAGAATAAAATTTCTACCCGCAATGAGCGCGCCTACGCATACTGCGACGCCTGCCGCTGCGCGTAGATACTCGCCTTGCACGAGCTTATTTGCGCTGTAAATCGCGCCGCCGCCGATGATACCGCCGCTTAGCGCAATATCTAGCGCATCGCGAATCGCTTTAGATTTGCTTTTGCCTTCTTTGGCTTTAACGAGCTCTACGGCGCAACCGCCGATCGTCCCTGCTATAGCGCCGCTTAAAACGTGATCCAGCGGCGAACGCTGTGTCGTAAGTGATCTATTCATTTAGGCCTCTATTTTTCTGATTTGTCGTCTGCGGACGTAAATTTAGCTGAAGAATTATCGTCCATTTTTACGATCTGCGGGATATTAAGCGGAGTAGTAGATGCTGCGGATGTCTCACCTACCGGTGTTTCGCCAGTCTTAGCGCTCGCGGTGGATTTTTTAGTTCTTTTAAATCCAGGTTTTGGTCCCGGTTTTTTTCTAGTTTTTTTTGCAGTGCTAGTTTCAGTGCTAGTGCTACTTGTCGCAGCTTTTTTGCCGCCAGACTTTCTTTTACCTTTTACCGCCTCGGCAACATCGTCTAAGCCTTCTTTGGCTTCCGCAAAAATTTCTTTTGATTTTTTGCTTAATTTTTCTGCTCCGCCTTTGACGCTATTTTTTAGCTCCTCGACGCTTTTACTGCTCACGATTTTATTCGCACCTTCTTTGATTTTATCTCGATTGTTATAAGCGTAAACCGCCGCGCAACCAAGCGCAAAACCTGCTAGAAATGGGATCGGCATTTCATTCTCCTTGTGTTAAGATTATAAAGTCATTTTATCAACTTTACATAGATTTTGATATTATAGCGACTTTTTTAGATTTTTGCAATCCTAATTTAATTTTTCTGCAAAATTCCTTTAATTAAATTGGAAAATGCGCTATTTAAGATATTTTGCAAATCGTATTTTTGAAATATCCGTTCTAATTCCTGCGGATTTTTTAAAATTTCATTTAACAAATCAGTTAAATTCAAAGAATTTGAATCAACCTCGCATTTAGAATTTAGTTCCTTTAAAATCGGCAAAATTTCATTATACGAAACCGCCTGCGCCTTATACAGCAGCTCTTTAAATTCCGCGTTCTTGCACGAATTAATTAGATCGTCATAAAACATCATAGAGCTTTTTTCTATCAAAAGCGCCGAAGCCAAAAACTCATTCATACCTTTTGCAACCAGTGCCTCACTGCTATTTTCAGGAGGCATAGCGCCAAGCCCACAAGAATTTGCAAAATCTAGCATCCGCTCAAGTAATCCAGCTCGTAAAGATAGAATTTCTCCTAGCTTTTTATCTTCAAATTTAACTGCGCCCAGCGAATAAAACTGTAAAATTTGCGCCTCTTTTTTGAGCAAAAGAGAGATATCTGCAATTTGCGCCTCATTTAAATTCCGAGATTTATTAGAAATTCTGCGCGATTTTTTAGTACTACGCAATACTTCTTCGCTCAAGAAATCGCCTCTATATTGGAATTTACAAGCGCTACTAGCTCCGGCGAACTGATGCCGCTTAAAAACTGCTCCCAAAGGTGCATCGGAAAAATGCTTTCATCATAATGAATCGTCAGCGAGCCGATTAGAGAGTTAAATTTATACTCTTTTATCCCGCGAATTGCAGCTATTTTAGCCTTTAGGCTCTCTTCGCTCACACTATCTCGCAACTCCCTAATTTTGGGACTTACGCGGATACGGATACGACCTTTGCTGTGGCTGATTTTGCTAAAATATTTATGAAATTCCAAAATATCGTTGTGATTTATTTTCATATTTTTCCTTAAATTTGCACCCAAATAATATCATAAATCATTTAATTCCTGCTAAATTTTGCGAATTATTTGCGTTTAGGGCGGAATATTTTTATCTTATTTTCATCCGCTGTTATGTAATTTCCTCCCATTAGATCAATACAATACGGCACGGCAGGAAATACCGGCAGAAGGCACTCTTTAATCGCTTTTGGATTGCCCGGTAAATTTATAATCAGAGATTTTTTGCGGATCGCTGCTATCTGGCGCGATAAAATTGCCGTAGGCACGATCTTTTGGCTTTCTGCGCGCATTAGTTCGCCAAAGCCTGGCATTAATTTCTCACTTACTGCTTCGGTCGCTTCAGGCGTTACATCGCGTGGAGCAGGACCCGTACCGCCCGTAGTTAGCACCAAATCACAACCCGCTTCATCGCAAAGATAAATCAGCTTATCTTTGATCAGCTCAAGCTCATCGGGAACGATTTCATAAAAATACTCTTTCTCGCAAGTTAGCCAATCATCCATCACGGCAATTATCTCTTTGCCTCCTAAATCCTCGTAAACGCCACCGCTAGCGCGATCACTTATTGTTAAAACACCTATTTTTACCATTTTCCTCTCCTTTATTGGAATTTTAAAATTTAATCAAAATTTAGCGTGCCGTCTTGCGGCTTTTCTTCAGAGCTTTCGCTATCTTTTTCCAGCTTTTGCAAATCTTGCTCTTTCGCGGAGACGCCTTCTTGCTCCACACCATCGGATTCGCAGATTTTTTGAACATCCTCGAAAGTTATGAACTCATAGACGAAAATTTGCTTCGAAATTTGATTTAGCTTATCTTGCATCGTGCGGATTATCTCGCTTACCTCGTCGTAGCAATCTTGCAAAATTTTATTCACGCTCTGCGCGCTAGGGGTGAAACTATCGCCCATCGCGAGCTCAAAAACCATCTTTTGCGCCAGCGCGATAGCCTGCTTTACGTCGCTAGCAGAATTTGAAAAAGCGTCGTTTTTATGGATCTGTAGCGCCGCCATACCGCTTAAAAGCACTTTGATTTGATTTAAAATTTGCGTTTTGGATTCGATCTCGAAATCCTCGTTTAAAAATTTATCGTTTAAAAGCTCAATCTTTTCGAAATCAAACGAATACCAATACGCGCTAAGCGCCTTTGCGCCCTGATAAAACGCCTGGATCTCCTTTTCGTATTCGGTAAGAATTCTACTTTTTTGCACGCCGTAAAAGACCCTCATTCGCACGTTTTCAAAATCGCTAAGCTCGATCGTATCGCTGCCGCGCTTAAGAGCGTTGATCGCGGCTTCATTTACCAGCGTCGCTACTCCCGCGCCGCTAAAGCCCACGCAGAGGCGGCTTACTTTGTTGATATTCGCACTGCATCTTTTACCCTCGAGGTAAATTTTTAAAATTTCGATGCGGTCTTTATAGTTCGGAAGCCCGATGAAAACGCGCCTATCAAAGCGCCCCGAGCGCAACAACGCATCGTCGATCAAATTTATTTTATTGGTCGCGCCGATTACCATCACGCCGCTATTTTCCTCAAATCCGTCCATCTCGGTCAGCAGCTGATTTAGCGTCGCTTCCCGCTCGTCGTTGCGCCCGATACCGCGCTTGCCGCCGACCGCGTCGATCTCGTCGATAAAAATAATCGCGGGCGCGCAGGATTTGGCCTTCGCAAACAGCTCGCGAACCCGCCTAGCACCGACGCCCACCAAGACCTCGGCGAAGCTTGCGCCGCTTTGGTAAAAAAACGGCACGTCCGCCTCGCCGGCTACGGCTTTTGCGATAAGGGTCTTGCCGACGCCGGGCTCGCCGATCATTAAAATTCCTTTCGGCAGTTTGATGCCGAAATTTCGGTATTTGGCGGGATTTTTTAAAAAATCCACGATCTCTATGAGTTCGTCCTTGACCTCGCTGATGCCCGCGACGTCGCTAAATCTCACGTCGCTAACGCTTGGCGAGAGATCGCCGAGATCACCGCTTGCGCTAGCGCTCTGACGCGCGGCGCCGTCCATCTTGCGGCGTCTAGCCAAAACGGTTTCAAAATAATATACGAAGAGAAAAAATGCGAACGTAAAAATCACCAAAATCGCGCTGATACCGCTCGTGCCATCATCCTTTTCTTTGCTGATTAGAGCGTGATTTGATAGCTCCTTAAGATCTACGAGATCAACTAAAATTTTATAGCGTTTGCCGTCGTAGGTAAAATTTAAATTGCCGTCCTCGATATGCGCGCGTTTGATCTGATCTGCGCGGACTAGCTCGCTAAATTCGCGCTCGGTGATGTATCGCGAATCGTCTTTAAAATAAACGATCGAGAGCAAAACGATAAGCAGCACTAAAAAAATTAGAATTATATTTAGCTTGCTTTTTTTGATTTTATGCAAAATTTCCATCAAATTTAACCTCATAATCTCTTATCTCCATCCATTTTTTCGACAAATCCTCATCGCTTTCGATCCAAATTTTATCATAAAATTGATCATATCCTTCATAAAACTCTCCGCTTTTCCGCTCGATCAGCACATTTAGCGGTACCTTGTGCGAAAGGCGAAATTTATAATTATTCAGCGCCGTTATATTTTGTAGCATCTTTAGCCGCGCCTTCGCCGTTTTGCCGTCTATGCGGCCTTTTAGCGACGCTGAAGCAGTCCCTTGCCGCGGCGAAAAGATAAAGGCGTGCAGGTGCGTGAGCGGGAATTTTTTGAAATTTTCTACCGCTTCAAGCCAAATTTCTTCGCTTTCGCCCGGGTGCGCGACGATAAAGTCCGTCCCCAGCGCAAACCCGCGCTCCGCAAGCTCGCAAAAAAGCTCCAAATCCCTTAGCGCGGAATTTCGGCGGCGCATTATGCTAAGCATCTTTTGCGAAGTGTGCTGAAGAGCGATGTGCAGATGCCGCTCCAGCCACGGCTCGGATAAAATTTCGCGAAAGCTCTCATCGATCTGCGAGGGCTCGATACTGCCTAAGCGGATACGGCGAATTCCGCGAATCGCGCCCAGCTTTTGAAGCAGCGCGCCCAGGCTCGTGCCCGCAACTTTGCCGTAGCTGCCGATATTGGTGCCGGTTAGCACGATCTCGCTAAAGCCGTTTGCGGCAAGACTCGCCGTCTCTTTTAAGATTGCATCTTCAGAGCTGCTTCGCGAGCGGCCGCGCACCGAGGGGATTATGCAGTAGCTGCAGTTAAAATCGCACCCCTCCTGAATTTTAATAAAGGCCTTGGTGTGATCCTCGTAGTCGCTTACCAGGTTTTTTTCGACGCCGTCAAGACCTCCGATATCGTAAAATTTCGACTCCGAGCCCAAAAACTCGTCGATTTTTTCCTTTTGCGACATCCCAAACACGCCGAAGACCGCGCCGTTTTTATACAGCTCCTCGCCGCGCGAGACCGCGCCGCAGCCGGTTAGCAATACTTTTTTGCCGAGGCGGTTCATCTTATTTACGTAGTTTCGCACGTCTGCGTCGGCGCCGTTCGTAACAGTGCAGGAGTTTATCACGACGACGTCCGCGCCCTGCTCGTCGTGCGTGATCTCACCCGATTTGAGGTTGCTTTTGATAAGCTGCGTGTCGTAGATATTGGTGCGGCATCCAAACGTTTTAAAATAAATTTTCAAATTTCGCTCCCGGATCCGCTTCCTGTGGCAAAGCCCGCACTCTGCGCCGCTGCGTTTAAATTTTGTGAGCCTTGCTGCTCGGAGTCGAGATCTTGCGCCGCAAAATTTCCGCCCGCAGCCGCATAATTTTTGCCGTTAAAAAGCGTGTAAGCAGGATAGGCGATCTTGATATCGGGCTCGCTTCTTAGCGCGTCTAAAATTTCAGCCGAGATGTTGCTGCGAAGCCCGAGCGTCGCGTAAGAGTTCGTCATATACCAAACCGAAATTTCAATGCCGTATGGCTCGAAGAAGCTGAAAATTCTAGGCTCGACGTTTGGATTTTTGATGCTATATTGCGAACGAAGCTTGCCCATCTGCTTTTTGGCGATGTCGGTATAGCCCTTAGAATACTTCCGCACGATGTTTTTTATGAGATACATCGCCTTTTTATGGTTGCTATCAAATGTTAAAAGTATGCTAATGCCGTCCCAGACGGTCTTAAGTCCGCTATGGGTGTAGTTTGAGATAAGATCGGTAAAAATATAATTATTCGGTATGAAAATTACCCTGCCTGCGCGTTTATTTTCTCTCCACGTAGTCATAGTAACGTCCTCAAAAATCGTCATCCTAAGCACCGAAATATCGATGATATCGCCTACGTAAGTCTCGCCGTTTTTATGCACTCTGATACGATCGCCCACGCGAAAGCTGCCGCCGAGCACGATCGTAAGCCAGCCTAAGGAGCTCATAAACATATCTTTCATCGCAATCGCAAGACCTGCCGAGGCAAAGCCAAGAACCGTCACGAAGTGCGTCATATTCTCGATGTAAGAAAAGAGCAGTATCAGCGCGATCAACGTGAAATTTAAAACGTTGATAGCTTTATTTACGATATAAAAATTATCGTCGTTTTTGATATATTTTTTTGCCACTACCTTGCAGAAAAAAGACAGTGCGATGACTACGAGTATCCATACGGCGATGTTTCCCGCGCGCTTGATCTGCGCTTTTATATCGGCGGTCTGCACGGCGATTTGGGAGTTGATCTTTTTTTCGTAAACGTCGTACGTGGTCTGCGCGATCTCGTATGCGGAGCTAAACTCTCCAAGCTCGTAATCTAAGCTTTTAAGCTCCGCCGCAGCGCTTGCGTCCGCACTTGCCTGCATCAAGCGATCATATAGTGCCCTTTTTGCTTCAAGTTTATCGATTAAAATTTTGATATTTTCGATGGCGTTTTTCTGCTCCATCTTTTGAGCTTGTAAATTTCTAATCGTAGAAAAACCGGAAATTATCGAAAAAGGATTTGTAATGCGCGCGGGCTCGGGCGTTTCGGGCATCGCGATGATATCTAAAAATGGGGATTTTTCATACTCTTTTAGCAGTATGAGCTGCTCTTTAACGGCGCGAAGTCTTTTTTGAATCTCTGCGATCTTATCGGTGCCGGCGCTCTTTTTTAGCTCCGCTTCTAGCTGGCTGGATTGCTTTTGTAAATTTTGATAGCCGATGAAATTTGAAAAGCGCGAAATCCAGATATTATTTTTAATCTCATCGTCAATAACGCGGATCTGATCTTTTAGCGACGCGGATAACTTAGAATCTTCATCTTTCTTCTCACTAGCGGCGGAGCTAGCGTTGGATTCTAAGCGCGTGTGCGCGGTGGAGAGCGTAGAATTTGCCTCGCAAAATGCAAGATTAAAAATCAAAAAAATAGCCGCAAGCGCTCTCATTCAAACTCTTTCAGCGCTGCGATTACTTCATCTTTTACGATCTCTTTGGAAGCGTAGAATTTACCGATGCCGTCGGGCAGGATAAATTTTATCTTGCCATTTTCGCTCTTTTTATCAAGAAAAAATAGCTCATAAAATTCCGCCGCATCCTCTACATGAAATTTTATCGGAAGCGCAAATTTTTGAAGCACTTTGCGGATCTGCTCCTCCTGTTCGCCGCTTAGTTTACCGAGACGCCGCGCTAGCGCATTTGCCATCGCCATACCGACCGCTACAGCCTCGCCGTGCAAAAATTTTTTATAATCAGTAATTTTTTCGATAGCGTGAGCAAAGGTGTGCCCGTAGTTTAACACCGCACGCACGCCGCTTTCGCGCTCGTCACGTTCTACGACGCCCGCTTTAATCTCCACGCAACGAGCGATTACGTGCGAAATTTCATCGGCGCTTTTTAGATCGTGCGTCTCGAAAAATTTAAATAGTTCGACATCAAAGCATACAGCCATCTTTACCGCCTCTGCAACGCCTGCGGCAAACTCTCGCGCAGGAAGCGTCGATAAAAATTTACTCTCGCAATAAACCGCGCGCGGCTGATAAAATGAGCCGATTAAATTTTTGCCAAAGCGATTATTCACGCCCGTTTTACCGCCGACGCTCGCATCTACTTGCGCTAGCAGGGTCGTCGGAATATTGATAAAATCGATGCCGCGTTCATAAATGCTCGCGCAAAAGCCCGTTATATCGCTAATAACACCACCGCCAAGGGCGATGAGCGTGCTTTTGCGATCAAGCTTGGAGCTAAAAAGCTGGTCTAAAATTTGCTCCACGCTTGCGGTATTTTTATACTCCTCGCCGTCTGGGATCGTGATGATAAATTTTTGCTCGCAATCTAGCCGCTGCAGTAAGAAATCAAGCCACAGCCCCCCTACTTTGGGATTTGTCACAATAGCGACCTTACCGCTAAGTTTTAAACTATGCAATTCGTCAATAAAAACGCTGTATTTTTTACCTAAATTAAGATCGATTTTCATACGCTAGCCTTTGATTTTTGGGTAATTGTAACATAAATTTCGATTACTTTTCATACCCGTAATCGCTCGGAACGAAAATTTGATGATTTTTGCCGAGTTTAAAATACATCTGATCCAAATCCTGATTGAAAATCGATGTGAGCTTGCGCGCCAAAATTCTATCATTAAATGGCACAAATTGTAGCAGATCTCGCTCGCTGCCTAGCGCTAAAATCGGATTTTGCCGCTCGCAAGGAATCACGAATAAACTCTGCTTAAAAAGCTTCGATAAACTCACGTAGCTTTGCGCAAACTCGCCCTTTTCGCTCTCGCCGAAAAGATACAAATACACATCTAACCCTAGCTGCGAACTGATATCAAAGACGATGCTTGATTCCTCACGAAGCCGCTCACCGGCACTTAGCACGACACTTTTACGCACATCTTTTAGCTCGCCTTCTCCAAGGCTTAACACCGGAATTTCAAGCGTTTTAAGCGCCGCCTTTTTCGCCTCAAAAACTCCGCTTGAGCAAACTACCAAACCCGCTTTATTTTCGCTCACATCGCGCTTTAAATTTAATTCACCCGAGTAATCGATGAGAATTTCAAATTTATCCCGCTCACACAGCGCTTTAAGCTGGCTAAAAGCGTCGTTTAGCAGAGGATTTAAAATTCGCAGATAAATTTTATGATTTCTAATATGCAAATCCAAAAACTCAAGCGCCCTAACCGTCCTAGCTATCTCGTCGCCGCTCATTTTTTTCATATCGATTAGCGCGAAAATATTTAGCCCAAACGGCGATGGAAATTGCCCACTTTGCTTTTTTACTTCAGCAAACACCGCTCGCAGCGCACTAGGCTCACCAACGACCAAGATCGTATCATTCGGATATATTCGCGAGCCGGGTGTCGTTACGATGTAATTATTGTGACGATAGATCATCGGAATTTGATATTTGGCATTAGAAAGCGTGCTGATTTTTTTATACGCAAACGAGCTTCCTACGGGCACTTTTACCTCCATTATCTCTCCGCGTCCAAGCCCGATATTATCAGCAAAAACGGGGCTATCAGGCAAAAAACCGATGAAGCGCGAGGAATTTAGCGCAAGGGTATTTACGATTTTTACGTGAGCTTCATTTTTATTCTCGCGCAAAAGTCCCCAAAAATCGGCCACGTAAAGCTCTAAATCCGGAGCGAGCGTCTTTAAATTTTCAAGCGTTACTTTAGTGTCAAATTCATCCTCCATTATCACTATGCAGCGGTCAAATTCCTCTTCTGCTAGCACCACGCGCAACCGCTCAATGCTAGTAGGATCAAAAATTTCGACCGAAAAATTTGACTCGTTTTCAAGCTCTGAGGGCACGGCATCCATATTTTTAGCTATGACGCGATATGATCTGATGACATCTTTGATTTTACAAACTTTGGATAAAAAATGGCGCGCAAACTTTCCGCTTGCGATGATTAAAACTTGTTTCATTGCTCTCCGTTTCGTGGTTTTGCAAAGATTATAACCAAAAACGGCTAAATTTTAAACCGAGCGCGGATAAATTTTGCGGGCAAGCCGAGGCGCGGCGACTTAAAATTTTAAGATCGAAATTTTAAAATCAATGTTTAAAATTCCAAAATCCGAGGCTTAAATTTTAAAATGAATTAAAACAAGCCTCGTTAAAATTAGTCTTGCTGCTTAGAGCGATAAAATTTCATAAATTTAAAAGCGGCGCAAATTTGCTCGCGCCGCTCAACTAAAAATTTTAAGCCTTAGAGCTTAAAATTTTACCTCCGCAGAGAGCATAAAGCTTCTACTCTCACCAAGCGTTACGCCGTTTGCCGAGCCTAGCACGCTAGTTACGTTAAGTCCGCCGGCGCCGTCGGCACTCGCAGGATACATTCCCGCCCAGTATTTTTTGTTAAATACGTTATTTACGTTGAAGCGTAACGTAGTCTTATCGCCCAAAAGATGCTCGCTCGTGTATCTGACGCCGATATCGGTAACGAAAAAGCTAGGTGTATACTGGGTGTTTAGATCGTCCAGATACATCTTGCCGGTGTAGTGGAAATTTGTGCTAACTGCAAGCTTATTGGTGCCTGGGATCACGTAATCAAGCATTAAATTTGCGTTTATCTTAGGGATGCCGTTTGCGATCTTGCGGTTTGCACCTGCGATGCTTACGTTATGCATCTTTGGATCGATGTAGGTAAAGCCGCCTAGCACGCTTAAATTTTCGGTGATTCGTCCGCCGCTCATAAACTCAAATCCGCGGTTGCGCTGCTCGCCGTTTACGCCATAAAGCCCAGTAGAGCTATTTAAGTAGGCGATCGGACGACGTATATCAAAATACGCTACGCTAAAATCGATCATATCGGCTACGCGGATCTTAGCGCCGATCTCGTGTTGCTTAGAGCGATACGGAGATGTGGTAACAACCTCGCCTGCACGCGGATTGCCGGTCGGATAAGTAAATGTAGAGCCTTGTTGCAAGCTATCTGCGTAGGTGTAGTAGATGCTAGCGTCCTCTACCGGATGAAATATCAAGCTGCCCGCCCAGCTATAGCCTGAATCACTATAGGCTTTAACAAGCCTTTGCTGACGAGTATTGTAGGATTCCTGTCTCATCCACGCCTTAGATGCGCTTAACATCACGTCAAATTTATCGTTTATCGTAATATCGTCTAGCATAGAGACGTTATACATATCCAAAACCGCGAAATGATATAGCCCGCTTCCGCGCTTAGCGTTAGTGTAATTTAAAATTTTAGGATCGTTTATATTGCCGATAGTAGGCGAAATGTAGTTGGTGCTCGCATTTTTATATCTATCCTGCGTCCAGTGATAGCCGTTGGTCTGCACGCTAAAATCATGCTGCACGCCACCTGTATCAAACTGCGTGTTTGCCTTAAGATAGCCGCTCGGCAAATCAAATCTATATGCTGCTGTAGCACCGCCACCGTGTCTGGTTTGATAATCGCCCGACTTGGTGTATTTAGGGTGCGTGCTAGGCAAAATATAATTTACGATGCCGTGCGTATCTCGGTCTGCGCGCTGGAACTGAAAGCCGCCCTCGAAATAGAGCTGATCTAGCGGCGAGTATTTAAATTTCGCGCTTGCAGTAGTAGTTTTTAGATGCATTCCTCCAAAGCTCTGCCCAAGACCGCGCTCTGAGGAATCCACCGCTTTTGGAAGCACCATTCCATCTACGATCTTGCCGTCTTTTACACCGAGAGCAAACTGGCCCGCAAAGCCCTTGGTATTGTGCTCGTAGTAGCTCGCTGCGGTTTCAAAAGTAAGATCGCCCGTAGGATAAAATTCCATCGTGACGCTAGCTAGACGGCGCTGCAAATTTGAGCCCTTAGGCTGCCTATCGCCGTTTGATCCGTAAAATACCGCGCGGTAGCCGAATTTTTCAAATTTATTCGATAGATCAAGTCCCAACCCCAGATTGCTTCGCGACATATAATCGCCCCAAATTATGTACTGATCTTTTACCGGGCGCTTGCGCGTGTAGCTGAAAATTCCCACTGGGTTTTGCGCGCCGTATAGCGAGCCCGCGACGCCGTTTTGCACCTGAAAGCTCTCAAACATCGCCATCGGAATCGCCGTCGTCGAAATCGTATAAAAGCCGTCCCAGAAGCTGTTGCCTACGACGCTGCCCTCAAAGCCGCGCGTCTGCGGGCGTCCGACCGTAGCGCCGCCGCGCATCTGAATCTGCGCGGACGGGAAGTATTTGACCGCCTCCTCGTAGCCGGTGACGCCTTGGTGGTTCATGATCTCCTTGCTGATCGTGTTGATCTGATACGGAAGATCCAAAGCGCGCTTGCCCGCAAGCAGGCCTTGTTGCACGTTTTTGCTCAAAAAGCCCTCGTCGATACCGCTCTCGCTGATATTATCGCCGACGGAATTTACCTCGATTACGCCCATATTCTGCGACTTTTCAGGCGCAGAATTACCGTCACTTTGCGCTGCAGCCAAACTACCGCATAGTAGGTACATACATGCCGCTAATGAAATTTTAAATTTCATCGTTTTCCTTCGTTCCATTATTTTCCCTTCGTTATGGATATATTTAATATTATTTTTTAGCATATTAGAAAAATTTTCCTAAATTTAGGCTAAATTCGAGATATAAATTTATATATTTGTAGTCGCATTTTTGCAGTTTAAAATTTCATAGACGATATACTGAGATACAAAAGAAAAATTGTGCAAATTTATATGAAATTCTAAAATTTTAATGTAAAATCACCCGTATGAAAAAACTAATACCGGCGCTTATGCAAGTGCAAAACCGACTTAAAAATTTCTTCCGCCTCTACGATACCGAGCTCATGCACCATGCATCAAGCCTTAGCTTTCACACGATTCTGGCGCTACTGCCGGTGCTGATGGTCTCGCTTAGCGTCTTTATGCAGCTACCAAGCTTCAAAGGCTACTACGATAAGATTATGGGCTTTATCTTTTCAAACTTCCTGCCTGCAAATCAAGCGAGCATGGCACACTATATCGAGGAATTTATGGCAAACGGACTAAGCCTTGGCGTAACGGGCTTTTGCGCAGTGTTAGTTACGTCGGTGCTGTTTTTCGGAGATTTTGAAGCGATAATTGCGCGCATTTCGCATTCACCCGAGCGAAGCTTTTTTAAGAGCCTAAGCACCTACTGGACGCTGATGACGCTCGCTCCTGTGGGGCTTGGAGCATCGTTTTATATCAGCGGCGAGCTTCAGGAGCTGCTAAATAAAACCGAGTTTACGAGCTGGATAAATTTGCTTAAAATTCTACCCTACTTAATCGTTTGGGGGATCTTTGCGATTACTTATGCTACGGCGATCAACCGCGAGATCCGCGCAAAAGCAGTGCTTGCCTCTTCGCTCGTAGCATCGATTTTATGGTGGCTTTCAAGACTGGTTTTCGCGCAATACGTCTTTTATAACAAAACCTATCTTAGCATCTACGGCTCATTTTCGGTCGCGCTATTTTTCTTTCTGTGGATCTACATAAGCTGGATTTTCTACCTATACGGCGTGAAATTCTGCGTATTTTTGGACGCTAAATTTAAAAGAGGTGGCGAGCGACAAAGCGCCTGAAATTTTTAAATTTCATAACGAATTTTACGAAAAATTATAGTAAGAATTGATGATAATCGCATATAAATTGGCAGCTTTAACGATAAGTTCTCGTCAGTAAAAGGATTAAATTTGAGCTCTCGTCTTTGTTCGGTCTGTATACGAGCAATTAAATTTAAATTATAAAATTTCTCAAGGAGGGCTAGATGGCATTTATTGCGGAGCATATTTCTAAAGAGGACTTGAAGAAATATGATATTTTAAGCAATATGAACGAGCTACTGATGAAACACAATTACACATACCCAATCCAGGATAATGATACCGATTGGATGAATTGGGTTATCGATAGGCAAAGAGGTGCTTGGCTTATTCATGTATGTTTGGCATCTATGCCGGATCCGCGAGATGGATTTACGGGTGAGGATATTTGGTTGTTTCACTATAAAGGTAGGGATATCGAGCTTGATATAAGGCGAATTTATGATGAGACTACGAGTAAAATGCTCGCAGACAAGCCGTTTTTTATTAAATATAAGCTAGAAAGTATAAATTCCAGCACTTACGGAATTTCATTGGACGAACTTTATAAAATTTTAAAAGAAGCTCTAGCGGAATACGGCAATCGTGGTATTAGAGGTAGAGAAAATTTACCAAAAGATCATGAAGTAGTAACTTTTCTGCACGATTAAAATTCAAAGAATCAATGAGCTGCGCTTAAATACATCTGATATTTCACTATCAAATTTAAATTTTCTACTGCGCTATAAAACGCCCCACTCTTTTTTATATTCGTTTATTATCTCATCGGGAGTTTTTTCTCCCTTATCGACCTTGATAAGATCGATTATATCTTGCTCGTTTGCAAACATACCCTCTATCGCGTGGTTGCAGATGATAGATACGTTTTGCTCGTATTGTTCTGCGCTCAGCTCGTCTTTATATTTTTCAAGTATAGCCAAACTCTTTTCTAAACTATAAACTTCCGGATATTTTTGCATGCTTTATCCCCTAGCAATATAAAAATTTTATCAGCTGCGGCGTCCTATTAAAAAGCAAAGCTTAAGCAGGCAGACGCAATTTTTGCTACGAATAGCTTGCAAGTAGCCCGCACTTCGCCGCAGCTAAAGCAGATAACTATTAAATGACGAGAAATTTTACCGCAAGTAGCTCACAATAAATTTAACAAAGCCCTTACCAAGCAAAAAAGCAAAGTTAAAAGCCGTCAAATAAAACTGCTACTCCCTTACGATGAAAGCTCCAGTAAACTTGCCATTATGCGCGAAATCTCTCGCCTCATCCTCGCTTTTAAATCCGCTTAAAAAGACGCGATAAATTGGCGCGCCATCTATGCTAAATTCTTTGATGATCGCAGGATATCCCGCCGTGCCGTGGTAATCGCGCTGATAAATTTGTGCGCCGCTTCTGTTTCTAAACGCGCCGATTTGCACCATAAAATTTCCGCCAACGATGGTTGCTTTCGGCGAACCTTTAGCAATAGTGCGCCCATAAAAGCCCACTACTTCGAGTTTTACCGGCGCCGTACCTTTAGCAAATACGCCCACTAGATTGGCAGCTGTTTTACTAAGATCAATGATGCGACCATCCACAAATGGACCGCGGTCGTTGATGCGCACGGTTGCGGTAGCGCCGGTGTCGCGATTCGTGACCTTTACCATAGTATTCATTGGATAGGTTTTGTGCGCAGCGGTCATACCGTTCATATCGTAAATTTCGCCGTTTGAGGTGTATTTGCCATGAAAATTCGGCCCATACCAGCTGGCGATACCTATCTGGGTATCGCCGACGCTTACTTGTTCGGGATAGTAGGTTTTGCCGTTGATTTTATAAGGGCGCATGGTGGCGGGAGAGTTTTTGCCGATCTTGCCCGCACCGCCCACAGACGATCTAGAAGGCGGTGCGGTGCGAAATGAGCAACCGGCAAGAATCAGCGCAAAAAGCGCACTAAAAAGAGCGATTTTCTGGTACGACACCTGCGATCCGATCTTATTTGTTGAATTTTATATTATTTAGCGCTATTTCGTTTTTGTCTTTGAGGCTAAGCTCGTTCGCCAAACCTGCTAACACGCGTCCTGGCTTGCGCTGTTTCAGACGTGGTTCATACGCTTGAAACGCGCCTTGATTTACGACAAATTCTGCATATTTGCTTTGTGGGATATAAAAGAAGTACTTGCCGTTAAGCGGCGAAATTCCGTTTTTAATATGCGCGTTGTAATCCTGCATTTGCGACGGCGAAATTCCGATCTGTTTTGCAACCGCGCTTAGCTTTGTGCCCGGAGCTACTGCGATACGCTTTAGCCCCCACGGCTCGCTTTCAAAAAGCAGGATTTTACGCATATTTTCATTTTGAGCGATGTAAGCGTATTTGATAATGCGCTTAATAAAATTCTTAGTCTCATTAGGAAGTGCGGGACTTTTTAGCAAGCGATCCAGATCATCGCTGCCAGTAGCTGCAATCGCATTTTTAAGCTTTTGATCACCACAATTATACGCCATTAGCGCTAAATACCACTTGCCAAAATTTTGCTTCAGATGCAAAATATACGAAAACGCAGCATCCGTAGAGGCTGCAGGATCGCGACGCTCATCCACAGCGCTATCTACTCTAAGACCGAAATTTTTCGCGGTCGCCGGCATCAGCTGCCACATACCGCCTGCGCTAGCGCCTGATGTGACCGTATTTTTAAGATGAGATTCTACCATTGCCAAATACAATAAGAACTCCGGAGCTTCGATGTTATCGACCTCGGATTTGACTAAGTAGGCATTGTGCGACTGCGAAGTCACGATATGCTTAAACTGCTTGCGATCGCTTGCATTGATCGCACGGAATATGCCCGCGACTACGTTTTTACTCGATTCGTTATTTTCGATGCCGAATTGATTTAAAATATAGTCGTGATTTGCGCGCATCAGACCGGGCTGGCTCGCAAACGCTTCGCCCACTAAAAGTAGGGCTAGCAGTATAAATTTTATGGCTTTCATATCTCTCCTTTGATTTTATCGCCAAAAAGCCTACAGGCGTTTTGAGTCGTTATTGCTTCGACCTCTTCTACGCTTAAGCTTAAAATTTCCGCGACTTTTTCTACCACGAGTCTCGTAAATGCAGGCTCGTTGCGCTCGCCGCGATGCGGATGCGGGGTTAGATACGGTGCATCCGTCTCGATTAAGAGGCGCTCTTGCGGAATTTGCGGTAAGATCTCAGCTAAGTTTTTTGCATTTTTGAATGTCAAAACTCCGCCGATACCGAAGTAAAATCCGTATTCGCTAAGACCTAGCAAAAGCTTGCTAGCATTGAAGCAGTGTAAAACACCGCCGCATAAATCGCCGGCGCGATCTTTTAGAATTCCAAAGCTATCTTCGTTTGCTTCTCGGATATGGACTATAAGTGGTTTTTGAAGTTGTGCTGCTAGATCGATTTGTGAGATGAAGGCATCTTTTTGGCGGGAGATTTCTAAGGCTTTGGTTTCCTTGCTCTCTTGCTGCTTAAGCCTGAAGTAATCAAGCCCGCATTCGCCAACGCCCACACATTTGGGATCGTCAGCATACCGCTTCAGCACCTCCATATCGAAAGAATCTATCTCGTATGGATGCACCCCTACGGCAAAATACACATTATCCTGCGCGTGCGAAATTTTACATGCCTTATCTAGGTCTGCTACATCGGCACCGGGAATGATGATGCTGCGCACGCCTGCAATCGTAGCGCGCTCAATCACTGCGTCCAAATCGGCGTCGAAACTAGCATCGTCTAAATGGCAATGTGTATCTATAATCATAAAACTCACTTGATAAAATTTTTCGAAGCGGATTTTACGTCGTTTTGCAAAATCACACTTAAATTTAAATTAAACGCGGTATTGTAGCAAAAAATTTCAGATTTAAACTTAAGCTTAAAATTCCTTCAGCTTTGTCTTAGCTTTTTAGCGAATTCCAGGGCTTCTGCAGTAATCGTCTCGCCACTTATCATACGAGCTAACTCTGTTATTTTCTCATTTTCGCTTAATAATCTCACGCTAGATTTGCCGTTCGTTTTACTTACTAAAAAGTGCGACGCAGCCTTTGAGCTAAGCTGCGGCTGATGCGAGATCGCAAAAATTTGATAAAATTTTGAAATTTTTACCAGCACATTTGCAATACTCATCGCCTCTTTTCCGCTTAAATTTGAATCAATCTCGTCTAAGATCAAAATTCCCTCGCCGTTATTTGTAAGCTCTAAGCTTGCCGCGATGAAAGCGAGGCGTAGGCGGTTCGTTTCGCCTGAGCTTAAATTTTTAAATTCCGTCTTGCACAAGCTGACGCAAATTTCGTCTGCGCCGCACTCACTAATCGCCGTAGGCTTAAAACTAAGCTCCACTCCGTCCATATAAAGCTGCTTTAGATAGGAATTTATCAGATCCTCGAGCTGTTTTTTAGCGCCCTTGCGAGCCTCGCTGATTTTTTCGGCAAGGGTAGCGGTGCTTTCGCTAAGACGTTTAAATTCCGCTTGTAGCTTGGTTTTTTCAAAGCTTAACTGCTCGTAATGCTCAAGCTCTTTCTTGCGCGCTTCAAGCGTAGCTAGCGCCTCTTCTACGCTTCCGTAGCGCCTATTTAGCGCGCTAAGAGCCTCGATACGATCTAAAATTTTCTCTATGTCGATATTTTCGAGCTCGTCTAAATTCAAGCTTTCTTGCTTCAGCCGCAGTTCATTCATCGCATCCTCGAAAAACGCACTATCTAGCCCACTAAGACTTAGCGCTTCGATGACGCTGCGCTCCAGCTCAAAAACGCCCTGCGCCCTAGCCCAAAGTTCCTCGATCTTATCTTTTTTACTAAGCTTTTTTTTGATCTGCAAAAGCTCCTCGTATTCGCCGATCTTAGGCGATACGCACTCGATTTTTTCAATCTCGAAGCGAGCAAATTCCTTTAACTCCTCGATCTTGCGCTCTTGATCTAAAATTTCATCTAACTGCTTTTTTGTGCGGCTAAATTCCGCAAAGGCGCTTTGAAGCTCCGATAGGCTTTGCGCGTGTGCCGTATCTTTTTTCGCGGCGATAAAATCAAGTAATTTTAGCAAGCTGTCGCTACTCATTTCGCCGGCGTTTTTCGCGCCTAAAAATTTCACGTATTCGCCGGCGATCGTACTTAGATTTTTTTTCGAGACCGATTGAGAATTTATAAAGTATCGCAAGCTGCGCTCTTTTAGGACGCGAAAAATATTTGGCGTATCGTTTATCAAGCCGAAATTTTCCATATCAAATTTATGCTCTACGTCCGCTTCTATGAGCTCTGCCTCGCATTCTTTAAGCCCGAACACCGCTAAAATAGCGCCTATTAATACCGATTTACCCGCGCCGCTGATACCTGTAAATACGCTAAGCCCCGGGCCAAAACTAAGCTCACTCTCGCAAAAACCTAGATTATTTTTAATATAAATTCTTTCTAGCATCCGCCGTGCCCCCATCTGAGTTTGGCTTTTAAAACGTCGAAATAATCGTAGCTTCTGCGTTTTATTAAATTTGCCTTTGCGTGTGAAATTTTAGCGCTCACGCTACTAAATTCCGCCATATCAAAAACGTCTTGTCCGTCGATAACGACACTAACTTCGGAGCTTCCGGCGTTTTTGAAACTTGCGAGATACTCTTTTGGCAGGACCAAAGGCCGCTGCGTCAGGCTATGCGAGCAGATCGGCGTGACGCAAAACACGTCGCACAGCGGATAGACGATAGATCCGTTCGCACTCATATTATACGCGGTCGAGCCTACGGCGGAGCTTACGATCACGCCGTCGCCGTAGTAGGTGTTGAAATATTTTCTATTTAAAAAAGCGTCGATCTTTGCCATCGAAGAGATATGGCTGCGGGTGATTACGACGTCGTTAAATGCGGTCTTGCGGATGATTTTGCCGCCGCCGTTTTCCAGTATAACTTCAAGCAAAAATGGGCGCTCGATCTCGTATTCGCCGCGCAAAAATTCCTTTAAAAATTTTGCGAATTCGCTCGGCTGCACGTCCGTTAAAAACCCGAGAGTGCCCGCGTTGATGCCCAAAATGAAGGCGTTTTTGTCGCTTAATAGCCTCGCAAGTCCGATAAGCGTGCCGTCGCCGCCGAGGCTGATTAAAAAATTGGTCTTTTTTAAAATTTCTGCAAGCGTATGCGGCTTAAGGCCGAAAAATTCCGCTCCGTCCTCTTCAAGCAAAAGCTCAATACCTTGCGCTTTTAAAATTTCGTAAATTTGCTCCACGACGGGGCGAATCTCTTCTGATTTTTTGGCTATTAGCCCCGCGAATTTAAGGTTTTTATGAATTTTATTTTCCATAGTTTTATTTTATAAAAAATTAGCTTTGTAAAAGCAAAATTTAACTATACTTGCGTTTTACAAATAATTTTAAAGGAGTAAATTTGCGAAGTCATTATTGCGCCGATTTGAGTAAAAACGATATCGGCAAAAGTGTAACCGTGTGCGGCTGGGTAAATTCTTACCGCGACCACGGCGGCGTTATTTTTATAGATTTACGCGACCGAAGCGGGCTTTTACAGCTGGTCTGTGATCCCAAAGATAGCAGCTCGGCATACGAGGTAGCAAATACCGTGCGAAACGAATTCGTCCTAAAAGCCGTCGGCAAGATCCGAGCTCGCGGCGAAGGGCTTGAAAATCCAAATTTAAAAACAGGCGACATCGAAGTCGTAGTAGAAAGCTTGGAGATCGAAAATCCGAGCAAACCGCTTCCTTTCGTAATCGGCGATAAAAGCGTCAACGAAGAAACGAAGCTAAAATACCGCTTTTTGGATCTGCGTGCAGAGGGCAGCTTCGATAAATTTAAGATGCGCTCCAAGGCTGCGATCGCCGCGCGAAATGCTCTTGATAGGCTCGGCTTTGTGGAGGTCGAAACGCCGATCTTAACGCGCGCGACGCCTGAGGGCGCTAGGGATTATCTGGTGCCTAGCCGCGTCTATCCGGGCAGCTTTTATGCGCTTCCGCAAAGCCCGCAGCTTTTCAAGCAGCTTTTGATGTGCTCAGGCTTTGATAAATACTTCCAGATCGCGCGCTGCTTCCGCGATGAGGACCTGCGCGCCGACCGCCAGCCGGAATTTACGCAGATCGATATCGAGATGAGCTTTAATACCCAGTACGACGTAATGCGCGTAGCCGAGGAGGTTTTAAAAGACATTTTCAAATCCTGCGGTCGCGAGATCGTCACCCCTTTTAGACATATGGAGTATAAGGATGCGATGGAGCTTTACGGCAGCGACAAACCCGATCTGCGCTACGATATGCCTTTCATCGACGTAGCCGATATTTTTGAAAAATCGAGCAACGAAATTTTTTCAAATTTAGCCAAGGATCGTAAAGCTAACCGCGTAAAAGCCCTGAAAGTCGAGGGCGGCGATCTGAAATTTAGCAAACGCCAGATGCAAGGCTTTGAAGAATACGTGAAAAAATTCGGCGCGCAGGGCCTCGCGTTTATCCAAGTAAAAGAGGACGGTCTAAAGGGGCCGCTGGTAAAATTCTTTGAAAAAAGCGAGCTGGACGAGCTCATCAAGCGCTGCGAGCTAAAGGTCGGCGACGTCGTATTTTTCGGCGCAGGCAAAAAGAAAATCGTGCTTGATTATATGGGTAGATTTAGAATTTTCCTCGCAAACGAGCTTGGTCTCATAGATCCGAACAGGCTTGAGTTTTTGTGGGTCGTAAATTTCCCTATGTTTGAGCAAAACGACGACGGCAGCTACTCCGCGATGCACCATCCTTTTACAATGCCGAACAATCCCGACGAGCCCGATTTGGAGGATATTACCTCGATTGCCTACGACGTCGTGCTAAACGGCATCGAGCTTGGCGGTGGCAGTATCAGGATCCACAAAGCGGACATTCAAGAAAAGGTCTTTAGGCTGCTTAAGATCGAGCCTGCGGAGCAGAGGGAGAAATTTGGCTTCCTGCTCGATGCGCTAAGCTTCGGCGCGCCTCCGCACGGAGGTATCGCGATCGGCTTTGATAGGCTGATGATGCTCGTTACCGGCTCAAGCAGTATCCGCGAGGTCATCGCGTTTCCTAAAACGCAGCGCGCGCAGTGTCCGCTCACCAAAGCCCCTAGCGTCGTTACAGACGAGCAGCTTCGCGAGCTAGGTCTTAGGCTTCATAAGAAGGAGCAAAAATGAAAAGCCTTTTTCTAATCATTGGCGCTCCTGGCAGTGGCAAAACGACCGATGCGAGTATGATCGCTCAGATGAATCAAAGCATCGAGCACTACTCCACGGGCGATCTGCTGCGTGCCGAGGTAGCAAGCAGTAGCGCTTTGGGCAAACAGATAGACGGCTTCATCTCTAAAGGAAATCTCGTGCCGCTTGATATTGTCGTAAATGCTATCGTTAGCGCGATTAAAAGCTCGCCTAAAGACTTCATCATCATCGACGGCTATCCAAGAAGCGTAGAGCAGATGAATAAACTAGACGAGGTGCTGCGAGGCGACGATGATGTAAATCTTAGCGCAGTCATCGAAGTGTGCGTTAGCGAGGAGGTCGCCAAGGAGCGTGTTTTAGGACGCGCTCGCGGAGCAGACGATAACGAGGAGGTCTTTAAGAATCGCATGGCGGTATTTTCAGAGCCGATCGAGGATATCCGTAAATTTTACGGCGACGCGGGCGTATTTTACAGCGTAAACGGCGAGCGCACGGTCGAGGAGATCGTAGCGGACATAAACGCTATAATCGCCGCGCAGATCGAAAAATTAGGCTAGCGCGCTTGGATGGCGGCTTAAATTTTAAGCGCCTCCGGCTCCTTTTTTGCATCGCAAGCGGTGCAGATCGCGCTTAAATTTAACGAGCTTTTCAATACGAGCGCGTCTTTAAATTTATAGCTTGCCGTTGCGTGAGATAGCCAATTTCAAGCGTAAATTTAAATAACTCGCTGTGTAAATTTAAATGCGAGCATTAAACGCAAGCGGTTTTTAAATTTAATAAAATTCCGAATCTGTTTGCAAACGCAGAGATTAAAATTTAAGGATAGATATGGTTAGAAAATTTTTAATTAGTATGGTTTTGTGCGCGGCTGCATTCGCCGCGGGCGGATTTGTGCCAAGCGGCTCCGCGGCGCAAACTCAACCGTTAAGCGTCAAAGAGGCGCTTAAATTAAGAGATGATTCTTTTGTCGTAATCGACGGCAAGATAAAATCTCAACTCAGACACGAACATTATCGATTTGTGGATCAAAACGGCGATAGCATCGAGGTTGAGATCGATGATGACGTTTGGCGCGGCGTGAGCGTGGATGAAAATACGCTCGTGCGAATTAGCGGCGAGATCGACAAAGATTTTACTAAAACGACGATAGACGTAAAAAATATTAAAATTTTAAATTCTAAATAAAGGAAAACTATGGATCTTTCAAAGATAAAAGTGGGCTCAAACCCCGATAAAATCAACGCAGTAATCGAAATCCCTTACGGCTCGAACATCAAATACGAGATCGACAAAGCAAGCGGCGCGCTATGCGTAGATCGCGTGCTATACGGCGCGATGTTTTACCCCGCAAATTACGGCTTCGTGCCCAATACCTTGGCAGACGACGGCGATCCTGCGGATGTTTTGGTGCTAAACGAATACCCGCTTGCCGCAGGCAGCGTGATCCCGTGCCGCCTAATCGGCGTTTTGATGATGGAGGACGAAAGCGGCATGGACGAGAAGCTGCTTGCCGTGCCGGTTAGCAAGATCGATCCGCGATATGACGGCATCAAAGGGGTCGCCGATCTGCCTAAAGCTACGCTGGATAAGATCAAAAATTTCTTCGAAACTTACAAGCTTTTAGAGCCGAATAAATGGGTCAAAGTAAAGGATTTTGCAAGCGCTGCCGAAGCCGAGAAAATCCTAGACAAAGCGATTAAGGCGTATAAATAAAATTTACAAGCATCCTTCGATTTGGAATTTCGCCTCGCCTTTAAGATACTGGCGAAATTCCAAAATTTTAAAATTTGATAGGATTTGCAAAGCGCATAGCGATCTTAGGATTTTTAAATCAAGCTTACAAAAAGTGGTCGCTTAAATTTTATAAATATCGCGCAGCTAGATACTAAAATTTTAAATTTTAAAAAGGCGACTCAAATGAAAAAGATTTATATCGCGCTATTTATAGCAGTTGCTTTTTCGCTCTGCATACAATCAATCTCCGGTTTTAAAGGCATTAAAATTAGTATGTCAAACGATGCGCAGGACATCCGCCTAAAGTCGAGCCCAAAGCTGAGCGAGGATCAAAATACGCAGATGCAAAACTTGGCGGATTTCTTACGCTTTAGCGATAAGGGGCGAGAGAATTACTATGGTATAAGCTTCTTTAGCGATATCGCTACGACGTGGGATTTGTATGAAAAGCTTGCGGACATTGATGAGCTAGACTTCGGCAGAAACGCGAATTTTATGACCGTTTCGCCGATTAGAGTGGATGAAGTTACACAGGTTCCGCCCGAGATTTGCTTGCTTTCAAATTTAAAAAAGCTCGATTTGCAAGGCACGAGAGTTTCGGATCTGCCTTCGTGCGTGCAAAATTTACAAAAGCTTGAGTATTTAGGTTTACGCGCTACCGAATTTACGGAGATTAGTGAAAATATCTCTAAAATTCCGAATCTTAAGACGCTGATTTTGGATCGTTGCCCCGTAAAAGAGTTGAGCGCGAATGTAGCGAATTTAAAGAATTTAGAATATCTTGAGCTGGATGAAACGCATATTTCGCAATTGCCGCCGCAGATTGCAGGGATGAGCAAGCTGCGAAAGCTTAGCTGTTATCGCTGTAATTTTTTACATACCTTGCCTGCGCATCTGGCGGAGCTAAAAAAACTGGAAATTTTAGATCTTACGAGCACGCATATAGAGGCGCTACCAGATGAGGTTTCGCGAATGTCTAGCCTAAAGGAACTGATCGAAGATTTTACTTCTCCACCTGAAAACATCGTAAATTTACCCAATCTTGAGGAGTGGGGCCATATGGATGATGATAGATTGCGGCTCGCCGTGAAAATCCCGTCGCTCAAAAGGCTTCATATAGATTCGGATGTCCAGACGATCCCGTCTGAGTTAGGGGATTTGCATAATTTGCAGGAGCTTGATATTTGGTCTGAAAATATACAAGAAATCCCTGAAAGTATCGGCACATTAAAAAGCTTAAAAAAGCTCGATATTAGCGGATATAAGCAAGATAGTCTGCCTGAGAGCATCGGCATGCTTGATGCTTTGGAAGAGCTGGAAATTAACAGCCAAGCCATTACGAAAATCCCTGAGAGCATCGGAAGCCTACATAATTTAAAGAAGCTTTACATCCACGGAAAAAATATTACGCAGCTTCCGGAAAGCATCGGAAATTTAAAAAATTTAGAAATTTTAGATATCTCCGAGACTGCAATTAAAAAATTACCGCAGAGTATAAACGATATGACGAGTCTTAAATACATTGATCTTCGCGATACCGATTTAGAGGAGCTTAACGTCGATTTTATCCGCCTTAGCAAGCTTTACGGCATTAATTTGTATGGCGTTAAGCTTAAAAAGAAGCCCGTAGTTCCTAAGATAGAGGGAAGGCATATTGGCATTAGAGGATATGAGGATTAAATTTAAAACGAAGCTATGATTTGTCCGGCGCCGACATATACTGCGGCGGGATTTTAAGCAAGTAATCAAGGAGATAAATCGCGCAAAAGATCGCCAGCCGGATCAGCCCTGCGTGCTAACGACGGCGAGACTTAGTGAGCTTTAAAGCTTCATACGGGCGCCGCAAATTTAAAAACCTCGTGCGCCGCGCGAAAATAGAACAATTTATCTGTGTGGGCTCTTCCTTAAATTTAGCGAGCTTTGGAGCAAAATTTAAAGTTAAAATTTTTAAAGGACCACTGCGTTTATAAGATTTGTCGTCACAAGCGGGCGAGATAGAGCGAAGAGAAATAGATTACGCACATTGCCGCAAAAAGCCTCTCGCCGCTTGGAAGCGAGATGATACGCTTGCAGATTCACGGCATTAAAATTCCCCTGCGATTTGCGTAGTGTAGGACTGTGCGCCTGCGAAATTTTGAACACATACGGGCGCTATGTTTTCCGGCTCGGTAAATTTACACGGGTAAAAATTCGATCTCGAAGCAATGGAAAGATCGCGAGCGTCGTTGCAAAATTATAAAGCTGATGTCATCACAGAAAAAAGCCTTTGGACTGCCGCGTCACGTAAAATTTGAAATTTATACGCTACATAAAATTTGAAAATCTAAATGATACCAAATGATTTACTATCACCATCTTTTTTAAATTTAGTAATAAATCTATAAATTTTGATTCCAAAGGCTTTTGTTTTAATAAGATGTCAAACACCTGATTAAATTTCAAAACTGAAACTCCCATGTGAGTTTATAGTTCCTACCCGGCGAGTAAAAGCGGTTGATGCCAAGTCCTGTTTCTTGATCTATCAGATTACTAGTTCCAAAAGGCCTTATTGATCTGGCACTTTCCCAAGTGATATATTTGCGATCGGTTATATTATAAACGCCCGCTCGAAGCGTCAGATATTTGATCGGCTTGGCGTAGGTTACGAAATCGAGCGTCGTATATCCGCCGCTTCTCCATTCCACCTCGCTATTTCTTACGGGTTTGCCGTTTACGATTTTGCCGCCTAGATACTGCTCGTACCAATACATATTGTAGGTATCTCTCGCCTTTTTCGCAGCTACCGCGGTTACGAACAAATCCGCGCCGTATTTATCGCCCGGGCTTTGATAGCCTACGCTATAAACCGCCGTTCGCGGCTGGATCGCATTCATCGGCGTATCGGTTTTGCCGTGACCTATATCCATTCTGCCTTTTTGAATACTTAGCTTATATCCTATATGAAAGCCCTGTAGAGGCTGCCAAATTTGATCCAAAAATAGCTTCGATTCGATCTCTATTCCTCTAACCCTCGCTTTCGGACGATTTACGTTTTGATACACGGAGGTAGGCAGCCTGCTTCCGCCGTTTCCGTAAGGAAGCTGTTTCTCGCCCTGATACTGAAGATCTATAAAATTCCTATAATCCGTCTGGAATAAATTTAAAGTGACGAAGCTAGGCGAATTATGAAGAGTAAATGCTATCTCTTTGGTTTTTGCGGTCTCTTTTTTCAAATCCAAATTCGGATATATCGAAAAATCGGGGTGCTGAAACGTGAAGTAAATTTCATCCGAGGTAGGAGCTCTAAATCCGTTTGCATATTTAAGCTGAATTCTAAAAAAATCGAGCGGATCGATATTCGTAGATAAAGAATATGAGTTTGCCGAATACTTTCTCTTTTGCGAAGCCAAATACACGGCGTTGGCTTCGGCGTTAGCATCTCTATGAGCTTTTATCTCTTTTTGAGATGGAGTGCCGGGAAGCGGCGTATAAGGAACAAACATTCCGATAAATAGATCAGTTGGAATTTTTGGCGTAACGCCTGGAGTATAAGATGGATTGTGTTTAACCTTATCATATCTATAATTAAGATCAAAGGCTAAAACATCGTTTATACGAAAGTCATCTCCCAGATAAAGCGCCCCGGTTTTGGTCTCAACCGGAATAAGGAAGCTAAAAGGATCATCTTCGTGACCGCAAAGCGATACGTAGTCGTTTCCGTTGTATAATTTACACTTATCGGCATACCAAGTGCCTAGTATAGGAAAAGACGGATTGGTATTTGATATGCCGAAAAAGGTATTCGCCCACCATTGTTTATTAATGGGACCGTATCCTTGTCTATTTACCATTCGCTTATCGCTTTTACTATAAAGACCCCCGTAGCTTAGGGTATGCTCGGTGCTTTTTATATTAAAATCCTTGGTAAGATCTAGATTGAATTGCTTCGTATCGGTGATTAGATCCCTATCTTTCCAGTTATTATCCACAAATCCGTGTTGAGTAGGCAGCAAAAGGTAATCGCCGTTGCTATCTTTCGGGTTTATTACCGCATAATTTCCTTTGCCGTTAGGCGTAGGCGTAGGGGTAAGATCGTAGTGTTGATAACTCCACGTATTCATATCGAATAGATCGATACCTTTGGAGCAGTCGTAGTTATCGCAATTGACTAAGACATCCGAGACGCCGCCCCTCATAGTGTTTTCTTGCCCGTCGTAAATATCGGTATCCAGCTCCTCTCCGCGACTGTCCGTTACTATCGGCATAAATCCCCATTTTAGTCCTTGCTTCAGCTCGCCTCCGTATTTATCCACTAACTTTCCGTTTTCTAAATGAAGCCCCGCGGGATTTGAAATCCCCGCGCAATTATCACCCTCGCAATACTCATCCGTTCTCGATTTTAGTTTGATATGCTGCTTGTTATAGCTAAATTTTAAGCTATCCCATAAAGGCGTTTCATCAAAATTTTCATAAGAAAATGAGTAGTTTTTTCTTTCGCTTCTATCGTTGGTATGTCGTATGTCATTAGTTAGAGCACCCCAAGGAGTTTGCGTATTATAAAGAGCAAATTGATTCGACCAATCTATTCCCTCTGATTTTATATTGGACTTATCGTATCCTAGGCTAAATCTATCGGTATCGGTGGGTTGAAAACCAAATTTGACAAGGGTGCTTTTCTTGTAAATTCTATACGGATCGGGCTTTTCCCTAACTTTTCTGATGACGGTTGGGTCATAGTCTTTATAACCCCAGTTTTTTAGTTCATGTCCTTCTCTATCAGTATGAATAGCCAAAAGATCAAACCACTTAAACCGAACTGCAGCTGCATGGCTTTGCCAGTTTTGTCTATCCGCACTTTGATACCCGCGCTTAAATCCGTAATACCAATCCTTCTCCGTTAGATAATCTCTCGCATCCTTTGTCTCAAACGCTACTGAGCCACCTAGCGCGCCCGAGCCTCTTTTTACCGAATCTGCACCTTTAGTGATATCTACCTGTCTTACGTTTTCAACCTCAACGCCGTTTCTAGTGTTATTAAAGTTTCCGTATCCTTCAAATAGATCTTTAAAACCTTGCGAGCTTAACGTTTCTGCTTGGCGAAGTCCATCAATACTTATATCTACGCGGTTTTCATCTACTCCGCGGATCGAGTAGCCACTAGCACCGAATCTTCCGCTTTCGACAACTGAAACGCCGGTTTCGTGACGAACCATATCTCTACTATCGCTAACTTGCTCTTTGGCGAGTTGCTTGGCGCTCTTTTTCGTTTCGCCGACTTTTTTGGTAAGCGGGTCGCTTTCTACAATTACCAAAAAAATGATAAGCCCAAAAATTTTGGATCTAAATTAGCAACCATACTGTGCAGCAAAAATTGCCACCCAAAAAAAAAACGCACCCGCCGCTGCAATAGAAAACCTAAATAAGCTCATTTTGATCCTTTTATAATACTATTTCTCATAGGCGTTATTAAAAAGAGCAGTATATTAGTGAAAAATTCTTTAAATTTAAATTAAAAAGAATTTATTTATCATTTATAGTTATAAAATTTAATTAAATTTAAAGAATTCTTTGGCTTACGCCTTTATCTCTTAAATTTACATTTTTTAAAATTACAAATTTTTACTTTAAATTTAAAAGTATTTTTATTAAATGCATGCGATGAGACGGTGAGTAAATTTTAAAATTCCAACTTGAGAAATTTCAAAATTTTATCATAAGTGAGCGGAATTTTATCTACGCGCAGTATATAGCTGGTATCATGGCAGATTAGTATTTCTGGGAAGCTGCGCCTAAGAAAATTTATAAAATTTAGAATTTTAAAATTCTAAAAATTTGATAGCTCGCTGATTGCGTAGCCTTGTTTGTGCGCAAGCATGCAAGCTTCACGGATTAAGGCGCGCTCGGTGCGATGTCGTGCTTATCATCGATGAGTTCCGCTTCGTTTAATTGCTTGTATTCGTCGCAGCCGATCTGCTCTGCTAAATCGCATGCTTTCCCGTAAAATTCTTTTGCTAAGGATCTATCTTGTTTAATGTGCCATCCATTTTTGTATAAATCCCCGAGATAACTACACGAGTCCGCATCCCCGCTCTCGCAAGTATTTTTAAGCAAATTTAGCCCGCTTTGATATAGGCTTTCTGCTTTTTGGTAATTACCTGCTTTGTAAAAGTCTCCCAGAGTCAAGCACGCCGCCGCCCTGCCGCCATCACAAGCCTTCTGGTATAAATCCACAGCCTTTTTGAAATCCTTCTCTACGCCCCTACCATCTATATATAGATCCGCTAGGCGCTGGCACTCATATAAGTCGCCTTCATCGCATTTCCTTTGATTTATTTGAGCTTTCTTTTGGTACAAAATAGCCGCTTTTTTATATAAGCTCTCTGCCTTTTGCAAGTCCTGCTCGACCTTGTCGCCGTTTTTATATAAATATGCAAGGTTATTGCACATATCTGCATCACCGTTATCGCAAATCATTTGACGCAAAACCATAGCCTTGTGCTTGTCTCTTGGGACGCCGATACCGGATTCGTATGAAATTGCAAGCAAATTGCACGAAAACATATTGCCGCCGTCACAAGCCTTTTGATGCAAGCTCGCCGCCTTTTGATAATCTTGTCTAACACCATAGCCTTCGAAGTATAGTCCTGCAAGCTCATAGCAGCCGGTCATATCCCCGCCATCGCAAGTTTTTTTATAAACCTCCGCTGCCTTTTGATAGCTCTGCGTAGTGTTGATGCCGAATTTATATAAACCCCCGAGCCTATAGCAGCTTCGCGTATCTCCGCCGTCGCAGCTGCGCTGCCACATTTTTATCGCTTTAAAATAATCGCCGTCCTCATAGAGCTTGTCCGCGTCTTCAAAGACTCCGCCCATACAAAACATAGCTATAACGGCTAGATAAAGATATCTTTTCATTTAATCCCTTTGAAATTTCTGTAAATTTACTCGCGCATTCACGGCGCAAAATTCTGCATCTAATATTTTATGATCTCGGTCTGCGCGAGGGCTTAGCGAATAGCTAGCCCAAACGACGCAAAATTTCTAGGCGCCTAGCTCTCTTTTAAAAGCTTAGTTAGCGCAGTGCCGCTTTCATCGTGCTTGCGAATATTTTTATAAATTTTACTAAAATAAGCTTCTAAAAATTCTTGATCGTCGATCTTATCTTCGCCCTTTTTCGGCGTGATCTTTCGGTACTCGCCGCTGCTTTGTAGCTCGAATGCGAGCTCGTTGTCGCTTAGCTGAAGCTTTAAAATTTCTTTGAGCTTGTTTTGCAGATTTTCGTTGTAAATCGGGCTCATCAGCTCCAGCCTGCGCTCTAAATTTCGCGGCATCCAATCCGCGCTCGCGATGTATAGGCTAGGCTGCGCGTGCGCGAAATAAAAAATTCTAGCGTGCTCCAGGTATTTGCCGACGATCGAGATCACACGGATATTTTCGCTAACGCCCTTAAGCGCCGGGCGTAAGCAGCAGATGCCGCGCACGATCAGATCGATCTTTACGCCCGCCGCACTTGCCTTATATAGCGCTTTGATCATATCGCCGTCGACAAGAGCGTTCATCTTAGCGATGATCCTGCCGGCGGAGCCTTTTTTCTCCTCATTTTTTATCATCGCTAAAAGCCGCTCTTTGATCTGCATCGGCGACATAGAGAGGTTGTCCAGCTTGCGGTTTTTGTTGTAGCCCGAGAGGATGTGGAAGAAATTCGTCGTGTCCTTGTCGAAGCGGTCGCCGCAGGTAAAAAAGCTCACGTCGGTATAAATTTTAGCGCTCGAGCCGTTATAGTTGCCCGTGCCTAAGTGAATATAAAATTTTAATTTGCCGTCCTCTTTTTTGATGATCTGAGTTACCTTGGCGTGGACCTTAAAGCCCGTGATACCGTAGATGACATGCGCGCCAGCGTCTTCGAGCGCCTTCGCCCAGTGCAGGTTATTTTCCTCATCAAACCTCGCCTTAAGCTCGACCATCACCGTCACCTGCTTACCGTCGCTTGCGGCCTCGATCAGGCTCTGGACGATCGGGGAGTTTTTCTCCACCCGGTATAGCGTCATGCGGATCGAGATGACCTTTGGACCCTTGGCGGCTTCTTTGATGAGTTTTTGGACAGGATCGAAGCTTTCGTAAGGATGGATCAGCAAGATATCCTCCTTCTCCATCGCGCTCATAACGGAGGTGTTTTCGTTAAAGGGGGGCAGCGTCTTCGGTAGATATTGCGGGTTAGCTAGAAAGGAAAAATCCTTATTGGAAGCGATCTCCCAAAGCCCGTCCAGCGTAAGCGGCACGGCGCATTCATATATATCTTTGTAAAAAATTTTAAGATGGGAATTTAGAAATTCTAAAAGCTCGGCATCGGCATCCTTTTCGATCTGAAGCCGTACGAAAGCCCCTTTACGGCGCAGCTTAAGCCCCGCTTCTAAGATCATCATAAAATCGTCCGCTTCTTCCTCTTCGATCACTATGTCGGCGTTTCGCGTGACGCGGAAAGCTGCGGAGCTGATGAGCTTGTAGCCCGGGAAAATCTCCTCCGCGTGGCGCTTTACGATAGTGCCGATCGGCACATAGGTGTTTTGTGCCACCTGCACGAAGCGCGGGATCACGCGTGGGATCCTAATCATTCCAAAATGTACCGACTCGGGCGCGCCCTCATCGCAGAGCTTGACCGCAAGGGAGAAGCTGAGATTATTTAGATGTGGGAAAGGATGAGTTGCATCGACTGCGATCGGGACGATGACGGGCATTATCTGCGAGAAGAAAAACTCGTCCGCCGCCGGCTTTAGCTCGGGCTGTAGCTCGTCGTAGCTTTTGATAAAAAGCCCATTTTTGCAAAGCTCCTTTTGGATTCCGAAATACTGCTGCTCAAGCTCGGTTTGTTCGTTTCTTAGATATGAGCGGATCGCGCGTAGCTGCTCAAGAGGCGTCATCTCATCGTCCCCGCTGGTTATAACGCCGGCGGTAAAAAGCTGCTTCAAGCCCGCCACGCGGATCATATAAAATTCGTCTAAATTCGTGCTGTAAATTGCTAGAAATTTTAATTTTTCAATTAGCGGGATATCCTTTTTGCATTGTTCCAGCACGCGGGTATTGAAGCGCAGCCAGCTTAGTTCGCGGTTTATAAAATTATTTTGTGTTTGCATAAAAACTCCTTTTTGAATATTAATTCTAAGATTATAGCCCAATTAAGATTAAATTTTAAAGCCCAAATTTTAAGAGCTTGCAAGTGGGGCAATTTAGTATTTAAAATTCTGCCCTAATTCCCTGTTTTTTCTAAATCCTTGCACATTTGCGCGTCACCGTCTTTGCAGCCCAGCTTTAAATACCGCCTCAAATATAAAATTTGCTCTTCCTCCTCCTCGCTCATATCAAGCACCCATTTGCACGCTTGTTTTATTACGAGTTAAAAATAGTGCTTTCATTTCAGCCGCTCTAAACGATATAAATTTAAATTAGAAAACGACGTAAATTTTATCTCTTTGCTATCGGCTACGCTTTGATTACGCTCTGTCGCGGCTTGCGTTATTAAAGGCGCCAAAATTACGGGATAGAATTTTTCCATTATCGTTCTTTGCCCCTCTTTAGATTCGTCATCTTTTACTCCTTGGTTGAATTTGCGTTGTATTTATCAGTTATTTCTTCAAATGCTTCTATCGCACACTTTACGGGATCGTGTTCCTCCTCATCTCGTAAGCAGTTTTCTAAAGCCGTCTTCAACGCGCAAGACTTTAGTTTAAATATTCTTTCTTCTTCCAAGCGTTCTGAATACTTTTCGCAAGCTATAGTGTAATTTATAACAGCCTTTTTAATGTTGCCTCTTAGACCTATATCATGAATTCCGAGGTTAAAACAAGAGTCTGCGATGCCCGCCTTGCAAGATTTTTCTAAGGGCACAAAAGCCGCTTCTCGCATACCGAGTTCAATACCCAATATAGAACCAAGATCCGAGCATCCGATCATATCTCCGCCATCGCATTTTTTAGATAAAATTTCTATTAGTTTAGTACACGAGCTATATTTGCCGTTTCCCTTATCGCATTCGTTATAAAGATTCTCCTCTTCAGCCGTATGCTTACCAGCCATTACGATAGAAGCTAAAAATATCATAGAATAAAATACAAAATTAATTTTCCCCATACAATTTCCTTTCGACACCTTCAAAAATAATTTTACCTTTTTTTATAGGGTTACACTCTTTGTCTTTCAGGCAAGCTTTCAGTTCCTCGATATTTTTGCAAACTATATCTCTATCTTTAAGATCGCTATTACAAACTTTTTCAAGACTTTTAATTGCTGCTTGCATATTACCGTTTACATATATATCTAGCGTACCCAATATAAAACAGTGATATGTACTATTGGCATCACACAGCTTAATCAGATATTTCGTAGCTTCCTCTATTCGGCGTAATGATCGCAAAAGATCACTCTGTATAGTACATGAGCGCATATCGCCGTTCTCGCACTCTTTAGATAAAATTTCAACGAGTTTATTGCACGAACTATATTTTCCGTCACCGTAATCGCAGGATTTCAAAAGCGCTCTTTGCTCTTCGTTATTAAAATCCTCTAACTTTATCAAGCTTGTCAAATGCGATTTTGCTGCAGCGGGGATGGCTATTAATACCACCATAAACGTGAGTATATAAATTTTAAGATAGAATTTTTTCATTATTGCTCTTTGCCCCTCTTTGGATTTGCCATCTTTTACTCCTTGGTTGAATTTGCGTCGTATTTATCGCTTATTTCCCAAAAGGCTTTTTTCGCACACTTTACGGGATCGTGTTCCTCCTCATCTCGTAAGCAGTTTTCTAAAGCCGTCTTTAGCGCACAAGACTTTAGTTTAAATATTCTTTCTTCTTCCAAGCGCTCTGAATATTTTTCGCAAGCTATAGCGTAATTATGCGCCGCTCTTTTGACATTGCCTCTTATCGCAATATCATGAATTCCTAGGTTAAAACAAGAGGCTGCAATACCTGCCTTGCAAGATTTATCTAATGGCGCAACCGAGGCTTCACGCATACCCAGTTCAAAGCCCATAATATAACCCACATCGGCACATCCGATCATATCTCCGCTATCACATTTTTCGGATAAAATTTCTATTAGCTTAGTGCATGAGCTGTATTTTCCGTTTCCTTTATCGCATTCGTTATAAAGATTTTCCTCTTCAGCCGTAGGCTTACCAGCCATTGCGACAGAAACTAAAAATATCATAGAATAAAATATAAAGCATAGCCTTGTCATTTCAACTCCCCATATAGTTTATTATAAATTTCTTTCATTTTTCCTCTTGGATTGCACTCTTTATCTTCCATACAAATTTTAAGTTCATCGTAAAATCCGCAATACTCATGTGCAGATTCCGAATCCATACTACATATTTTTTTAAAGCTTTTTAAAACTCTATCCGTATTTCCGGTGAAATACAGATCTTCCCAATTAAGGCATAAGCAACTCGTCATTAAATTTGCATCGCAACTTTTAACAAGATAATTTATAGCTTCTTCGTCTCTATTTAATGTCAATAAAAGAAGCGCATTTAATTCGCAACTTAAATAACGCCTATCGTCGTCGCACTCTTTAGATAAAATTTCAACGAGCTTATTGCATGAGCTATATTTACCTTCGCCGTAATCACAGGATTTCAAAAGCGTCCTTTGCTCTTCATTTTTAAAATTCTCTAATTCTATTAAGCTTACCAAAGGCGGTTGTGCCGCAGCGGGAATTGCCGCAAATACCGTTATAAACGCAAATAACGAAATTTTAAGATAGAATTTTTTCATTAGCACTCCTTATTTTAAGCGGCGATTATATATAAAAATTTTTAGCTGCTTCTTAAAAAATTTAAGAGGCACGGCGGCGCAATAAGTGCGCCGTAATCCCACCCGCTTGCGCTTAGATAAAATTTTAAAATTCCGCCGTGCGCTGCGCACAAAAATTTCATAACCCGTTGCAAAATTTCGCTCGCAACCGATTTAAATCGCGCAGGTGCGGCAAAGCAAGCAAAGCGAAATAGAATTTTATAAAATTCCTCGCTCGAGGCGCTGTTTATTGCACATCTGCTACGCTATTCGTTTTGTGTCGCTTCTTTTTATTGCCGCTAGTTTCGCTACTGTTTCGCATCTGCCGAACTGACTGTCGAGCCGCCCATTTTGATGCATGACACCCGCCGCCTACGCTTAGGTTAAATTTTAAAATTTCGCCGGCCGCCACGCACAAAAACTCTATAATCCGCCGTAAAATTTCGCTCGCAACAGGTCTAAGTCGCGCGGGCATAATCCGTCGCCCTACTTCCCATCTAAATTTAAAATTTCGCTCGAAATTTCATCTATCGTCGCGTTGAAATCCTGCGCCAGCGCGCGCTTTAGCTCCTCTTTCGCCGCCATCATATCGCGCACGATCGCAGCTTCAAACTCCTCTCGATTGAGCGCCTCGTCGCCCTTGGCAAACGCAAAATCCAGCCCAAACCACGTAGCCACGGCAAACGCAGGCACGCACACCACCGCGCCCGGACCGCACACGAGCCCCGCACTACCGCTTGTCGCGCTGGCGCCCGCCTTGGTAATGGTCTTCGCGCCCGTCTTGGCCGCAGTTTTAGCGAGGCTCTTGCTTATCAGCTTTGCGCCCAGCACGCCGCCCAGCGCCCCTAGCCCCGTCCCGCTCGCGCGATACGCCTTGCTTTTTAGGCTGAAGCTCTGCGTGACGTTGAGATCGATTTTCGCACCGTATTTTTTGAGCGTAAAATTCAGCGAGTTCTCATAGTTTTTGACGTTCGCCGCAGCGATTTTAGCGATATTTTCGCCAAAATCTTTCGGAAAGCTTTCGCTTACGAAGAGCGCAAATTTCTCATTCAGATACGCCCCCGCGTCATCGTCCCACACGCCGTGCCACAGCACCAGATAATCGCTCAAAAACGAGTAATTGAAATCCGCCATTTTCTGCGCGCTAAGCCTCGCGCCCTCGGCGTAAACAGCGTCGATGTAGCTATTCAGCGCGGACGCGGCGTTTGCTTCCGCGGCGAAGCGCGTGGCATTTAGCTCGCCTCTTAGCGCATCCGCCTCGCGAGCGCTTAAGATCAGCCGCTCGCCGCTTTGCAGCACGATCTGCACGCCCGTCTCGACCGCGCTTTTAGGGTGCGCACCCTCGGCTTCGCCCCTTGCCGTGCGCGTCTGCGCGGCGCAGATCAAACACAGCGTGACGTAGACAAGCGCAAAGATCGTGCCGCTAAAGCGCCCTATTTTGGGCGCGGACGTGGCTCGCGGCATAAAAAGCACGAAGGCGCAAAGATGCAAGATCGCGCAGTAAAAGAGGAAATCTCCCGCGCAGATCAGAAACAAAAGAGCGATTTTTAGCGCGCTAGGGCTCTGCGACAGCGCCAGATCAAACAGCGCGTTTTTATAAAATTTCAAAGCGTAAATTTCATTTAACAGAGCGGATCCAAAGTGCGCTTGTGGCGCGGTAGATTTTAAAATTTCAAAAATTTCAGGGATTGATGCAGAGCTGGTCGCGGATTTTCCAGCGGAACTGTCGGCAGCCATACTCGGTGCGGCGGGATTTTGGGCTAAATTTTGCGCTGCGGCGGGGCTAGTCGTAGAATTTTTAGCGTTGATTTGCAGCACAACGGCGGTATTTGCCTTAGAATTTTCAGCCGAGGCGTGCACCGCCCTGGCAGAATCCGCTTTAAAATTTGCGGGCGAAGCGGTAGGTTTTTTGGCGGCGTCCGGCGCAAACTTGACGGCATTATCCGTCTCGGAATTTTCGACAACTATGGCAGCGTTATTTATCGCAAAATTTTTAGCGGAATTAGCGGAATTATCTGTTGCAAAATTTCCGACGGGTGCGGAAGCGTCATTCCTCGCGTAGTCTTCGGCGAATGAAGCGGTGCTGGCAGGCGGAGTAAAATTTATCGCGGAATTTAAAGAGTGCGCAGCTGTATCCACAGCGTCTGCAAGCCGCAAATAGGCTAAATTTATGGCGAAATTTACCGCTACGGCAAGTACTGCGAGCAGCAAAATACTAAGTTTGAGCGATAAAATTCTAGGATTTTTAATCTCTTTTATGCTGATCTTAAGCACCGCCAGACGCATCAGAGCAAGCCCCGCTGGCAGCGCCGCTAGCGTCACGAACAGCGCCGCGCCGCGCAGATCGGCTAGGCCTAGCGCCAAAGTGACGCTCAAGAGGACCGCGCCCGCGAAGGCTAAAACCCCGCTTATCAACCTGCCTCTAAAAATTTTAATCAAAGTCCCGCCGCTGCGAAATAGCGCTGCATTGGCGCGCTGCTTAGCCTCGTAAAAAAAGCTAAATAGCACCCGAAATAGCGCGTAAGCCCAAAACGCCGCCAGCGCGCAAAAGCCCGCGTCGTCCAAATCCTGCGCGTAAAGCGCGAAGCAAAAAACGCTAACGATCAGCGCGAGCCTAAGCGCTATTTCACAGATCCAGCGGCGCGTCGTCGTCATCGAGCCTGTTTGCCTCATTGATCTTTGGAATGCCCATCTCTTCGATATTTAAAGGCGGTGCGGGTTTAAATTTCGCCTCGTCTGCACCGTTTTGCCGCTCTTGCGCTTCAAGAGGCGGCTCGTCGCCCTCATAGCTATCATCACCCTCAAAATACGAGGCATCCTCTCGCTGCATACTCTCCGCTCCTCGCGACGCGCCCGCTACGCCCTCTGCGCCTTGCCGCGCGTCTTTTGCGCCCTCCGCACTCTTTACGTTCCGCTGCGCATCAGCCGAATTTCCACGCATGTGCTCTGTTTGAGGCGCGACGATGCCCGCTATTACATCATCTAAATTTTGCCCCTGAAATTCTTGCTTTTGCTGTGCGTCCTGTACCGCGCGACGAACCTCTGCCAAGCCCTGCTTTGCGCTAAGCTTAGACTCGCCGTCTATCTCCTCGCTGTCCTGCTCATCACCGCTTTCGCCGAAACTAGGCATCTCGTCAAAATCGATATTTACTCCGGGGTTTCGAGCGCTAGCGGAGCTTTCATTTAAGCTTACGCCGCTATTTTGCGCTTCGTTAAAATTTTGCGCTTCATTAAAATTCTGCGTTAAATTCTGCTGCAAATTCTGCGCCGTATCGAGGCGCGGCGCAGCAGGCTCCTCAAAGCCCTGATCTTGCAGCTGCGAGACGTAGTCGAGATTGTCGTTTTCGTTGAAAATTGCGCTCTCGCTGGGCTCGCCGCCGAAGCTCGTATCGACAAAGCGGGTAAATCTGCCCTGAAAGCCCACCTCGATCGTCCTGCCCGCCTCGCCCGAGCGGTTTTTGCCGACGATTATTTCGGCTTTTTCCTGATAGTCGTTGCGCCTAAACACGGGCTCGCCTGCGTCCTTGCCCTCGGCCTCCAGCCGCGAAATGCGCTCGCGCTCCATCTGCTCTTTATAAACCTCGTCGCGATAGACGAAAAGTATGATGTCGGCGTCCTGCTCGATCGCGCCGCTTTCGCGCAGATCGCTTAGCATCGGGCGTTTGTTCGAGCGCGCCTCAAGCGAGCGGTTTAGCTGCGACAGCGCGATGATCGGGATGTTTAGCTCGCGCGCCAAGAGCTTGAGTCCGCGTGAAATTTCGGCGATTTGCAGGTGGCGCTCGGAGTAGTTGCTCGTGCTCGTCATAAGTCCGATGTAATCGATCACGCAAAGCTCGATGTTGGCGTCTGCGGATTTGAGCTTGCGCAGCTGGGTGCGGACTTGATGGATGTTTACATAGCCGCTGTCATAGACGAAAAGCGGCATATTCAGCACCGCGTCGCAAGCGTCGTTGAAGCGCGTCCAGTCGTCGTCGCTGAGCTTGGCGCTCATTATGTCGCTTAGCGGGATAGAGCTAAGCGCACTTAGTATGCGATACATCAGCTGCACGGAGGGCATCTCGAGCGAGAAAAATACGACGCCTTTGCCGCTTTGCAGCGTTTTCATCATCAAATTTAGCGCAAAGGCGGTCTTGCCCATGCCGGGGCGGGCGGCGATAATAATGAGCTCGCCGGGCTTTAGCCCCTTCGTGCAGTCGTTTAGGAAGCGAAAGCCCGTATCAAGCCCCACGAGCTCCGAGCCTACGAGCGCCTTTTGGCGTTTCAGCTCCTCTACCACGTCAGCGATGATCTCGTGCGATTTTTTGATGCCGCCGTGGCGCTCCTCGTCGATGAGCTCGTAAATTTTAGAGCTGATTTTATCGGCGGTGTCTTTGCTGCGCACGGCTTCGTTTACCATCGAAGGGATCTCGTGCGCGACCTTGATTAGCGAGCGCTTGATCGATTTTTCGCGCAGTTCGAGCGCGTATTTTGGGGCGTCGACCACGCCGCTAGTGGCTACGACCTCGGTAAATGCGCCATCGTCGTAGCGCTCGGCTAGCCATTTTTTAACGAAGCTCGGCGCGATCGGCTCGTTGTGCGAGGAGCATTTGACGATCGCCTCGTAGATGTCGGCGTGCGGCTTGTAGAAAAAATCACCGACCGAGATTATCTCGCTCAGCTCGCCGTATGCGTCCTCGTTTTGCAAAAGCGAGCTTAAGATCGCGCGCTCCATATCCAGATCGTATAAATTTGCAGGCACATTCTGCTTCGTTGCCATCGCTTCCCCTCGTTTCGCATTTAAATTCTATAAAATTTCAAGCTCGCTTCCGCAAATCTCTGCGGCGCGATAATTTTAAATTTTATAGAATTGAAATCTCGCCTCTTAGCAAAATTCTATCGGGCGGAATTTGTATAATTTTGCCCGATTTAAATTTTGCTATCTCAAATTTCATCCTCGGAATTTTCGCCTTTGAAATTCCACTGGCTTGAAATTTCGCCCTTTGAAATTTTGACTCTTAGAATTTCGCTCGCCTTAAATTTAGGTGCAGGACGAAATCCAGCCGGATGAAATTTCGCGGCGTATCGGAATTTTGTCTGTCAAGATTCCGCTTTGCGGCACGGAATTCTACCGCTTAAAATTTCGCGCGGTAAATTCTGCACTATAAAATTTTGCTTCAAATCTCGAAATTAAAATTTTGAAATGAAATTTCAAGGCAAAATTTCGGAGCCGAAATTTTAGCCCAAATTTTAAAGCTAAAATTTTAAACTCAAAAATCTAATACGAAATTCCAGCACTAAAATTTCAAGCCGTATTCCTAAAGGCTCAAATTTAAAAGCGCCGTCTTAAGGATGAAATTTTAAAATTTCACGCCTCAGACGCGCTGTACCTATGAACCTAAACGAACCGCGATGAGCCTGAGAGCACCTTAAAACGCCGAGCAAACTACAACTCGCCAAGCGCTCCAAAATTCAGAGCCGAGATACCCAAGCCACGAATCATAGCGGCTTTAACCGGCTAGGGGCCCCGCAGCTCTCACGCTCCTTCGCGAACCCGCACCTCGTCCTCGACCTCTTGCAAAAACCGCTCCACGAGCTTGCTCTCATCGAGTTTGGCGACCACTTCGCCGTGTCGCATCACGATGCCGCGCCCGTTGCCGAACGCGATCGCCACGTCCGCGCCCTTCGCCTCGCCGATCGCATTTACGACGCAGCCCATGACGCTGATATTTAGCGGTGTTTTGATATGTGCGGTTTTTTCTTCGACGATTTTGATCGCGCTTAGCAGATCGCTTTGCAAACGCCCACAGGTAGGGCACGAGATAATATTGACGCCGCTTTTTTGCACGCCCGTATCCTGCAGGATCGCGCGCGCGACGCGGATCTCCTCCTCAAGCTCGCCCGTGATGCTCACGCGCATCGTATCGCCGATCCCCTCCATCAGAAGCGTGCCCAGCGCGATCGCACTCTTGATGCTCGCGTGAAATTTCGTCCCAGCCTCGGTCACGCCCAGATGAAAAGGATACTCGCACAGCGGGCGCAGCGCGCGATACGCAGCCACCGTGCTCGGCGCGTCGGAGGTCTTAAGCGAGATCGCGATGTCGCTAAAGTCCTCATCCTCAAGCAGCGCGGCGTTATACAGCGCGCTTTGCACCATCGCCTCGACGCTGCGGCCGTATTTTTGCTCGAACCGCTCCTCAAGCGAGCCCAAATTTACGCCGATACGGATGGGCAGGCTGCGAGCTTTGCACGCGCGCACGACCTCCTTGATACGATCCTTGCCGCCGATATTGCCGGGGTTTATGCGGATAGCATCGACAAACTCCGCAACCTGCAGCGCCAAGCGAAAATTAAAATGGATGTCCGCTACGATGGGAAGCGGCGAGCTTTTTTTGATGCGTGCGAGCGCGTCGGCGTCCTGCTTATCAAGCACGGCGCAGCGCACGATGTCGCAGCCCGCGAAATACAGGCGGTTAATCTGCTCTAGCGTGCCCTCCACGTCCTTCGTTTTAGAAAAGCTCATCGACTGCACGGAGATGGGCGCGCCGCCGCCGATTTTGACGGAGCCGACGGAGATTTGGCGGGTCGGATAGCGATTTTTCAAATTTAAGCCTTTAGAATTTTTTGCGCTATTTTATTCAAAACGGGGTTAAAATTTAATAATTCGCGCTCGCCAGCCGCCGCAGAATTTCGCCTACATAATTTCACTCGCTAAATTTTACTTTTACGCTTGCAAAAAATTTCATTTTGCCGCGGAATTTGAGCGAATAGAGTTCTATAAAATTCCGCCATCTAATAAAATTCTAAAAATTCCAGCAGCAAGCGAAACTCTACAAAATTTTATGACAAGCGAAATTTAACAAACCACGCAGCCAAGCAAAATTCCGCAAACTTGGCAGGCAAGCGAAGTCCTACAATGCAAAATTACGAAATTAAGCTCTTAAAATTTCGGCGAAATTTTACCCACAGTATCGTCGCAGTGCCCGCTCGCGCAAAACTAGTGCAGTCTGATTTATCCTAACAGCACGGCATGTAGCCGTGAAATTCAAAGCCCGTAGATGAAATATAAAAATTTTATCTTTAATTGCAGCATTAGGGCATTGTTTCGCACGGCAGTAAATCCGAAGAAACATTAGCCGTTCATGTTTTCGCGCTGCAAGCGCCGTTCTTACAGAGGCAGCAAAATTAACCCGCCTACGCATATGAAATTGCGCTGGCGTGCCGCCTAGGCTAGCGCACCAGCTCCATATTCACCTTGACCCTGCTCATCTTGTCCTGCAGCATATCCATCACCGACTCATTGCGCGACGAAGCGTCATCCGTCGGGGCTTCGTGCTGCTGCCACTTGCTTTTCGGCGCGGCGGGGCCCCACTGCGACGAAAATATCAGCCCGCGCTTTTTCTCGGTCTCAGGCGCAGGCTCGTAAGGCTGTGGAGCGGGCTTCGCCCAACGCTCATCATAACGCATCGCAGCACCTTGCCCTAGCGCATTACCCCGCTTTGGCGACGACATCTTACTAAGCGCGCTACCGCTAGGGCGCCCTATCGCACGGCTAGAGCGAGCAGATGTGGGAAGATAGGGCGCGCGGGCATTTTGACGAGCCGTATACTTCGTGGCGCTCGAATGAGATGCAGCTGTATGCCCCATAGCGCCAGAACGAGTTGCACTATAGCCGTAGCGAGCTTGCGGCTGTGCAATTCGAGTCGTCGTTAATTTGCGAGCTTGTGCGTCTACGGTTTTGCCGGCCTGATCATCCGCACCTCCGTGAGTTTGCGCGCTTGCATTTCTCCGCATATCTATGCCTCTGTAAGTTTGCTCCGTATCGCGAGCGCTTGGCGCCTCATCCTCATAGATACGGGTCTTTGGCAAACGCATCAGCGTCGCAACTAAGCTCTTGCTAGCTCCATTCTGACTGCTTGATTGATTAGCCGGGCGCCTAGATGCTTTATTTCTCGCAGGATGCGATGCGGAATTTTGCCCGGGATTTTTAGTGAAATTTTTCGCACTTTTTTGCGTGAAATTTTTAGCGAAATTCCTAGACGCACGCGTATTTTTTGTGAGCTTGGATTTTGAAAGGCTTTTAGCATTTGCAGATTTTTTAGCATGCGGCTCGGCAGAGGATCTTGCCGCTATATTTTTGCTCGAATGATCTTTGGCTCGCAAATTTTGAGATGAAATTTTAGATTTATGGTTTTGCAACGCGGCGGGCGATTTGTGGCTTTGCTGCGCAGCAAAAACGCTAGAGAAGCTCGCCAAAATGAACGCAATTAAAAAAATACGAGCTAAATTTTTCATCGTTTTCCTTTCCATGGATTTTAGGCGAAATTTAGCAAAGCTTAGATTAAGCCGCGTTAAATTTAATGAGTGAGACTATGAAATTTTGGCTATTAATTCAAAGCTGTATCGTCAAACAAAAATCTGGATAAAGGCTAAGCTTTAAAAATTCCGCAGCTAGGATTCTGTTTGGCAATAGAATTTTATCACACTAAAAATATGACGTTACGGCAAAAATTTTATCTTGTAAGCGCTTAAGAAGGAGAGCTGAAAAATTTTAAAGTTTTAGAATTCTGCGCTTAGATTTTGAGCGGCAAGTCAGAATTTAAGGTAAAAAGTAAGCTCAGATAAAATTTTTAATTTTAAAGGATAATGCGGCAAAACTGCAAATTTGCGGTGAGATACGAAATTTGCGAGATCATGCGGCGATTAAAAATTACACCACTTAATCGTTAATTCATAATAAATCGCCGCGCTTCAGACGTATCTAAAAACGCGGCACATATCATTTTAGCGGCGTGTAGCTACAATATCGCCGCACAAAGGCATTGCGGAACGCTGCAAAATCTCACAGCGCCACAGCAAGGCGTATAGGAGCGCCGAATGACGCGCTCCTATGGGGCTACATCATTCCGCCCATGCCTCCCATTCCGCCCATATCAGGCATTGGAGGCATTGCAGGTTTCTCCTCTTTGATCTCGCTTACGGTCGCTTCGGTCGTTAGAAGTAGGCTTGCGACAGAGACCGCGTTTTGAAGTGCGATGCGCTCAACCTTAACAGGATCGATGATGCCCGCTTCAAACATATTGACATACTCGCCGTTTGCGGCATTGAAGCCGAATTTTTTGTCTGAGCCTTGCTCGACCTTATTAGCTACGACGCCTGCGTCAAATCCCGCATTCTCTGCGATCTGGCGAAGTGGAGCAAAAAGCGCGCGCTTAACGATGTCTGCGCCGATAAGCTCGTCGCCGCTTAGGGCTAGTTTTACGCTAAGTCCCGCTCTGATTAGCGCAGCACCGCCGCCGATTACGATACCCTCGTCCACGGCTGCTTTAGTTGCGTTTAGAGCGTCGTCCACGCGGTCTTTTTTCTCTTTCATCTCGGTTTCGGTCGCAGCGCCCACTTTGATGACCGCAACGCCGCCGCTAAGCTTAGCCATGCGCTCTTGAAGCTTCTCTTTGTCGTAATCGCTCGTAGTCTCAGCGATTTGAGCTTTGATCTGCAAAACGCGCGCGTCGATATCTTTTTTCTTGCCCGCGCCGCCTACGATAGTGGTGTTGTCTTTGTCGATCACGATGCGCTCGGCTTGTCCGAGATCGGCCATAGAAGCACTTTCTAGCGTTCTGCCAAGCTCCTCGCTGATGACGGTACCGCCCGTTAAAATCGCAATATCTTCAAGCATCGCCTTTCTGCGATCGCCAAATCCTGGGGCTTTGACCGCAGAGATGTTTAACACGCCGCGAAGTTTATTTACGACCAAGGTCGCAAGCGCCTCGCCCTCGATATCCTCGGCGATGATTAGAAGCGGTTTGCCGCTTTTTTGAACCTGCTCCAAAACCGGAAGTAGATCTTTTAAATTTGTAATTTTTTTGTCAAATAGAAGCACTAGTGGAGAAGCTAGCTCGACTAGCATTTTCTCGGCATTTGTAATGAAATACGGGCTTAGATAGCCGCGGTCAAACTGCATTCCCTCGACTACGTTTAACTCATCGTTGATAGATTTCGCCTCTTCGACAGTGATAACGCCGTCTTTACCGACTCTTTCCATAGCGTCTGCGATCAGATCGCCCACCGCGCTGTCGTTATTGGCAGAGATCGTAGCAACCTGAGCGATCTCTTTTTTGCCACTTACTTTTTTAGATGATTTTTTTAGCTCCTCAATAACCGCAGCACTAAATTTATCCATACCGCGTTTAACCTCGATCGGATTTGCGCCCGCAGTTACGTTGCGTAGGCCCTCTTTAAAGATCGCGTGAGCTAGCACGGTTGCTGTAGTAGTGCCGTCGCCTGCCTGATCGTTGGTTTTACTCGCTACTTCGCGCACCAAAGAAGCGCCCATATTCTCTAGCGTATCTTTTAGCTCGATCTCTTTAGCGACGGTTACGCCGTCTTTTGTGATCGCAGGAGCGCCGAAGCTCTTTTGGATTAAGACATTGCGACCGCGAGGTCCCATCGTAACTTTTACAGCGTCGTTTAGCTTTCTCACGCCCGCGTAGAGTTTGTTTCTTGCGTCGTCTGAAAAAATAATCTCTTTTGCCATTTTCAATCCTTCTTTATTTAATTATGCCTAAAACATCTTCTAAATTTAAGATAAGAAATTTCTTATCATCTAAGCTGATCTCGCTGCCTGCGTATTTCGCAAAGGCAACGGTATCGCCATTTTTGACACCTTCACATTCGCTGCCGACGGCTACGATTTTACCGGTCGAAGGCTTCTCTTTTGAAGCATTGTCGGGGATGATAATACCCGAAGCGGTTTTTTTGGTTTCCTCCTCGCGCTCAATTAGAACGCGCTTGCCAAGTGGTTGAAATTTCATTTCAGTCCTTTCTTTGATTTGTGATTTCTAAAATTGGCACTCAATGTGTTTGAGTGCTAAGATTATATGCAAAATTTAAAATCTTGTCAATAGTTTATGAAAAATTTTTATAAAACTTTAGTGATTTTAACTCAAGTATTGAGATTTCAAACGTTAAATTTTAAGGGCTATAATACCCTCAAATTTTAAATTTTAAGGGGACGAAATGAAAATTTTCGGCATAATCGCAGGAATTTTAATCCTGCTTATCGTAGGCGCGGGCTGCCTATTTTTCAGCGATTTTGGCAACAATCTTACTAAGCCTTACATAGAAAATTTGATTAAAGAAAAAAGTGGCCTTGACGTGAAGCTTGAGAAATTCGATCTAAATTTCGGCGATCTGGACATTAGCGCCAACGTAAATGACGCTGCGAACGTAAACGTAAAGGGCAAATACTCGCTTTTTGCGCGCTCTTTCGATCTTAGCTACGATGCAAATGCGCACGATCTAGCCAAACTCGGCATAAAAACGAGCGAAGGACTAAGCCTCAAAGGGCAAATTTTAGGCGATCTTGACAAATTCGGCATCAACGGCAGCGGGCGGATTTTTGATAGCAACGTAAAATTTTTAGCAAATTTAAAAGACCTCAAACCGCTTGATCTGCAAATCGACGCTAAAGCTCTAAACGTCGAAAAAGCCCTTGCCGTGGCCTCTCTGCCGATCTACGCCAAAGGAAATATCGACGTGCTTTCAGACATCAAGGCTAGCAGCGGCGGCGCAGAGGGCAACGCGAGCATCAAAAGCTCAAATTTAATCCTAAACGAATCTGCGTTTAAAGATATGAATATCTCCATCCCAAAGGGCGTGCAGATCGCGCTAAACTCAGACATCACGGCGCAAAATGACATCCTGCGAGCAGCAAGCAAGATCGATTCGACGCTAGGCAAAATTAGCGCCGAAAAGTCGGAATTTGATCTGAAAAGCAAAACTTTAAACTCAGATTTTAATCTAAGCTTGCCCGATCTAGCGAAGCTCGAAAGCCTTATCGGACGTAAAATTTCTGGCGACATTAAAGCAAACGGAAATTTAAAGACCGATTTTTCTACGCTTGAGCTTTCAAACTCGCAAATTTCAGCGTTTAAAGACGCGCTTAAAGCGGATACGGAGGCCAAATTTGACCTGAAAAACAAAAACGGCGAGCTGTCTGCGAAGCTAAACGCAAACGATCTAGCCGCGCTGCAAAACGTCCTGGGAGTGAAACTACAAGGCAAGGCAAATGGCGAGCTTAGCGCGGCTCTAGCGCAAAATGAGCTTAAAAATCTAAACTTAAATTTAAACGCTATGGGCGGCAACCTGAATGCGAGCGGGAATTTAAGCGATCTGAAACTTAAGGCAAGCAATCTAAATCTAGCCGTGCTTTCGGCTCTGTTTTACGGTAGCGCCATCGGAGAGGGCACGATAAACGGCGATGCGAAATTAAGCTTAAAAGACGGCATTAACGGCACGGCGCAAATTTCGCTTGCCAACGGCGTAATTTTTAAGAAATTTTTAGACGGCGCGACGGGCAAGAGCTTCTCAGGCGATCTGAAAACGGACGCGCAGGCGCAGACAAATATCAAAAACTCCGTCGCGAACTTTAGCGTAAGTGCGAACTCCGATCTGGCGCAGCTTCAGAGCCTAAACGGCACTTACGAGCTCAAAAACAAAGCGCTTAAGGCAAACTACGCGCTGCTGATCCCGAGCCTGCAGCGACTAGAATTTTTCTTAAATCGCAGACTAAACGGCAAGATTGCCGCGACGGGCGAGCTTTCGCACGATGGCAAGAGCCTGTTTGCGACCATAAATTCCAAGGTCGCAGGCGGCGAGCTAAATGGACAGATCGCGGGCGATGAGGCGAACTTTAAAATCCAAAATTTCATCGTAAAAGAGCTTACGACGCTTCTAAATATCGATCACGTCTACGACGGCACTGGTAACGCAAATCTTACGTATAATACAAACTCGCACAGCGGCAAATTCGACGCGATCATCAACAACGGCCGCCTTCCTAGCGGCGGATTGATCGATAAAATCGGCAAAATTTTAGGTCGTGATCTAGGCGGTGAGGTCTATAACGACGCCAAAGTAAACGGCACGATCAAGCAAAATTTAATCAATTTCAACGCCGATATGAGCGCGCAAAAAAGCAAGCTAAACGTCACCGGCGGCACGCTGGATAGCAAAACGGGCGCGATTTCGGTGCCGGTTAAGGCAAATATCGAAAAGACCGATCTTGAAATAAACATCACCGGCACGATTAAGGAGCCAAAATACGACGTGCGATCGGACTACCTCAAGGGCAAACTCGACAAGCAGATCGGTAAGGGTATCGACAAGCTTTTCGGCGTAAAAAAGGACGATAATAGCAGCAAAAACGACGCGAAAAAAGAGAAGTCAGACGCGATTAAAGGGCTGATAAATGGGCTATTTTAGCCCATCCGCCCCCATTTGACGTTTGGAATTTATGGATGCTGCTAAACGAGCGCGAAATTTAAAACTTTGAAATTTTGAAATCTCGCGCAGTTTAAATTTTAAAATTTAGCGCTAGCCGGCGCAGCTAGAGCCGCAAAATTTCAAAACTCGGCGGACGCTATTTATCAAAATTTTAAATCTCGTTTCGGTCTGTATTTTAATGACGCTCTGAATTTATCGCCGTAAGCTTATCCTACTCGCGCCGCTATCTGCAATGAAATGCACGCCGCAAGCCTAGCGTCTTTTAAAGTGTTTCGTATCGATACTGCGCGCTGTGTTTTCAGGCTATCTGATGCTGCTTAAAATTTCGCGACGCAATGTTTATTGTAGTTGGCGCCATGCTTGATAAAATTTACCCGCCATAATCGCAAGAAAAATGAGCGTCAAAGCTCCAAATACCGTAGCTGTAAATTTATCATCCGTCGTAGCGTATTTGTCATATCTGAATTTCATCAGATACTCGCGCTGCGGCGGATCGACGCTCGCATTATAATCCAAAAATAAAACTTGATATACCGTGCCGCGACCCTGAAACGGAAACGGACGGCTTTGATACCAAGCTTTAACTCGCTTGCCTTCCAGCCATTCGTATGCGATTAGCGAGATAGAAGGCTTAATATTCACGCCTTGCCACTCGTCCGCTCCTGAGCGCTTAAAATTAGCTTCCGTAATTGCCGCATTGAGCAAAATTTTATTTTTATAAAAGTAGGTTAAGTTATCCGTATCGCCATTTAAAAAGACTTTGATAAATTTGCGCTCGTCCGTAAAAATCTGCATATATTCGCGCCCATCATCGCTTCCGACATCCATGATTATTCCATTTGCGATTTTCAGATCATCTAAGCTTTTAGGATTCAAGCTAAAAAGAAATCCGTACCACATCGCCGCCAAATAAAATGCGATCATAAATAGATCGAACTTGCGATCTAAGTTATACCAAATTTCGCCGAGCTTCATCGATCATTACATTGTAAGTTTCGCTGCAAGATACGAAATTTTACAGTTTTTATTATCGCGAGCTATGCTGCATCGCAAGTGCCTCCATCGCCCCGACGGGCAGAAATAGCACTACGCCCACGATTACCACCGGTATAGCCACGATGATGCCTAGCGTATCCAATAGGGCGTTGCCCTCGCAGCGTTCAGGCCTAACCTCGATGTTTGCCGGAATCGGAGAGCGCAGCCTATCGCTTGGCTTCATTATTTCGTTAAGATTTTTGATCTGTACGACGCGCGCATCGAAGTAGAAAATCGCTTCTATCTCGCCTTTTTTCTCATCGATTTCGATGCGGTTCGCTAGAGCTTTGATTTTGGCGACATCTGCACCGGCTGCAGAATTCAAAAATGCGCTGAAGCTACCGCGCACCTCGCCGTTTTTAGCATCCGTCACTTCGATCTGCACAAACTCGCGCTTAAGCCCCTTGGCGTATCCGCCATCGTAAAATTCCGAGATTTTCTTAAGCGACGAGCCATCCGTCAGCACATAGCTGAGCTTCTCGCCTACGATGTATTCCTTGCCATCGTTTATGAAAAATGCCGTTATCTTTTCGGGCGTTTCGTTCGCCCCAGGCACTACGTTTTGTTTGCACTGGCATCCTACAAGCAGGACAGCTAGTAAAACTGCGATAAATTTTTTCATGATGATCCTTTAAAATTTTAAATTAGCGTATGAATTCCGCAGCCAAAGCTCTATCTCAAAAAATTTCAACAGCGAAATTTTACGCCGATACAATTTAGCCGTAGCCGAAATTTAGCCTCAAACACAGGCTACTTCAGCGCCGCTTTGACTGCATCGCTTAGGCGCTTGCCGTCCACGCTTGAGCCGAGCGCTTCTTTGGCAGCTTTCATCACGCGCCCCATATCCTTTGCGCCGCTCGCACCGAGCTGCGCGATTAGCGAGCTGACGGCAGCGGCAAGCTCGGCATCGCTTAGCTGCGCGGGCAGATAAGACGCGATGATCTCGATCTCGCCCTGCTCTTTTTGCACCAGATCGTCGCGACCGCCCGCGCGGTACTGCTGCACAGAATCGTTTCGGCGCTTGATCTCGCTTTGAAGTATGCTAAAGACGCGCTCGTCGCTAAGGCTGATGCGCTCGTCCACCTCGACCTGCTTAAGCGCGGCGTTAAGCATCCGCAGGCTGTCTCTGCGGAAGTGATCGCCGCTTTTCATCGCCGTTTTAATGTCTTCTAAAATTTGCTCTCGCACACCCATTTTTCACTCCTTTAGATTGAAATTTCGGCGGTAATTATAGCAAATTTAAAATTTGGCTCGGGTAAATTTAAGAGGATGAAATTTTAAAATTTTAAAGATTTAGCGCAATTTGCGGCTAAGCTTAAAGCTCGCGCGAATATCTTCCGCGGCAAAAGCCTACACGAGTGGAATTTAAGTAAAAATATCCACGCAAAAACTTGCGCGAATGGGGCATGCGCGAAGTGCGCTAAATTTAAAAGCCCCGCAAGAATATAAAATTCCTGCGAGGCAAAGCGAGTAATTAAAGCCCGCGAAAGCTCTATTTAGTGCGTGAGAATATCATTCGCACGATTTGAATCAAGAAGCACACGCTTCCAACCAAAAAGATCGTATCGCCGATGATGCGCGCCCAGCGGAGCCCGTAGAGGCTGTCTTTCTGCAAAAACTCCGCGCTTCTTGCGTACCACATACCCACGTCGATCGCCGCAAACGCCTGCAAAATTCCAACTGGTAGAAGCGAAATCAGCACCATTAGAAGCAGACCCGCATTTAGCGCCCAAAAGCCGATCTTCATCAGCGTATCGTCGAAGCTTTTGTCTTTGTAAATATACAACGCCACGAGCCACACGAAGCCAAGAGCCAAAAAGCCGTATACGCCAAATAGTGCCGTATGAGCGTGCACTGCGGTGGTATTTAAGCCCTGAATATAAAATAGCGCAAGCGGCGGATTAATTAAAAAGCCGAAAACGCCCGCGCCCAGCATATTCCAAAACGCTACGGCGATGAAGCAGTAAAGCGGCCATTTTAAACGCTTGGCCCAATCCTGCGCGAATTGAAGCTTGTAGTAATGAAACGCCTCTGAGCCCAAAAGCACCAAAGGCACGACCTCAAGCGCCGAAAAGCTTGCACCCACAGCCATTATCGGCGTAGTGGTGCCCGCAAAATAAAGGTGGTGGAAAGTGCCTGGAATTCCGCCGATTAGGAAAATCGATGCGCTAGCAATCGAAGTGTAGGTGGCAAATTTCTTGCTTACTAAACCTAAGGACGCGAACACGAACGCCAAAGACGCCGTCGCGAAGACCTCGAAAAATCCCTCGACCCAAAGGTGCACGACCCACCAGCGCCAATACTCCATTACAGGGATCGGCGAGCGCTGTCCGTAAAATAGTCCCGCGCCGTAAAAAAGCCCCACAGCGATGACCGAAGCGGTAAAGATCGCCAATAAATTCTTATCGCCATCGGCTCTAAAGCCTGCGATAAAGCCGCGCAGCACGAGCACCATCCAGATCACGAGGCCCACGAACAGTATCAGCTGCCAAATTCTACCGAGGTCTAAATACTCGTATCCTTGATGTCCGATCCAGAAGCTACTGCTTGGATCCATCTTGCCCGCAATCGCCATGTATTCGCCCGCGAAGCTGCCGACGACCAAGAAAAGAAGCGCGTAGAAAAGCACGTCCACGCCGAGCTTTTGAAATTTCGGATCCTTGCCGCCGTTGATGATCGGAGCTAGAAACAATCCAGCCGCCAAAAAGCCCGTAGCGATCCAGAAAATGGATGCCTGCACGTGCCAAGTGCGCGCTAGCGAGTAAGGGATATACTGCGAAATATCAAGCCCGAAAAAGGACTGACCCTCGATCGTATAGTGCGCAACGAAGCCGCCGATGAAGGCCTGAAATGCAAACAATGCAACCGCTACGAAAAGATATTTGCCAAGCGCCTTTTGCGACGGCGTAAGCGCCAAAGCGGCGATAGGATCGGCGCTAAGCTTCGCAGGAGCCTCGAAATCTTCGTCCTTTTTGCCATAGAAATTTCCAAACCACACTAAAAGACCGATGCCGGTAAGCAAAATAACGAGGCTTGCGATCGTCCAAACGACGTTTTCTGTGGTAGGGACATTGTCTATTAGCGGCTCGTGCGGCCAGTTATTGGTATAGGTCGCCTCTCCGCTCGGACGATCCGTAGAAACCGCCCACGCAGTCCAAAAGATGAAATCCACGAGCTCGGCGCGATGTTGCTCGTTTGCGAGCGTGTTTTCTTTCATCGCATAATCTTCGCGAAGCTGCTTAAAGCGCGGATCGTTTCCAAAAACGCCCATGTATTCGTCTTTTACGACCGCCATAGCCTTTAAGCGATCGTCGCTTAGCTTAACGGTGCCGTCTTTTACGGTATTGGTGCGGTACTCGGCCTTTGTAAGCGCCTTGATCTGCGCCTTTTGCTCGTCGCTCAAAGCGTCAAATTTAGCGCCGAAACGCTCCTGCGCCTTGATATCCATAAACGCGACCAGCTCCTTATGTAGCCAATCTGCGCTCCAATCGGGCGCCTGATACGCGCCGTGACCCCAGATCGAGCCCACCTGCATACCGCCGATGCTCTGCCAGGCCTCCTGCCCGCGGTAAATGCGCTCGGTGCTGATTAGCTCGTTGCCGCTAGTATCGGTAAATTTTACCACCGGCGGAGACTGCCTATACACCTCGCCGCCGTAAAAACCCAAGAAACTAAAGCCCACGATGAGCACCGCTACAAGCGCCATCCAGAGCTTTTTATATTCTCTCATTCTCACTCCTTTAACTGAAATTAGGAGAGAATTCTACCCATTTAAATTTCCATAAGCATTGAGGTCCGTCAATAAAAAGATAAATTTTATCTGCTTAAGCTGGGATTTATTAAAATTTATTCCGAACGATATGTGTATATAACGCGCAGGGCTATGCAAAGATGCGATCGATAAACGAGCATAGGATATAGAATTTAAAACGATCGAGCACCCTAACGGCGCAACTTAATGTGTCGATATAGACAGATGGCGGCAGAAATTATTAACGCAGCTATCGTTTGAGCCCCTGCGAGTATCTTAACGCTATATAAAATTTACGTTAAAATCTATTTTGACTTACCATTATCTTCAAAAATTTTTATTGCAAGGACGTTTAAACGCTAGGGCTCTTTTTCAAAATCTATCTTAACGCCTATGCCTACGAAATAAAATACTTCAAATTATCGCAAGCCATAGTAAAGCAGTTAAATTTTGATTTATATCCAAGCCTAAAGCGATCCGTCGCTGCTGCTTTCACGGGGTTTAGGAAGCGGCGAAATTTTAGTGTAATACTCCTCCTTGCCGTTGTATGGGCGACTAAATACACCGTCCGGGACGGTAAAGTTGCGCTTGGTTTGCGGATATTCTTTTAAATAGGCATCTAAAAATTTCGCAAAAACGGGCGCAGCGGTACGACCGCCGCCCTCGACCTTTCGCATCGGTTTATAATCGTCGTTGCCGTACCAGATTATGATCTGCAAATCCGGCGTAAAGCCGCAAAACCATGCATCTATGCTATCATTTGAGGTGCCTGTTTTGCCCGCTATGTCGATGCCCTGCACGCGCGCGCGAGTACCGGTACCGCGCTGCACGATATTTTTTAGTAGCGTAGTCATCAGATACGCCTGTTCAGGGCGCAGCACGCGACGTCTCTCAGGCTCGATAAAGCGAGTTTTGCCGTCCTTATCGGTAATCGAAACGATAAATTTTGATTTTGCAGTAATCCCAAGCCCCGGGAACATCGAATACATCGTGGAGTATTCAAGCGGCGAAATTCCGTAGCTGCCGATAGCCACTGACAGGGCTGGTGGAACGTTTTTAAAGCCGAACTCGCCAAGCTTTTTTACCGCGCGATCAACGCCGATAGATTGCATTAGATTTATCGAGGCAAGGTTGCGCGAGCGTGTTAAAGCTTCTTTGATCGTGATGTAGCCGCTGTAAGTCTTGTCGTAATTTTTCGGCTTCCACGTTTTATCGCTGCCATCGTCGAATTCTCTAGCTATATCGGGCACCTCAGTCATCGTCGAGTAGCCCATATCAAGGGCGATTTGATAGACGAAAGGCTTGAAGCTGGAGCCGGTTTGGCGCTGAGATTGGCTAGCGCGATTGAAATTTGATTTCGCGTAATCCACGCCGCCTACTAAGGCTAAAATTTCGCCGTTTTGCGGATGCGTGACGACCATAGCGCCGTTTACGTTGCTTGCATTGGCGTCTTTGTTGCGCTTTAAAATTTCATTGTAGCCGAAAACTAATGCCTCTTGCGCCATCGCTTGCGCCTTTAGATCAAGGCTCGTATCTATGCGATACCCGCCCGTGCGGACGTCCGGTAGAATTTTTTCGGCTTCTTTTATGATCTCATCTACGGCATACGGCGCTACGTTTTGTGTGAGCGTTTCGTTGTAGATCGTAGGCTGCTCGTTCATCGCAAGCTCATATTCGGTCTTATTTATCCAGCCGAGCTCATGCATCCTATAAATCACGTTATTGGCACGCGAAAGCGACAAATCCAGGTGCTTAGTAGGATCAAAGCTGCTAGGAGCTTTCGGTAAGCCCACTAAAATCGCGATCTCTTTAAGGCTTAAATCTTGCAAATCCTTTTTGAAATATCCCAAGGCCGCCGTGCGAATGCCGTAATATCCGTGCCCGAAATACACTTCGTTGAAGTAACGCTCGAGAATTTGTTCCTTGCTTAGAGCGTTTTCTATCTTAAGCGATAGGATCGCTTCTTTGATCTTGCGATCAAGCTTCTTTTCGCTCGAAAGAACTAAATTTCGCGTGATCTGCTGCGTAATCGTGGAAGCCCCTTCGACAAATTTCATCGCTTTGACGTCCTTAATAATCGCCCTAAAAATCGCCTCGACATTCACACCGCTGTGTTCAAAAAACGCCGTATCCTCGATAGCTACGAGCGCCTCGATCACGCGACCTGGGATCTCGTCGAATTTTACGTAAATTCTATTTTGTTCATTAAAAACATTGGCTATCAAATTGCCGTTGCGGTCATAAATTTTAGTCGTAAGCTCGGGATGATAATCGATGATCGAGTCCGATTCCAAGCGGATCTGCGAGTAAAAATACAAAAAAATCCCGCCTGCAGCAAACGCACAAACCGTAATAAAACTAAATAAAACTCTTACCATACAAACCTCTTTAAATTTTCCAGATCAAGCCCCATCGCCGTGAATTTTGACCCGCGCGAGCTTTTGATATATTTTTCGTTAAAGCCCTCGATACTCATCGCACCCGCCTTGCCACGCCAATCGCCGCTAGCGATATAACCTTTTAAATCCGCTTCATTAAATTCCGCAAATTCAAAGCTTGCGACGCTAAGCGCCGAAAGCTCTAGCGCCTTACTGCAAAAAATCATCGCAGTATAAACGGTGCAGCTAGCACCACTTTGAGCTCGCAGCATCCTTAATGCGTCCGCTTCATCCCGCGCCTTGCCTAAAATTTTACCGCCGGCAAGTACGGAGCTATCGGCAAACAGCACTCTATCATAATCTTTATAAATTTTAAAAAACTGCGCCTTCTTGGCCAAGACAACGCGGTAAGCATAGGTGCGTGCATCATCCTTGCTAATGCCGCTTTCA
>CAUQPS010000009.1:0-69005 GCA_963520005.1 uncultured Campylobacter sp.
CCAGATCGGCCTTGATCTCATCTATCACGCCGCTAAATTCCGCCCAAAATTTATCCACTCTGCCGGCAAAAGTGCTTGGAATTTGCGCCTTTTCAGCCTTTTTGCCAAAACCGAATAACCCCATAATCTCTCCTTTAATTAAATTTAAACGCAATTATAGCTTAATTTTTGCAGGCTCGGAGCTCAAATTTTAAAAACCCCGCCCTCACGTGCACTGAAAGAAACCGCCCAAAACCTTGCATTTCTCGCAGATCTGCACGTATATGACGCCCTCGCCCTCTATCATCTCGCCGAATGGGATCTGCGCTAGATGCTTCATCGTCCCGCCGCAGCTAGGGCAGGCTAGATACTCGGCGTCCTGCACCCACTGCGGATAGCCGCCAACCGTCGTATCAAGCTCGCTAAAGCAGCCGTAAAAGGGCGATACCTCGCCGCCTAGCTTAAATTTCATACCGCTCAGTCGCGCAAAATCTTGCTGCGAAAAGTAACTTTTCTCCATCCCTTCGCCCTCGCATTGCATCTGCAGCTCGCCGTCCGCGCTGCGTTTACAAAAGTACATTACCGAGCCGACGCAGGTCGGGCAACAGCGAAAGATCGCGTCGCGCTTTAAATTTAAAAACGCAAGCTGCGGTTCGGATGCTTTTAGGCGCAGCATATCAAGTATCTCGCAGCCGCAAAACTCGCACTTTTGTCCCGTAGGCTCGCCGATCTGTACAGACTCATCCGTGTTTAAATTTACGCCGCTATTTGCGAGCTCGCGGTTTTCATCCGCGCCATTTTTTACGCGCACTGCTGTGAGGCATTTATCGAAAACTAACGATTTGCGCTCGCCCGTCTCGTCAAAGCTCCAGCCGCCAATTTTCGCGTAAAAATCTGTTCCTACGTAGAGCTTTTTGCGCCACGGCCTCGGGTTTTTATACAGCTCGTAAAATAGCTCCGCCGTTTTCTCGTCGCCCTGCCATGCAAGCGAGCACAGAAGGTGATTTAGCGCGTTTTTGGAGTTATCTTGTAGCGAGTCTAGTTTTGCTATGAGCGCGTCTCTTACGTCATTAGGCGCGCCGAAGTAGAGTTCGGGCGGATAGTAGATTTCCCTCGCCGCCGCAGCTCGCGCGATCCTTGGATCGTGGATGTCGTGCAGGCTAAAAAGCGCCCAAAAATCGTTACAAATCTCATCCCATTTTTCGATCTCATCGATTCTGTCCACGATTTTTAGGATCATCGCCTCCGCTTCGTCCGCGCTTAGGTTTAAAATCTTCTCTCGCCTCTGCCTTTGGCTGCATGAGTGGCAGATGCCGTCAAAATAGATCGTGTTTTCGCCGCATTTTGGGCATAGATGGGCTTTGCTTTGCGTTTTATCTCCTTAAATTTGGATTTAAATTTTATCAAATTTTAGCGAAATTTTACTACTTTTCAGTGAGTAAGCGCGATTTAGAATTTAATGCCACATTGAATGCGAGGCTTTATAATACACCTAAATGCGTCATTTACAAATGGAATTCAAGCTGAAAGAGATGTAAATTTTAAATTATGATAGAAATAGGGTGGGTTTGCAAGATCAAGTGGAATTTATCTTTTAAAAGACAAATTCCACTTTTGTGCACTTAGGCACAAATCACTTTTCAATGTGATGTTTGACTAGATACTCGATGATATTTACCGCATTATCGATGCCGCAATACGACGTATCAATGCAGATATTGTAGTTTGCGGATGCGCCCCAGACTTGGTTGGTGTAGTATTGATGAAAGCTCATTCTGCCTGCGTCGCTATTTTCCATATACTCTCGCGCGTCGGTGTGACCCTCTTTTTCCAATCTAGCGAGCTTAAACTCATCGCTCGCGCGTAAAAATACCGTCAGCAGATCCGGATGTCCGCGCAAGAAAAACCCGGCGCAGCGCCCAAGCACTATAACGTTGCCGCCCGAGACGATCTTCTCGTAGATTGCTACAATACGATCGCGTTTTTGCTCATTGGCTAGCTCGTTGTGCGATATTGCCTGAAGTAGCGTATTTACGGGCATTTCGTTGTAGAACTCATACATCTGCTCGAAGCAGCCAAGCTCGTCTGCTTTGCGGAGCAGATCCGCCTTGGCTAGATAGGTATAGCCTAAGCGCTCGGCTAGTTTGCGCGCGGTTTCGCGTCCGCCTGCACCCGTTTGTCTAGCGATCGAGATTATCATATTTTCTCCTTAAATGAAATGTGCAAAAATACCGGCACCGATGACGGTAAGAAGTCCCGTAACTGCCATCGCTAAAGACGCCATTGCGCCCTCTACGTCACCGATCTCAAGAGCGCGCGCCGTTCCCATCGCGTGGCTCGCGCAGCCTAGGGCGATACCTTTTGCCATCGCCTTTTTGATGCCAAAAATTTTAAGTAGCGCCTCGCCAAATACACTGCCGATGATGCCCGTAGCGATGATGCAGGCCACCGTTAGTGTCACGATGCCGCCTAAGCTTTCGCTGATACCCATACCGATCGGCGCCGTGACGGATTTCGGTAGTAGCGTGACATACATTGTGTGATTTAGCCCAAATATCACCGACATCGCGTAGATGCTGCCTAGCCCTGCGATCATACCCGAAATCAGTCCTGCAAAAATAGCTAAAAAATTACTTCGCAAAAGCGCCAGCTGCTCGTATAGCGGCACGGCTAGACAGACGGTGATCGGCGTTAAGAAAAAGCTAATGTGCGAGGCGCTGGCGTTAAATTTTTCGTATGGAATTTTAAAGAGTAAAAGCACGCAGACGGTAAGCACGATACCGATTAGAAGCGGATTGAAAATAGTTAGCTTAAAGCGCTTTTTTAGATAAAGCCCTAGCTCAAACGAGCCCAGGCACAAAAACACGCCGAAAAAAGCGGAGTTCATTAAAATTTCTCTCATTTTTTGTCGTCTCCGGATAAAATTTCGCGCTCCAGCTTTGCATCCACGCCCTTTGTATTCACGCCATCTTGTTCGTGCGCGGCTGCGTAGAGCCTGCGCTTAACGCGGGCGAGGGCGATTTTATAAAAGATCTGCGTTACTGCGCCACTTGCACCGATGACTACTACCGTAGAGACTGCCGTAATCGCGATGATTGCGAAAAGATGCTGGCGTAGCGCATCACCTGCGATGATGATCGCAGCGCCCGCCGGGATGAAGATCACAGGCATAATCTGCATAAAAAACGACACGGTTTCTCTGATCTGCGATACTTTGATGAGTTTGAAGATCAGGGCTAAAAGCATAATGACTAGTCCGTAGATGCTAGCGGGGATCGGCACAGGCACGAGCGCCGCCAAAATCTCCGCAACAAAAGATATTCCTAAAATCACACTAAATTGGATTAAGTAGTTCAAAGTTTACCTCGGATTAAAATTTAGGGCTAAATTTAGCACTTTGCAGTTAAAATAGATATTAATCTTGCTAGGTTTGGGCGAAATTTTGCGGCAAAATTTACTTAAGCAAGCTCTGTAGCTAAGCTCTGGGTAGAATTTTGCGATTTATCGTAGCGCTAAATTTAGCCTTGCGGCACGGATAAAATTCGGCTACGACTACTCAATCAAGCGTCTCGCCTAGCTCAATTTTGACGCCTAGAACCTTGCAGACTAGATCAAAAATTTCAATATCGACGTTGGGCGCGTATTCGTCCAAGACTGTGTAAACTTCGGCGCGCATATCCTCGTCATGGCCCGGGTGCGAGCGCGAATACAGCTCGTCCGTGCGGCGCACGAGCGTGAGATTATCGATATCTCGCTCGCGCATCGCCTGCTTGAGCCGCTTTGAAATTTGCCATTTGAAACTTTGCATTTTCTCTCCTTTAAATTTTATTTCGGCTTAAACGAAAGCCCAAATTCCGTACTCGTGATAGTAAAACTTGCCTGCGAGCTTCGGCGGCGGCATTTTTTTCTCAAGCTTTGATAGCAATTGAATCTTATCTTTGAGTTTCGACGACGCTAAATCTTGCTCGTAAGCTTTAGCGAATTTATCGCGCCCCGGTTTTAGTGCGCTAGATTTTGGCTGATTGGGCTTTCGCAAGCCGAGCTCAGTCCGCGTAATTTTATTAAATTTTATGTGAAATTTCATTAAATTTAGTGCAAAATCAACATAGAAATTACACAAATTTTGTTAAATCTACGCAAAGCCTTACACAAAAATTTGGCGCAAAACTTGCGCGAGTTTGGCATTTGAAATCTCTCACTTAAAATCTTACTCGCTAAATTTCATACAAAAATCGCGCTTGAGATTTAAGCCGAGCCGTTCTCGCGCCTTGTCATGAAATTTAAAATTTTATACACTCGCCCGCCGTGAAATTTCACGCCCGCATGCGTAGTTTACGCAGGCGCAAGTTAAATTTACAGCATCACGATTAATTGCGCGTCGCTGGATTAAATTTTACGAGCCGTCGCGACGCGCGCCGTGAAAGATTTTGCAAGACTACGCGTCGTCGTGCGCTCATAAAATTTTAATTGCGCTTCGTGTATGCGTCCTGCGCCGATTGATCGCCGCAAGATTAAAATTTTACGCGTAACATTGCGTCGTAAATTTTACGCTGCCATATACAGCGCCATATTACTGCCGCGAGTTTTAGATCGTGCCACACTGCGCCGTTGTTGACTTTAAATTTCGCGCCGCGCGCTCTTTAAAAATCTAGACCATCAGCCGCGCAGCAGAGCATTTGAAATTTCATGCGAAAGGCAAAGTTTTGCGGTGCATTATGTCGTGCATCAATGTAGGTTAAATAAATTTCATTGCCAGCGAGATTGGTGCACTGCGTACGTTGCATGCCGCATCCCGTATAATTTGTCAAGCCGCTGCGAAAGGTTCGTATGCCGTATTCACCGAGCTTGTTCACGTATACTGCATGTGTGTCGACGCGCTACACCAGATAAATTTAAACTCAAGTTACCGCCATGTCGTAAATCTGCTGAGATTAAATTTAAAGAAAGGATCTGATCTTAATTAAATCTAGGCGCAAAAGTGTAAAATTTAATAAGACCCCGCGAATTTATTTAAAATTTAGCGAGATCAAATTTGGATTTACGCCGCAGGCACGCTATTTTCGGCGTGAGTATCGTCAGAGTCTTTGGGTCTTAAAAACCACTGCTTAGCAAAAATTAGCACGTAGATCGCAGCGCCGATACCATAACTTGCGTATTCGCTTGGGATAAACTCTATGAATTTCGCGCAGATATTAGGTACCAGCATTAACGGCGTTACTAGCAGCAATAGCAGGCGCTCTACCATGTTACACTTCATAACGAACCAGCCTTGTAGCGAGGAGCTGAAGGCAAACATACCCACGATCGCCGTGGTAAAAATCAGCACAATTTGCAGCGGATCGCTGATCCAAACGATGCTTTTTGAATCCATCGGATCGCCGATGCTTTGGATCAAAAGCAGCTTATTGTTGAAGAAAAATGCAAACGGAAGCACCGCGGTGCGCAGATCATACACGAAGCCCTGAAGCCCCACGGTTACCGGATTTGCTTTTGCGATGCCCGCGGCGGCATATGCGGCAATACCCACAGGCGGGGTATCATCGGCTAAAATTCCGAAATAAAATACGAAAAGATGCACTGCGATCGCAGGGATCAAAAAGCCGTTTTTGCCCGCTAGTATCAAAATCACCGGTGCAATAAGGCTTGAAACGACGATATAATTCGCCGTCGTAGGAAGTCCCATGCCCAAAATCAGGCTCATTATCGCAGTCATCAGAAGTATCAATACTATGCTGTTTCCTGCGACTGCTTCTACGAGCTCTGAAAGAACCTGTCCCAGCCCGGTAAGCGAGATCGAGCCGATGATGATGCCCGCTAGCGCGGTGGCAACGGCTACGGTGACCATGTTTTTAGCAGCGCCCACCATAGCCCAAAAGATATCGACAAAGCCGACGATAAAATCGGACTTGCCAACTTTTTCGCCAAATATCGTTTTTTTAGCAGGCTCTTGTACGATCATTATCAAAAATAGCACGCAGATTGAGTTAAACGCCGCAGAGATCGCGCTTTCTTTCAGAATCAATAGAGTAAAAAGAAGCACCAAAATCGGTATTATGTAATGAATGCCGCTAAATATAATTTTTAGCTTTGAAACCTTGGCGTAATCGCGGCTGCCGTGAAGCCCCAACTTGCAGCTTTCCAGATGCACAATGAAAAATAACCCCGCATAGCAGACGAAAGCGGGGATCACCGCTGCGATCATTACGTTGGTGTAGCTCATACCTAAAAATTCCGCGATGATAAACGCCGCAGCGCCCATGATAGGCGGCATAAGCTGCCCGTTTACGCCCGCAGCGACCTCGATAGCGCCCGCCTTAGTGGCGGTAAGCCCTGCCTTTTTCATTAGTGGGATCGTAAAGGTACCCACCGTCACGACATTTGCGGTCGAGCTGCCGCTTACCATTCCGGTTAGCCCGCTGGCAATTACGCTAGCCTTGGCGGGTCCTCCGCGGAAGCGACCTAAAATCGCAAACGCTACGTTTATAAAATACTGCCCCGCTCCGGCTCGCTCCAAAAGCGCGCCGAATAGCACGAACAGATAGATGAAGCTGGTGCTGACCCCTACCGGTACGCCAAATACGCCCTCTGTCGTTAAAAACATATGCCCTGCAAGCAGTTCAAAGCTTGCGCCGCGGTGCGCGATGATATCTGGCATATAGGGGCCGAAGTAACAATACAGAAGAAAGGTAAAAGCGATAATGCCAAGCGCGGGTCCCATCATGCGACGACCTGCTTCAAAGAGTATGAAAATTCCGATAAAGGCTGCTACGATATCTCTGGTTAGATAATTTCCCGGGCGCTGCGCTAGCCCGTTAAATTCTATCGCAGGATACAAGATCGCGGCGACTCCGACGATTAATAAAATATAATCGTAAAATGGGATATAAAAATGCGCCTTAGAGCGCGGGCGAAACGGAAAAAGCGAAAAAATTATAAAAATGGCGAACGCCAAGTGGATTGAGCGCGCGATATTCGTATTTAGCGTAAAATACGCGATGTAAAGCTGAAAGACCGACCACGCGAAGCAGACCAGCGTCACGAGCCAGAAGAGCTTTTTAGAGGTAAATTCTCTACTTTTTACCTCTAAAATCTGCTCGTCGTTTTGTGTAGATTTCTCCATTAACTAGCCTATTTCAACAACCCGGCTTCTTTATACACCGCCTCTGCCGCAGGATGAAGTGGCGCACTAAGCCCCTCTAAAAGAGATTCTTTGCTTACCAAATTTAGCGCAGGGTGTAGCTTTTTATACTCGTCAAAATTATCAAGTATCGCCTTAACTACCGCCCTAACCGCCTCGTCGCTTTGGCTAGCGTCGGTTACTAGCACGGCCTTTACGCCGATAGTCTGCGTATCGTGATCTACGCCGTCATACATTTTCGCAGGGATAACGCCTTTAGCGAAATACGGATATTTCTCCATAATCTTTTTAATATGCTCATCGTCGATGCCGACTAAGTCGATAGGAAGCGAAGTCGCCGCATCGGTGATATTTGCGGTTGGATGTCCTACGACGTAGAAGTATCCATCGATTTTCTTATCTTTTAGCGCCATAGGGCATTCTTGTGCGGTTAAGACGCCGTGTTGGGCGAGCTTTTTAAGATCGAAGCCGTAGTTTTCAAAAACTATCGTGCTGGTTAGCTCGTTGCCGCTGCCCGGGTTTCCGATATTGATCTTTTTGCCCGCAGCGTCGCCGTAGGCTTTGATGCCGCTCTCTTTAGAGACGACGAAAGCCAAAAGCTCCGGATAGATCGAAATTACGGAGCGTAAATTTTTATCCGCCGCGCCTTGAAATTTGCCCGTACCGTTGTATTTATCATAGACTACGTCGCTTTGAACGAAGCCGAAATTTAGCTCTTTTTTAAGCACGTTATTGACGTTATACGTCGAGCCGCCCGTCGATTGCACGGAGCATTTCATATTTTTATCCATATTTACCAAGCGGCAAATCGCGCCGCCTACCGGATAATAGGTGCCGGTCATACCGCCGGTGCCGATATTGATGAACTCCTTAGCGCCTGAAACGCTAGCTAGTAAGGCCAAACCGGCCAAAGCAACAGAAAATTTTTTCATCTTTGCTCCTTTTTGAGTTAAAAGTTTGAAAGTATTGCTAAATTTCTATAAAATTCTAATAAAAACAGATCGAATTTCGCGCAAATTTACGATTTTACACATCACGGCGCAGGTGATTTAATATCAAAGTAGCTCGGCGATCTGCTCTGATATGCGGAATTTTACTGCGATAAAATTCTAAGCCTGAAATCCAAACGTCTGGAGATAAGATTTAACGCTATAAATTTCAAGTCTTAATAACTCACGCTGCTAAGATACAGCCCGTTTGGCGGAAAGGGGATTCTGCTAAGCGCTCGCGAGAAGCTAATCTTGCGCCCGCTCTGCACGGATTTTAGGGCATTTGCGACCATCAGCCGAACCTGAGCTCGCAAAAATCCGTTAGCTTTAAAATTTATCAAGGTTAAATTTCTAAAAGAGTAGGCGCGCGCGACGTAGAGCTCGCGTACGGGGCTTTTTATGTCGCTGCCGCTTTTCATAAACTCGCTAAAATCGTGCTCGCCGATAAAATTTGCAAGCGCAGCATTGAGCGCAGCAAGATCCACGCGCGGATAAAACACGCAAAAATCGCTAAGAAAGGGGCTGGGGCGTCCATGGTTTAAAACGTAGCGATAGCAGCGCGCCACGGCGTCGTAACGCGGATGAAAATCGCGCGGCACCGGGCTGATGTGACATACAAAAATATAGGGCGCGCAGTGGCGGTTGATAAGCTCTTTTAGGCGCGACAGCTCCCAATGCACGGTGCATTCGACGCAGCTTACCTGGCGAAGCGCGTGCACCCCTTTATCGGTGCGCGAGCTGCTAATAAGCGGCGCAAAGATCCCCACTCGCCCCAAAGCCGCGCGCAGCACGTCCTCGACGCCGCGCCCGTGAGGCTGAGACTGCGAGCCGCTAAATTTCGAACCGTCGTAGGAATAGACGAGCTTGAGCTTTACGCGATCGGAGTTTGCGCTCGCGGCATATGCGCACGCATCTGCGGGGGTATTTGGCGCGGCGCTTATTTTGCCGATGTGCGCAAGCTCGCTCGCTGCGAAGTCGCTTACGGGCGCGCTTTTGATAATATTTTTGAGTTCGGACGCGCTTGCTGGCGTGTTTGCAGGGACGTCCGCTTTATAGGCGGCATTTGTTTTGCGGGAGTTTGCGGTGCGGGCGGACGCGGGACGGGTAGTGTAAAATTTTGCTACGGGCAACGTATAGATTTTTAAAGCATCACTGCTCGCTACATTAGCTCTCGCAGCGTTTGCCTCGCAAATATCCGAAGCGGCTGCGTTCGTATAATTTTTGCAAGTGGAATTTAAATCCGCCCCCCGCGCGGTCTTTTTGGTGTGAACGGCGTCCAAATTCCGCTTGGCTCTTTCGTGATACAAACCGCAATCGGGCGCAGTATAGGTAGCCGTATCGCTTGCCGTACCTGTGAAAGCGGAATTTTTAAAATTTGAAAACTTATCTTTTGAAATAAAGCCTTGCTCGCCGTTTTGCACTTCGTGTTCTAAATTTACGCCACGTAAAATTTCAGAGGCGTTAGGCTTGCTCGCCGAAATTTTATCCGTTAAATTTCGAGCGGACGAGCTTTTGTTTAGAATTTCGCCGCCGCAGAGCTCGGAGCTTTTTTCAGTACCTCGGGGCAATTTTGATCCTGTAGTAAAGCAGCGATGCGATAAGCGTAACGCCGAATGTCACGGGAAGCGCGATGCTCGGATGTTTGGAGAGTAGCATGATCAGCGCGAAGTAGCTAAAAAGCACGCCGAAGATCCCCGCGTAAACAAAGCCCTTTTCGTAGCGATAGGTCACGATACCGAGGCTTAGCGCAAACAGAAAGCTCGCCAGCGGAAAGAGCGAGACGAGGGTGTAGATGCTAAATTCTTTCCTGCGCTTTTCGCTGCCGCTCATCTCGCTCCAGTATCCTATCACGCCGCCTCCGCCGCGAATATTGCGGTCGCTTTGCGTGCGCAGAGTGAGGCTTTCAAACTCGCTTACGTGCCACTGATCGCCGCCCATCGTGTAAATTTTGCCGTCGTGCAGCATCGCGGAAAAGCTCGCGTTTTCGTTTTTAAACTCGCCGCTACGCGCTACGATCATCCGCTCGTGATGATCCTGCGAGCCACCTGGATTATACAGCACGAGATCCTTATATAGCGTGCTTGTGCCGTTGTTTTCCTGCGAATCGATAAAAACGAGCCAGTCGGAGAATTTCTGCCCGAATTCGTTGGATTTGATATTTAGCGTCGCACTAATTTTTTTGTAATCGATGAAATTGTCCTTTAAATTTTCGGCTATCGGCATCATAAAAAGCGATACGAAAAGTAGCGCCAAGGAGCACAGCGCGGCGCTTATGCCAAAAAATAGCGCGATCTTGCGCGTGGCGTAGCCGATCGTAAATATGACGATGGTTTCGTTCTCTTTAGATAGCCTAAAAAGCGAGATGCTAAGCGCTACGAAAAACGCGATCGGCACCGTAAATATGAGGATGCGCGGCAGCATGAAAAGATAGAGCTTGACCAGCTCTGAAAAATTTATCTCGATAAACGACGTAATGCGCGCGATCTGAAGGAAAAAGACGATCGACATTATGATAAAAAGCGTGCTGAAAAGCGACGCGAAGGAGCCGACGAAATTGCTAAATAAATAGCGCTGCACCCTATCCATAAATGACGTCCAAGAGCCTTAAAATTTGATCTTTGAAGATAAAGGTAAGAAGCAGCCCCATCGATAAAAACGGCACGAACGGCAGCTCGTAGCCCTTTTTATGCGCGATGAGATACGCAGGCAGCGTCAAAATCGCGCCGATGTAGATCGAGATGCCGCCCAGCTTCCAGCCCAAAATCGCCCCCATAACGCCCGCGATAAAAATATCTGCGCTTCCCATTGCTTCGCGCTTTAGCACGAAGGTGACGATGAGGCGCAGCACGAAAAATATTGCCGCGTATCCCGCCGCCGCTCCTACGTCGCTAAGATTAAAATCATACATCAGCGTATAAGTAAGCGAAAGAGCGGTAACCACGTAAAGAAGGCTCTCAGGCACGGCTTTGTACTCAAAATCGATCGCCGAAAGCGCCATAAGCAGGATGAAGCAAAGCCCGAGCACCGCGGCTTTTGCAAGATCGGGCTCGCCTAAATACGCCGCAAGCGCAAGCGCGCCGCCTAAAAGCTCGACGATCGGGTAGCGGATCGAAATTTTGGTTTTGCAAAAGGCGCATTTGCCGCCCAAAAAGAGCCACGAAAGCAGCGGAATATTGTGGTAAAATTTTAAAGCGTGAGAGCACTTTGGGCAGTGCGAAGCAGGGAAATTGACGCTCTGCCCGCGCGGCAGGCGGTAGATCAGGACGTTGCAAAACGAGCCTACGCAGGTGCCGAATACCGCAAAAATCACGCCGTAAACGATATTTAAATCCATCTTTTTCCTTTGGAGCTTTAACTTTTTAAAATTTAATCAAACGCTCTATGGTAGCGAGAAATTTCTTAGTTTTCATTGATTTTTTGCCTCTCATAAGGGAAAAATTTTACGAAAATCGCCGCCGCGCCTACGCAAAATAAAATGGCTATGAGCCCTGCGATTAGCGGCTCGCCCCATGCCTCATATAATCTGCCGAAAATCAAAAATCCCGCCACCAGTATCACGGCGTCCAAAAGATCGAAGTTCAAAGTATCTACGATCCATAAAAACATAATATATGCGCCTATCCCGCTGCCTGCGGATGCCAAAATCCCCATTTTATCGGGGATGAAAGCAAACGCTAGCATAAAAAACACAAGCAGGCAAATGTAGACCGTCAGTATAAATTTTTTTGATTTTTTATACACTCTGCCGCATCTTGGGCATCTTAGAGTTTTCATCGGCTTTTTGGTAAGTTTTTTGCCGCAATCACACTGTATATAATAGCTCATGGCCTTCCTTTCGCTCTTTGCGTGAACGCGCGCGATTTTAAAATTCTGCCGCGTAAATTTACCGCGCCGCGCAACTCAGCTCGCGCTAGAGCTTTAAATTTAAAAGGGCGAAATTTTAAAATTCTAAAATTTTGAAATTTCACGGCGCCGCGCGCCTGCATATTAAAATTTTAAATTTTACGGCACTGCAAATTAAAATCCTGAAATTTTAAAATTTCAAGGTGTCGCAAGCGCCAGCAGATTAAATTTTAAAATTTATCGCGTCGCAGGTGGTTCTGTGAACTAAAATTTTAAAATTTAAAGCAGCTGTCAGAGCGACCGCGACGCAGCTCAAAGACCGCCGAAGCGGCGCTGTTTGCGGCGGAAACCATCCACTATGCGCGCAAGCTCCTCGCGCGTGAAATCCGGCCACAGCGTCGGCGTAAACGCAAGCTCGGCGTAGCTTGCCTGCCAGAGTAAGAAATTCGACAGCCGCTGCTCGCCGCCCGTACGCACCAGCAGATCCACGTCGCCGCTGTGCGCGGTATCCAGATGCGCGTCGATGCCCGCCTCGCTTAGTCGCTCGCCGCTTGCAAGTAGCCGCTCGCATGCTCGCACGATCTCGTCGCGCGAGCCGTAGTTGATAGCTAAGTTAAAATTTAGCGCTCGTCCGTTTTGAGTTAAATTTGAAAGATATTCGATCTCGCTTCGCAGATCGCCGCTAAAAGCCGATATGTCGCCGATCGGATAGAATTTTATCCCGTTTTGGGTAAATTTCTCGCGGCGTGAAATTAGGAATTTTTGCAGCAACTTCATCAAAAATTCCACTTCACTTTTCGGACGCTTCCAATTTTCGGTGCTAAAGGCGTAGAGCGTGAGGTTTGCGATGCCTTCATCGATGCAAAACTCGCAGATCTGCTCCACGACCTCCGCACCCGCTTCGTGCCCGCCGGTGCGCAGCAGACCGCGCTTTTTCGCCCAGCGCCCGTTGCCGTCCATCACAAGAGCGAGATGATTTAGGCTATTCACGGATCAGATTTTTTTCAGCTCAGCCGCGATTTTTAGGGCGACTTCGTCCTTCGGCGCGGTGTCGATTACGACCTGATCGTTTTTTGTGATGAAGGTGACCTTAAGGACGTCACCGCCGAGCTTGATGATGTCGTCCAGCACGTTTAGGCAGACGGCGTCGAGATGCTTTTCATTGAGCATGCGTTTGGCCTCGCCGACGGCGTTTTCGCGGTCGGTTTCTAGTTTAAAGCCCACCTTTTTGATATTTCCGCGCACGGAGCTTAATATATCCTCGTTTTCGCCCAGGCGTAAATTCCAAATTTCGCCGATCTCCGCTTTTTTAACCTTGTCTTTGTAGCGCACCTTCGGCGAGTAATCGCTTACCGCGGCTGCCATTATCAAATATGCGCCGTCTGGGAATTTTGTGCTGTCAAGCGCCGATTTTAGTCCGATAGTACTTTCAAATTTAACGAGCTTGTATGGTAAATTTTCATATTCGTTGCTAGAGATCAGCGTCACGTCCGCGCCTAGATAAAACAGCGCGTCGGCAATCGCTTTGGAGGTTTTACCGCTGGAGAAATTCGTAATGCCGCGCACGCTGTCGATCTTTTCGATCGTCGCACCTCCGGTGATGATGACGGTTTTATCTTCCCAAAATTTATCGTTATAAAGCGCGCGCTTTAGCGTCTGCATAATCGCCTCGGTGCTCGCCAATCCGCCCTTGCCGGTATCGCCGCAAGCTAGGGTTTTTTCTATCGGATCGACGAAATACGCATTCACGCTCGCTTTTAGCATATCGATGCAGTTTTTTGTGATGTTGTTTTCAAGTAGCGCTGGGTTCGCGGCTGGTGCGATAACCACCTTGGCGTGGGCGAAAGCCGCGTTTAGCACCTCTAAAAATACGTTATCGCAGACGCCCCAAGCGAGCTTGTTTATCGTATTTGCTGTCGCAGGCGCTATCAAAACTAAATCCACCTTGGAATAAGCGATGTGGTTGATGCCAGCCTGCCAGTTTTCGTTGGCTTTGCAAAGCACGGGGTAATCGCACAGCGCCTCGAATGCTTTGTAGCTGACAAACTCCTGCACGCCGTCGCTAAGCGCGACATAGACGTCGAAATTCGACTTTTTCAGAGCGGATAAAATTTCAAACGCTTTGTAAAAACTGATGCTCCCGCAAACCGCGAGTAAAACCTTTTTCTTATTCATCTTCGCTCCTAAAAAATTTATGGAAAAACCCATCTTTGTTGATTTGTTTGCTTCGGCTGATCGCTAGCGCGCCGCTTGGAACGTCGCTCGTAACCGTCGTGCCCGCGGCGATTATGACGTCGTCGGCCACCCGCACGGGCGCTACTAGCTGCGTGTCCGAGCCGATGAAGACGTTTTTGCCGATTATCGTTTTGTATTTTTTCTTGCCGTCGTAGTTGCATGTAATCGTGCCGCAGCCGATATTGCTGCCCTCATCGATCTCGCAATCTCCGAGGTAGCTTAAATGCCCCGCCTTGATCTTGTTTACTTTTGCGTTTTTAAGCTCGACGAAATTTCCGATATGAGTGCCTATAACTTCGCATTTTGGGCGCAGATGTGCCATCGGACCGATGTCGGAGTTTTTTACGACGCTATCTTCGATGACGCAACCGCTTTTGATGAGCGAGCTTTCGATCACGCAAGGACCGATGATGCTTACATTTTCTTGCAGCTCGCACTCGCCGATAAATTTCGCCCTGCTGTCGATGTAGATGCTTTGCGGTAGGCGCATTAAAACGCCTTGCTTCATCAAATTTTCTTTGATCTCGTTTTGCATTAAATTTTCGGCGATGCTGAGGGCGAGCTTATCGTTTATGCCCATGAAGCTTTGCTCATCCACCCACACGGCGGCGCATTTTAGGCCCATATCTTTGGCGATTTTGATCGCGTCTGTGAGGTAGTATTCTTTTTGCGCGTTATCTGGTTTGATCTGCGGCAGGATCTGTTTTAGCGCCTCGCTTTTGAAGCAGTAGCAGCCGGCGTTTGCGTCTTTTACCGCCTTTTCTTCCTCGCTTGCGTCCTTTTGCTCTACGATCTTTAAAATTTCGCCGCCGCGAGTAATTACTCGACCGTATCCGAATGGATCGCTAGCGCTAAAAACGCTTAGATTTACTTCCGCATCCCCCTCGCAGAGCTTGCGAAGCTCGGCGCTTTTTACCAAAGGCATATCGCCGCAGATTATGAGCGTTTTGGCTCCGCTGATTTCGACCTCTTTTAGTCCGCCCGCAGTGCCGGGGAAATGCTCGTGGTCTTGTTTGTAGATTTTAGCGTTTGGGAAGTGCGCTAGAACTGCGCTTTTAACCTCGTCAAATTGATAGTGTAAAATCACGCTCACGTCGTTTGAAATTTCGTAAGCTTTCTTTAGGATGTGGATTATCATCGGCTCGCCGCAAAGCTCGAAAAGAACCTTGGCTTTTTGCGACTTCATCCGAGTGCCCAGCCCTGCGGCAAGAACTATAACCGAAACGTCGTTCATTTTTACCCTTAAATTTCAAAAAATCGGATAATTTTAACACATTTAAAATAAATAAAAACCTAAATTTATGCCGCGCGGACGAAATTTAAATCCCAAATTCAACTAAAATTTTATAAAATTCCGCCTAAATTTTAAAGCTTAGGCGGACGTTTTGAAAAAATTGATTTTGGTTACTTGTATTTGGGCTTTTAGTTTCTCGCTGATAGGCGAGTTTTTGCGCGGCATAGACAGCGCGTATTTGGCATTTTCGCGCGTATCATTGGCGCTAATTTGTTTTTTGCCGTTTATGAAATTTCGCGGCGTAAATCCCGCTTTAGCGCTTAAAATTTGCGCCGTGGGCGCCGTGCAGATCGGCGTGATGTATATCTTCTACTACCGCAGCTTTGCGTATCTGAAGGTCTATGAAGTCGCGCTTTTTACGATATTTACTCCGTTTTACGTGACGCTGCTTTACGACGCGCTTAAGCTTAGATTTCGCGCGTTATATCTTTTTAGCGTAGCAGTCGCGGTGCTTGGGGCTTTGGTGATAAAATTCGGCGCGATAAACTCCGAGTTTTTGACGGGCTTTTTGCTCGTGCAGGGCGCAAATTTATGCTTCGGACTCGGACAGAGCGCGTATAAATTTATGCTGGAGCGCCACGGCTTTAGCGAGCAGAAGGAGCTTTTCGGCTACTTTTTTGTGGGGGCTACCGCGGTTACGGCGATTGCCGCGATCGTGCTCGGGGATTTTTCTAAATTTAATCCCAGCTTCTCACAAGGCGCGGTGATCGTGTATCTGGGCACGGTAGCTAGCGCTTTAGGGTATTTTTTGTGGAACAAAGGCGCGTGCGAAGTCGATAGCGGCGTGCTTGCGATTATGAATAACGCGCTCATCCCCGCAGCGATCGTCGTAAATTTAGTGTTTTGGCAAAAGGATGCCGATCTGGCGCGCCTACTTGCGGGTTCGGCGTTGATCTACGTTTCGCTAATTTTACATAAAAAGATAATGAAATTTTACGCCCTACGCGAGCAAAGAATTTAGTATTTAACTAAAATTTTATATTTTTACATTAGAATTAGCCCTTATTTTATTTGAAGTTGGCAAAATGAAAAAAACCTTGAAATTTATCGTCTCTATCGTGCTTATCTCTATTGCGATATATTTTTTATACGGTAAATTTTTTAAGCAAGAAGAGGCGCCGAAAGCCCTCACCACAAGGCTTGAAAAGGGCGATATCAGAGGCACGGTGACGGCTGCGGGAGAGGTTTACGCCAGGGATTTGGTCGATGTGGGCGCGCAGGTAAGCGGACAGATCAAAAAGCTTTACGTCAAAGTGGGCGATAAGGTTCAAAAGGGTGATATGATCGCACAGATCGATTCTGTCACGCAAGAAAACGAGATTGCGCAGCAAAAGGCGCAGCTTCTGATCCACGAGGCAAATTTAGCTTCGGCAAAGATCGCCGCGGCAAACGCTAAAACGCAGTATAACCGCGAGCTGCAGCTGTATAAAAGAAACGCCGCTTCCAAAGAGGCTGTGGAAAACGCTAAAAATAGCGCCGCTTTAAAAGAGGCTGAGCAGAAGCAGATCGAGGCGCAGATCGAGCAGACCAAACTTCAGCTAAGCACCGCAGAGACAAATTTTGGCTATACCAAGATCACGGCTCCGATAAGCGGCACGATCGTTTCAATGCCGGTAGAGGAGGGCAAAACGGTAAATTCCAACCAAACCACGCCTACTATCGTAAAGATCGCCGATCTAAGCAAGATGGAGATCAAGATGCAAATAGCCGAGGGCGATATATCCAAAGTAAAGGTTGGAATGGACGTAGAATACTCCATACTATCGGATCTGGATAATATCAAAAAGGCTAAAATTTACAAGATCGATCCCGGTCTTACCACGCTTAGCGACGGGATGTACGATAAAACTTCCAGCAGCTCTTCTTCCTCCAGTAGCAGCGATAGCGCGATCTATTTTTACGCAAAGATGCTCGTAGACAACGAAAATGATTTTTTAAAGATCGGAATGACGACCGAAAACAACATAATCGTAAGCGAAGCGAACAATACGAGCTACCTACCTACCTCGGTTATCAAGCGCGACGCGAAAGGCGATTACGTCACGGTGCTTAACGGCAAAGAGCCTGAGCAGCGATACGTAAAAACGGGCGTCAGCGACGATTTGAATACCGAAATTTTAAGCGGTTTGGATGAAAAAGATGAGGTGCTTATCGCCGACGGAAAAGCCGCGCCGTTAAATATGGACGGGCCTCCGATGGTGTTTTAGTTAAAATTTTATGGTGCAAATATGCTAGAGCTTAAAGATATAAACAAAAAATTCATTCTCGGCGATAACGAAATCCACGTACTAAAGGACGTAAGCTTAAATATCGAAGCGGGCGAGTTTATATCAATAATCGGGCAATCCGGAAGCGGAAAGTCGACGCTGATGAACATAATCGGCTGCATCGATACGCCAAGCAGCGGAAGCTATAAGATCGAAGGTCGCGAGACCGCGAATTTAAGCGGCGATGAGCTTGCGGCGCTTAGAAGTAAAAAATTTGGCTTCGTCTTTCAAAAATATAATCTCATCGCTACGATGGACGCGACCGCAAATGTCTCGCTGCCTGCGGTGTATGCGGGCGTAGGGGCGAGCGAACGGACGAAACGAGCGGTAGAGCTTTTGAATAAGCTGGAGCTTGGCGATCGCACCAAAAATTTACCGAGCAAACTTAGCGGCGGGCAGCAGCAGCGTGTAAGTATCGCCCGCGCTCTGATAAACGGCGGTGAAGTAATCTTAGCAGACGAGCCCACCGGTGCACTTGATAGCAAAAGCGGCGAGACGGTGATGGAAATTTTAACGGCGCTACACAAAGAGGGTCACACTATCATCATAGTTACGCATGATGCGCATATCGCGGAATTTGCGGATCGTATCATTGAGATCAAAGACGGCAGAATTTTAAGCGATAAAAGAAAGACGGAGCGGATTTTCGAGCGCAAAAAAGAGCAGATCAAAACGAAAAATTCCTTTATATTTTGCAAAGATCAGCTCATCGAAAGCTTTAAAATGTCGATTAGCGCGATATTTTCGCATAAGCTAAGATCGATTTTGACGATGCTAGGTATCATCATCGGCATTGCGTCTGTTATCTGCGTAGTAGCTCTCGGTAAGGGTTCGGAGGAGAAAATTTTATCCGAGATCCGTAAAATTGGCACTAATACGATCGATATCTTTCCCGGTAAAAATTTCGGTGATGTGCGCGCGGGCTTTGTGAGCACTCTTACGATAAGCGATTCTAAAGTTTTGGCGCGCCAGCCCTACGTCGATTATGCTACACCAAATGCTTCTGCAAGCGGTACGGCAACATATGCGAATTTAAGCTCCAAGGCTCAACTGCGCGGCGGCGGCGTAAATTCTTTGGCGGTTAATGGCATAGATATAGAAGATGGTAGAAATTTTAGCGACGATGATATTAAAAATTCTGCCTCTGTCGCGATTATCGATCCCAACACCAAAAAAACATTTTTCAAAAACACCGATCCTATCGGCAAGACGATTTTATTTTCGGGTAAGCCACTTAAGATCATAGGAGTTTCGGGCAAGGATAAAAACGCCTTCGGAAGCAACGAAAATTTAAGAATTTACGCGCCGTACTCAACCGTGATGAATAAAATCACGGGCAATCGAAAAATCAGCTCTATCACCATTAAAATAAAAGACGATGTCAATACTCAAGTAGCCGAAGAGAGCTTAACTCAGCTACTTATCCAAAGACACGGCTCGCGGGATTTTCATACGATGAACGCAGATACCATCAAACAAACAATACAAAGCACTACCGGCACGATGACGATTCTGATCTCATCGATCGCGGTGATCTCGCTCGTCGTGGGCGGCATCGGCGTGATGAATATCATGCTCGTAAGCGTTACCGAGCGCACTCGCGAAATCGGCATCAGAATGGCGATCGGCGCGAAGCAATCCAACATCTTGCAGCAGTTTTTGATAGAGGCGATCTTGCTTTGCTCGCTCGGCGGAGCTTTAGGAATTTTAATCGCTTTAGCGCTTGGATTTGCGTTTAATACCATAAGTCCAGATTTTGCGATGAAATTTACTACCGCGCCTTTCGTGATCGCCTTTGCGGCGTCATCCGCGATCGGTATAGTTTTCGGCTATCTGCCGGCAAGAAACGCCAGCAGATTAAATCCGATAGATGCTTTAGCACAAGAATAATCAAGGAGAGAAAATGATAAATTCCAAAGTAATTTTAAGCGGCGTTTTAGCTGTTTTTATCGGCGGTTGTGCCTCAAATCAAAGTGAGGTCGAATTTAAGCCTGTAGAGCATTTCAAGGACGAAAATGCAAGCTATGAAATCGATACGCTGTGGTATAAAAAATATGGCGAATCATACCTAAATAAGCTTGTAGATCAAGCCCTTGCGAATAACTACGATCTAAAAACGGCGGCTTTAAACGTTGAGAGTGCTTATGCGAATTTAGGGCTAAGCAGGGCTGATCTTTTTCCTACGCTAAGCAGCTCGTGGAGTGCGGGCGCTAATCGCGACATAAGCACCGGTTCGAACTGGAACAAGACCTATAGCTCTGGTTTTAACGTAAGCTACGAGCTTGATCTTTTCGGCAAGATCCGCTCGGCGGTAAATGCCGAGGGCTGGAACGCCAAAGCTAGCGAGTTTGACCTTGAAAATACTCGCCTGACTCTTATAAATTCCGTCGTAAGCGGCTACTTCGAGATGCTTTATCTAAACGATTCGCTAAAATGGACAAAACAGAATTTAAGCGATTACCGCGAGATCGAAAAAATAATCAAGGCAAAATATGATTACGGCAAGTCCGAGCAGCTAGATTATAGGCAGATTCAAAATTCTATCTTAGGGCTTGAAAACAAGGTATTAAGCATTCAAAAAAATATCGAGGATAATCATAAATATATGAGAAATCTCATCTCCTCCAGCTTGCAGTTTGATGATAACACCGATTCGATAAATTCCATAGAATTCCAAGGCGTTGATCTAAATGTGCCTTACACGGCGCTTGCTAACCGTCCCGACATTAGAGCTGCGATCGCTAGGTTAAATTCCAGCTTTTACGACGAACAGACCGCTAAGTTAAATTTCTTTCCTAGCGTGAATTTGGGCGCAGGGCTTACTAACGGGCAAGGCGTGAGCGCTAACGATAGTTTCAAGCTAAATTTTTTAAGCGGCAACGTAAGCATAAGTCTGCCGTTTTTGGATTATGCGAGGGTTGAAAACCGCCTTAAAATTTCGGAGATCGCTTTTCGCAAAAACGTCGTAAATTATGAACAGACGCTCTCTAACGCTACGAATGAGGTGCTAAATTTATATAGAATTTACCAGATCAATCTGGCTAGCCTTAAAAATTTAAGTGCCGCTTACGATGAAAAGGCGCGTATTGCCGATCTTTACGCTGCGAAATACGAAGCTGGCTCAAGTGAGCTGAAGGATATGCTAGAAGCCCGCACCGACGCCGTAAACGCTAAGATAAACGAGCTAAATCAAAGATATTTGACACTGCAAAATGAAGCGGCGATCTATCGTGCGATGGCAGGCAAATTTAAACGCAAATGAAAAAGGCTTTGATATTTTGGCTGTTTTGCGGCGCGATATTTGCTGATTCCACGGCACTAAGAGCGCAAGATGACTCAGTAAGCTTTGGTGCCAGCGTCTATGCTGCGAACGATAAACAATCAGAATTTGAGAAAAACCATAGTGAAATTTTGTTAAATCGTCAAAAAAATGAATTAGATAGGCAAAGCTTGCAAAATAATTTGCAACGTGAATCAAAAGGCGTAGGCGACCACGATGATTTTTCGATGAAAAAACAGCTGATGCAAGATATCAAGGAACGAAACAATAAAAATGAGCAAGACTTAAAACTGCGCCGTAAAAAGCTGCAAGGCGACGCTTATCGGCGCTAGGGCTGCTTTTGTTTATCGGTTTTTAAGTAAAGTTTCTATAAAATCTCCGCTTTACATTTTCTTAAAGGAACAGTTATGAAAAGAACGTACCAACCCCACAATACCCCTAAAAAGCGTACTCACGGCTTTCGCGTCCGTATGAAAACAAAAAACGGCCGCAGAGTTTTAAGTGCAAGACGCGCTAAAGGCAGAAGAAGATTGGCTGCGTAGGCGAATTTGCTGCGATAAGCGATAGCAGCGTTTTTTCGGAGGTTTATAAAAGTGCGGCGAGGTGGCATTGCGAATGCGCTGTTGTGTATTTTTTGGCTAGCGAGCAGCGTAAATTTAGCGCAGTCGCCAGCAAAAAAATAGGCAATTCAGTTACGCGAAATTACGCTAAAAGACGTTTGCGCGCAGCGTTTTATAATCAAAAAGACGCCATTGTTAGCGGAATTTTTATATTAATCGCAAAAAAGCGGATCGTAGATATGAGCTTTGAAGACATCGAACGAAATTTAAAATGGGCGTTTAAAAAGATCGGCGCAGTAAAATGAAGAGATTTTTTATAGTCGCGATCGGGTTTTATCGAAAATTTATTTCGCCTTTGCTACCGCGCTGTTGCCGTTATTATCCGAGCTGTTCGGAATACGCGCTTTATGAGTTTAAGTTTAACGGCGTCTTTGGCGCGCTCTGCGCTGTAACGGCTAGAATTTTAAGATGCAATCCGCTCTTTAGCGGCGGCATAGATTATCCGATAATCGCGCGAAATTTCAAATTTTGCGTATTTTCAAAAGCCTGCGAAGGCGGCTTTAACGCGCGCGCGGAGAAATTTAAGCTTTGGTTTATACCATATAAAAAAAATAGATATTACGTCATACGACTAGGAGAAAATAGTGCTAGATAAACTTCCTCAATCAAAGCGCCTTGCTATCGCAATAGCAACTGCGCTCATATTTTTTGTAGCTTACGATCATTTTTATTTATCAAAAATTCGCGCTGCTATGGAGGCAAACGCAACCGCGGCGCAAATCGCTCAAAAAAATGCTGCCAAGTCCGCTCCGCAAACTACCGCTGCTGGCGTGAGCGCGCAGGGAGCGAATTTAAATACCGCAAATTCCATCTCCGCACCGTTAGTACGCGTGGTTGGCAAAGAAGCAAATTTTACGATCGACGGACTCGGTCGCATAAGCTCGTATGTGCTAAATGATGCTAAATTCCGTGACGAAAACGGCGATGCGATAAATTTAATCGATCCTAAATCACATTCTAAACCGCTTGAGATGCGCTTTGAGGACGCGGCGTTGAATGCGATGGCTTTCGATACTCCTTACAGCGCTTCATCTAGCGAGCTGGACGTACGAAACGGAGAGGCTAGCGTTACGTTAAGTCAAAGTCTAGGCACCGTTAGCATAAATAAAATTCTTACCTTTTATCCAAACGGTAGTTATAAATTGGATCTGAAGTTAAGCGGCAATGCGCGTTATTTTATCAGCCCCGGCTCGCGCCCGAACGTAGAAGTAGATGGCTATACGGTTCACGGCGTCATTGTAGGAAAACCGGGCGACGCTGGAATTTCAGATAAAATCGCTTCATTTTTTACGGGCTCGCAGGCTATAAACGAAAGCGTAGAAATTTTTAAAGATGGTGATGTGGATAAAAACGAGCGAATAAGTGGCGTAAATATCGCTGCAAGCTCCGATCGTTATTATACGACGCTATTTTACGGAGAGAGCTTGAATGCGACCGTGACTGACGCAGATAAAATTTCGCAGGTTTTCATAGGCTCGGACGGTGATCTTAGTCTTACGGGCTATATCGGCGCGAAAGATCACGCGACGCTAAACTCGATAAATCCTGCTCTTACGCACATTATCGAATATGGCTGGTTTACCTTTATAGCCCGCCCGATGTTTAAATTTCTAAACTGGCTACACGGCTACATCGGTAACTGGGGCTGGTCGATCGTCGTGCTTACGCTCATTATCCGCCTAATCTTATTCCCGCTAAGCTACAAGGGAATGCTATCGATGAATAAGCTAAAAGATCTGGCGCCTAAGATGAAGGAGCTTCAGGAGAAATACAAGGACGATAAGCAAAAGCTGCAGATGCATATGATGGATCTGTATAAGAAAAACGGCGCCAACCCGATGGGCGGCTGCTTGCCGATTTTACTTCAGATTCCCGTATTTTTCGCGATCTATCGCGTGCTGCTTAATGCGATCGAGCTAAAAGGTGCGGAGTGGGCGCTATGGATCCACGATCTGTCGCTTAAAGATCCATACTATATCCTGCCGATTACGATGGGAATTTTGATGTTTTTGCAGCAAAAGATTACGCCGACTACATTTACCGATCCGATGCAAGAGAAGATGATGAAATTCTTACCTCTTATTTTTACGGTATTTTTCGTAATGTTTCCTGCAGGTCTTACGCTATACTGGACGGTCAATAACTTCTGCTCCATTATCCAGCAATACGTCATTAATAAAGCCTTTGCTAGGCATAAACAAGCTCAAATAGCGGAGAAAAAATCATGATAATTGAAGCAGAAAATTTAAAAGACGCATATAATAAAGCAGCAGCTGAGCTAGGATGCTCGGTAACGCAGCTTAACGTGCGCGTGCTGCAGCATCCAAGTGGCGGATTTTTGGGCTTTTTTAAAAAAAATGCCATTATAGAAGCGGTTTTGGAAGGGGAGAAATTTAGCGAAAATCCGGAATTTAACGCCTCTCAAAGCAAAACCGGCAAAGCAGAGAAAAAGCAGGGCGACAAATCAGAGTCTCAAAGTCCGCGCGCCACGCATTCTAAACATCGCAAAGAAAAGCAAAAGGGCGTTGTGACGGATGAAATTCTATCCGATATCAAAGAGAAGCTATCTGCACTTTTCAGATCAAGCGAGTTTAATATCGAAGTTAGCGATGTTAGCAAAATAGACGAAAATACTGTCTATATCAAGTTGCAAGGCGAGGATAGCGCGCTTTTGATAGGCAAAGAGGGGCACCGCTACAAGGCTCTTTCGTATATGATTTATAACTGGATCAGCATCAGATATGATCTTGCTGTGGTTTTTGAAATCGCGGAATTTTTACAAAATCAAGAACGATTTATCGATTCTTATATAAATGCGCTCGTGGAACGCTCCGGAAATGAGCGTATCGTCACGAAAGCTTTTGATGGCGCATTTATCAAAATTGTAGCCGATAAGCTAAAACAAGCATATCCAGATCGTTTCGTGGGCATCAAATCCACGCGTAGCGGCAAAATCGTCATCGTAGACGAAAAAAGCTAATCGTGAGCGAGACTATCGCCGCTATCGCTACGGCTCACGGCATCGGCGGAATTTGCATAGTTAGAATTTCAGGCGAGGAAGCGCTATCTATCGCTCTAAGCCTTTCACATCGCAGTTCTTTGCGCCCTCGCTATGCCACGCTTGTGAATCTTTTTGACGCGAGCGGCGAAGCGTTCGGCGAGGCGATTTTGATATATTTTAAAGCTCCTCATAGCTTTACCGGTGAGGATGTCGTAGAAGTGCAGACCCACGGCGGCTTTACGGCTTCGTCCTTGGCGTTAGATGCCGTGCTTGCTCTGGGTGCGCGCATAGCAAATCCGGGCGAGTTTAGTAAGCGAGCGTTTTTAAACGGCAAAATGGATCTTAGCAAAGCCGAAGCCATAAGCGATCTTATAAATTCACGCTCACAAAGTGCGGCTAAAGCTTTAGCGCGCAGCCTGCGAGGCGAGCTGGCAGACTTCGTTGCAAATCTGCGCGCAGCTCTGGTTAAGACGCTGGCCTTCGTCGAGGTTTGCATCGATTACGCGGAGGATGATCTGCCCGAAGATGTACTGCAAAACTCGCAAGAAATGCTTAGTCAAAATATCGCTTCTCTAGAAAAAATCACTCGCATCAGCCGCAGCCGCAAGGGGTTGATCGAGGGCTTTAAAGTAGCGATTGTGGGCAAGCCTAATGTCGGTAAATCAAGCATTTTAAATTCTATGCTGAGCTTTAGTCGCGCTATCGTGAGCGACGAAGCGGGCACTACGCGCGATCTCATCGAAGAAAGCCTGCAAATAGGCACTCATCTAATCCGTATAGTAGATACTGCAGGTATCAGACACAGCGGCTCAAAGCTCGAAAGTATCGGCATTTCATATTCGCTTCGCGCTGCAAGCGAGGCAGACGTGATTTTGGCGGTGTTTGATGCAAGCCGCGAATGGGATGCCGAAGACGCGCAGATCCTAAAAATATTGCGCGAACAAAAAGGCAAAAAAATCATCTACGTTTTAAATAAATGTGACCTGCCTCGTAAATTTCATCCTAGCGTGGAGGATCTTGGCGATGATTTAGAGGCTTTTTCTACAAAAAATTTCGCAGCTGAAAATCCCATATCAGAGAATTTCGCAGCCGAAAATTTAAAGCAAAGTCGGACCTGCGACGCTTCTTTAAATTCCTGCGCGCAGAATTTAAAAGCTAAAAATTTAAAGCGTGACTTAAGCGCGCAAAATTCTATTTCCACAAATTCTGTGCCTACAAGCCAAATAGCTCTTGCGAATTTTATAAATCCGATGGAGCAGAATTCCACTGCAAAAGCGGAACTAGCGTCGCCAAATACCGAGCGCGCTACTGCAAGCTGTGCTGCGGAGAATTTTACGAAAGATGATTCCAAACAAAATTCTGCAAATTCCATCGCGCCTAGTAGCTCTGCAATAAATTCCGCTTGGCAAAATACCCAGGCAAATTCCATTTTTACGCCACTTGAAATTTCTGCAAATGAGGGCGTGGATCAAATTTTAACCGCGCTGCAGAGCTACTTAAATTCTCAAAATTTCGATGGTCTTATGCTAAGCAACGAGCGGCAAATTCTATCTTGCGAGAGCGCGCTTGCGGCTCTTAAAAACGCAAGCGAGCGCCTAGCTTGCGGCGAGCTTGAGCTTTTTGCATTTGAGATAAATCGCGCGATTGAGGCGATTGCACGTATTTCGCGTCCATTTGAGCGAGATGAAATTTTAAACGAAATGTTTAGCAATTTTTGCCTCGGCAAATAGCGTTTTAGCTACTAATTAGCCAAAATTCAATATAATCTCGCATTTAAAACGAGGTCTTTATGAAGGAAAGAATCCAATATTTTTTGGCGCTGGGTCTGATAAAATTTGCAAAATTCGCGCCGAAAAGCTTCATATTCGCATTTTTCGATAAGCTCGCACTTTTTGCATCGTGGAAGCTTAGTAGGCGCGTTAAAGTCGCGCAGGATAACCTTCGCGCCGCCTATCCGCAAAAAAGCGAAAGTGAGCTTCATGCCCTTGCGATCGAGAATTTTCGCAGTATAGCTAGGACGCTTACCGACACGCTTTTATTTTACAATGGCAGACTAAAATTTGATGATCTTATTTCAAACGGCGAGCAGGCGCTAGAGCGCGTCCGAGAGCTAAAAGGTGATAATCCGCACGGGATTTTATTTTTTACGGCGCATTTTGGAAATTGGGAAATTCTAGCTAATTTTTTCGGCGCCAATGGCTTTCCTGTCTCGGTAGTCGGGCGTCGCAGCGATAATGAGTTGATCGAAGAGCGGCTCGTGGCGCCGTTTCGCGAGCGCTACGGCAACGACCTTATTTACAAGGACGATGCGATGCGCAGGCTCGTGCAGGCGCTAAAGCAGGGGCGCAACGTAGGTATTCTACCCGATCAAAAGCCGGGCCCTAAAAATAGCCTGATTACGACCTTTTTTAGACGGCAGTGCTACACCACGAAGACTATCGCGTCGCTTTATTTGAAATTTTGCCCCGTGCTGATTCCTATCTTTGCGCGGCGCGGCACGGATAATCGCTATGAGATCGTGATCAAGGATTTTCCGCCACTACCTGAGGGGTTAGATAAGGACGAGGCCGAGTTATTTATCACGCAAAAGTGCAACGATATTTTCGAAGAGGTCGTGCGAACCGCGCCGCAGCAGTGGTTTTGGATACACAAACGTTGGAAGATGGACTGATGGCGCGGCAAATTTCAAGAGGCGAGAGCAGACGGGGTGTCATAAGAAATTTATCCGCGCCGCAGGGCTCGCGCTTTTTTGTAAAAGAGCAAAGCGTCGAAAATTTAAGTAGAGCTGCGCGAGAAGGTAAAATTTTAAATCGCGAAAGCTCTATGGCGATCGCCGTCGCGCGAGCGAGCAAAAATTCGGATCTCAAAAATTTCATATCGGTTTGCGGCCGTTCCTCTCGCACTTTGCGGCGCGAAAATTTTAGCGATAAAAATTTAAGATCAAGTGCTCCAAGCTGGGCGTGGCGTGCAGGTGGCGGCTCTCTAAATTTAAACAGCGAAAGCTCCGCCGCAAAAAATCCGCATCGAAAAGCGCTCATCTTAAGCGACGGCCGCAAGGGGCACGAGAATCAAAGCATCGCATTTTGCGAGCTAAGAGGGCTTGAGTTTTGCCTTTGCAAGATCGCTTACGCAAACAAGCTTCTTAAACTCTGCTCCTACATGCTTGATTTTTTCGGGCTTTATTTTAAAATTTTTAAGTGCGATCTCGGTAGGGGCGGCACGGCGGCAGACTGCAAAAACGGATCGAATTTAAGTAGTTCCGCTCTAAACAGCCCCGCCGCGCGGGATAGTGCAAATTTAGATACCTCTCCGAATGGCACCAATTCAGACGCCTCGGCAGATCGCAATTTAAATTTCGCAGATTTCGATCTGTTCGTAGCCGCGGGCTCTACGGCCTATTACGCGCTGAAATTTTATGCACGCAGATACGCTAAGCCGAGTATAGCACTAATGTACCCGAAGGGCTACCGCAAGGATTTTAGCGTCATCATCGCAGGCGCGCACGACCGCCCAAAGCCGCGCGCAAATCTTAAAATTTCGCCAGTTTCGCTTAGCTTTTCACGTCCGCAGGGGCTGTATAAGCCACAGCGCAAATCCATCGGATTTATCATCGGCGGGCCGAATTCCTGCTTTGAGATGGGGGATGAAATTTTAAATCAGATAGAGGGCGTAAGGGCGCGGTTTACGGACTGCGAGTTTGCGCTAACGACCTCTCCGCGCACGCCGCGGGCTACCGAGAGCGCGCTAGAAAAGCTCAGCTGGGATTACAGCGTGATTTACAGCCGCAAGCCCATAAATCCGATCGGCGATTTTTTGGCGCAGTGCGAGTGGGTCTTTATCAGCGAGGACAGCGTCTCGATGATAAGCGAGGCTGCATCTAACGGGAACGCGAGCGTGGCTATTTTGAGCCTAAAACGCAAAGACGCTCATAATAAATTTGACGATTTTATAAGCGCTCTCGTTTCTACGGGCCATGCTAGGCGATGCGATGAAGCACTAAAAAAGACTGCGAAGTACGATCTTAAGGCGTTTGTGAGGGAAATAAAAATATGAGGGTCGTGCAAATCCTGCCCGAGCTTAACGAAGGCGGCGTCGAGCGCGGCGTAGTCGAGCTAAATAGAGAGTTTGCGCGGCGCGGCATCGAAAATTTCGTTATCAGTAACGGCGGTAAATTGGCGCCAAAGATAGAAAACGAGGGCGGCGTGCACATACAGCTCGACGTTTGCTCCAAAAATATCTTAAGCGTTGCGGCGCGCGTTTTAAAGCTGCGTAAAATTTTAAGCGAAATTTCTCCAGACATCGTGCATGTCCGCTCCCGCGTGCCGGCGTGGCTGGTTAAATTTGCTCACCCCAAAGCAAAGATCGTAAGCACCGTGCATGGGATAAATTCCGTAAATTTCTACAGCAAAATCATGACGGATGCGGACGCGATCATCTGTCCTAGCAGCTATGCGCGCGATCACGTGGTGCGAAGCTACGGCGTAGACGCAGCCAAGATCACGATCATTCCGCGCGGCATCGATCTGGTAAAATTTAATCCCAAAAATTTAGACGAGCGCTTTATCGCGGAATTTCGCGAAAAATTCCACCTCGAGCAGGATGATTTCATCGTCTCAAGCATTGGGCGCATCACGCAGATTAAGGATTACAAAACCCTGATTCGCGCCGCGGCTTTGGCAAGCGAACAAAATCTTAAAATTTTAATCGTAGGCGGTGTGAGAGCGGATCGCGACGAGTATTTTTCCGAGCTAAAATCGCTTGTAGCTGAGCTTGAACTGGGCGAGCGCGTAATTTTTACGGGCTCGCAGAGCAAGGTAGCCGAGATTTACTCGCTCTCATCGGTCATGGTAAGCGCTTCGAGCAAGCCCGAGAGCTTCGGGCGTTCGATGGCTGAGGCGATCGCGCTGAACTGCCCGGTGATCGCGACCCGCCACGGCGGCGCGCTGGATATCATAAAAGAGGGCAAAAACGGCTATTTTTTTGACGTGGGCGATGCGCAGGCGTTAGCGGGGCTGTTTGCCCCCGCGCGCGAGCTGAAATTTGACGGCTACGGCTACGTTTCGCAAAACTTCAGCCTAGAGCAGATGGTAGAAAAAACAATAAAGGTTTATGAGAGTTTAATATGAAAAAATTTTTTTACGAAAACGATGCGCTTAGCGGCTGGAGGATCACATTTTTAACGCTGCTGCTTCTTTGGTGCGCGTCGCTGTTTTTTAAAAACGCGGTCTATCAGATCTCTTTTGCAGCGCTAAATTTATTCTTTTTGGCGCATCTATTGTATTTTAAGAATTACGCAATTCTAAGCGAAATTTTGAAAAAAATGCGATTTATCGCGATCTGCTTCGTCTGTTTAGTGGCGACGCTAGCGATCTCAAACCTCTTAAACGAGGCTGTTATCTCAAAAAAAGCATGGCAGAGCACCCTATTTTTCGTCCTTCGATACGGCGCGATATTTTTGGCGCTTTGTTATTTTTATAAGCTTAAATTTTTTGATCAAAACGCCGTTTTCGCCTTTTTGTTCGTGGGGCTTGGAATTTTATCAGTAAGCGTGATCTATCAGTTTGCAAGTAGTCCCGACGCAATCGTCTTTTCAAGCGACTCTGTTCGCGGAGGTCTTAGCGGCTCGCTTTCGAACCGCAATATTTTAGGGCTTTTTATGGGCTTTGGGCTCTGCCTTAGCGCGGTGGCGATATGGCGGCCTTTGGCGCTTAAATTTGCGACTCTATTTTTGTTTGCATTTTTTATGATCTTTTCATTTTCCAGAGCGGCGTGGGTCGGCGCGTTCTGCGCGCTCGCGTTTTACGGCGCGCTAGATTTAAAGAGCCTAAACAAAAAATACCTACTTTTCACGGTGGGTTTCATCGCGCTTTTTGCCGTTTTGCTTGCGCTTTCGCCCTCGTTTGAGCAAAGGCTAGCAGCGCTATTTAGCGGCGATTCTTCGGGTAGGACCGTGATTTGGAGCTATATTTTAGAAATGGCGCAGCAAAAGCCTATCTTGGGCTACGGGCTGGGCTCATATATAAATTTGCCAGGCTCCCCAGTTCTTGAGCATCCTGAATACAACGCGCCGCACAATCTATTTTTAGAAATTTTACTTTATAGCGGCGTGCTCGGTCTCATCTTTTACGGCGCGATCCTATTTGGCGTTTTTAAGGAGTGCATTCAAAGCAGGCAGTTTGGGGTTCTCACGCTTCTAATCTATCTTTTGATAGATTGCCAGTTCGATCACGGAGCGTATCTGTCGAAAGAAGCGCTAAGTCTGGCTACGATACTAAGCTTTTTGGCTTATCGCGCAAGGATTGAGCGATGATCTACGCGGCGGCGGTTTTGGCTTTTGCGGCGCTTTTTGCGTGGTTTAGCCTGCGCTTTGCGTGGTGGGCAAAGGACCTGCCCTACGAATATCCGCGCGTGCTGATGTATCATATGATCCGCGAGCATCTGCCAAAGTGCGCCTCTAAATTTAACCGCCTACGCGCAACCCCCGCCGCGTTTGAAAAACAGCTTGCGTGGCTGAAGCAAAACGGCTTTACTAGCTACACTTTAAGCGAGCTTGCAAGCTTGGGTAGCAAGCCTGCGAAGGCGGTTTGCATTACCTTCGACGACGGGTATCGCGATAATCTCACGAGTGCTCTGCCTCTTTTGCAAAAATACGGCTTTAAGGCGACGATTTTCATCGTAAACCGGCGCTTTGACGGGAATTGGGCGACCGATAAGGATCTGAAAAAATCAAGCGACGAGCTAAATCGCGAGGAGATGCTAAGCGACGAGGAGATTCGCGAGCTTTTGCGAAGCGGGCTCATCGAGATCGGCTCGCATACGCTCAATCACGCAAACTTGCCTAGCTTGGACGCGCAAGAGCAGCTGCGCCAGATGAGCGAATCAAAGCGCGAAATAGAGGCGAAATTTGACATTTTTTGCAGCGCCTTTGCCTATCCGTTCGGCTTTTACGACGAGATTAGCGTGCGTTGCGCGCGCGAGGCGGGCTTTAGCTGCGCCGTTACGACGCAAAACGACGTGTTGCGCCCTCACTACTCAAATTTTGAAATTCCGCGTATCATGGTTAGCGGCAGACAGGGGCTTTTTAGCTTTATTTTGAAGATGAAAAAGGGCAGAAATAGATGAAAATCGCCTATCTTTGCTGCTCCAGATTTTACGGCGGCGTCGAAAAGATCGTGATCGACTCGCTAAATGAGCTTTGCAAAAGCGAGCAGGTAGCGCTCATCGTGCCCGATAGATGCGAGTTTTTGCAGCGTCTGGATGCTCGCGTGCAAATTTATCAGTACAAAAGCCGCGACAAGCGCTACAATCCGTTTTTGTTCGCTGAAATTTATCGGTTTTTACGCTCGGGCGGATTTGAAATTTTACATTCGCACGGCGCCAAAGCCGCGCAGATCGGCTTTGTAGTCGAAAAATTTCTAAACCTTAAGCTTGTTGCGACCAAACACAACGACCGAAAAGCGCCCGTTTTCGATCGCGTGCCAAACGTCATCGCAGCCTCGCGTAAGGTCGCAACCACGATAAATCACGCCGCGAAGGTGATATATTTCGGCATAGAGCCGCGGCGGGAGTTTGCAAATCGTGAAATTTTCGCGCGCTGCAAGGACGTGGAGGGTGCCGCAAACGAAGCGCTCAAGGAAACAAAGGGTGCGTGCGGCGACTCGGCTGGCGGCACGTTCGCGTCACAAAATATGACTGGCGCTGTATTTGCGTCGCAAGATACGCTTACCGGGGCACGCGTGTCGCAAGATACGCCTTTGGATGCGGATGCATCGCAAAAGAAGACCAGCAGCGTATTCGTATCGCAACAGGGCGCAAGCGCGGAGTCGGAAAATTTTAAATTTAGCATCGTCGCGGTCGGCAGGCTCGATAAGATCAAGGGTTTTGATCTTTTGATCCGCGCCGCAAGCGAGCTGAAATTTAATTTCGAGCTTAAAATTTACGGGCAGGGCGGCGAGAGGCAAAATTTGCAAAATTTAATCGATTCGCTAAATTTGCAGGACCATGTGCGGCTATGCGGCTTTTGCGACGACGTCGCGGCGGCTCTTGCCGCGTCGCATCTGCACGTCATCAGCTCGCGCAAGGAGGGCTTTCCCGTGATTTTGATCGAAGGTATTTTTTATTCGCCCGTGCTGATATCTACCCGCGCGGGCGGAATTTCGGAAATTTTAAGCGAGGAGTTTTTGTACGAGGCGGCGGATCTGGGCGCTAAGATCGATGAAATTTACCGCACTTACGACAAATACGCGCAGGCTTTTGCGCAAAAACACGCCGGTTTTAAGCAAACTTTGACGCTGCAAAATTATATTAGCTCGCTTAAAAATTACTACGAGGAGCTGTTATGCGAAGCCTAAAGATCGTGCATTGCGGCATTTTCAACGAATACGACGACGGCAGTTTTTTCTACGGCATGGAGCGCAAGATCAGCCACGGTCTCATCCGCGGCGGGCACTTCGTCTATGATTTTAGCTACCGCGATTGGGAGCGAAGCCTGCGCTTTTGCAGGCTGAAAAACAGTGGGCTAGAGAAGATGAATGCCAAGCTCGTGCGTATCTGCGAAAACATCGGCGCCGATCTACTTCTAATCGGCAAAGGCGAAAAGATCGGTCTTAATACGCTGCGGGCGATAAAATCGGCGCTTCCTAAGATCAAAATCGCGATCTGGTACGTCGATCATCTGCAAGAAAAACGGGAATTTTTCGAAAAGCTAAGCTTCATCGACGTGTTTTTTTGGGCGAATGCGCTGAAGCTGTGCGATCTTTCGGCGAGATACGGCGCGAAATTCGCCTTTTTCCCGAACATCTCCGACGCGGCGTTTGATAGACGCCTAGACGCCGCTAAAACGACCGACGTGATCTACATAGCGCGCGATTATCAAGAGGACGTGAGGTATAAATTTGCGCTTTTGCTGCGCGATTTTTGCGAAAAAGAGGGGTTTAGGCTTAAAATTTTTGCGAGCCTCGGCGCGCCTGCCGTATTCGGCGATAAATTTCATCGCGAGATCGCGGCTGCGAAGATTGCGATAAATTTTAATCGCGACGACGAGCTTGAGTGCGCGCGCGCTCATAAATTGCTCGGCGCGAGCGACCGCATGGCGCAGTTTTTAGGATGCGGCGTCTGTACTTTTAGTCCCAAGATCGCGGGGTTTGAGCGGCTTTACGAGGACGGCTCGGAGATAGTTTATTTTGATGATCCGGCGGATTGCTTTTCAAAGATCAAACGCCTTCTTGCTAGCGGCGAATATGCGCGTATTGCGCAGCGCGGCAGAGCCAAGACGCTAAAGATCACAAACGCCGCCCGAGTGGCAAAATTTATGCTTGAGACGATCTTTGAAGAGAGCTTCGGCGCAGATGCTTGCGGTGAAATTTCTGATGAAAAATGCAGCGAGAGCGGCGGCGAACGTCACGACGCACCAAGCGGAAAAGATAAAAACGATCGGGGCGATTTTTACAGCGAGCCTTACGAGTGGCGCGAGTTCGTCTATAAAAACGGAGAGAAATTCAGATGATTTATTTTGCGGCTTTTCTAATCTTTGCCGCCGCGGTGGGCGTTTCGCTGCGGTATAACTGGTGGCGGATCCCGCAGGGCTGGCATAAGGCGCGGGTGCTGATGTATCATAGCGTAGAGGAGCATAAGGGCGATAAATTCGACAAATGGCGGCTGAAGCCTGCGGATTTTGAAAGACAGATCGCGTGGCTTGCGAAAAACGGCTTTGAAAGCTTTAAGTTTAGCGAGCTTATCGCACTAGAGCGGCTGCCTAAAAAGGCGGTTTGCATAACGTTTGACGACGGGTTTGAAAATAATTTTACTAGCGCTTTTGAAATTTTGAAAAAATACGATTTCAAAGCGAGCGTATTTTTGGTGCCGGATGCCGTGCAAAACGACTGGGAGCGCGCTAACACGACCCATCTTGCGCGGATGCTAAGCGAGGAGCAAATTTTAAAAATGCAAGCAAGCGGGCTGGTGGAGTTCGGCGCGCATACGATGCACCACGTAAATTTAGACCTTACCTACGCGAGCGATCCGCAGCTCGCCGCAGATGAGATCATCGCCTCCAAAGCTCGCGTAGCGCGTATTTGCGGGCGGCCGTGCGAGGTGTTTGCCTACCCCTACGGTAAGCTTAACGACGAAATTTTAAATATCGCCAGATTAAATTTTAAAGGCGCGGTAGTCGTCAAGCGCGGACTTTACGAGGCGGGCGACGACAAATACGCCGTAAAGCGTATCGGCATTTTGGGCACGGAGGGGTTTTTTGATTTTTGGCTGAAATTTACGAGGATAAGGAATAAACTATGATTAAAGCATCCGTTTATGCGATAGTGATGAATGAGGAGCGCCACATCGAGCGTATGCTGCGTAGCGTGGCGGATTTTGCCGAGATCATAATCGTCGATAGCGGCAGCACCGATGCCACACTGCAAATAGCGCGTAAATTTACCGATAAAATTTACCATCACGATTGGCAGGGCGAGGGGGTGCAGAAAAACTACGCATTTTCGCTATGTAGCAACGAATGGGTGCTCAATCTCGACGGCGACGAGGAGGTAAGCCCTGAACTAAAAGGCGAGATAGAAGAGTTTATGAGCCAGAGCGATTACTCGGCGCTGGATATTAAATTTCATGAATACTCGCTCGGGCGCAGATGCTCCGATCTCGTGCGCAAAAACACTCACATCCGCTTCTTTCGCAAGGAGTGCGGCGAGTATAAAAATATGGGCGTGCACGCGCAAATTTCGATCATAAAAGGCGCGGTGAAAAAGAGCAAATTCTGCATTAATCACTTTAGCGAAAAGCCGATCGCCGAGCTCGTTATGAAAAACAACAACTACTCCACGCTGCGCGCACAGGGGGATTTTGAGAAGGGCAAGAAGCCGAGCCTTGCGAAGCTTTTGCTGATCTATCCGTTTGCGTTTTTTAAATCATACATTTTGCGCAGATCGCTTTTTGACGGGCGCAAAGGATTTATCACGGCAAACATTAACGCATTTTACGCGTTTTTAAAAGAGGCGAAACTTTACGAGAAGTATCTTAAAAAGGGAGAAGATTAATCGAAATGATAGAAAATTTTAGCTATCATACGGGCCTAAATTTAACGGCGAAAAGGGCAAAAAAATGGACAAAAAAGTAGTAGCGGCACATAAAATTTCAGACGAAGAATATGAAAAAATTTTAAAAATTTTAGGTCGCGAGCCGAATCTGCTCGAGCTTGGGATTTTTAGCGCGATGTGGAGCGAGCACTGCAGCTACAAATCGAGCAAAAAATATCTTAACGGCTTTCCGACCAAAGCGCCTTGGGTTATCCAAGGCCCTGGCGAAAACGCAGGCGTCATCGATATCGGCGGCGGTATGGCTGCGGTTTTTAAGATGGAAAGCCACAACCACCCTAGCTTCATCGAGCCGTTTCAAGGCGCTGCGACCGGCGTGGGCGGGATACTGCGCGATATCTTTACGATGGGTGCGCGCGTCGAAGCTAATATGAACTCGCTTCGCTTCGGCGATATACGAGGGCAGAGTGAGAATGCGCGCAAGCAGCGATATTTGCTGAAAGGCGCGGTCGCCGGCATCGCGCACTACGGCAACTGCATGGGAATCCCTACGATAGGCGGCGAGACGAGCTTTGATAAGAGCTTTGACGGCAACATTTTAGTTAATGCCTTTGCTCTGGGTATCGTTAAAAAGGATGAAATTTTCTACGGCAGGGCCGAAGGCGTGGGCAATAGCGTGATCTACGTAGGCTCCAAAACTGGGCGCGACGGGCTCGGAGGAGCCGTGATGGCGAGCGATAGCTTTAGCGACGCGAACAAATCTCTGCGCCCGACGGTGCAGGTAGGCGATCCGTTCGCCGAAAAGCTACTGATGGAGGCGTGCTTGGAGCTTTTTAAAACCGACTACGTCGTGGGTATCCAGGATATGGGTGCTGCGGGACTTACTTCAAGTAGCTTTGAGATGGCGGGGCGCAGCGGCAGCGGCATGCGGTTAAATTTGGACCGCGTACCGATGCGCGAGGAGGGGATGAGCCCGTATGAGCTGATGCTAAGCGAGAGTCAAGAGCGCATGCTGATCTGCGCCAAAAAGGGCTGCGAGGAGAAAATCAAAGAAATTTTTGCCAAATGGGATCTTGATGCTGCCGTCATCGGCGAGGTGACGGATAGCGGCAAGATGGAGCTTTTTTGGCACGGCGAGCTAGCGGGCGTTATCCCGATAGAGCCGCTTAGCGAGGCGGCTCCCGTGCTGGATCGTCCGATAAAAGAGCCTGCATATATGGCGCAGATCGCGCGGCAAAATTTGTGCGGTTGCGGTGCAAGTGAGCGCGAGCTAGACGCGGCGTTTGATAAAATTTTTGAGGACCCCGAAGTACTAAATAAATCCTACATCTACGATCAATACGACGCCAACGTAGGACTAAACTCCGCCAAGCGTCCCGGCATGCTGGGCGCTGCCGTGATGCGAGTTAAGCAAAACGGCGTAAAGCTCGCGATGGCTGCGGACTGCAACACGCGGATGAATTACGTCCATCCTCGCATAGGCGCGGCGCTCGCGGTAGCATCGGCGGGACGAAAGGTCGCTATGAGCGGCGCGACGCCTCTAGCCATCACCGACTGCCTAAACTACGGCAATCCGCAAAATCCCGAGGTTATGTGGCAGTTCGCGCAGGGTTGCGAGGGGATCAAGCAGGCTTGCGCCGCGCTAAATACCCCCGTCGTAAGCGGCAACGTAAGCCTTTATAACGAAACGGGCGGCGTTAGCATCCAGCCCGCTCCCGCGATCGTATGCGTGGGCACGAACGAGGGCGATATCATCCCTAGTGATTTTTGCGCTAGCGGCGTGAGCGTCTATTTGGTAGGCGATACGAAGGGCGTCTTTGCGGGCTCGCTTTATATGAAAGCGGTGGAAAACCGCGTCGCAGGCAGCCTGCCAGAGTTAAGCTTAAAAGCCGAGCGCGCGCTGTGGGACTTCGCGATAGAAGCCGGTAAGAGCGGGATTTTGGAATTTGCAAACTCCGTAGGAATCGGCGGCGTGGCGATCACGCTTGCGAAGATGGCGTGCGTGGGCGGTGTAGGCGGCGAGTTTAAGATGAGCTGCGATGATAGCAGAGATATTTTCGACGAGAGCTTTTCGCGCGCGATTTTCGGCGTACGCGACGAGGCGAAATTTAAAGAGCTGGCCGCAAAATACGGGCTAAGTTTGATGCGTTTAGGCGTCAGCGGCGGCGAAGCGTTTCGCATAAATTCCGTCCGTAAAAATCTAAAGGCGCTAAAAGAAATTTACTTCGGCGAGTTCGCCAAGATCGTAAAGAGCGAAGATTAGCGCGTGCTTAGCATCATATTTCTTTTAATCGCGCTGTATATTTTCGCGCAGATCGGCGTGGCTTTCGGCAACTCCGGCTATCGTGGCAAGGCGCAAATGCAGCTAGGAGAGGCTAAAATTTTAGTAGCGCTTCTAGCCAAGGTCGCCAAAAGCGACGGGTACGTAAGCGAGTCCGAAGCCGCGATGATAAGCGAAATTTTAGACGATTTGGTGCGCCAAATGGGCGCCGGCGAACGCGAACGCCAGGCGCTGAAGCTCGTTTATAAGCTCGAGAAAGAAAACCTCGCAAACGTTCGCGAGCTCGCCGAAAAATATAACCAAACCTACCGCCCGAGTCCGAGTCGCAAAACGGGACTAATCTATTTCTTTTTAAATTTAGCCTACGTCGATCGCGGTTTTAGCGCGGCAGAGCGGCGCACAATCTCGCAGATTTGTGACGGGTTGGGCATTGCGGAGCATATCCAAAGCCAGATATTCGCGACCTTTGAGCGCAGCTTTTACGGCACATATTACGAAAACGGCGGCGCACAAAGCAGCTCCGCTTACGACGAATACGACGGCTATGGCACAAGAAGCGGCGGGTATTGGGACAAATACGGCGGCAGAAGTACCGGCGGCTACGGAAGCAGCAGTTACGGCGGCGGCACCGGCTACGGATATGGCGGCACGGCGGGTTCGGGCTACAGGGGCTCGCAAAGCTCGAGTGGTTACGGCGGGTATTCGAGTGGATATGGCGGCGGCTATTCGGGCAGCTCGCAAGGCTCCGCCAAAAGCAAAAGAGATCCGTATGAAATTTTGGGGCTCTCCAAGGATGCTACGTTTAGCGAGATCAAGAAAAAATATCGCGAGCTCGTGAAAAAATACCATCCCGACATCCTAATGGGCAAGGGCGCGGACGAGGAGATCATCCAGGAGGGCACGAAGAAGCTTCAGGAGATCAACGAGGCGTATGAAATTTTAAAGGAGCGCTTCGGCGAGAAGTAGGGCGAGCAAATTTTAAAATTTGAGGGCGTAAAACGCCTTGAAATTTTAAGGTAGGATGGCGATACGGCGGCAAGGTGCGGCGAAAGATTAGAATTTAAGGAGTGATAAATGAAAAATTTTATAATTTTTGCCGTTTTGGCGGCACTGCTTGGAGGATGCGCGAGCAAAAAAGATCAAAGCAAGATTGCCCGATCGGAAGATAGCGTATTGCTAAGTTATGACAGAAATATTTCTACTGAGTACCGAGCTCATAACGGAAAGCTTTATAAAAACGGTAAAGTGTTAGGCAAATATCTTACGGCACCGGGACTTGGTATGCACATTTATACGGATGAAATGGAAAATGGTTATATAGATCCCAGTGTGATAAAGGAACATAATTCTAAAAAAATTACGGAGATAATATTCGTTCCGAATGAATTTCTTAAAGTGATCTCTTATAGCCATAATGACGGCGTTTGTAAAGCATTGTCCGCAGGAAAATATGTACATATAAAGGAGTATATCACTATGTATTCACGAGGTGAGCCGATCGTGGCATATAGTTATGATGTTTTGATGTCAAGAAAAGGAATGGGGAAAATTTCATCCAGGTATGATTTCGCTAATGAAAAGTTATCTTATGTGGATAAAAAAATTTTAGAAAAACTAAATTCGACAGTAGCAGATCATGTGAAAAAATCCGTCGTACTTAGTGGCGCTACGCTTCTTGGTCTGCTTTGTAGAGAAAAGTCTAAAAGGTTAGATTAAATTTAAGGAGAGATAAATGAAAAATTTTATAATTTTTGCCGTTTTGGCGGCACTGCTTGGAGGATGCGGGGTATTACGTCCGGCTAAGAGCGACAAGGAGTTTAAATTTTACGACGGCAACAAAACCGTGATCTATAAATTTGCCGGCGAGGATCTGTACGAAAACGGCAGAAATTTAGGTTCCTATTCTATGGATAGAGGCGAGTTTAGGATGCTCGTGCTCGACGAGACGGGCAAGTCTTACGGTAATAACTACAAGTCCGCACTGAATGCCAAGCGGATAAAATTTTATCTTTTTAACGATGAAAGGGCTATGGTATTTAGCATTTGGCACAAAGATGGGATTTGCAGCGTCTATAACGCAGGCAGATACGTAAATTTCGACTATACTTCAAATATGTTCAAAGACGGCGATTGGCTTTATGCGGACGGCAAAATTTCAAAAAGCGAGAGCTCGGTGCAAAATATGAGTTCAAAAACGTTGAGTGCATATAAAAATATGAATTTTGAAAAAGCGGTCGATCGCAAAGATACGAAATATATCGCGGAGGAGTTGGCTGTGGCTGGATTTTTCAAAAAGACGATCGATGGTCTTAAAACCATGATCTTAGACGATTTTTGCAGATAAACTTCGAGGGAGCTATGGATAAAATTAAAATTTTAGCGTTCCTTGCGGCGGTCGCGCTGCTTACGGGTTGTATGAAGGTAAAGTATTCGCAAGCCGAGCTACATCCGGAAAATTTCGTGATGATGAGCTACGACGGGCAGATCGTCACCGAGTATAAAATTTCAGGCGGCATGCTTTTAAAAGATGACGCGATCTTAGGAAGATATGAAGAGGAGGGCTCCAATCTCTATCTATTTACGGACGAAAGAGGAGTCGGCACGGCTAAGGATCAAATTTCGCAAAGAGCTCTAAATAAATTTACGATCTACGTTTTTACGCCCAATAAAGAGCTGCGAATCGCCGAGTATTCCGCGAACGGCGGCGTTTGCAAGACCTTTGCGGAGGGCAAATTCGTAAATCTAAAAGAGCACTTTAGCGGCTACGCTTCCTCCGCACCGCTTTATTCATACTCGTTTTCGGCTTCGGTGTCGCAAAACGCCAGCGCAAACGTGATCTCACGCTACGAATACGTGGGCTCAAGACTAAAAAATAGTAGGGCATTCTTGCAAAGCCCGCATACGGCTCTAGGCAATACGGTTAAAGAGAGCATCGAGTGGCACCAAGACAAATTGCGCGATATTTGTAAGTTAAAATTTTAAAACCAAACCAACACGAAAGGAAAAACATGGGATTTTTATCCAAAGACGAGGAGCAGCAGAAGCAGGGCGCTAAAAAGGCGGCGAAGCAACCGCCGATTTTGATGCGACAAACCCAAGAGATCATCACGAATATCGAGAAATATCTGGGCGCGCCGCTGCTTACCTATTTTAACTCGGGCGCTGGCAGCGTCTGCGGTAACGACGCGATCAGTATCAACGACCACCTCAAGGGCAAGCATTTCGAAAAGCTCTACCTTTACATCAAATCTGACGGCGGCAGCGGCATCGCATCGCTTAAGATTGTCTCGATCCTGCGCAACCACTGCGACGAGCTGATCGCGCTGGTGCCGGCAAACTGCGCTTCGGCGGCTACGATGATGGCGCTTGGGGCGAATAAAATTTTAATGGGGCCGCTAGGATACCTCACGTCGGTCGATACTTCGCTGCGACACGAGCTTTCGCCGGTTACGAACACCAACGACCAAGCCAACGTCTCGATGGACGAGCTAAGCCGCGTGGTGAAGCTTTGGAAAAATAACGAGCGCCCGAACGACGAGAACCCGTACAAGGAGCTTTACAAATATATCCATCCGCTCGTTTTCGGCGCCGTCGATCGCGCAAGCAGCCTGTCGCTTAAAATTTGCCGCGAAATTCTGCGCTACCACTTCGAAGATGAGCAAAAGATCGCCTTTATCAGCGACAAGCTAAACAGCGGATATCCGTCGCACGACTATCCGATCTTATTTAGAGAGGCTAACGAGCTGGGGCTTCAGGTCGAGAAGATGGATACGCGCCTAAGCGAGATGCTTCAAATTTTAAACGAGCTCTACGCCGAGATGGGGCAGCGCACCTTCACAGACTTCGACGAAAACAACTACCACGACAACAACATCGCCAACATCATCGAAATTTTGGGTTGCCAGATCTACTATCAGATCGACAAGGATTGGTTTTACCGCGAGGAGGAGAAGCGCTGGATCGTGCTAAACGACGAGAGCTCGTGGCGCAAAAACGAGATCGACGGCAAAAATATCAAAAACAGCATCTATTATATCTAGTGCGGTTTTGGATTTCGCGTCGCTTTAAATTTACGGCTTGTAAAATTTAAAGCGGTGCGAGCAAAGCGGCGGCATTTGAGAAGCAAATTTAAATCTGCGCGCGGTAAATGCGGTAAATTAGTAAATTTCGCTTTGCCGATTTCTGCTTCATAAATTCGGCAAAATTTTAAAATTTAAAGAGGGTTTTGCGATGAAATTTTTTATCTCGTCTCTGTTTTTGGCTCTGTCGCTGCTCGGCTGCGCGGGCAAAAACTCGCTCGCAACCGATAAAACCTACGTTCTTTCGGACGAGCTTAGGGGTACGAAATATGCCCTTTACGGCGGCAATCTCTACGAAAACGGCACGATTTTAGGTCCTTACGAAACGCGCGGCGATGCGAAGCTTGCGATTTTGGGCGGCAGCGGCGCAAATTTAGACAAAAACGCAAAGCTCATAAAACTATATTTTTTCGAGCGCAGATACGGCGCGATCTATACCGCAAGCCACAAAAACGGGGTCTGCGCCGAGTATAATCAGGGAAATTTCGTAGATTTTCAAATTTTATTTAATATTTTTCAAAGCAAAGAGTGGTTTAATTATAGCGGCGGCATCTCTCCGGGCGGCGAGAGGCTAAAAGAGCTGAGTTCGGCGCGCATGGCGAAATTTAACGGCGCAAAGCTCGGCGCAGCAGATGAAAAGACGAGGCGCGAGTATCAAAAGGCTCGCCGTGAGGCGATTTTGTATTTTCAGCTTAATGCAAACGACATGCGCGAGCTGATTTTTAAAAAATTATGCGAATAAATTAAAAGGAGAAAAGATGAGAGCGTTAATCAGCGTAAGCGATAAGAAGGGCGTCGTAGAGTTTGCCAAAGGGCTGCAGAGGCTCGGATTTGAAATTTTAAGCACGGGCGGCACGTTTAAGCTTTTGCGCGAAAATGGCGTCGGCTCGCTCGAGGTTAGTGAATATACGGGCTCGCCCGAGATGTTTGAGGGGCGGGTTAAGACCCTGCATCCAAAGATCCACGGCGGAATTTTGTATAAGCGAAGCGACGCAAAACACGTAAGCCAAGCCGCGCAGCACGACATCGGCGGCATCGATCTAGTCTGCGTGAACCTCTATCCTTTTAAAGCTACCATAGACCGCACCGATGATTTTTCCGAGATCATCGAAAATATCGACATCGGCGGACCTGCGATGGTTCGGAGCGCGGCTAAGAATTTCGCAAGCGTCTATGTCGTCACGAGCCCGCTTGATTACGACGCGGTTTTGCAAAATTTAAGCAGCCCTGACGAGAGCGAGAAGCTGAAATTTAGACAAAATTTAATGATAAAAGCTTTTGAGCACACCGCAGCCTACGACGCGATGATCGCAAACTATATGAACGAGCGCTTTAACGGCGGTTTCGGCGCGAAAAAATTTATCACGGGCAGCAAGGTATTCGACACTCGATACGGCGAAAATCCGCACCAAAAGGGCGCGCTTTACGAGTTCGAGGACTTTTTTAGCAAGCACTTTAAGAGCCTAAAGGGCGAGGCGAGCTTTAACAATATGACCGATATGCACGGCGCGCTGATGCTCGCTAGTAGCTTCGGGGAGGCGCCTGCGGTAGCGATCTGCAAGCACGCCAATCCATGCGGCTTTGCCGTGAAATCTAGCCTGCTTGAAAGCTACGTAGAGGCGCTAAAATGCGACCCAGTCTCGGCATACGGCGGCGTCGTGGCGATAAACGGCGTTTTGGACGAGGAGCTGGCGCATAAAATTAATGAAATTTTTGTCGAAGTTATCCTTGCCGCTCGCGTTACGCCCGCGGCGCTTGCGGTATTTGAAAAGAAGAAGCGCATTAAAATTTTTGAGCAGGGCGGGGAGTTTTTAATTCGCGAAAACGACAAGTATGATTTTAAATTCATTGACGGCGGCTTCGTATATCAGCAGCGCGACTACGTGGGCGCGGACGAGGTCGCAAACGCCCGCTGCGTCACGGGGCGCGCGGCGAGCCAGAGCGAGCTTAACGATCTAAAAATCGCGTGGCAGATCGCCGCACTTACGAAGAGTAACTGCGTGGTTTACGTCAAAGCTCGCGCGATGGTCGCGATCGGCATGGGTATGACGAGCCGCGTGGACGCCGCACGTGCGGCAGTAGCGAAGGCTCGCGACGTGGGCGTCGATCTGCGCGGCTGCGCGCTTGCCAGCGAGGCATTTTTTCCGTTTAAAGACAGCATCGAGATCGCCCATGCCGCGGGCGTCGCGGCGGTGGTGCAGCCAGGCGGCAGCATCCGCGACGATGAGGTGATCGCAAGCGCCGACGAGTTCGGCATGGCGATGTATTTTACGGGAGTGCGCCACTTTTTGCACTAAATTTTGCTCGCCTGCGGCGCGGGCGGATTTATTGCGCTCGTTTCGTAACTTTTTATGCCGTTGCAAATCTTGAAAACCGCGCCGGAGCAGATCTCTTTGCTCGTTTCGTAGCGGCCGCGGAGCGGATCTAATGCGCGGTGCTTTGTTGCGCACCAACGCGGTGTGGACCCGGCTGCCTCCGCTACGCAGCCGTGCGCGATGTAAATGGCTGTGCTCCGCTACGCGGCGGATGCAGTGCGAATCCGACTGTTCGCGCTTCGCTATACTACTGCACGGCGCGCGTTTTTGGCTACGCGACATACCGCTTCGTATCGGCGCGGCGCGAAAATTTCATGGCGCCTATTTTGCGTTGAAATTTCGGCGCCGTTTCGCAGCAGATACGGCACGGAGTATAAATTTTTTAAGGCGGCGCCTCGTCGCGATCGGTGCGCTCGTAGATAAATTTTAATCGCGCGGATGGACGCCGTGCCGCAACCTAAGCGGTGCGTAGAAAATTTAGCCGCGCGGTAGATAAGTGTCGTGCCGCGATCGCAGCAGCGCGTAGATAAAATTTTATATGCGGCAAAGCAGCGGGCGCAGTGCAAAGCTTCCATCCCGCGAGCAGTCCGTGTCCTCGCAAAACGGCGCCTGCAGTAGAATTCGGCCGCGTCCTAAAACTCGCAAAGGCGCTGAATCAGGCTCAGATTACGTTTGCGCGGCGGTAAAATTTTAATTATCGCGACGGTAACAAAATCTAGCCGCGAGGCGCGACAATAAAATTTAGTGCCGCAATAGGGCGTATCAAAATCTCTAAATTCCCACGTAAGCTGCGATGAATGGATAAATTTCACGCGAGCCGTAGCGCAGGCGAATCGACGGCGCAAGGGTCTCGCTCACAAAAGGGACAAATTTCATCGTAGCGCAAGGGGCGATGAAATTCTAACCCTGCAGCGGTAGCAAAATTTTAATTCCTGCCGCGGCGATCAAATCCAACCGCTTGCCGCGTTAGCGAAATCCGCCCCCCTGCTGAAGCGGTAAAATTTTAATCTTGGCGGCGGCGGTAAAATTTCAGCCCTCGTTATAGCATAGAATTTTAACCGCTTGCGAGGAGGTAAAATTCCGATGCTGCAGCGCGCTGCGAGGATAAGATAAAATTTTGATCTTGCGCTGCCGCGGTAAGATAAAATTTTTGGTCCCGCCTCACCGCGGCGATAAAATTCTAATTCTGCGGTGACGGCGAGCCGAAAGCCCCGATCCTGCGGCGATAGAATTTGGGTAGCGATCCGCCGTAAGCGATAAAATTTCTCTCTTTCACTCTCGCTTCATTTAGAGATTGTAAAATTGCGCAAAATTTAAAACGAAAGGATCAAAATGAAAATTTCTAAAGTTTTAATCTGCCTCTTTGCTTTGGCGGCGGGTTATTTAGTCGCGCTCAATGCTGCAGGCGGCAGTAGCGCCGGTGCGGCGGACGCAAATTTTAAAGTTAAGGGAGGCGGTATGAACGCAAAAGTGAAAGAAATTTATCTGGCAGGCGGCTGCTTCTGGGGCATGGAGGCGTATTACAAACAGCTCGACGGCATAGTCGCGACGCAGGTAGGCTACGCCAACGGTAAGAGCGATAAAGCAAGCTACGAGGGCTTACATAGCAGCGATCATGCCGAGACGCTACACTTAAAATACGACGCCAACGTCATCAGCGAGCCTGAAATTTTGGCGCATTATTTCCGCATCATCGATCCATTCTCGATCGACAAGCAAGGTAACGACCGCGGTCGCCAGTATCGCACGGGCATCTACTACACCGATGAGGCGAGCGGAGAGACGGCGCGTAAATTCGTAGCCTTTAAGCAGAGCAAATATGATGAAAAGATAGCGGTCGAGGTTATGCCGCTTAAAAACTACGTCAAGGCGGAGGATTACCACCAAGACTATTTAGACAAGAACCCGGGCGGCTACTGCCATATTGATCTACGCCTCGCTAAAAAGCCGCTTTACGATGACAAGGCCTTCAAAGCGCAGAGCAAAGAGGAGCTTAAAAGAACTCTGAGCGACCTGCAATACAGCGTCACGCAGGAAAAAGATACCGAGCGACCGTTTTCGAGCGAATACGACAAGCACTATAAAAAGGGCATCTACGTCGACGTCGTGTCGAAAAAACCGCTCTTTTCCTCTACCGATAAATACAACTCCGGCACCGGCTGGCCGAGCTTTTCAAAGCCGATAACGACCGATGCGATCGCGTATGAGAGGGACGACAGCCACGGTATGCAGCGCGTCGAGGTCTCCAGCCGCGTAGGAGGAAGCCATTTAGGACACGTCTTTGAGGACGGACCGAGAGATAAGGGCGGTATGAGATACTGCATCAACGGCGCTAGCTTGGAATTTATACCGCTTGAGGAGATGGACGCGCGCGGCTACGGGGATTATAAAATTTACGTAGAATAACGCGAGCTAGGGCTTTGGCTAGGTGATCGGTTCGGCAGTCAGTCGGTTAGTTTTATACGGCTCGGCTGCCGATCGGTCGGCGGTCAGTCGTTTTGTAACTTGGGCGCGCGCTCCTCTAGTCTGCGGCTACTGCTTTTGGCTGTCGGTCGGTTTTATATGGCTCCGCTATCGATAAATTCGGCGGCTAGTCGGTTGATTTTACAATCATATCAATAGCTAGCTTACGGGCATTTCATCAACCGATTTGACGGCTATACGATCGATTTTCAATCGGTCGGTTGTTTGAAGACTAGTCGGTTGCCGATCGGTTTGGCCGGCGGCTAGTTTAGTTTGCGGTCGAGCGGAAGCTTGACGATCGGCTTTGCGGCTTTGATGATTTCTCGGCGGATAAATTGGCTTGGCGGTTACGGATAGAATTTTAAAATTCCAAATACGATAAATTTACCTCTAAAGAATTTCATGCGGCGTAGCTGTAATAGAAAGAATTTAACGCGAGCGCAGCTTACCCATATAGCGTTGTAGGGGGGTTAGGTGTGGTTTGCGAGCAAGCAGAGCAATGCGGTGCTGCGGAGGCGGCGCCCGCAAGAAATGCGGCCTCGCAACCCCTCCCCGCCCCGATAGAAACGGAAATCACGGCATAAATTCCACAAGCCGTGGATTCGGCGATAAAATTTTGAAATTTTATCTCTTAAAATATAATAAGCGTAGCGTGCTTAGCAAGAGGCGCAGTATAAAATTTTGAAATTCTACAACGAAAACGGCGTCTATGCAATGCCCGTTCTGCATCCGCGTCGCAAATTTTAAATTTAGGATAAAATTTTAATGGCTAGCCCTGCGCAAAATAGAAAAATCCCCGCATAGATCACTAAAAACGGCGCGATTATCGCATAATGGATGATGAGCTCGAAGAAATTGTAGATTATGTGCTTACTTTTGGGCTCTTTAAATCTTAATTCTAGCGGCTCGTTCGAATCAAACGGCGTGTTGGAGCGCAAAATGTACCTCGGTCTAGCGCATCAAGTCTATTTTATTGCGCTGCATATAGTCTTTGCCGATCCCGCATACGCCGTTTATATAGCATGCAAAAGCCGCCGAAAAACAAAATGAGCCCGATGTCGATCAGCTTATCCGCCATAGCGATCTTTCCTTTGCTTTTTAAATTTAGAAATTTAGCCCGCCGTATTTGCTCTCTCGCCGTTTGCTTATTGAAATTCTAATTTTGCGGGATTGCATTCTTTGTCGGCTTTGCAATCTTCTAACTTTTTGATCATCTCATTCAAATATTCTTTATTGTATGCCAAATCTCGAGCCATCGTCATATATTTAATTACCTCGTCTATGTCTAAAGAGTGATAAAAGTAAGTTAATGCGCAAAATAAGCAAGATTCGCCTATTTTGCCTACTTCACAAGCCCTAGATATTCTTTTTAATCCCATAGGGAATTTATTCATTTTGATTAACAGATTGCCCGATATGTCGCAAGATAAAGCATTTCCAATCTCATCTTTTTCAAAACAATTTTTATCAATGATAGTTAATAAGCTCTGACAAGCGCTATATTTACCGTCGCCCATATTGCACTTTTTAATAAGTTGCGAGATCTCTTGTGAGAAAATTTTATCGCATCCTCCATAGAAGTGCGAAGCATCACAATCATTTAATGCCTTACCGCGCTCTTCGGCGGACATTTTATAAAACCCGTCGCTTAAAATTTTAACTTCCGCGGAATTTTGTCCTTGTGCCTCGCTCGGCTCCGTATCTTGCATCGCAAAAGCAGCCCCGCTAAAACCGAGCCACAGCGCAAACACTAAAAAGACCTTTTTCATTTTCTCTCCTTCGTTCATTTTATTACTTGCTTATGATACCTAAAAAGCGATAAATTTTATTTATTTTGTGTGGGATTTGGGCTGCAAGGTCGTAAAATTTTTAATACATTTTAAATTTGGCTCGCGGAATTTTAAGTAGGATAAATTTTAAATTCTAAGATGCGAGCAGAATCCTTAGTTAAATTTCGGCACGATACAAGGTAAATTTAAGCAGGTTAAAATTCTTGCACGTTGGAATTTAAACGAAAAACTGGATGTCGCGATAAGGCAAACGCAAAAATGCGAAGCTAAAATTTATCGCATGTCGAAATTTAAACCGCCTTTTTGGCTAAATTTAAGCTAAAAACGCTATAATCCCGTTTTCTTTTATTTCGTGCGCTCGTAGCTCAGCTGGATAGAGCATTTGATTGCGGTTCAAAAGGTCGGGGATTCGAATTCCTCCGGGCGCACCATCCACAAATATCTTTTTAAACCGACCTTCGCTATAATCCGTGAAATTTTAATCTTGGAGCAAAAATGAGAGCATTCGCCGAATGGGAAGAGCAAGAGGCGCTTTTGGTGTCTTTGCCGCACGCAGATACCGATTGGGCGCCGTATTTAGGCGAGATACGGGCGGCTTATCGCAGCTTTATCGCCGCTGCAGCGAGGTTTGAGCCGGTCGTCGCGATCGCGCCGAGCCGCAAGGATTTTGAGCAAATTTGCGGCGACTTAGCAAACGCGAGCTTCGCGCAAATCGACACCGACGATACGTGGATCCGCGATTACGGAGCGATCGACGTGGAGGAGGGCGGCAAAATCACAGGACTAAATTTTTGTTTCAACGCCTGGGGCGGCAAGTTCGCAAGTGCTAAGGACGACGCGTTAAATTCTAAGCTTTACGCCGCGAGCGCCCGTCCGCTGCGAGACGTGGATCTGATCTTAGAAGGCGGTAGCGTCGATTTTGACGGCGCGGGCACGATGCTAACTACGAGCGCGTGTTTGCTAAACGGAAATCGCAACTCTCTAAGTAAGGCCGAGCTGGACGCGCGGCTGCGTGAAATTTTCGGGCTAAAAAAGATAATCTGGCTGGGGCACGGCTTCATAAAAGGCGACGACACCGATAGCCACGTCGATACTCTCGCACGCTTTCTAAGCCTGCGCGTCGTGGCGATAAGCTCGTGCGACGATCCGAACGATCTGCACTACGCGGAGCTTGGCGCGATGAAAGATGAAATTTCATTGCTCGGATACGACGTGATCGAACTGCCGATCCCGCGCGCGATCTTTTATCGGGGGCGCAGGCTGCCCGCGACTTACGCAAATTTCGTCTTTTTAAACGGCGCGCTCATCGTGCCCACCTACGCGGACCCCGCAGATCCGCACGATCCAAACCGCGCGGCGGACGAGCTGGCGCTGTCGCGTCTGCGAGCAGCGTGCACAGATCGCGAAGTAGTGGGAGTAAACGCGCGCGTTTTCATCCGCCAAAACGGCTCGCTGCATTGCTCGTGCATGAATAAATTTAAACTTTAAATTTAGATCGAAGGAAAAATATGAAAATTTTAAAAGTTGGACTGATTTCGCATAAATTTGAAGGAACTAAAGCGCGCACGATAGCGCGCAGTATCGAGCTCATCGCGCGCGCAGCGGCAAAGGGTGCGCAGTTAATCGTTTTGCAAGAGCTTCATCAGACGCATTATTTTTGTCAGCGCGAAAATACCGAAAATTTCGACTATGCGCAGGATTTCGAGCGCGATTTGCGGCTGTGGAGCGAGGTAGCGAAGAGATTTGGCGTCGTGCTGGTAAGCTCGCTTTTCGAGCGCCGCGCCGCGGGACTGTATCACAACACCGCCGTGGTCTTCTAGCGCGACGGTTCTATCGCAGGGCGGTATCGCAAGATGCATATTCCCGACGATCCGCAGTTTTACGAAAAATTTTATTTCACGCCGGGCGATCTGGGCTTTGAGCCCATAGATACGAGCGTGGGACGGCTCGGCGTGCTCGTGTGCTGGGATCAGTGGTATCCCGAGGCGGCGCGCGCGATGGCGCTACGCGGTGCCGAGCTGCTCATATATCCGACCGCGATCGGGTGGTTCGACGGCGACGGCGAGGACGAAAAGGCGCGCCAGCTGGAGGCCTGGGTCGCGGTACAGCGCGGGCACGCGGTGGCAAACTCCCTGCCCGTAATCGCCGTAAATCGCGTAGGCTTTGAGAGCGCCGCGCTAAGCGAAGTCTCGCCGGATGAAATTTTATCCAGGGGCGAAGCAAATTTGAATGTGCGCGATAAAATTTTGCGCTCCGCGGATACGGGCGGCGAGAGTAAAATTTTAAGTGAGGGCGGAATTTTATCCTTTAATAACGGTGCGCTAACGGATAGCGGCAAAATGGCGATCGGCGGCGAAATTTTGCCCGCGAAGGATGAGGCGGCGCGAGAGAATTTAAAAATTTCGATAGAGATCAAATTTAACGGCGAAACTTTAGAGGTACTGCCGAATAAACAGCGCGTAGATAAGCTTGCCAGCGAAGAGGGGATTAGGTTTTGGGGCAATAGCTTTGTTTTTGGCGCGCAGGGCGAGCAGTTGTTTCGCGCAAACAGCACAGATGAGCTATGCGAAGTCGTAATCATCGATATACAAAGATGCGAAAACGTACGCCGCTGGTGGCCGTTTTTGCGCGATAGACGCGTAGAGGAGTACGGAATTCTTACTAAGAGATACGGACTGTAGTGTCCTGTATATCGAATAGTCATTTGGTTTATCGTGACGCACGATAATGAAAGCGAATAATTTTTATAGTATCAATGTGCAGAGGCGTCGTCAAAATACATTAAATAGACCGAATGGGCTTAAAATATTTGATTTTAAAATGCCCGCAGAATCGGGCTTTGTAAATAAATTGTAAAAAATTTGCTAAAAACTATTGACAATTTTTAAATTTTTCTCTATAATTCTGCCAAGTTTCGCATATAGGTATGCGGGATGAATTTTATTTAAGGAGTAAACCATGAAAAAAGGTTTTACTATGATCGAGTTGATCTTCGTTATCGTTATTTTAGGTATTTTGGCAGCTGTTGCTATTCCAAGACTTGCAGCTACTCGTGATGATGCTGAGGTTTCTAAAGCAGCTACAAATATTCAGACGCTTATAACCGACCTAGGCTCTTACTATACTTCACAAGGCGAATTTGCTGGTACTGCATCAGCGGCGACTGCAAGCATGACTAATGTACCAAATCCTATTAAGGTGAAAAATCAAGTTTGCTTAACTGTAGATAAGTATGATAATGCTAAAGGCGAGGCTAGTATGACTATAGGTGAAACTGGTGCTTTATGTAAAAGAGTATGGGAAATGCCTGGTGTATCACAAGTTAAAGCCGCTATTAAAAGCACAGCTGGAAATAAAACTACAAATACCTATAAATTTGGTGGTAAGGGTGTTCAATACGAATAGTAGATTGTTTTAGCGATTTACTGTTTAGCCCTAGCTTTGGCTAGGGCTTTTTTAATTTATATTTCTTTAATTGTTTGATTCTATAATTATTAATTTTAAAATTCTCTATTTTTTTATAATAATATAATTTTTAAATTAGATAACTGTTTCGACTTATATATAGTTAATTATGGCGCGAGTAATCGAGTAATATCATAAAATAAATTTTTAATATTATTTATTATAGGACTTGACTTATGCGAATAATTTATGTATAATATAATTTTATTTTAAAAAGTTGGGGTATAGCCAAGCGGCAAGGCAATTGGTTTTGGTCCAATCATTCGGAGGTTCGAATCCTCCTACCCCATCCAATCGCGAATGATATTTTAAATTCATTTGCGCTTCTTGTATCGCAGAGTAGAGCAGTGGTAGCTCGTCGGGCTCATAACCCGAAGGTCGGTGGTTCAAATCCACCCTCTGCAACCAATATCTTTAAATTTATAGCACAGCATCGTGACTTCAAAATTTTATTCTTGACTTCATTGAGGAATAAGAAAATCTCCTATAATCTAAATCGGGGTATTTTATCTACTAATTTATTTCAAGCTCATGGCTTAAAATTAATAATTATCGAGAAAGATACATCAAATTCCTTAAATTTAAAATTTGCCGTCTCGTCTAAAATTTGTGATTCATCATACCGCCAATTTTATCAATAATACTAATCAAGTATTGGAAAGATTTAAATTTATATGAACTTTCTTATCGTAACATTTAGAAAATTTTATTTACCCGCTCGCCTGCTCGCAAAAACGGAGCTATAGAGGCTACCCCTCATCTATAATTACCCATCTTTTTCTAGTTTCCTCATCGTATTGTTTTAAAATTTCTATTATTCTATTCTGCAATATTTGCAGGGTTTGCATATATTTTGTAGGAATTAGCTCGAAAATATCCTCTAATTCGCAGCATTCGATTATTATATCTATAATGCGTTCATCGACCTTATTTTTTTCCAAGTGCGTTGAGATATAGGGTGAAAACAAAATTCTTTGGCTTTCATCTATAGTAATCACTTTGTGTTCCAATGCCCGTAATGAGCCTAGCGCCATTAGCAAAATAGCCCTCTCGCCCACAATATCAATATTTTTCTCTAGTATCATTCGTCTCGCTCCGCTCGTATTTAATTTCATCTAAAATCATACAAATCTTCCTCTCGTCTATCTCTCCATAAAGGCAAGGGTTTGCCAGCCCAAATATGGATCTCTTGCAAAATTTCATCCTCATATCCTATGTCCTCGTGGCACTCGATTAAATTTGCCCATTCCTCAAGGAGATCATATGAAATTTCTTTATCGATGATTCTATTTATGATGTTTGCAATGGTATTTTTAGTTATTGTTACAAGCTCCGATTCGCTATTAAAGCCTATCTTTGCCAAATCTCTTTTTATCGCGCTCATATCTTTAGCAAAATTTATCAAATTTAATAAAATATCTATTTTGGCCATCAATGCCGTATTCACCCTTTCGTCCTCGTGCATCTATAACCATATCCTTATACTTTTTATAAAGCCTCGGTTCTAAAATTTTAAATTTCATAGCGTTTTTCCTTATTCCTTTCCAAATTTAACGCCTTTTCCAATCCTCTTTTTTACGCCGAATTAAAATTCGATCCGCTCGCTTAAAGCATACTCTATACTTTTATAAAATTTCCTATACACAATCCAATTAAAATTTTCATTTGGACACCTGTCCGGGACCAATGGCTGGATAATATATAAAATCACCTCCGTTTTTAGCGCGATAATTAGTGATATATTGGATCGCCACTTCGAATGCATTATTAACTCCCCTGTTGGTACTCCAGCCGTCGTATGTGATTATGGGCTTATTGCCGCTTAGGCGATATACTTCTCCTCCTAGGATAATCATACCTTTATCTCTTGCGATTTTTATCACTTCTATCGCATCGTCAAATTTCCAAGCGATTTCATAAAAACCGAGCTTCTCTCTTAAGTTTATACCGCGCTCTAAAAGATCCTGCGGCACGATATTTACAAAATCCTCATCTGTAAATAACATAATTCGCTCCTTTTAAGTATAAGATTATTGCCATTGCCATTTTTCTATATCGTCTTTTTTTACAAAAACCCCTAATGTGAAAAAAGCCCCCGAATTAGTCCCTTATTTTTTCGGAAAAGATTATATCTAAAATAAAAATGAAAGAGGCCAGAACGACCAAAATTTAAGATAGGCGCCTGCGCGCAGGAACCAAATGCAACTCTAATAAAGAGTGATTAAAATTTAAAAATAGATAGTTGGTGGAGGTGTGCGGGATTGAACCGCAGTCCGAAAACAAACGACCAAAGCCTCTACATGTTTAGCAAAAGTGAAGTTCTCGCGCAGGCTCGCTCACTTTCCAAAACGACCCGCCGGCGCAAAGACTAGAGTTTCACCCTACGGCTCGTCACGCCGCAGAGCTACGCTATCGCAGATTACCCGCCGCCGCGCTTAGATAGTATCGGCGCAGAGCAGGGCTCGACTGGACTTACGCAGCTTTAGCGTAAGCAGGAGCAAATTTAACGTTGTTTGCGTTTAAATTTAGTTTGGATTTTATACGCTGTATCCAAAGCGACATGCAGCCTTGACCCATCCGTTCCCGTCGAAGCCAAGTCACCCCCGAAAGAATGCGCGCGCATTTTACTTCAAAATTTTATAAATGTCAAATTTGGCTTATGTTAAAATTGCATCGAAATTTTAACCGAGCAAAGGAGTCAAAATGCCAAAAATCACGCTTTCTAAATTATACGAGATGAAAAAAACCGGCGAAAAAATCGTGATGATCACCGCCTATGACGCGCTTTTTGCTAAAATTTTCGACGACGAGGTCGATATGGTGCTCGTAGGCGACAGCCTAAATATGAGCTTCGGCGGGCATTCTGAGACCCTGGGCGCAAGCGTAGAGCAGATGATCTATCACGCGCGCGCCGTAAGACGGGGACTAAAGCGGGCGTATATGGTCGTTGACATGCCGTTTTGCTCGTGCGCGACGCCAGAGCTTGCACTGCAAAATTGCGCCAAAGTCTATGAGAGCACCGGCTGCGATGCCGTTAAGATCGAAGGCGGCGCGCATATGGCAGATACCGTGGCACTGCTTAATCGAAACGGTATCGCCGTGATGAGCCACATCGGGCTGAAGCCGCAGTTTTCGCGCTTTATGGGCGGCTACAAGGTAAGCGGACGCGGCGAGGAGGGCGCGCGCGAGGTCTTAAGCGACGCCAGAACGCTTACAGAGGCGGGCGCGGTGCTGCTGCTGGTCGAGGGGACGATCTGCTCGGTCGCAAATCAAGTAGCGCTAGGTACCGACGTGCCCGTCATCGGCATCGGCGCAGGTGCCGGCATAGACGGACAGGTGCTCGTGTGGAGTGATATGTGCGGATTTTTCACGGAGTTTCGGCCGAAATTCGTTAAGCGCTATTTAGACGGCGCCGAGCTGGTAAAAGGCGCGGTGCGCGAATACGCGCGCGAAGTCAAGGAGGAGAACTTTCCGAGCGAGGAGTTTGAATATAAGCAGTAGCGGGATTTGGGCCAAATTTTAAAATTTACGCGCCAAAATTCTAGCAATAAAGCCTCGCTTGTCTTAAATTAACGCTTCGTTTTCGCGCGCCGTAGGCTGTGCAAACAGCTCGCACCGCTTGAAATTTATTCGGCGCGAGTAGATTACTAGCGCTTTATGTGGATACTTTGCGCAGTATTTTACACGGCACGTTGCGCGAGAGTTTACGTGCTTCCGCTGCGGGTGCTATTTCTGGCGCTAATTGCAATGCGCAAGCGCTTTTTTTCGTGAAAATTCTCGTGCCGCAGTTCTAAAATACGCTGTAACCGATAAAATTTTTACGCACGCAGCCGTAGAGCTCAAACATAAACCAGCCGTCAGGCCTAAACGGCTTATAAAATTTAAGGATAAAATTTGGCTAAAGCTTTAAAAATCGTCATAGTCGCGGCTCTGGGCTTGCTCTTTTGCGTAAAGGTGCTGCCGATTTTGGCGGCATTTTTCGCGTTTAATTCTTTCTTTGATAAAGATGATATGGAATTGGATAAAGCCCTGCCGATGCAGAACTACGAGCAAAATCGCGAGAAATTTCTAGACCTGTTAGCTTTTGCAGGTCGCAACTTCCCCAAAAATTTGCGCGTTACGATCCAGAGCACTTATGGCGATGAGTATATTTGGATCGATATAGACGGCAACGAGACGAAATTTTACTCAAATTCCATTTTTAGAGATAATGCGCCGAGCTATATGCCAAGGGCTGCTCAAAGAAATTTGAAAGTGACGGCGTAGTATTTTTATTCGAAAACACAATGTCCGGCTCATATAGAGCGTTCTGTAGTGGCGACGACGATAATAAGAGCGGTTTTGATCGAAAAGCACGATTTGTAGAACTAGGCTCGCGCAAGAAAAATTTGGCGCCTTAATTTGTGGCGCGATCGATAAGGCGTCGCGAGATTGCACGGCTAAATTTAATCGCACGAGCCCGCATTAAGCTTAGCGGCAAATTTTAAAATCCGCGCCGAATTCTAAGCAGTCGCGAAATACCAAACTCCGCGCGAAATTTTACTTAGCTACGCAAGTGTGCAAGGCAAAATTTTGCATAAAATTCTACGCAGAATTTCTTGCAAAATTTTAACCGACTTCGTTAGATAGAACTCTGGCCGGCTGCGTACCGCGAAGCTGGAAGCGCAGAATTTAAGCCCTCGTTGCCGCAAAAACAAAATCCGCATCAAAATTCTACGAGACAAAATTTTGCCGCAAAATTCCAAACGCCGAATTCAATATCGCAAAATTCTAAGCGCCAAATTTCACGTCGCAAAACCATGTGCGTATTTTTCAAACGGCTAAATTTCGCTTCTAAATTCTACGCGCCGAATTTTGCACCGCTGCTCCGCAATCACCGATCGCGAACGCCTGAAGCCTTAAATTCTACGCGCCAAATTTCGCGCCGTAAAATTTAGCGTAGTTAGCGACCCGCGCGCTGTTTGGGAGCCGCCACAATAAAATTCCGCACTAAAGCATAGCGGGCGCGGCGGCATGAGCGTAGCCTTAAAACGTCGCGCTAAAATTTCGCAGTCTTTCGCGAGGGGTGCTTTGCTTTTTAGCCTAGCCCTAGGCGCGTACCGTAAAATTCCGCACGGCAAATTTTATCTCGCCCGCAAAGACGGCGCCTTACTAAAATTGTCAAAATTTAGCCATTTTTCGCTACACTTGCTAAAATTTTAAAAACGATTAAAGAGAGATTATGGACAGAATTGTAGAGATCGAAAAGATGCAGCTCGATGAGAGCGTGGAGAGCTCGCTGCGCCCGTCGAGCTTCGAGGATTACGTGGGGCAGGAGAAGATCAAATCAAACCTCGCTATCGCGATCGCCGCGGCGAAAAAGCGCGCCGACGTGCTCGATCACGTGCTTTTCTACGGGCCGCCCGGGCTTGGCAAAACCACGCTAGCGCATATCATCGCCGCTCAAATGGGCGCTGCTATCAAGGTCACCGCCGCGCCGATGATCGAAAAAGCGGGCGATCTGGCGGCGATTTTAACGAACCTGCAAAGCGGCGACGTGCTTTTCATCGACGAGATCCACCGCCTAAGCCCCGCGATCGAGGAGGTGCTGTATTCGGCGATGGAGGACTTCCGCCTCGACATCATCATCGGTTCGGGTCCCGCCGCGCAGACCATCAAGATCGACATTCCGCACTTTACGCTCATCGGCGCCACGACGCGCGCAGGCATGATCTCGGCGCCGCTGCGGGATCGCTTCGGCATGCAGTTTCGCTTGCAGTTTTACACGCACGCCGAGCTTGCGCGGATAGTACAGATCGCTTCGGTTAAACTCGGCAAGGAGAGTGCAAGCGACGCTAGCGCCGAGATCGCGCGCCGCTCCCGCGGCACTCCGCGTATCGCGCTACGGCTACTGCGCCGTATACGCGATTTTGCCGAGGTGCGCGACGAGGGCGCTATCTCGCACGATCGCGCGCGCGAAGGGCTTGAAGCGCTTGGCGTGGACGAGCAGGGCTTTGACGAGATGGATATAAAATATTTGGAAATTTTATTTGACGCCAAGCACCGTGCCTTAGGGCTTAGCACGATCGCGGCGGCGCTTAGCGAGGATGAGGGCACGATCGAGGACGTCATCGAGCCCTATCTGCTCGCCAACGGCTACATCGAAAAGACCGCCAAAGGTCGCATCGCAACCGATAAGGCGCGCGAGGCGCTCGGTCGCGTGCTAAAGACCGCGGAGAGAAATCTGTTTGAGGAGTGATCTGCGGGTTTAAAATTTAATCGAGCTTGGCGGGTGTTCAAACATTATTTATGGGCTATCTACGTTTAGACAAGCTCTACGGCTGCCTAGTAATGTGTATGCCGCGCGTCGCCCGAGGGTTGTTTGCTCGGCGAGTGCTTGAGCGCGCGCTTTGTCACTAGCCTGCTACCTTTAGTCTTTTAAATTTTATCCAATAAACATACCCGCTGCCGCACGCTGTATGTGCAAGAACGCCGCTTGTAAATTCGATTAAATTTCAAAATTTAATCGAAATCTGATAAAAAAATTTATAAAATAGCTCATCAAATTTCAAAAGGATAAAATTTGCCGACGCCAAAAGACAACGCCGCAAGCCGCAATGAAAACCTGGCTGAAAAGATAGCTCAAAATAACGCTGAGAATAACGCTAAAGGCGAGGCTCAAAATTTCACTGAAAATCAGACTGTAAATAACGCTGAGGGTAAAATCGAAGCCGCCGCCGAAGCCAAAGCGACTGTCAAAAACAAAACCAAAACCGCTGCTGAAAATAGAGCCGGAATCGGTGCCAAAAATCAAAGCGGAAACGGAGCCAATGTCGGTGTTGAAAGCAGGGTTAAAGCCGCTAAAGCAAATACCGACGCTGATAAAGCAGGCGCAGCTGCGCTAGACGCCGCGGAAGGTAGGACTAAAACCGCTACCGAAAATCAAAGCAAAAACCGGACCGAAACCGACAAAGTCTCATCTGTTGGTGCCTCCGCGTTAGGCGACGCCGCCGAAGCTAACGAAACCTTCTTGGCTAATGCTTCCGCGCTAGGCGACGCTGCCGCTTCGGGAGCCGCTACGGGTATGAAAGCAGGCCTTGCCAAGGCTAGCGGGCGCGCGAAAACGAACAAGATATTTTTTATCGGCGCTACTTTGCTGATGTTTTGCTGCGTGATCTATCTGTTCTCGCCGTTTTTGATGGTGATCGCAATCGGCGTGCTGATGGCGGTGGCGACCTCGGGTCTGCACGCTAAAGTAACGAAGCTGTGCCGCGGCAGGCGCACGCTAGCCTCGGTGCTTAGCCTGTTTTTGCTCTGCGCGCTTTTTTTCGTGCCCTTCATCTACGCAGTGATCGAGATCGCCAAAAACGCCGCGGGCTTCGATATGGCGCGCCTAAACGATGCGCTTAGCTACGTTCAGAGCCTAAACATCAAGCTGCCCGGGCCTTTTGAAAAATTCGATACGCAGTTTCGCTCGTTTTTAGCGAACCTGGACGTCGCAGGCGTGGCGAAGCAGATCATCTCCTATCTCTCGGTCGTCGGAAAGTCCAGCGCAAAATTTATCGTCGATATGGTGCTCATCATCGTGTTTTGCTTTTTTGCTTACCTCTACGGCGAGAACTTCAAGCGCTTTTTCAAAAAAATTCTACCCGTCGAGCCCACGCAGATCGATTATATCTTTTCCGAGACGGCAAATACGATGAGCGTCGTGTTTTACTCGACCATCTTCAACGCCGTATTGCAGGGCTTTTTGTTTTCGATCATCGCGGGGATCTTCGGCTTTGACGCGCTGCTGATGGGGGTGCTTTTCGCCTTCTGCTCGCTCATCCCCGCAGTCGGCGGCGCGCTCATCTACGTGCCCACCGCGCTATACGTGCTAGCCCAGGGCAGTACCTCGGGCGCGATCGTGATAATGGCGTATTGCGTGATACTGATCTCAACGCTCGCGGACAGCTTCGTAAAGCCGCTCGTGATAAAATTTATCAACTCGCGCCTAGTCGAAAACCCCGCAAACATCAACGAGATGCTGATCTTCTTCTCAATGCTTTCAGGCATCAGCACGTTCGGGTTCTGGGGCGTGATCTTGGGGCCCGCGATTTTAACGCTATTTATCGCGGTGCTAAATTTATACGATTATCTAAAAAAGATAGAATTCGAGTAGGGTTTGCGCCGCTTGCCGCTTTTAGATTTATGAAAATGCTGCCCGTAAAGTGCAATGCCCAGCACGTCCTTGCGGCTCTTGCGCCCTTGCGGCTTTGCGCGGGTTTAAAGGCTTTAAATTTAAAGGTAAATTTTAATTTCAGCTGCTGCTCGCGCTCTTTGACGAATTTTAGAGCAAAGATCGCGAGTATCGGCGAGGTTATTTTGGGTCGCGTCATGCGGCGGCGCAGTATTTTTAAGCTACACCGCGCGGCGTGGCGAAATTTTACGGATTAGAGTTTAAATTTAAAGTAGTCGATAGTAAAAGAAAGAATTTTAACTTCAGCTCTAGCAAGCAATGCCCAGCAACTCAATACCCACTTTCGTCGCTTTCTCCTTGCGAGTTAAAATTTATCTTGTTCTTTTGATTCTTTAAATTTTGGTATTGCTTAAACAAAGTCTCTATATCTTTATAGAAAAACACATGACTATCGGACAATACATCTTTTTCGCTCATTTTCTTCTTCTTATATATAGGTATGTAATAAAAGAAATAAGAGTGATCGCAATCGATTTTCTCTTTATTATTAAACCAATTAATTTTATTCTTGATATGTATGTAGTTATAGCAAAAAGATTCTATATCCGCTTTTTTATCTCCAATTAATAAATTTTTGAAAATTGGCTCCAAAAGTGCATGATAGCAACTTTTATTCGTAATAATTATATTGAATTTAATATCTTTATTTTCATTAAACAAAGAGCGTATATTCATTTTATTTGTGAATACAAAATCGGTAAATAAGCCGAATGGATGGAAAGCGCCATCTCCAAACCTCATATATATAAAATTATCTATAAAATTTCCATCTTCGTCAATCAAATGCTTTTGCTCCCAAGGATAAAAGAGCTGTAGCTTTAAAACCTCGTCGTTTTCTACAATCTCTTCGGCGTTTTTTATAGGTCTGCCGTTTTTGCAAATTTTAGAGCCCAGATCCATTAGATAATCAAAATTTAGCCTTTTATCCAGCTTCCAAAATTCGCATCTATCATCTGGATATTTATCGCCGTTGCACCATGAAAATCTTACTCTCTCATAGCCGTTTTTGTCTAAGTGAATATCCGCCATCTTGCCGAAATCTATTTGCGGATAATTATCTAAGTAGTGAAGCTTTTTTAGGTAATCTTTTAAATTTAACTCTACGATCTCTCTTTGCGTTAGATTTTTATCGCTAAAATCAAGCGCTTCTAAGATAGCTGAAATTCTATATGTGGGCAACAAGGCGATAAATATGCAAAGCCAGATCAGAAAAACTATTATACAAAGGTACTTTAGGCGCAAGCTTACTCCTTCGGGCAGATTGCGCTATATTATCCAATGCAAGCTTAACGAGCCCATAATCCGCAGCGCTTGCAGCAAACGACTTGCTGTAAAAATTCCAAGCTTGTTTGCGCGGTTAAAATTATATAGTTAAATTTGAAATTTTAAAATTTACATTTGGCGGTAAAATTTTAAAATTTACGGCGGCGGTTTAGACTCGCACTTTGCCGCCGTATTTGATCTGGCTCGGGTCTTTTTCGTCCAGCTCGCGCATTATCTGCTCGCCGTTGTCGGAGTTTGCCGCGGCGATATCTGCGTCCAGATCGGAGTATGAGTAGATCATCATCGCCTCGCTTACGCCTTTTATAGCCTCTATCGCGCGAAATGCGGCGATCTCGTCCTCGAAGCTCTCCGCGCTAATCGTGGCTACCGCCTTGCCGTCCTCGCACGCTACGAACTCGCAGCCGTTTATGCTTTGCAGCTGCTTGCGAAACGCCGCTACGTCGGCATTTGCGCCTAGATAGATCACGACGCTTGAAATATTCATTTTAGCCCCCAAAAGTAGATATATCTATTGTACCCCGAGCCCACGAGATAATCTCCTTCGAAAAGCAGATAGTTGATGATGTCGTTATCTAGCTCGATGCTGCGAACGATCTCACCTGCTTTATCGATTACGCGTACGCCGTTACCAACGGTAAAAGCGCCCAGCTCTGGGCTTAGCGCCACGGCAAAAACTGCAAAACGGGCGTTATAAAATTTAGCGAAATCGCCGTTTTCGTAGTAGCACGATCTTTCTTTGTCGTTCGAGCCGCTCATCATACGATCGCCAAGCAGCGCCACGGAATAGATCCCGTCCTTGTGCAGGGACTTTTGGCTCATAAGCTTTTTCGCTTTCGCGTCGAAATAAAACACGATGCCGCCTTCGCACGAGATTAGCAGCGTTCCGCTGGAGCGGTCGTAGGCGCTGCCGCCCAAAGACGCGATGGTGAGCTTTTGCTCGAAGCTTACCTTACCGCTAGACAGGTCGAAGTATAAAATTTCGCTACCAAGACCTAGCAAAATCACGGTGTTTTCGTCGTAGAAATAGACGTTTTTAATCCCCGTCATCGGCAATTTATAGTGTGTAATATTGCCGCCTGCAAACACGCCCAGCATCTTTTCAAACGCGTCGCCGTTATACAAAAATGCGTATTTTTCGCCTAGTTTATCGACGTCGAATATGGTGGCGCCCATCGGCTCGTCTAGGTAATTTTTGGACGAGGGCAGGGCGAAAATTAGAGTCTTGGAGATTGCGCTCGGCACGGAATTCGGAATGGAATTTTGAGCGGAATTTAATGCTGTAGAATTTTCGGCAGAATTTTGCGCTGTGGAATTTGCCGCTGCGGAATTCTCTACGGAATTTATAGCGGCGGCAGAATTTTGCATGGAACTCTCCGCAAAGTTAATAGTGATTTTATAGAGCTTGCCGTTGTCAAGCCCTGCGTAAATTTCGCCGTCTAGATTTTTTAGCACCGCGACATTTGCGTCAAGCTCTAGTATGAAGCTAGCGTGTTTGATCTTTGCAGGCGCATCTATGCCCACAGCGCCACTAGGTATTGCAACGCCGTTGCCGGCATAGATGAAGCAGGCGCAAAGTAGCAGCGGTGGTAAAAATTTCATCGCGCGCTCCTACTCAACCTCGGCGCCTTGATTTAGCGTATCTATGAGATTAGAAGTGGAATTTGCGTCGCTAAACCTGCTAAAATCGGCTTTGAAATTATTTTTTACTAGCGGATTGGTTTGGGCTTGCGGTACGTGGCATTGAGTGCAGTTGAATCTCTGCTCGGCTAGCGTGCCGTTTAGATCCGTGCCTGTGCGAAAGTCCACCAGGTGGCTTTTTGGAATCGGCGTAGAGCCTACATCCTTAGCGACATCGGGCATATGGCAGGTTACGCACATATTGTTATCCTTTGTGATCGGCACGAGCCCCTCTAAGCTGTGCGGTATGAGCGGCGGAGCGTTTTCGAAGCTGCGCTCGATCTTCGAAGCGGCGCCCGGAGCATCCTCGCTATATTTGAAATCGGGCAGGGAATTTTTATTTTGCACCGATTCGTCCACGCTTTTTATAAAGCCCAAGCTGTCGGCGTCTATAGAAGCCGTCTTGTCCGCGGCAAAGAGTGCCGCACAGCATGCAAGAGCCAAGCCTAAAACCATTTTTTTCATTTTTTCACTCCTAATATACTAAAATTTAACGCATCGTCGTCGCATACGTCGATGCAGCGCCCGCAGCTGATACACTCGCTGCTAACGCGCCCGTTTTCGCGCCCAACTATCTTAAGCACCTGAACTTCGGGGCAGACCATTTTGCATTTGCCGCACATTGTGCATTTATCAACCTCGTGGCGAACGCGAATGACGCTAAAATAGCTAAGCGCAGCCCAAAATCCGCCGAGCGGGCATAGCCGCGAGCAGATAGTGCGATCGCCTGCAAAAATTTCAAAAACTACGATCAGTAGCGCGATTGCAAGTGCACTGGCACTCAGCGCTATTACGGCGCGCGCGAAAAGTGAGATAAAGCTTACGCTCTCAAACGCCGCAAAGCCGAAAGCTCCGCTGCAAACAAGCGCTAACACTGCTAGGACGTAGCGAGCTTTGCGATTTACGTTTAAAAATTTGGTGTGCACGCCAAATTTTTTACGAAGCCACGCGGCAAGATCGGTTAGTAAATTTATCGGGCAGACCCACGAGCAATATAATCGCGGCGCTATAAGCGCATAAAATGCTCCTACGATAAGCGCTCCGATAACCGCCGTAGCGCCCAAAGAAAAGCTAGCTAACAGCATCTGCGCCGTCGCAAACGGATCGCTTAGATTAATCGTGCCGAAAAGTTTCGACGAGCTTAGATTGCCTTTTAGAATTCCTGATAAAATTCCGTTTTCGCTCGCGGCTTTGAAGGCGAAATTATTTCCTAAAATAAAAAGGACTAGAATAGAAATTTGGCTTAAACGCCTTAAAATAGTGTATTTCATTGTCTAGCCCCTTCCATTAGATCGTCCTCGTTTAAGTAATCCCTGCTTTTTTGCGGATCGAGCTTAATTTTGGTATCTGCGTCCTTTAGCTTCGCGTCGTCGCCCTTGATCCAGCCTTTGACGTAGTTATCGCTGGAAATTCCTATGACGCGCTCGCGCTCCACGACGCTGATAGCCGCCTTTTTCGTGACGCAGGCATGCTCGCATTTACCGCAACCCGTGCAGTAATCGCTATCTACGACGGGCACGAGCAGGGCGTGCTTTTCGGTGCGGTTGTTGTGACGGTAATCGATCCTGAGTGCCTTATCCATCACGGGGCAGCTTCGCACGCACGCGTCGCATTGGATACCCGCATAAGCGATGCAATGCTCTGTATCTATGACCGCAACGCCCATTTTGGATAGACGCACGTTTAGCTTAGAGTTTTCGCTCACTAAATTTTTATCTAGCGCGTCGCTAGGACAGGCTGCGACGCAAGGTATGTCGTCGCACATATAGCACGGAATTTCGCGCGGGATAAAAAACGGCGTGCCGTTTGCAATAGCGTGATCGCAAAAGCTCGCAAGCTTAAGCGTATCAAACGGGCATGCCTCGACACAAAGCCCGCACCTTAGGCATTTGCTAAGAAATTCTTTCTCGCTTATAGCTCCGGGCGGGCGGAGTCTAGCGTGCTCGCCGGAGTTTGCGACTCCTAGCCCCAGAACACCTACGCCCGCAGCTAAAGAAAGAATACCTAAGACCTCACGCCTATCCATAATTTACGCCTTGTAAATTTTAACCGCGCATTTTTTGTAGTCGGTCTCTTTTGAAAGCGGACAAGTATGATCGAGCGTGACGCGGTTGATATAAACCTTCTCGTCAAAAAACGGCACAAAAATAAGTCCCTTCGGCGGAATGTTACGTCCGTGGAAGTCCACGCGCGCTTTTACCTTGCCGCGGCGCGACTCGATCCAGACGATTTCATTTTGTTGTACGCCGATTTTGGCGCCGTCGGCTTCGTTCATATAGCATCTTGCCTCAGGCACCGCGCGATAAAGCTCCGGCACGCGCATAGTCATAGTGCCCGTATGCCAGTGCTCCAGCACGCGACCCGTACATAACCAGAAAGGATACTCCTCGCTTGGCACTTCTACAGGATCCATATATGGACGGAAGAAAATTTTAGCTTTATTGGCAAGGCTTGTTTTTTCTTCGCCTGAAGTAGCGGATTTCAGATCACCGCTAGGAAGCGCCGCTTTGGCGTTGCCATAAAAGGCAAAGTCACTATCCGGAGCCGCTTTTTTAGCATAAGGATCGTATTGGGCGTTAAAGCGCCAAAGCGTTTCTTTGCCGTCTACGACCGGCCATCTAAGACCACGCACTCGGTGATATGTATCGAAATCGGCTAGATCGTGTCCGTGACCGGTGCCGAATTTTCGGTACTCCTCCCAAAGATATTTTTGGATGAAAAAGCCATAGCCTTTAAATTCTTTGCCGTCGCTGCCGATTACGCCACGAGAGTCGCCGTTTACTTCGGAGTTATCGAAGCTTGCCATAATCGGATCTTTTGCAGCGAAAGATTGAGCGTCTTTGTTTGCAAAGAGCACTTCAAATAGTGTAGTCTCTGGCGTATAGCCGAATTCTGAAATTTTATCCAATACATTTGGAAGTGTGAGCTTATCATTTACTTTAATCTCGCCCCAGAAATCCTTGAGTTTGAAGCGCTTGGAAAACTCTAGCATCTGCCATGTATCGCTCATAGCATCGCCCACAGGAAGGACCTGCTGTCTCCACCACTGGGTTCTGCGCTCGGCATTGCCGTATGCGCCCCATTTTTCGTAGATCATCGCGGTTGGTAGGATTAGATCAGCTACCTTTGCGCTTAGTCCCGGATATGGCTCGCTTACTACGATGAAGTTATCCATCTCGCGCGCCGCTGCGATCCAGTGATTTGCGTTGGCGATCTGCTGCCACGGGTTATTTACCTGAACCCACAGCCATTTTATCTTGCCATCTTCGAGATTGCGTAGAGCCTGCACATAGTGCGCACCCGGTTTTGGATTTATTGTACCCTCGGGAAGCTTCCAAATTTTTTCGGAAACCTTTCTATGGGCCGGATTTGCCACGACCATATCAGCAGGTAGGCGGTGAGAAAACGTGCCCACCTCTCTAGCCGTGCCGCAAGCGCTAGGCTGACCGGTAAGCGAAAACGCTCCGCAGCCGGGCTTGGCTTGCTTGCCGAGAAGGAAATGTACCATGTAGCTTTGCTCATTGACCCAGGTTCCTCTTGAGTGCTGATTAAAGCCCATCGTCCAAAAGCTTACTACTTTGCGGTCCTTTTCGATGTAATAATCTGCTAGCTGCTTTAGCTTGGTCTTAAATGCTTCTAAATCCTCATCCTCGTTACCCTTGGCCAAAGGCGCTACGAAATCTAGCGTGTAAGGCTCTAGCGCTTTTTTAAATTCTTCGAAGCTTATGAGCCAGTGAGCATCTGATTTGTCAGAGTGTTTGTTTTCGAGTACGTCGCCCTCTTTCATACCCAGATATGCTAAGGTAACGCCCTCGGATTTGCTTAAAATTTTGGATTTTTGCTTAGCCGCGGTATCAAGCTCGGTTTTGCGGTATTTTTTATGATTTATATCTTCTCGCAAGCCGTAGCCGATATCCACAGGGCCTGTAGCGAACACACAGTGCTCTTTAATAAATTTCCCATCTATCATATCCGGGTGGTTGTAGACGATCTCCCTTGCTATGTAGTTCCATATCGCAAGATCGGTATTTGGACGGAATATAATTTCAATATCGGCGATGTTTGAAGTGCGGCTAGAGTATGTCGAGAGATTTATAACTTTTACGCGGTCCGGGTTGCGAAGTTTGTGGTCGGAGACGCGAGACCAAAGAATCGGGTGCATCTCGGCCATATTTGCACCCCAAGCGATGATGGTATCAGTTAGCTCGATATCGTCGAAAACGCCCGCAGGCTCGTCAATACCGAAGGTTTGCATAAAGCCTACGACGGCGCTGGCCATGCACTGGCGAGCATTAGGATCGAGATTATTGGAGCGAAAGCCCGCCTTTACTAGCTTTGCTGCGGCGTAGCCTTCCGGGATCGTGTATTGACCGCTGCCAAGTACGGCAAAGCCCTCGGGACCGCCTTCGTTATAGGCTCGCCTAAAATGCTTCTCCATTTCTTCGAACGCTCGTTGCCAGCTGATCTCGATAAATTTTCCCTTTTTGTCGAATTCGCCTTTAGAATTTACGCGTAAAAGAGGCTTGGTAATGCGATCGGCGCCGTACATGATCTTGGCGTTGAAATAGCCTTTGATGCAGTTTAGACCGCGATTTACGGGCGCTAACGGATCGCCTTTGACCGCTACGATTTTGCCGTCTTTGGTGGCTACCATAATGCCGCAGCCGGTGCCGCAGAAGCGACAGGCCGCCTTGTCCCAGCGCCAGCCTTTTTCGGCTTCGTCCGCAGCGCTTAGTCCGCTAGGCAAGCTGATGCCCGCAACGCTACAGGCAGCCGCTGCTGCAGAGCTTTTTATAAAGTCTCGTCTATCCATGAGATTAACCTTTCGTTTAGAATGTAAATTTCTATTAACGTTTTGTATAATAGCATAAAAAAACAGCTTAGTCTAGATTAAAATCAAGGTTTTTTCTACATAGATTTCAGATATAAGATAATAATTTTATAAATTTTAAATTTAGTGGCTTAAATTTTATCAGGACAGCGAGTTTTTGATAAATTTTAATATATATTTTCATTTAATTAAATTAATATATTATACCGATAAATTAGCATTAAAATTTCATAAAAATTTAATTGTGCTTTGAAATAAAACGGAGCGTAATATAATTTCAAAATTCTATTAAAATTATAAAATTTAGCTTAAAAAACGTCTTTTGCGATAAGCGATAAATTTTACACTAAAACGCCGTCATTATCGAGGCAAAAGTGTAAAATTTAACTATTCAATTTAATATGCGATATTTGCATATTGCTTAAATTTTGCTTAAAAAAATTCACTAATTTAAAAATTCTTTTATAATCTAGAAAGTATAATAGCCGTGCAAACCAAAATTCTTGAAAGGAATATTATGCAGTCCAGAGAAAAGATTGTCAAAACGACTTGTCCTTACTGCGGCACCGGCTGTGGTATCGATCTTATCGTAAAAGACGGCAGGATCGTAAACGCGCGCCCTACGCAGGCCCACCACGTAAATGACGGTGAGCTATGCTTAAAAGGGATGTTCGGCTGGGAGTTCGTAAATTCTCCAAAACGCCTTGCCAAACCTATGATCCGTAAGAAAAACGGAGTATTTGATAGAAGCGGCAAGCTTGAGGAGGTAAGCTTTGAAGAGGCTTACGATTTTGTAGCGTCTAAATTTAAAGAGACCGTCGCTAAATATGGTCCAAGCTCAATAATGGGCTTTAGCTCGGCGCGCTCAAATAACGAAGACAACTACGTTTTTCAGAAATTTTTCCGAGCTCAGG
>CAUQPS010000010.1:0-52705 GCA_963520005.1 uncultured Campylobacter sp.
TATCGCTTACGCTATTTGCGATGTTTTTCGGTGCGGGAAATTTTATTTTTCCGCCGGGTCTCGGTAGGGAATCCGGACAGAATTTTTATATCGCAATAATGTTTTTTTGCGCTACAGCAGTGCTTCTGCCGGTACTAGGCGTCGCGGCCATCGCGCGCGCCAAGGGACTTCAGAGTCTGGTACGCCGCATAGATCCCGTGTTTGCGATCGTTTTTACCGCGCTTTTGTATCTTACTATTGGACCGCTTTTTGCGATACCGCGCGCGGCAAATATGCCTTTTGATATCGCGATTAAGCCTTTTATTGCGGAAGATCGCCTTCAAATTTGGCTATTTGTTTATTCCGCAGCATATTTTGCGCTGAACTATTACATCTGTATGAACCCTTCAAAGCTCGTTGATCTGCTAGGAAAATACCTTACGCCGATACTTTTAGCGCTCATTTTGCTACTTTTCGGCGCGGGATTTTTGTTTCCTGTCGGAAGCTTCGTCGCCCCTAGCGGCGAGTACGTTGATCACGCCGCAGCAAAGGGCTTCGTAGAGGGCTATCAAACGATGGACGCACTTGCGTCGCTAGCATTCGGCATCATCGTAATTAATGCCATCAAAGCAACCGGCGTTAGCGACGAGAAGCACCTCATTACCTCTACCATAAAAGCGGGAATGATGTCGGGCGTCATACTGATGACGATATATTTTATGCTGGGCTATCTGGGCGCGACCTCCGCGGAGCTTTTCAAAGATACGCCGAATATCAACGGAGCGGAGCTTCTGTCGCGAGTAAGTGATCATTACTTCGGAAGAGTGGGCGTCGTGATCCTAGGCAGCGCATTTTTCCTAGCCTGCATCACCACGACTCTAGGTCTTATAAGCTCGGCTAGCGAATACTTTGAAGAGCTTACGAGAGGCAAGATTAAATACAAAACTTGGGCGATCGCTTGGTGCGTGATCGGCTTTGGAGTTGCAAATTTTGGCCTTACGACTATTATCAAGGGCTCTATTCCCGTGCTCGTCGCCATCTATCCGATCTCGATCATGCTGATAATCCTCTCGCTGATTAATCCGTGGATCGATTCAAGCAAGCTGATTTACCGCGCCTGCGTCTATGTCTGCGTAGTCGAGGGCGTCATAAACGGGCTTGATATTTTGGGGATTTCGGTGCCGCTTGTTACGTTTATCGTAAAGAAAATGCCATTTTACGACTCGATGCTCGGCTGGATCGTGCCTAGCACAGTGACCTTCGCCGTGACCTACGTGCTTCATCTAATCTTTGAAAAAAGAGATGATAGCTTCTAAATTTAAGAGCTATTTTAAAATTTAGCCGGGCTCTACGGGGCTCGGCGTACTTCTAAATTTTAATTCGCCGCCGAATTTAATCTCCCATATTTTTCCATAGAATTTCGACATATAAAATAAGCCGCCTTCAAAATTTAACCTAAATTTACGCTAGAATTATCAAAATAAAATTTCAAAAGTAAGGATGGTAAGATGGCCAAGCGGGACGAAGCGCTAAGCTTGGCGCGAGATTTCGAACGCGACGGCTTTAGAGTGCCCGGTTTATACGAGCGGTTTTGGCGGCTGCAAGGGGATGCGGCGGCGTATTTTGCGCTAGCGGACAGCCTGCTGCGCGGGCGGAGGGACGGCCGCACGCTGCTAAAGGACGCTATGGGCTACGTAGGCGAGGAGGATTTTAAAGCTTTGACCGCTACGGCGGTTGAAATTTTACGCGAAGATGCGGCAGAGGGGCGCGAAACGAAGCAGAGCAAAAGCGCGATCCAGACGGAAGAAAATGCGCGCTCGGACGAATGCACGGGCAAAAGCGCACGGCAACGCGGCAGAGATGAAAAAAGCACGCGCTGGAAAAACGCCGAAGAGGTCATCGCAGCGGCAAGTCTCGAGTTCGCGCCGCTTTTGCCCCCGTATCTTGGCGAGCTTTTTAAATTGCAGCCGAACGAGAGCGCGTATTACGCGGAGTATCCGTGGCGCGGGCTTAGTTACGAGAGCTCGCAAATCTGGCGCGAGAGGCTTGCGGATCCGCAGACGAGCAAAGACGATAAGCAAAAAATTTTTAGCTGCCTGCTACAAACCCGCGATCCGCGAAATGTAAAATTTGCCTGCGAGTTCGCGCTTGCGGAGGATTTTTTCGATCGCCCGTGCGATTTGCTCGAATATATAGGCTACTGGCTGGAGGCCGTGGGATTTACTTTTGAGCGGGCAAAATTTTACGCAGACGGCGCGACGCAAGCGGCAGCGGATGAAATTTTAAAAATGGATGCGGACGAATGCGGCGGCGCCAGGCAAGCTCAATCTAGCGAGTGCAATCTATCGCAGATGTCAAACGAGCCGGGCGGCACTACTTCAGCGTCGCTGCAAACAGACGAGTGCGATCTATCGCGCAAAAGTTTAGATGAAGCGCGCGATGCGGCAAGCGCCGTTAAATTTAACGCTGGCGAGTTAAAATCGGCAGCGAGCCAAAATTTTAAAGCGTGCGCAGCTGAACACGACTCTAAATTTAACTCAAATGAGTCAGCCGCCGATAAATCACAAAAAGTGCCGAACGATGAAATTTGCTTTGGCGGCGAGAAATTCAGGCTCAAAAGATACTGCAGCCAGCCCGTGTATCACATAATCTTTCCGCGCGGCTATTTCGGCGCGCCCTATGCGGCGCATCTGGCAAAGCACCATCCGACCTGGCGGTTTGAGGGCGGCAAGGCTGGATATAGGCTCGGCGGGGTTTTGGACGAGGCGGACGGCGATGCGCAAAATCCGCTATTTCATCTCATTACGCTTGATCCGCTGCCCCGCGACTTGCCCGTGCGCTCGCTGCCGCGCCTAATCCTAGCCGCGCATGTTAGAGAGATAAACGAAGGAGAGATAGTCTTTTACGAGCACGACGCGCAGGGTATGCCGCGACGTATCGGAGACAGGACGCAAGTCGAATACGTGCAGGACGAAGCGATAAAGGAGTGCGAAGTAGCACTTGCACCCACGCCCGCGCGCTGGGCGGCTCAGGACTGGGGGATGTCAAACAGCAGGCAAAACCTCGCGCGCATCGGCGGCGAACCCTCGTGGATACAGGGTGCCTTGGTGCCGACGTGCCCGATATGCGGCGAAAAGATGGAGTTTTTGATGCAGCTTGATAGCGAGCTTCCGAGCTGCGAGCAGGGCAGCGAGGTATATTTCGGCAGCGGCGGGATTTTGTACGCGTTTTGGTGCGAGCGGACGCGGGTGAGCGCGTTTTTTATGCAGTGCATGAGTGAAAATTTTGTAAAATTCTAAATGAAAATCGTAAAATTCTAAGTAAAATTTATTCTAAGATAATCGACCGAGCAAAATTTGCCGAGCATTTCGGCGCGTAAAATTTAAGCTTGTTCGGCGAGAATATGTAAATTTACGCAGAGCCTAAGCGTAAATCCCATCCACAAGCGTTTCTACGAACTCATCCGAGTTAAATTCCGCCAAATCTTCCATCCGCTCGCCCACGCCGACGAAAAGTATCGGCAGTCGCAGTTCGCGCGCTATGGCGAAAAGTGCGCCACCTTTGGGCGTGCCGTCGAGCTTCGTGATGATGATGCCGTCGAGCTTTACGATCTCGTTGAACGCCCTAGCTTGCGCGACGCTATGATTGCCCTGAGTGGCGTCGAGCACGATGATTTTGCGGTGCGGTGCGCCGCTTTTTGCGCGGTCGCAGATGCGCACGATCTTCTCTAGCTCCGCGGCTAAATTTTTCTGATTTTGCAGGCGTCCCGCGGTGTCGATCAGGACGCGATCGATATTTTTGGCACTTGCCGAGCTTACGGTGTCAAACGCCACGGCCGCGGGATCGTGCCCCTGCGCGGTCGCCACGATCGGTAAATTTAGAATCTGCGCCCATTTTTTTAATTGCTCGACCGCGCCGGCGCGAAAGGTATCGCATGCGCCTAAAATCACGCTTTGGCCGCTATTTTTATATAAATTTGCAAGCTTTGCGGTTGTCGTAGTTTTGCCCGCGCCGTTTACGCCCAAAATTAGCTCGACGAAAGGCTTTTCATCCGCAGGACGGGCAATCTCGTAATTAAAATAGCTCTTCAAAACGCCTTTAAGATCATCTTTAGCGACTAGCTTTTTTGCGGGCAGCTTTTCTAAAATTTCCTCTACAAGCTCGTAGCTTACGTCGGCTTCAAGCAGCATCTCTTCTAAAATTTCTTTTGAAATTTTATCTTCGCTTTTCGCGCCTCGCATCGCGTCTATGGTCTTGCTAAGCCCTTTTTTAAAAAATTCGAACATCAGAAAATTTTCTCCAATTCGGTCATTAAAATTTCTTCCGGCATCAGCCCGAAATACTGCGCGCTAAACTCGCCCTTTTCGTCGTATATCGCCATATACGGCACTTCGTTTATGCCGCCTAGCGCCTTTGTAAAAAAGTCCGTCCCTTCGCCGTAAGCGATCGCGTAATTTACTTCGTGTGCGCTTGCGTAATTTTTTGCATCGTCTAAATTTGCATCACCGATCATCACGCCGATTATGTCAAGCTTGCCGGAGTAGGCTTGTTTGGCGGCGTTTAGCGCGCTTACTTGCACGGCGCAGGCGTCGCACCACGGCGTAAAAAATGCAAATAGCGTCACGGAGGAGTTATTATCGATTCGAAAACCCTGCTTTGTCTTTTGCATATTTAAAATTTTGCCGTTACTTAGCTGAAGTGTAAAAGGAGCGGTATAATCGACCTGGATCACGGCTTCGGTTTCGGACTGCGGCTGCGTGGCGTTGGCCTCGGTCGGGGTATCGCTTGATTTTTTATCCTCATCATCGCCGCAACCTGCAAGAAACAAAACAGCCGTAAAAAGTGCTAGAAAAAAACGAAATTTCATAATAAACCTTAAAATTTAATCGCAAGATTATACAAAAACTAGCTAAAATAAGCGTTAAAATTTTATAAAAGGCTTAAGCCATGCAAAAGAATGAATTTAGAGCAATTTGCAAATCGCGCTTAAAATCTCACGCCGCGCGCGCGGCTAGATGCGAGCATTATGAGCTATTATGGCGGCTTGAGGGGCTGATAAAATTTTTAAAAGCGCGCAAAATTTTAATATTTTTGCCGATGAACTACGAGCCGAACGTTTTGATTTTAAGAAAAAAGCTATCAAAAAGCTGCGAATTTTACGTTCCGTTTATGGTGGATATTAGTTTAAAAATGGTAAGATTGCGCCAGCCTTTTAAAATTTCACGCTTTGGGCTGCGGCAGACGCTTCCGCAAAACGGGTATTTTAAGAAGGTCGATTTAGCCGTGGTTCCAGCTATCGGAGTGGATGGCGCAATGGCTAGAATAGGACATGGGAAAGGATTTTACGATATGTTTTTTTCAGGTCTTAAGTTTAAGCCCGTAATCGCGTTCGTGAGTATAAAAGACTGCTTTTGCAGCGAAATTTTATCGCTTGATCACGACGTAAAGGGCGATTTTTACATAACTCCGAGCCAAAATTACCTAAAAAGAGGAAAGTATGATAGAGATTTTAATCGCCTTGTGCGCTCTTGCGGTGGGCGCTGGCATAGGATACTTAGTAGCTAGAAAGATCAATAACGCCAATTACGATTTCTTCGTCGAACAAGCCAAAGCTAAAGCCAAAGCGATAGAATTTGAAGCTGAGGGCATCTTGCGAAATTCTAAAATTTCGGTGCAGGAAGCGGAGTTTGAAGCGAAGAAAAAATACGAAGATAAGGCAAGCAAACTGCAGAAGGAATTTAACGTTAAATTTGACGAGCTCGGCAAAAAGGAGCACGCGCTTCTAACCGAGCAAGAAATTTTAAAAGACAGCAAAAAAGAGCTCGAAAGCGCCAAAAAAGAGGCGAAATTCCTTTACGAAGAGGGCTCGAATTTAAAGAAAAGCTATGAAGAGAAGCTAGCTGAAGCGCTTAAGGTGCTTGAGCGCGTGGCGGGTTTTACGCAGGATGAGGCGCGCGCGCAGGTGCTTAAGAAAGTCGAGGAGCAAAGCCGCACCGACATCGCTCACATCGTGCGAAAATATGAAGAGGAAGCCAAAAAAGAGGCGCGAAAAAAAGCGAATTATATTTTGGCGCAGGCCACGTCGCGCTTCGCGGGCGAGTTTGCGGCAGAGCGACTTATCAACGTTGTAAATATCAAAAACGACGAGCTTAAAGGCCGTATCATCGGCAAGGAGGGGCGTAACATAAAGGCGCTTGAGATGACTCTTGGCGTGGACGTCATCATCGACGATACCCCGAATGCGATCATCGTAAGCTCACATAATCTCTACCGCCGCGCCATCGCCGTTCGCGTTATCGAAACTCTTATCGAGGACGGCAGAATTCAACCTGCGCGCATCGAGGATATCTACAAAAAAGTAAGCGACGAATTTGAAGCTAGTATCGCCGAAGAGGGCGAAAATATCGTAATGGATCTAGGTCTTAGTAAAATTCACCCCGAAATTTTAAAACTCATCGGCAAGCTTAAATTTCGCGCCAGCTACGGGCAGAATGCCCTTGCGCACAGCCTTGAGGTCGCACATCTTGCGGGCATCATCGCAGCAGAAACGGGCGGAGATCAAAAGCTAGCCAAGCGCGCGGGCCTACTTCACGATATCGGCAAGGCGCTAACTCACGAATATGAGGGTTCGCACGTAGATCTGGGTGCTGAGGTTTGCCGCCGCTACAAAGAGCATCCCGTGGTGATAAACGCTATCTACGCCCACCACGGCCAGGAGGAGGCTACCAGCGTGGAAAGCGCCGCAGTCTGTGCCGCAGATGCGCTAAGTGCTGCGCGCCCGGGCGCTAGACGAGAGGTGCTAGAGAGCTATCTAAAGCGCGTTAGCGACATCGAAGCGATCGCGATGAGCAAAACGGGCGTCAAGCAAGCCTACGCGATCAACGCAGGTCGCGAAATCCGCGTCATCGCAAACGCCAAACTTATGAACGACGATGAGGCGGTTTTGGTCGCTAAAGAGATCGCTTCGGAGATCCAAGATAAGGTCCAATTCCCCGGCGAGATCAAGGTTAACGTCATACGCGAGCTTCGCGCGGTCGAGATAGCCAAATAAGGAGTGTGAAATGAAAAAATTTATAATCGCTTTATTTTTGCTTTTTAGCGCGGCATTTGCCGAGGATGAGCTCATCATTGATAGCGCGAGTGCCTATTCGTCGGTGATGCGCACGAACGCGCAGTATAAATACCTAGCGCAGCAAGCCCGCGCGATCGTGATCTTCCCGAGCGTCAAAAAGCTGGGCTTCATCATAGGCGGAATGTATGGTGAGGGGATCATTATCTACAATAACGACGGCGCGCACAGCGTAAGCGGCGCAGAGATCAGCAGCGCTAGCGTAGGACTTCAGATCGGCTATGAGGATAATTATCTAGTTATTTTCGTAATGCATGATGATGTGATCCAAAAAATGCGAAATTCCCAAATCACGCTTTCGGGCGACGCTACGGCAGTTGCAGGTAACTACAGCGCCGATTCTGGCTCGTTAGACGTGCTAAATCAAGATATGTACGTCTTTACGAATAAAGGCGGGCTGTTTGCGGGAGTGAGCCTGGGTGGTTCAGTGCTGGAGACTAAAAACGATCGCGCTTTTGATCCAAATACCGAGGGCTATGCACTTTTGATGCGAGTAATCGGCGCAGATGAGTAAAATTTAGCTAAAGATGCTAAGGCGCATAGCTTAGCGAAAAAATTTTGCTTTATGGGCGTTTTATTAGCGGCTTGGAATTTTGCTCGCGTAATTTCTGCAGAATAATAGACTTAGGTGCGTAATTTTATTGCAATTCGCGGGGTGGGAGGCATTTGAAGATATCGCGTAAATCTTTCGTAATTCGCAAGTTACTTTGAATTCTAAAGAAGTCGAAATTTTGTCATTAAATTTAGAATTGCGAAATTTTACTATTAAATTTTGCGATGATTTTACTTGATGCTTAGAAATTTTATTTTAGAATTTTGCTTAATATTTTGCGGCAAAATTTTATATTTCGTGACAGCCGCGCAGAATTTTAAATTTAATGTCGCAGTAAAATCAAGTAGCGCAGGACGTTGGAGTGAAGTTTTCACGCCGAATTTTAAAGCTGCTTTAGTCAAATTTATAGAATTTTATACGATCTAATGAAAGGATTCGATGGAATCGATGTTTGCAAACCTCCATACGTGGGGGTATTTGATACTGTTTTTGTATTCGCTGGGCGGAGGATTTTTGGCGCTTGCGGCAGCGGGCGTGCTAAGCTCGGCCGGCGAGCTCAATATCGTCTTATGCATCGTAATCGCCTGCATATCGAACTTCATAGGCGATTCGGGGCTATTTTTAGTAAGCCGCTACAATAAAAAAGAGATCATACCCTATCTGCGTAAACAGCGCCGCAACCTCGCTCTGGCGCAGATTTTGTTTCGTAAATACGGCGACCGCATTATTTTAATCAAAAAATTTATCTACGGCCTCAAAACCCTCGTACCGATCGCGATCGGCATCACAAAATATTCATTTTTAAAATTTAGCGTCATCAATGCCGTAAGCTCGCTTATCTGGGCGCTTGTGGTGGGGCTACTGAGCTACTACGCGGGCGATTTCGTGCGCGAGCTCTATGTGCACATTAAGGACGCGCCGTGGATCGCTCCGCTGGCTCTAGGCGCGATAGTAGCGGCGATCGTGCTCTATTTTCGCTTCGCGACCCGCAAAAGAGGCTAGCGGTGGCAAAAAAGCTGATCCCGCTCGCAATTTTCGTAGCACTTCTTTTGGCGCTAAATTTCATCTCCAATTCGCGCAGCCCCGCAGCTAAAGATGAACGGGTTTTTACCTCAAAAACCCTGGATGCTGCGTCGCGTAAAAGCGGCGCGCAAGATATCAAAAGCGGCACCGATCGTAAAATTTCAAGCTCGCAAAATCCTGCAAGCGGCGCCGACGCAAAAGATGAGCGCGGCGAAAAGGGCGCATATAGCACGAATATAGACGGTGCAAGAAGCGCAGGCGGCGGAGCAGGGCTCGGGGCAGACTTAGGAGATTTAAAATCTCATCCGCAAGCAAACGAGCGCGCCGCGGCAAATCCTAAAGATGAGGCGGACGTCCACAGGCGGCGCAGCGCAGATTATGAAGCTTCAAACTCCCAAAATCCCGCCGCAAATTCTAAAAATCAACTCGCGGACGAGCCCTGCATAAGCAGGGAGTGCGTGAGCGAACATATCCGCCACACCGGCGCTCTGCCGCAAAATTTTATCACGAAAAAGCAGGCTAGTGAGCTTGGCTGGCAGGGCGGCGATCTGTGGCGATACGCGCGCGGCAAGAGTATAGGCGGCGATCGTTTCGGCAATTTCGAGCGCAGGCTGCCTGATAAAAAGGGGCGGATTTGGCGCGAATGCGACATCGAGTATCGCGGCGGCCCGCGCGGCGCAAAGCGGCTGATATTTTCAAACGACGGGCTGATCTTCTACACCGCCGATCATTACGAAAGCTTTGAGCGCGTGCAATGAGTTTAAATTTTAAAACGCGCAGCGCCGCAAAGATCATCATCGACGGCGCAAAGATTAGGCGCAAAGATCAAATTTTCGCACTGTTTGCCGCAGCGCTAAATTTCGAGCCCGAATACGTCGCGAATTTAGACGCGCTCTACGACGCGCTTGGCGAGCGAGGCGGACAGGTCTTCGTGATCATTAAAAAGGGCGGAATTTTAAAGTTAAGGCTGGGCAAATTTTATGATATTTTGCTGGATGTTTTGCGAAACAGCGAGGCAAAAATTTTAATACTATGAGTTTGTGCGGCAGCCATTCCGCTTTAAAGCTAAATTTTGCCGAGGCAAAGGGTGGTTTGTTTCGCCGCAGTTTCGAGCGTGCCGTTAAATTTGCGAATTTTATAGCTTATTAAAAGAGGTGATTTTAGAAATTTCGCTCACAAAGCTCACGCGGTCAAATTTAAACTCAAGCCCATACTGCCAATCTTTGCGGCGCGGGTTTTTAAACTCGTAAAGCTTAACCGTCTCCGTTTCAAATTTAATCTTAAGCGTGAGATACCAGCAGCTCCAGATCCCGCACGGACAGCCCAGTAGAAAGACATCTCGCTCATCTTGCGCCAAATCGGCTTCAAGCGCCACACGTAAAAATAGCTCCTCAAAATCGATCAAGTTTAAGTAGGCGTAGCTTCCCACGATGCTAGCTTGCCCCTCTTTCGCCGCAAAGCTTTGCTCGCGCCGTTTAATCAGCTCAAGCAGGGGCTCGCCGTTTATCGCAGCGACGACTTCGGTAAAGCTTTCACCCTCAATTTCGTAATCGTTTAGGTAAAATTTAATGCTATCCATGCGGCAATCTCGCTAAATGATCTATTTTACGCCGTATTTGCACCGGTCTGCTAAAATTTCAGCGCAGTTTAGCGAATTTGAAGTGAAATTCGGTTGAAGATCAAGAAATTCGCTGGTAAAGCGCAGATCAAGTGGATATTTCGTAAAATTTAGGGATTTAGGGACTTGTTTTTTAACGCATGCAAGCTCAAATTCACAAAAAAGTTCAATTTGCGTAGATGAAAGAAGCGAAAATAAAAGGTTAAATTTCATCACAGATCAAAGAGGTCGAAACGAGAGTTAAATTTTACTATGGATAAAGAAGTCGAAATTTAGAAATGAGGGGTTAAATTTAATTCGTTTTTTAGGGCGTTTAAATTTAACCCCGCCGCGGCTACATCATTTCGCCGCTTTTGTGCTCGTGCTCGGTGTAGGTTACCGGAATATCTTTCTTGCCTTTCCCCGGTGTATACACTCCCTCTCCGCGTTTGAAAAGAAGCTCGATGCCTTCGTCGTTCGTAAGCATTATGCCGCTTGCGGAAGCCGCGCGTTTAAGATTATGCTTTTTGCCTTTTTCGTCGGTTAACACGCCCGTTGCGAACATATCGTTCGAGCTAAGGCTGATGCGCTTATCTCCGGTATCTCCTAGCAGAAATACGATCGTATGCGCTACGGACTCTTGCTTTTGCTGCGGAGCCGTATCGGCCTTAGGTTGGTTGCATCCGCTTAAAATCGCGATTGCCGCTAATGACGAGAATACAATTCGTCTCATTTTTTCTCCTTTAAAAAAAGTTCGCGAATTATATAGCCAAAAAGTAAATCCTAGATTTCGCGACTTTTTATTTAATCAAAGATTAACCCAAATTTAGTAAAATTCCAGCTGAAAACATCCCAAATAAGGAGAACCTTATGGCAGTAAAAATCGCAATTAACGGCTTTGGAAGGATCGGTAGGTGCGCGGCTAGAATTGCGCTAAGCAGGGACGATGTGGAGCTTGTGGCGATCAACGATACCGCTAAGCGTGAGCTTACGAGATACCTGCTTCAATACGACACCGTTCACGGCGAGTTTCGTAAAAAAGTAGAAATTCTAAGCGACGAATGCATAGCCGTAGACGGCAAAAAGATCCGCGTCTATTCCACCAGAGAGCCTGCGGAGCTTGATTTTGCAGGCGATGGTGCAGAAGCTGTGCTTGAATGTACTGGTGCATTTTTAACGAGCGAAAAATGTAAGCCGTTCATAGATAACGGTATCGGCGTAGTCGTAATGAGCGCGCCTGCCAAGGATGATACGCCTACTTTCGTAATCGGCGTTAATGAGGGCGCTTATGCAGGACAGCGCGTCATCTCAAATGCTAGCTGCACCACTAACGGCCTGGCTCCGATTGCAAAAATTTTAGACGATGAGCTTGGTATCGAAAAGGGTCTTATGACGACCATTCACGCCTATACGCACGGACAGAGCCTAGTCGATGTAAAAGCCAAGGACTTTCGCCGTTCACGCGCCGCAGCTCTTAATATCGCTCCGACCACGACGGGCGCGGCAAAAGCGATTAGTAAGGTACTTCCGCAGCTAAGCGGTAAGATGCACGGACAATCGGTGCGCGTGCCGGTGGCTAACGTTTCGATGGTTGATCTAACGGTGCTAACGCGCAAGCAGACGAGCGCCGAGGAGCTAAACGAAATTTTCCGCCGCTATGCCTCTAAAGAGATGAAAGGAATTTTGCTCGTAGACGACGATAGCCGCGTCAGCAGCGATTTTTGTACTTCAGAATACTCCAGCATCGTAGCTAGCGACTGCACGCAGGTAATTGACGGCAATCTGATAAAAGTGATGAGCTGGTATGACAACGAGTGGGGATATAGTGAGCGCCTCATCGATTTAGCCCTATATGCGGCAAAAAGAAGGAAATAAGATGGGCGAAATTCTTTCGATTAAAGATTTGAAATTTAAAGACGGCGCGCGCGTTTTTATCAGGTGCGATTTTAACGTGCCGATGGATGAGTTTTGCAATATTACGGACGATCGCCGCATTCGTTCGTCTATCCCTACGATTAAATATTGCTTAGACGAGGGCTGTGCGGTAATTTTAGCCAGTCACTTAGGGCGCCCGAAAAACGGATACGAAGAAAGACTTAGCCTAAAGCCTGTGGTAAAGAGACTATCTAGGCTTTTGGAGCGCGAGATAAAATTTGTCTCCGATGTCGCGGGCGAGGAGGCAGGAGCTGCGGTAAATTCGCTTAAAAAGGGCGAAGTGCTTCTGCTGGATAATCTGCGCTTTGAAAAGGGTGAGAGCAAAAACGACGAAGCGCTAGCTAAGAGGCTCGCAAGCTACGCGGAATTTTATATCAACGACGCTTTTGGTGTATGTCACCGCGCGCATGCTTCAGTAGAAGCGATTACGAAATTCTACGATGAGGCGCACAAGGCGGCGGGATTTTTGCTACTAAAAGAGATAAAATTTGCCAAAGACCTTATTAAAGATCCTGCGCGTCCTTTCGTAGCCGTAACGGGCGGTAGCAAAGTAAGCGGCAAGCTTCAGGCGCTTAAAAATTTACTTCCTAAAGTCGATAAGCTCATCATCGGAGGCGGCATGGCGTTTACGTTTTTAAAAGCCGTCGGATATGACATCGGCAAATCTTTGCTCGAAGAGGATCTAATCGAGGAAGCAAAAAATATTCTCCGCAATGCTCGCGAGCTTGGGGTTAAAATTTATATCCCCGTCGATGCCGTCGCAGCTCCGCAATGCTCGCAAGATGCCGTTACAAAAAAGGTTACCGTGCAAGAAATTCCAAGCGATTGGATGGGGCTAGATATCGGGCCTGCGACCGTAGCGCTTTTTAAAGAAGCCTTAGACGATGCGCAAACGATCTGGTGGAACGGACCGATGGGAGTTTTTGAGATCGATAAATTCGCTCGCGGTAGCCTGCATATATCGCACGCGATCGCAGATAGCGACGCCACAACCGTAGTGGGCGGCGGCGATACTGCAGATGTCGTCGAACGCGCTGGTAACGCCGACGATATGACTTTTATTTCTACCGGAGGCGGCGCGAGCTTAGAACTCATCGAGGGCAAGGAGCTGCCGGGCGTGCGAGTGCTTACCGCTAAAACGGAGCTGCGATGATACTGGCGGCGAATCTTAAATGCAACCATACCCGTGCTAGCTTTGAGCGGTACGCTAAAGCTTTAGATGAAGGCTTAGTGGGCGAAATTTTGCGCGAGAATGAAATTCTAGTTTTTCCTCCTGCTAGCGCATTTTGCGCGAAGGTGAAAAATTTTACCCAAGGCGCGCAAAATTTCTACCCGTGCGAAAGCGGCGCTCACACCGGCGAGATCGGCAAGGCGATGCTGGACGAGTTTGGCGTAAAAAGCGTGCTGATCGGGCACTCCGAACGGCGCGAGCTTGGCGAGAGCGAGGAGCTTTTGCGAGCTAAATTTGATTTCGCCGTAAAGGCGGGCTGGCAGACCGTCTACTGCATCGGCGAAAATTTGAGCGTAAACGAAGCTGGCGGCACGAAGGAGTTTTTGGCGGAGCAGCTAAAAAATATCGAGCTTGGCTACGAGCGGCTGCTGATCGCCTACGAGCCAATTTGGGCGATAGGCACGGGCAAGAGCGCGAGCGCGGAGCAGATCGAAGGAGTTTTAAATTTCATCCGCGAGCAGACGAGTGCGCCGCTACTTTACGGCGGCAGCGTAAACGTCGCAAATATCGGCGGGATAGCGGGAATCGCGAACTGCGACGGAGTATTAGTGGGGACGGCGAGCTGGGATGTGCATAATTTTATAAATTTAATAAGGGCTGCTAAATGAAATTAAGATATATCTTAACACTTGCTTTTATATCGGCGATTATTAGCGGATGCACTTTAGGTTCGGTAATAAATGATTACCAATGGGAAAATGCCACGCCTCAAGCAAAGCAAAAAAGAGAAGCGTATTACGAAGTGCAGTGCAGAGCAAATCCCGCTACATCTATTCAAAAGAAACTAAAAGATGGATATGGAGTTTTGTATGTTTATGCGTATGGTTGTAAACATTGCAGCTTATACATGTTTCCAAGAGACGATGGCTTCGTAACAAATATAGAAATTCCAAATTATGATTATACGCAAAAAGAAATTTATATAAACGGCGAATTAGCAAGTAAGCTTAATACCTGGAATTTCACTATTTTTTACCTTAAAGCGGGCAAATACAATGTGGTGTATAAAACAATAAATGAAAGCGTTAAAGCGGATATCGAGATCGCTCCTGGAAAACCTACTATCTTTTATACTACAGACGAATTAACGCCAAGCATTAAACAAGGTAAAGAGAATTTTACGGGATTTTATGAAAGAGTACTATATGGTAGGGGAGCTTTATTCCTTTTTAAAATGCCCGACGATGAAAGATACGCTAAAGGTGCTAAAGAGTATTTAGATATTTCTACTTGTGACCGAACGAACGAAAGATGGAAAATCCAAAATTAAATTTAATCAAGGAGTAAATAATGATTTTAAAAGGCAAAAAGAGCCTCATCGTCGGCGTCGCTAACGCCAAATCTATCGCTTACGGCATTGCCGAAGCTTGTCACGAGCAGGGTGCGCAGATGGCGTTTACCTACCTAAACGACGCGCTGAAAAAACGCGTAGAGCCGATCGCGGAGGAGTTTGGGAGCAAATTTGTCTATGAGCTCGACGTAAACAACCCTGCCCACTTGGACGGTCTTGCGGATCGTATCAAAGCAGACCTTGGCGAGATAGATTTCGTTGTGCACGCGGTAGCCTACGCGCCAAAAGAAGCGCTTGAGGGCGAGTTTGTGAATACTACAAAAGAAGCCTTTGACATCGCGATGGGCACGAGCGTGTATTCGCTACTGAGCCTCACGCGTGCAGTGCTGCCGGTGCTAAAAGAGGGCGGCTCCGTGCTCACGCTCACCTACCTAGGAGGACCGAAATTCGTGCCTCACTACAACGTTATGGGCGTTGCAAAAGCGGCGCTTGAAAGCTCCGTGCGCTATCTCGCTCACGATCTTGGCGCGCGCGGCATCCGCGTAAATGCGATCTCCGCAGGCCCTATCAAGACGCTTGCCGCAAGCGGAATAGGCGATTTTAGGATGATTTTACGCTACAACGAGATAAACGCGCCGCTAAAACGCAACGTCACGACGCAAGACGTCGGCAAGAGCGCGATGTATCTACTGAGCGACCTTGCTAGCGGCGTGACGGGCGAGGTGCACTACGTCGACTGCGGCTACAACATCATGGGCATGGGCGACGTGGCTACCGACGCCGAGGGTAAGACGATCCTTGCGTGGGATGCGAGCAAGGCCGAGTAATCGGCGCAAAGGGTAATCGGGCGCGACCGACGGCTAGGCTAGATATAGCGGATGTTGTTTATAGCGGCGCGTTTTGCCTTGCGATGCGGTAAAAGCCGTGGCCTGGCACGCGGCGTGCGGACTTTGGCCCGGTACTGCGCGCCTGATAAATAAATTTGCAATGAAACCGCAAAACGCCGCCATAGACCCGCCGTTTTGCGCGGAAGCGACGAGGCTGAAAAAGCCTCGCTTCTGTTTTTGCCTGGATTATTACCTTGATCTATTATTGCGGCTGCACGTCGGTGCTTGAGAGCGAAATTTTCGCCCTTTTGCGGGAGCTACTTCTTACCGAGCGCTCGCAAGCCATCAGAGACGATATTTTGCAGCTTTTGGGCAATTACTGCGGCGATTTTAGCGTGCTGCGAAGCAGGATTTGCGAGGCGTCCGGCGAGCTTTTGCCGGGTATCAGGCGCTTGATCGAAGGATAAATTTAACGGCCGGCGCGCTTTCGTGCACGGTAATTACGCCGCAGCGAGCGGTAGCGAAATTTGTCGCGCCTCCGCGCACGCCCCTTTTGCCGCGAAAATACGGCAGCGTAAAATTTTAAGATTGGAAGCGGAATGAAAACCTCGGATGAGCAAGGAGCTCGATCTAGCGAGCATACCTAAAAACGGCATGAAGATAGAGGATTATTTCAGAGCCGTTTTTGAAAAAAGCGGTAAAACCGCCAGGAAGGAGCTTGATGAAAAAGGATTATATCTGCGTATTTGATTGCGAGACGATCCCCGACGTAGCGGCGCTGGTGCGGGTGCTGGATGAGGAAGCGGTCGCGGGCTGCTTCGAGCCTTTCGATAAAAAAAGCTTCGCAAAGCTCCTTGACGCGCAGCTCTCGCAAAAGATCGGCGGCGAGAAAGTCGCGTCTCAAAGCTTCGCCAGTGAAAATTCCGCTGAAAATCTCGCGCAGGGAAATTTTACGAGCGAAAATTCCGCATCGAATTCCACAGAGCAAAATTTAGCGCCGCAGAATACGGCGTCTAAAAATTCCGCATCGCTAAATTTAACCTACGACGATACCGCGCCTAAAGGCTCCGCGGCACAGAGCACCGCGGTAGAAAATTCCGCGCCGCAAAGCCCTGCGCCTCAGAATTCCGCGGCGGAAAGCTCTGCGCTACAAAGCTTCGCATCCCAAACCTCAAAGAGCGAAAATCTCGCTTCAAATTCCGCGCAAGATCCCGCGCTAAATTTTAAAATTTACGGCGAGCAATTGATCTTTAATGCAGATAAAAGCAAAATTTTAAATCACAAATTGCTCTCGCTTAGGGCGATGGAGATTTTCAAAGAAAAAACCGGCAGCGAATTCCTGCCCGTCTGCTTCCATCGCGTCGTTAGCATTAGCGCCGTGATGGCGGACGGATTCGGCAGATTTTTGCGCGTCTCGACGCTTGAGGGCGAGAGCGAACGCGATAAAATCGCAAAATTCCTAGCCTTCATCGAGGATTTTAATCCGCGCCTCGTGAGCTTCAACGGGCGCGGGTTTGATCTACCGATGATTATGGCGCGCGCGATGTGCTATGATCTAAGCGCCGCGGCGTATTTTGAGACGAACGATCGCGATAGCAACAAGAGCAAATGGGAGAACTACCGCAGCCGCTACGACGGGCGGTTCCATCTGGATCTGCTCGATCACATCAGCGATTTCGGCGCCGTGCGCGGGCTCAAGCTCGACCATATCTGCGCTAGCGTGGGCTTGCCGGGCAAATACGACGTGCACGGCGATCAGGTCTTGCAGCTGTATTACGGCGGCGAGCAGGCCAAGATCGACGAGTACTGCAGATCCGACGTACTCAACACCTACTGGCTGTTTTTGAAATACGAGCTTTTGCGCGGCAAGATCACCAAGGACGACTATCTAAATTACATCGCGGTGATGGGCGAATTTTTGCAAAAAGAGTGCGCGGGCATGAGCTATACGCCCGTTTTTTGCGACTTTATAGAAAAGGAGCTAGCGGCATATGCGAAGTGAAATTTTTAAAATTTTAAAAGGCGCGGTTTTTGGCGCGCTGTTTTTGCTCTGCGGCGCGGCTGCGGACGAGGCTAAATTTAAACCGATGCTGCTTAAAGAATATATCCCGGGCATGAATATCACGGGCTGGGTCGTTAGCGAGAAGCTAGACGGCGTGCGCGCGATCTGGGACGGCAAAAATCTGCGCTCCAGACGCGGTAAGATCATAAACGCCCCTGAGGGCTGGAGCGCGGGCTTTCCGCCGTTTTTCGTGGACGGCGAGCTATACACGGCGCGCGGAGAGTTTGAACAGCTCGTCTCGATCGTCTCTTCTAGCGTGCCCGATGAGCGGTGGAGCAGGGTGAAATTTTACGCGTTTGACCTGCCGAAGGAGCAGAAAAACCTAAGCGCGAAGATGGAAATTTTAAGAAATTTTATCGCCTCAAGCGGTGCGCAAAATTTACTCATCGTGCAGCAGACCCCGGTAAGTACACACGCCGACGTGCAGGCGTATTTCGATCGCGTCATCGCAGCAGGCGGCGAGGGGGTCGTGCTGCGCGATCCAAACGCGCTTTATGAAAGCGGCCGCAGCGATAAAATTTTAAAATACAAAAAGACTCACGATAGCGAGTGCAAGGTCATAAAAATCAACCCCGGCTACGGCAAAAACGAAGGCAAGATGGGCTCGCTTAGCTGCGTGGATCTACGTAGCGGAGCGAAATTTAAAGTAGGCACGGGCTTTAGCGACGAGATGCGGGCAAATCCGCCTAAAGTAGGCACGATCATCACCTATCAATACCAAAACCTAACCCGCGAGAAAAAGCCGCGCTTCCCCGTATTTTTGCGCGTGCGACCAGCGATTTAATCTAAGGGGCTATAATCGCGTATTTTGATAAATTTGATCCAAAGGAGAATAGATGAAAATTTTAATCACAGGCGGCGCGGGATACATCGGCAGCCACGTCGCAAAGGCGCTTTTAGAAGCGAACCGCCACGACGTCGTCATACTGGATAATCTTTGCAAAGGCTCGATGCGAGCGATCGAGGCGCTTCGCAAGATAGGCGAGTTTGAGTTCGTACAGGAAAGCCTAGAAAACACCCCTGCAATCGAGAAGCTTTTTAAGCGCGAGAAGTTTGATGCGATCATTCACTTTGCGGCGTTTATCGAGGTTTTTGAAAGCACGCAAAATCCGCTAAAATACTATCTAAATAACACCGCCAACGCGATGAATTTGATCGCGCTTGCGAACAAATACGGCGTGAAAGACTTTATCTTTAGCTCCACGGCAGCGACCTACGGCGAGCCGGATATCCCGCAAGTAAGCGAGGAAACTCCGCAAAATCCGATCAATCCGTACGGCAGAAGCAAACTGATGGTAGAGTGGGTGCTAAAAGATACGGCGGCGGCAAATCCAAATTTTAAATACGGAATTTTGCGCTACTTCAACGTCGCAGGAGCCGCAAGCGACGGCACGATCGGGCAAAACTACCCGAACGCGACGCATCTAATTAAGGTAGCGACCCAAACGATCGTCGGCAAGCGCGATAAGATGAGCATTTTCGGCGATGATTACGACACCAAGGACGGCACCTGCATACGCGACTACATCCACGTAGAAGACCTCGCAAGCGCGCATCTGGCGGTGCTTGATTATCTGCAAAGCGGTGATAGCGCGGTCTTTAACGTAGGCTACGGTACGGGCTTTAGCGTAAAAGAGGTCGTCAATGAAGCCAAAAAAGTAAGCGGCGTGGATTTTAAAGTAGAGATCGCTCCGCGCAGAGCGGGCGATCCTGCCTGCCTCATCTCAAATGCGGGTAAAATTCGCACCAAAACCTCTTGGCAGCCTGAGCACGAGAGCCTGGATGAGATCATCCTAAGCGCGCTTAATTGGGAAAAGAAGCTCTAGGTTCTAGCGTGAAAGTGCGATTTGAAATTTTAAAATTTTACTCCGCCGCGTTTAATAGCGGCGAGCAAAAGGAAGCCTTGTTTGCTTAAAATTCTAAACGCCCCCGAAGCCGCGCAGCGCAAGCTCGGCGTCGTGCTATCGTATGTGAATATCTTTGTTTCTACGATACTTACTTTGGTTTATACGCCGTTTTTCCTGCGGGCGCTGGGGCAGAGCGAGTTTGGGCTATATTCTTTGGCTAGTAGCGTTATCGGCTATTTGGCGATTTTGGATTTAGGCTTTGGTAACGCCGTGACGGTCTATACCGCCAAATACGTCTCAAGCAGCGAAGTGGAGCGCATGCATAAGCTGCACGGAACGATCTTTAGTGTGTATTTAGTGATGAGCGCAGTAATCGTGATTGCAGGAGCTGCGCTGCTAGCCAATCTGCATGCGATTTTTGGCGCTAAGCTAAGCACTAGCGAGATGAGCGAAATTCGCATTATGCTAATGCTACTAACTGCAAATTTAGCGATTAGCTTTCCTTTTAGCATCTATTCGTCGATCCTTACGGCGCATGAGAATTTCGTATTTATCAAGCTAATTGGGATCTTTCGCACGATCGCTCTGCCGCTAGCTGCGGTGCCTGCGCTACTTTTGGGATATAAGGCTATCGCGATCGTAATCATCGCTACGGCAGTAAATTTAATCTGCGTCGCGGCGGACTTCATCTATTGCAAAAGCAAAGTCTCGCCCGTGATAAGCGTACGAAATTTCGACGCCTCCACGCTTAAGCAAATTTTCGGCTACTCGTTTTTTATATTTTTAGGCATCGTAGTCGATCAAGTAAACTGGAATGTCGATAATTTTATCTTAGGCGCTGTAGCAGGCGCTACGGCAGTCTCCACGTATGCCGTAGCAAGCACGATAAATGCCACTTTCGTCACGCTTTCGCTCACCATTAGCGGCGTAATGCTTCCTAAAATCGCCAAAATGGTCTCTGCAAACTCCACCGATTCCGAGCTTAGCGCGGAATTTATCAAAATAGGCAGGCTGCAATTTTACGTGATATTTTTTATCGCGTCGCTTTTGGTGATTTTTGGGCGTGAGTTTATTGTGCTCTGGGCTGGCGCAAATTATGAAATTTCATACGCAATCGCGCTTATTTTGGTGCTTCCAGTAAGCGTGCCGTTGATTCAAAATTTAGGCCTAGCCGTGCTTCAGGCAAAAAATAAAGTCAAATTTCGCTCAATCGCCGCGTTTTGCGTCACGCTCGTAAATATCGCTATTTCTATTCCGCTAGCTAAGGCTTACGGTGGTGTGGGCGCTGCGTGCGGTACGGCTTTTGCGATCACCTTGCTAAATATCTGCGTAATGAACATCTACTATGCTCGTGTAATCGGACTTGACATCGCTAAATTTTGGCGAAACATCGGTATGATGGTAGTAAAATTTGCTCCCGCAATCGCAGTAAGCCTAGGGGTAAATTACGCATTAGGCTTGCACGGAGTGAGCTTTTTGCTAATTTGTGGCGGGCTTTATTCGGCTATGTTTGTGCTAAGCGCGTATTTTTGGGCGATGAACGACTATGAGCGCGCGATTTTTGGCGGCATTGCGGCTAAGATAAGGAGGCGGGCTTGAGCTTCAATGTAATTAGCGAAGTGGTTACGAAAGACCGCTGTATCGGCTGCGGCGTCTGCGCTAGCAGCTGCCCTTTTAGCGTGCTAAAAATGCGGCTTGGAGGCAATGGATTTTACGCGCCCGAGGAGGGCGAAGGGTGTCGCGACAAATGCGATATTTGTCTAAAAGTCTGTCCGTTTTACGAAAAAGATACGCTTGAAAACGAGCTAAATTCTAAATCATACTCAGAGCTGGAAAGCTTTAGTCCTGATTTTGGCAGGTTTTTAGCCACTTATAAATTTTACAAAAAAGACGAAGCGCAGCGCCTAAGCAGTGCAAGCGGCGGCGCGGGAAATTATATTTTTCGCGAGCTTTTTGCGCGCGGGCTCATCGATTACGCGATTTGCGCCGTGCCCGCGGACGAAGGGGATTTTATAACCCAAAATTCCAAGCGGGATTTTTATGCCTGCGAAAATTTAGCAGTGGCGCAAAATTTACAAAATTCCGCAACCAAAAATTCCGAACAGAATTCCGCAATTCCGAATTTAACGCAGAATTTGGCGGACGATGATTCTATAAATTTCACGAGTGCGCAAAATTCTTTTTGCGGAAATTTAGCGCAGAATTCCGCGCAGAATTTTACAAATGAAAATTCCGCGCAGAATTTTAAAGCTTCTTGTAAAAATTCCGTATTAACGCAGAATTTTGCCTGCGAGAATTCCAAAAACGCGCGAAATTATGCGGGCGAAAATTCCGTGCCGCTATTTAAATTTAGCGTGATAAAAAATGCCGATGAGCTTACTCGCGCTCGCTCGTCCGCTTACTATCCGCTCACGCTTGAAGCGGTGCTAAAGGAGATGTCGCACCGCGAGGGGAGATACGCGATCAGCGCGCTGCCGTGCTTTGCTAAGGCTTTAAGGCTTGCTGCGAGCAAAAATCCGCGCCTTAAATCCCGCATAAGCTTTATTATCGGGCTGGTTTGCGGACAGGGCAAGGGTACTGGTTTTACGCATAAGCTGGCAGATCTTGCGTTTAAAGAGCGTAAGCAGCTCGCGGCGGTTAATTACAGATATAAAATCGCGGGCAAAAGCGCGATGAGCTTTGGCTTTAAATTCCGCGCTATAGACGGCAGTGAGGCGATAGATGATCGCAGTAGTAGCGCCTTTGCGTACTGGAATTCGCGCGCTTTTACCCCACTTGCGTGCAACGCCTGCACCGACGTTTTTGCCAAATGCGCCGACGTCGTGCTGATGGATGCGTGGCTGCAAAGCGAAATGAACGAGTGGCGCGGCACATCGCTCGTAATTACGCGCGCAGCTCAGATCGACGCGCTGTTTTCGCAGCCTACGAAGCAGGCGCGCGAGGCGATTTTTTGCGAGCGGATATCCGCAGCGGAGGTTCAGCGCTCGCAGCAAAGCCAGGTGGAGTGCAAAAACGAAATTTTCTATGGCGCGAAAAACCCGCTTAAGCGTTATATCTTGCGCCAGAAGCTTCAGATCCAGCGATATAGCGCTACGCATTTTGATTGTGATGATTTCATCGCTGCTAGGCTTAAAAAAATTGCCGCTGCGAATAAAGTGCTAGCGCTTTTGGCGCTACCAAAGATCGCGGCATATAAAATTTATAGGAAGTTTGCATGAAGATCGGGATTTTTACCCTGCCGCTAGTAAATAATTACGGCGGAATTTTACAAGCTTACGCGCTAAGCCGCGTGCTAGTGGGGCTAGGGCATGAGCCGTGGCTCATAAACTTGCGCCTGCAAAGAAGCAAATTATCGATCGCGTATATTAAATTTTTAGTGGCATGCGCGCTTAAAAAGGAGCTTTGCGGCGCGAAATTTAATCCCTCTTACGAGCGCGATACTAGCGGGTTTGTGGCGGAAAATATCCCTTTAACCGCGCCTGTTTGCACGCCTGCGGATTTAAAAGCGCTGTGCGAGAAAGAGCGCTTTGAAGCAGTGATTTTAGGAAGCGATCAGGTTTTTCGCCCTAGCTATTTTGCGGATTTTGCAGATTGCTTTAGCCTTGGATTTTTGCCGGCTAACTGCACGCGGATCGCCTATGCTGCAAGCTTTGGCGGAGATAGGCTCTGTGGGCTTAAAAACCCCGCGGATTTAAAAGCTCACGCTGCAAATTTGGCTAAATTTAAAGCTATTTCGGTGCGCGAGCGCGACGGCGTAAAGCTTGCGCGCGAATGCTTTGGCGTATATGCGCACTGGGTACTGGATCCTACGCTTTTGGCTAACAAAGAGATTTACGATAAATTTTTAAGCCATGTACCGCAGCGCAAGGGCTTTGCCTATATCCTAGATCCATCGCCTCGCTCCGAAGCGGCGATAGAGCTATTAAAGAAGCAAAGCGGACTAGAGATAGATGAGGTAAATGATCGCGGCAACCGCATCGGCATAAAAGAGTGGCTAAGTGCTATTGCGGGCGCGGAGTTTGTGCTAACCGATTCATTTCACGGCTGCGTATTTTCCATAATCTTTAATAAGCCGTTTTTTGTGCTCGTTAACGCTAGTCGCGGCGCGTCGCGCTTTAGCTCGCTTTTGGGCTTATTCGGGCTTGAAGATAGGGCTTTGCAAGATCCAAAAGACGCGCGCTTGGACGCGACTATCGATTGGGATGGCGTAAATGAGGCGTTGCGCCGTAAAAGAGAGGATTCGATGAAATTTTTAAAAACAAGTTTAGGCTCATAAAATGAAAATAGCTATGGTGATTTCTGCTTTAGGCAAGGGCGGTGCCGAGCGCGTGCTAAGCGTGCTGGCAAATTTTTTCTGCCGCGAGAATGAAGTCTGTGTGATAAAATTTGACGCAGACGAGCCATTTTACGCTCTAGATCCTAAGATCGAGCTTATTAGCTTGGATTTAGGAGTGGGCGATTTAGGAGTTTTTGGAAATATAAAAAAGCGCTATGATAAAATTTTAGCCTTGCATAGGCTTTTAAAAAGTCGTAAATTTGATGTCGTAATCTCGTTTTTAGATAATACCAATGTCCTTACGCTGATCGCAAATCTAGGAGTCGGGCAGAAAATCATCGTCTCCGAACACACCAATCATCGCTTTTTAAAAAGTCCGATCTGGCGCGCGCTCAAGCGGATCTTTTATCCGCGAGCTGCAGCTCTTAGCGTGCTTAGTAAATTTGATCTGGATCATTACACATATGTGCAAAATCGAGTGATTATGCCTAATCCGATGTTTGAGATCAGCCATGCTAAAGATGCTCGCCCGCCTAAAGAAAATATCATCCTAGCAGCCGGCCGGCTCAATGTCTATAAGGGCTTTGATGTCCTTCTTAAGGCACTTGCGCTTGTAGATTTCAATCTTTTAAAAGAATGGAAGGTGGTGATCGCAGGCGACGGAGAGGAGCGAAAGAGCCTTGAGAGCCTAGCTGCGAAGCTGCGCTTAAATGTGCAGTTCATCGGCTTTGTGCGCGATATCGAAAGCTTATATGAACGCGCTAAAATCGTAGTCGTAACCTCCAAGATGGAGGGCTTTTGCAATATTTTGATGGAGAGTATATTTTTTGGCACCGCCAGAATTTCTACGGATTGCATCGCAGGTCCTAGCGAGCTTATAAGCGACGGCGTAGATGGGTTTTTATGCCCTGTAGGCGATAGCACAAGTATCGCTAAAAAGCTTGAAATTCTAATGAGCGACGAAAAGCTACGCGAGCGGCTCGTGCAAAACGCCTCTAAGCGCGAGGAGAGCTTTAAAATTGAAACAATCGGGCGACGCTGGCTGGATTTCATAGCCGCTACAATAAAAAGGGAGGAATAATGAGCGAAAATCCTCTAATCTCGGTCATCATTCCCGTTTATAATGTTAAAGAATTCCTGCGCGCTTGCGTGGAGCGCATCACGGCGCAGACCTATACGAATTTAGAAATTTTACTCGTAGATGATGGCTCAAATGACGGCAGCGAGGCGATTTGCGACGAATACGCCGCGCGCGATCCTCGTGTGCGAGTGCTGCATAAGCTAAACGGCGGGCAAGCTAGCGCGCGAAACGCTGCTTTAGATGTCGCTCGCGGGGAGTTTATCAGTTTCGTAGACAGCGACGATTTGATAAGTCTTGATTTGATTGAGACGCTTTTTCGCCTGACGCAGAAATTTTGCACCAAAATCGCTATGTGCGGCTACACGGCATTTAGCGACGAGAGCGAAATCAATAATTTCAAGGCGGCTTTAAATTCTAAAGAAAATCAAAATTCTAAAGAGATTAGCGATCCAAGAGGGGTTGCAAATTCAAATGCCAACGCAGGCGAATACAAAATATCGCCGCAAGAGCTTTTTAGACGCAGCTGCACGCAGGATCCGTATTTTAGCACCGCTATTTGGCGCGCGCTGTTTGCTCGCGAAATTTTCGCTGCTTTGCGCTTTCCTGCGGGACAGATCTATGAGGATGTGGGAATATTTTTTGATATTTTTAACGCTTCTATTGCGGCGTGCACGGATGAAATTTTATATTTTTATCGCGTAAGGGCAGGCTCGACCGTAAACTCATTCGCGCGCAGGCATCTTGCGGTCATCGCTGCGGTGCGCCGTTATACTGAGGCGATCGCTGCGAATTATCCGAGCTTGGTGCGTGAGGCTAATTTTACTCGCTGCGAATCCGCGCTGAATACGGCGTTTTTAATCATCAAATCAAGCTTTGATGCCGCAGGCTCGGATGGGGATGCGACTTCTCCTTCCGAGGCTAATACGCGCAGCTTGGCAAACGAGGCGGATTTGCATGGAGCTGATAGTTTATCTTGCGCATGCTGTGAAAATTCCGCAGTTAAAAATTCAGCCAAGCAAAATTATATGCGAAATTCTAAGCAGAATTCCGCGTCGCAAAGAAAGATCGCAGATCCCCGCTCTCCTTTAAGCGCTGCAGAAGCTGCGGATCAGATCCGCTCACTGCACGCTTTGGTGCGCGAGCGGCTGGATTTTGGATTTTTCGCGGCGCATGCAAGCCGCACGCAGACGCTGATGATGGTCTTATTTTACGCTAGCCCTGCGCTTTTGCGGCTATTTTATAAAATTTATCGGAAGTTAAAATGAAAATTTTATTCGTCATCGCGGCTCTTAGAAACGGCGGCGCCGAGCGCGTGCTGCAGGTTTTGGCGAACCATTTTGCGCGCGCAAACGACGTTACGATCGCGATTTTGGAAAATGACGAGGGCAGGTATAAATTTAGCGAAAAGATAAAATTTTTGCATCTGGATGTTTATAAAAATGGCGGCAGGTTCGATAAATACAGAATTTTGCGCGAGTGTTTCAAGCGCGAGCGCCCAAGCGTCATCATCAGCTTTATGGACTGGACGAACGTAGCGTGCGTGATCGCAAATTTCGGACTTAAAATTCCACTCATCGCGACCGAGCACAACGCGCACGATTATCTGCGAAGCGGGCTTTTTAGCCGCGTGCGCGATCTGTGCTATAAAAAAGTGGACGCGCTTACGGTGCTTACGCGTTCGGACTTTGAGTACTATTCGCGATTTGTCAAAAACTGCTTCGTCGTGCACAACCCCTTTTTCGGCGAGATTTGCGATACCAAAGGCGTCAAGCGAAACGTGATCTTAAGCGTCGGCAGGCTCGAGACCGTCAAGGGGTATGAAATTTACTTTGACGCGCTAAGCAGGATCGATAAAGACCTGCTTGCTAAGTGGGAAATTTTAATTGCAGGCGACGGCTCGCTGCGCGAAAGCTTGCGCGAGCTCGTGGCGCGGCTTGGGCTTGAAGTGCGATTTTTGGGGCACAAGCAGGACGTGAGCGAGCTGTATAAAGAAGCCAAAATTTTTGTGCTAAGCTCGCTTAGCGAGGGGCTTTCAAACGTGCTGATCGAGTCTGCATTTTACGGCTGCGCACGGCTTAGTAGCGACACTGCGGGCGCAAAAGAGCTCATAAAGGACGGCTTTAGCGGCGTTTTGTTTAAATGCGGCGATGCGAATGAACTTGCGAGTAAGCTCGAAATTTTAATGAGCGACGAGAAGCTGCGAGACGCTCTCGTACAAAATGCAAATGAAAATTTAGACGATTTTTCGCAGGAGCGCATCGTTGAGCTCTGGCAGGGCTTGATCGATCGGTTTGCGCGCAAATAGTAGTGCCGTTTATTACGTCGCCGCGGCGCGCAGGGATTAAATTTAAACTTCGGTGTGCTAAGATAGGCTCTTGCGCCCGAGCGGAGCGGAGCGTTTAAATTTACAAGCGCATAGCGCGATGAAATTTTGACCGCTTGGAGGCAGCGCAAATGCGCTAAATTTAAACGGCGTGGCGTATGCTCGCATAAAAAGCGAAACTAAAGCTTAAATTTAGGGCGCGGCAGCGATATTTAAAAGGTAAAGAGATGAAGAGATTAAGCGTTTTTATATATTCGATGGGCGGCGGCGGCGCCGAGCGCGTCGTAAGCAACCTCCTAGGCGAGCTTACAGCACGCTACGAGGTGCATTTAGTGCTTATGAACGAGAGGATTTTTTATGAAATTCCAAACGGCGTGCAGATCCATTTCATCGAAAAATCAGCCCCTTTTGAAAACGGGCTGCTGAAGCTTGCAAAGCTGCCGTTTTTGGCGCTGCGATACAAAAAGCTATGCGAGAGGCTGGGCATTGATATCCACTTCGTTTGGATGAACCGTCCGTGTTACGTGGCGGCGCTGGCGCGAGTTTACGGATTGGGCGGAGCGATGATTTTTAACGAATGCTCGACGCCGTCGGTGCTGTATAAAGAGCCGAGCTTTAAATCCAAAATTTCAAAGCTTCTGCTGCGCAAGCTCTATCCGAAGGCCGATTTTATCTTTCCGAACTCGCTTGGAAATCTGCGCGATCTGGCGGATAATTTCGGGATTGACGAGCGCAAGATGAGCGTGCTGTATAATGCAATCGATCTTGATGAGATCGGCCGCAAAGCGAGTGAGCCTATCGCGCAGGAGCGGCCGTTTTTCCTAAGCGTCGGCAGGCTTGATGCGGGCAAAAACCACGCGCTTTTGATCCGCGCGTATGCAAATTTAAAAAATAATGACAAAGACCTGCTGATCTTAGGCGACGGCGTGCTGCGAGCCGAGCTTGAGGCTCTGATAGAGGAGCTAGGCTTAAGCGGTCGCGTGAAGCTTTTGGGCTTTGACGCAAACCCGTATAAATATATGGCCAGATGCTACGCGTTTGTCTTCGTAAGCCTTTTTGAGGGGTTTTCAAACGCGCTCATCGAAGCTCTTGCGTGCGGCAAGCTCGTAATTTCAAGCGATCATCAAAGCGGCGCGCGCGAGCTTTTGGGGCAGAGCGAATGGGGCGTGCTGGTGGGCGTGAACGATCTAGAAAGCACCCAAGCGGCGATGCAAAAAGCGCTGGATGATGAAAATTATGTAAAATTTTATGAGAAAAAGGCTAAAATTAGAGCCTCGTTTTTCGATAAAAAACGGATAGCAAGCGAGCTGATCGCAAAAATAGAACAAATCGATGAAGGAAAATAGGCGTGGGTGAAGATCAAAAGGCTTTTAGCGTCAGAGAGATCGACGAAGGATCGGACGATCAAAAAGGCGCGCAATCAATGGGTGCCGACAAAGCTGCCTTAAGCGAAAATTTCGCTAGTGAGGGAAATTTTGACGCAGAGTATTCCGCGGATGGCGGAGAGAATTTTAGCGGCGAAAATGCCGAGATTGAGGGTAGCGAGGATACTGCGCCTCAGAGCGATAAAAATTCCGCGCTTGATGCAAAAAATTCTGCGAGCAAAGATTCCGCGCACGCCGGCGTTAAAAATTTTAGCGACGATCAAGCGCGCGCTGTTTCTGCAAAAATGCGAGCACAAAAAAAATCCAAAAAGGCTAAAAAATCAAGCGGACGAAATTCCGCCTCGGTAAATTCTGAAAATTCCGCAGGCACAAATTCTGCAAACTCAAATTTAAAGGGCGCTGCAAATTCCACGAGCAAAAATTCTACAAATAAAAATTCCGCTGGCGTTGCGAACTCTACAAATAAAAATTCCGCAAAAGCCGCTAATTTGGCTAAATTTAAAAATGCGAATTCCGCAAGCGCTTTAAATTCTACAAACGGCATAAATTCCGATAATTCCAAAAGCTTTACAGCAGAAAATTCCCAAAATTCTAAAAATCAGTCAGCTGGCGCGCTTCCTGCTAGGCGCAGAATTTTTGGCTTCATAAAAAATTATGAGTTTTCCAAGCATATTTTGCTGATGATTTTGTTTGCATTTGCTTTTAGCGTGGCGTTTCGTATGTGGTGGGTGCACTGGGCGAGCGGCTTTCCGAATTACTTTTTTTGGGATGGCGAGCTGATGATAAACACAAACGACGGCTACGCCTTTGCAGAGGGCGCGCGCGACCGACTCGCCGGCTTTCATCAGCCCAACGATCTTAGCTACTTTAGCGCGCCGCTTTCGATCGTGACGGCGTTTTTGGCTGAAATTTTGCCCTTTAAAATCGAGACGATATTCGTTTATCTGCCGGCTTTGTTTAGCTCGCTCATCGTAGTGCCGATCTTGCTTATCTCAAGCGAGTTTCGCTGCATGCGCGCGGGCTTCATCGGCGCGCTTGTCGCGAGCGTGGCGAATAGCTACTACAACCGCACTATGGCGGGGTATTACGACACCGATATGCTAAATATCGTGCTTGCGATGTGTATTTTGTGGGCGCTCATCCGTATCTGCACGCGCGGCTCGCGCAGCACGCTGTTTTGGCTGGGCGCGTTTGTGATATTTTATATGTGGTGGTATCCGTCCAGCTTCTCACTAAATTCCATGATGCTCGCTGTATTTTTCGCCTACACGTTGATTTTTAAGCGAAAAAGTGCGGTGAATTACGAAGCGATGATTATCTTTTTGATCGCGCTTTGTTCCACGCCTTTGGTAGCTAAAATTTTAATCTCGCTTGCGCTATTTTGGCTCTTTGCGTTTAGAGGAAGGCTATTAAATTTTAAAATTTTGGCGATTATCGGCGCGCTTGCCGTAGCGTTTTTCATCGCAAACGGAGGTCTTAGTCCGATAATCTTTCAGGCGAAATTTTATATCTTCCGTTCCTTTGCGGACAACGCCGATACGGCATTTCATTTTTTCAACGTCAATCAAACGATCCAAGAATCGGGCATCGTGCCACCTAAGATCTTTATGGAGCGCATCAGCTCACACGTCGCGGTTTTCGTGATTGCGGCAATCGGATATTTGGTGCTTTGCTTTAGGCATAAGGAATTTTTGCTCTCGATCCCGCTTCTGCTTTTGGGCTTTGCGGCAAATAAAGCAGGCCTTAGATTTACGATCTATGCAGTGGGCGTAATGGGGTTAAGTTTCGGATATATTTTATATTTTTGCGTAAAGCGCTTGGATCTGCCAAAGATCGCAGGGCGCGCGATACTGCTTATTTTGACGGCGCTTGCGATCTATCCCGCGTGGCAGCACATCGTCTCGTACAAGGTCGATACGGTCTTTTATCAAAGCGAGGTACGGGTGCTGGATGAGCTTAAAGATAAGGCGCAGCGCGAGGATTACGCGCTTTCGTGGTGGGACTACGGATACGGCATACGCTATTACAGCGACGTAAAAACCCTCATCGACGGCGGCAAACACCTAGGCAACGATAATTTCCCCGTTAGCTTCGCACTTTTTAGAGATCAGATGAGCTCTGCAAATATGGCGCGCCTGGATGTCGAATACACCGAGCGCGGATATAGCGAAAAAATTCCAAACAAGCTAAAGCAAATTTTAAAAGACTATAACGCGACTGATGTAAATGATTTTATCTTAAGCTTGGGACTGGCCGATTTTAAGCCACCAAAGCCTACGCGCGACATCTACTACATCCTGCCCGATCGCATGATGAATATCTTCCCCGTCGTCACGCAGTTTTCAAATATCGACATCACCGACGGCAAGCAGCTGGGCGAGCTGTTTTTCATAACGAGCGATAGGTTCGTTCAGGATCAAAGCGGCGTGCATATGGACAACGGCTTTTCGATCTCACCGAGTCTTTTAAATTTAGAGTATAGCGGCAGAAAATTTGCGATCAATACCTTTTACGAAACGAGCTACGACGCGAGCGGTAAGCTTGCGGTCAAGGAGTTTAATATGGACAGCAGCGCGCAATTTTACGTGATTTTCATGCGCGATTACGGGAGATTTTTGCTACTAGATAAGACGATGCTAAACTCAAGCTACATTCAGCTTTTTGTATTTGAAAGATATAGGCCCGAGCTATTCGAGCCTGTGATCTTAAGCCCTGCTGTGAAAGTTTATAAATTAAAGCGCTAGATAAAATTTTGCCGCAAGCTAAGGAGAAATTTATGAAATTTAATCTCGCAACGCCAAGCAAGGAATGCAACAGATGGCTCGCATAGGGTTTTTAAGCCATGCCGATATGAGCTTACATTTCTTTCGCCGCCCGATAATGCAGGCTTTAAAAGAGCGCGGGCACGAGGTTTTTGCAATCGCTCCTCGCGGCGCTTATACGCAGGATTTAGCGCGCGATTTTAATGCCGTAACTTACGATCTTGATCGAGCTAGCCTAAATCCGCTTACCGTATTTAGCAACACCAAAGCCCTTGCGCGTGAGCTAAAGAAGCTAAATTTGGACCTGCTGCAAACAGCTGCGCACAAATCAAACGTGTTCGGCACACTGGCGGCTCGAGAGGCGGGTATAAAATATGTGATAAACTTAGTCGAGGGGCTGGGCAGCTTTTATATCGACGAAGATATTAAAACAAGGCTCGTGCGAGCGGTATTGGAGAAGCTTTATAAATTTTCATTTTCGCAGGCGGATGCTTGCGTATTTGTAAACGATGCCGATCCTGATTATATGCTATCTCGCGGGCTTATTGCGAAGCAAAAGGTCATAAGGATTAAAAGTGTAGGTGTAAATGCTGAAAGGTTCAACCCCCAAACCGTTAGTGCAGCGGATCTGGGCGAGGATTTGCACGGCAAAAAGATCGTACTGATGATAGCTCGCGCGATGTGGCATAAGGGCGTGAGAGAATTCTACGAAGCAGCAGAAATTTTAAAAGATCGATCGGATGCGAAATTTGTCTTTGTGGGCGAGGGCTTTGCGGGCAATAAAAGCACCGCTGATCCTGCCTTTTTGCGAAGCGGCGCGGTGCATTATCTGGGTGCCAGAAACGATGTGCCTGAGCTTTTGAAGGCTAGTTACCTGCTAGCACTTCCTAGCTACAAGGAGGGCTTTCCGCGCACGGTTTTAGAGGCGATGAGCATGGCGCGAGCCTGCGTGGTGAGCGACTGTAGTGGCTGCGTCGAGGCGGTGGCGGATGGCGTCAACGGCTTAATTTGCCGCACTCGCGATGCAGAGGATCTTGCGCGAAAGATTGAAATTTTATTAGACGATACCGCGCTTTGCGAAAGGCTTGGACGAAATGGGCGCGAGCTGGTGCTTGCAAATTACGACGAAAAGATCGTCACGGAAAAATATTTAGAGGTTTATAGGAAATTTATCGATGTATAGAGGTTTTTTAAAACGCGCGCTTGATTTTACGGCGGCTTTGATTTTGATTATTTTGGTTTCGCCCGTGATGGCGCTTACGTGGTTTTTGATCCGTAAGCACATCAGCAAAAGCGCGATTTTTACGCAATCTCGCCCTGGGCTTGATGAGCAAATTTTTAAAATTTACAAATTTAAAACGATGAGCGACGAGCGCGGCGCGGACGGCGAGCTTCTGCCAGACGAAGCGCGGCTGAACGATTACGGCAAAAAGATCCGCGCGCTAAGCCTGGATGAGCTGCCGCAGCTTTTCAACGTGCTAAAGGGCGATATGAGCTTCATCGGGCCGCGCCCGCTGCTGATCGAATACTTGCCGCTTTATTCGCCGCAGCAGAGCCTGCGACACAGCGTGCGTCCGGGCATCACGGGGCTTGCGCAGGTAAACGGACGCAACGCGATCAGCTGGGAGAAAAAATTTGATTTCGATACCTATTACGCGCAGAATTTAAGCTTCGCGCTCGATCTTAAGATCGCGCTTTTAACGATTAAAAAAGTGCTTGCGAAAGAGGGCGTGAATAAAGAGGGTATGGCGACGACGGAGAAATTTAATGGGCACAACTAAAATTTACGTTTACGGCGCGAGCGGACACGGGCTGGTGGTTGCGGACGTTGCGCTAGCCGCGCGCGGGGCTAAATTTAGCGAGGTCGTTTTTTTAGACGACGCGGCGGGGCTGAAATTTAGCGAGGATCTGCCGAAGCATCCCGTAATAATCGCAATCGGCGATAATAAAACCCGCGCAAAGATACAAGAGAGGGTAGCGCGCGCAGGTTTTGAGATAGCGACTTTAATTCATCAAAGCGCCATCGTTAGCCCAAGCGCCGCCATCGGCGAGGGCGCGGTCGTAATGCCCGGCGCCGTGATAAACGCGCGAGCCAAAATCGGTCGCGGCGCGATAATCAATTCAGGCGTCGTAATCGAGCACGAGTGCGAGATCGGCGAGTTCGCGCACATTAGCCCAAACGCGGCGCTTGCGGGCGGCGTGAAGGTGGGGGCGTTTTCGCACATTGGAATCGGTGCCAGCGTCATTCAGAGGCTAAGTATCGGGCAGCGCTGTATCATCGGCGCGGGCGCCGCGGTCGTGCGCGACATACCTAGCGCTTGCACGGCGGTAGGCGTGCCTGCTCGCGTGATTAAAAAAAATGGTTAAATTTAAAATTTATAGCATTAAAAGTGATAAAATCCGAGCATTTAAATTTAATGCCGAAAGCTAAATTTAGCCTTGCGTCAGGCGAGGTTAAATTTAAAGATCAAGGAAGGATAGAGATGGCAAGAGTATTTTTAAGCCCGCCAAATATGGGCGGCAATGAGCTTGAGTATATAAAAAAGGTATTTGAAAGCAACTATATCGCGCCTTTGGGCGAATATGTCAATCGCTTTGAGGACGCAGTGAAGTCCTATACTGGTACGCGCGGCGCGCTGGCGCTAAACGCAGGCACGGCGGCGCTTCATCTAGCGCTTCGCTGCAGCGGCGTAAAGGACGGCGACGTGGTGCTTGGCTCCACGTTTACCTTCATGGCGTCGCTAAATCCGATATTTTACGAGCGCTGCGTGCCGGTGCTGATAGATAGCGACGAGAGTTGGAATTTAAGTCCGAAGTTGCTTAAAGAAGCGATCAAAAAATCGCCGAAAAAACCAAAGGTGCTCGTCGTTACGCATCTTTACGGACAGGCTGCGAAGATGGATGAGATATGCGAAATTTGCGCGAACGAAGGCATTGATGTTATCGAGGATGCCGCAGAGGCGCTGGGCGGATTTTATAAGGGTAAAGCACTTGGCGGCATCGGAAAATGCGGCGCACTAAGCTTCAATGGCAATAAAATCATCACTACCTCAGGCGGCGGAATGCTGATCTCAAACGACGAGGAGCTAATCGCCAAGGCTAGATTTTTAAGCACTCAGGCGCGCGAGCCGCTGCTTCACTACGAGCACAAAGACTACGGCTACAACTACCGCTTAAGCAACGTCTTAGGCGCTATCGGCGTAGGTCAGATGGAGGTCTTGCCGCAGCGCGTAAAGAGAAAGCGCGAAATTTTTAAAATTTACGAGGATCTGTTTAGAGGCACCGACGTGGAGTTTATGCCCGAAGTCGAAGGCGGTAAGGGTAACAGATGGCTTACGACGCTATTATTTAAGAAAAAAGACGCTCATCTAAAGGTAATCGATGCGCTAAATAAAGCCGACATCGAATCTCGCCCTCTTTGGAAGCCGATGCATCTGCAAAGCATCTTCGCAGGCGCGCTTAGCGTAGTTGACGGCACGAGCGAGGATATGTTTAGTCGCGGCATCTGCCTTCCTAGCGGCACCGATATGAGCGACGAGACGATCGAGCGCGTCGTAAAAATCGTAAAAGAAAACATCTGATGCTGTTAAAGCCCACTAAATTTAGCCGCTTCGCGTTTTTTTTGCTAGGAGATATTTTTATCTCGATCCTCTCCGTTTATATCGCGTTTTTGCTGCGATTTAGCGGAGATATACCGAACGAATTCTATAAAGGCGCGCTGCTTAGCGCCTCGAGCCTTACTGCGATTAAAATTTTCTATTTTTGGTTTTTGCGGATCTATTTAGTTCCGTGGAGATTTTTCGGGCTATACGAAGCAAGAAAGCTCTTTTATGCACACGTTATGGCAGCGCTTACCTTTTTAATCCTATTCTTTCTAGCGAGTAAAATTTTTAACCCATTCCCGCGTTCGGTCATCATCATCGATGCGGCGATCTCGTTTATTTTAATCGGTGGGATTAGAATTTCAAAGCGGATGTTTCTAAGCGAGAAGAAAAACATCACGAATAACGAGCCCTGCATTGTCGTAGGCGCTACGAGCAAGACTTTTCACGTCCTAAAAGGGATGCGGCAGAAATATATCAACTACTACCCCGTAGGCGTCGTGGACGGGCGAGCAGAGCTAGTAGGGACCTATTGCGAAAACTACGTCGTCAGAGCCAAGAGCGAAATTCCGCAGATGATCAAAGATAGCGGCGCCAAAACCGCGATCATCGCGCTGGCGCTGTATCCGGACGAGCTAAAGCAGCTCTACGACGAGCTTTTTGCATACGGGCTAAAGGATATTAAGCTCTTTTCGCTTTTGGAAGATGAGAGCAAAAAGATCCGCGACGTATCGATCGAGGATCTGCTCGCGCGCAAACCTAAAGACCTCGACACCAAGGCGATTGAAAATTTTATCAAAGACAAGATCGTGCTGGTAACTGGCGCGGGCGGCACGATAGGAAGCGAAATTTGTAAGCAATGCTTGAAATTTGGCGCAAAGCGTCTTATCATGGTCGAGCACAGCGAGTTTAATCTCTACTCAATAAATGAAGCTACGGGTGCGGATGCGCGCAACGAGTTAAAGATGATAAACGTCGTTTATCGCCATGAGCTGGAGGAGGTTTTTGCAGAATTTCATCCCGAAGTAGTCGTGCACGCAGCGGCGTATAAGCACGTGCCGCTATGCGAGTTTAACCCGCGTCTAGCGGTCAAGAACAATGTCATCGGCACAAAAAACGTAATCGATCTGTCCAAAAAATACGGCGCGAAAAAGGTCGTTTTGATCTCGACCGATAAGGCAGTGCGACCGACGAACATTATGGGCACGACGAAGCGTATCTGCGAGCTTTACGCGCTAAATTCCAACGATGCGGCAAGCGACACGCAGATCGTCGCGGTGCGCTTCGGAAACGTGCTCGGCTCAAGCGGCAGCGTCATCCCTAAATTTAAACGCCAGATCGAAGCGAACGAGCCGCTTACCGTCACGCACCCCGAGATTACGAGATATTTTATGCTCGTTAGCGAAGCGTGTCAGCTGGTGCTTCAAGCAGCCTCCATCGCGCAGGGCGGCGAGCTTTTCGTGCTGGATATGGGCGAGCCCGTAAAGATCGCCGATCTTGCCAAGCGAATGCTGCAGCTTGCCGGCAAGGAGGAGCTGGGCATTAAATTTGTAGGCCTGCGTCCCGGTGAGAAGCTTTACGAGGAGCTTTTGATCGATGAAAACGACAAGAGCACGAAGTATCAATCCATATTCGTAACCCACTCCGCAAAATACGACCTGCAAGAGCTAAGCTCGCAGATCGAGGAGCTTTCGGAGTGCGAGGACGCGCAGGTCGCGGATAAGCTAAAGCAAATCGTGCCCGAGTTTTCGCACCGATTGAATGATATGAAGGGCACGGCTTGATCGGTATCGTGGATTACGGCGCGGGCAATATCCAAAGCGTAATGAACGCGCTTAGCTTCTGCGGCGCTAAATTTTGCCTTGCGCGCAGCGGGGAGGAGCTTTTGAGCTGCGATAAAGCCCTGCTTCCGGGCGTGGGTGCATTCGGCGAGGCGATGGACAGGCTTCGCGCAAGCGGTATGGACGCCGCGATTAAAGAGTTCGTCGCAAGCGGCAGATATTTTTTAGGCATCTGTCTGGGGATGCAGCTTCTATTCGAACAAAGCGAGGAATTCGGTGCGCGTAGCGGGCTTGGAATTTTACCCGGTCGCGTCGTGAAATTTGACAAAACGAAATTTAATATTCGGGGGGCGGAATTTGGATCCGATGAGGATGTGAAATTTAAATCAAGCAGGACGGAATTTAAATCAAGCGGAATAAAATTTGGATCGGGCGATGCGGAATTTAATTCAGACGGGGCGAAGCCTAGCGAGCATGGCGGGCAAAATTCCGCTTGCGCCGAAAGCCTAAAGATTCCGCACATCGGCTGGAACAGTGCGCATTTTATCAAGCGCTCGCCGATAAATGCGGGTCTAGGCGAGTTTGAGTATCTGTATTTCGTGCACTCCTATCACGTCCTTTGCGAGCGCGAGATCACGCTTGCGACCACATTTTACGGCTATGAGTTTGCAAGCGCGATCTGGCGCGAAAACGTATTCGCCTTTCAGCCGCATCCCGAAAAAAGCCACGATGCGGGCATAAAAATCATTAAAAATTTTACGGAGCTGTGATGGAGATTTTCCCTGCGATCGATCTGAAACAAGGATGCGCCGTGCGCCTTAGCAAGGGCGAGATGCAAAGCGCAAAAATTTATTCCAAGGACCCCTGCGAGCTAGCCAAAAAATTTGAAGATCTCGGCGCTAAGCGGCTGCACCTGGTTGATCTGGACGGTGCGTTTGCGGGCGAGGCGGTAAATTACAAAGCGATCGAGCGGATCGTAAAAAACACTCACCTGCGCGTCGAAGTGGGCGGCGGCATCCGCGATGAAGCGCGCATAAAGCAGTATTTGAGCCTAGGCGTCGATAGATTTATCCTGGGCTCGGCAGCGCTTAAAAATAGAGATTTCGTAAGGAGAATGGCGAAGCTTTACCGCATCGTCGTGGGCATAGACGCAAAAGAGGGGCTCGTAGCGACCGAGGGCTGGGCGGAGCTAAGCCGCGTAAAAGCGACCGATCTGGCGCGAGAGTATGCGGACGCGGGCGTTTGCGCGATCATCTGCACCGACATATCGCGCGACGGGATGCTAAGCGGCGTAAACGTAGAATTTAGCCGCTCTATCGCGAAAGCTAGCGGCATCGATACTATCGCAAGCGGCGGCGTGAAAGATATAAACGACATAATCGCGCTTAAAAACGCAGAGCTAATAGCGGGCGTCATCGTCGGTAAGGCGTATTACGAGGGCACACTCGATCTTAAAAAGGCGTTTGAAGCTCTATAAAAACGCCCGAGCGTAAGCAAAGTTTGAACTAAATTTTAGTAATATGCAAATTTTAAAATTTAAAGGCGATGTGAGGCGATGAAAGATTTTTTTTATGAGATGATCGTAAAAAGCGCGAATGCAAGCGAGCTTTTTAAAAACTTTGCGTTTGAATTCGGCGTTACCTGCGTCGAAGAACGCGGCGAGCGTTTCATAATCCGCGACGAAGAGGATCTGCAAAATTTAAAATTTGCGTTTGAAGAGTTTAAAAAGGCGCTCGCGCGATCTCTCAATTTAGACGCCGATCTGCAGATCGAAATTTCAAAAAAGCAAAATAAAGACTGGCTCGACGAATATAAAAAAGGCGTCGCGCCCGTAGCGGTCGGTAAATTTTACGTCCGTCCGAGCTGGTGCGAAAGATCACAAGATCCCGCGCTAATCGATCTGCTGATCGATCCTGCACTGGCGTTCGGCTCAGGCCATCACGAAAGCACTAATATGTGCCTGGCACTGCTTAGCGAGCTTGCTCGCGATGGCATGAGCGCGCTTGACGTGGGCTGCGGCAGCGGAATTTTAAGTATCGCGATGAAAAAACTGGGCGCAAAGGTAAGCGCCTGCGATACCGACGAGCAGGCGGTGACCGCTACGCAGCAAAACGCCGAGAAAAACGGGGTACAGATCGATCAAATTTGGCTCGGCAGCGTTTCAAGCTTGGGCGAGCAAGCGTCTAGTTTAAGCGAGCGCGCGCTCTGTAAAGACGCGCAGTTTGATCTCGTCGTCGCAAATATAATCGCCGACGTGATTTTGATCCTAAGCGTGGATCTGAAAAAAGCGCTAAAACCGGGCGGCAGGCTCGTGCTGTCTGGAATTTTAGAAAAATATAAAGATAGGATTGAGCAGGCCTTTTCGGATTTGAATTTCGTGCAGATGAAAAAGCAAAACGAATGGCTTAGCTTCGTTTATGAAAGGAAGATATGAATAACAACCAAAACAATCAACCCCCTCAAAACGGCGGCGGAAACAATTTTTTTAATAAAAATCCGATCGGCGTTTTTATTATTTTTGCGCTTATTTTAATAGTCGTGTTTAAAGCGATATCCCCAAGCGGCGGATTTGATAGCGGTGGAGTACTCGGCTCCGTTTCAGGCGAGAGCAGAAACGTAACTTACTCCGAGCTAAAATCGCAAATCAAAAACTCCCAAGTAAGCATGGTTTCCATTGGAAGTTCCACGATTAAAGCGCAAGTCGGCAACGTAATCTACACTGCTAAGCGCGTGGATGATCCCGAGCTCGTTCAAATTTTAGAATCGCGCAAAATTCCATACGGTGCGTATAACGAGAGCAACTTTTTGACAGATCTGCTCTTTAGCTGGGTCTTGCCGCTCGTGATTTTCTTTGGAATTTGGATGTTTTTAGCCAACCGCATGCAGCGTAATATGGGCGGCGGCGTGCTCGGCATCGGAAGCTCTAAAAACCTAGTAAGCGCCGAAAAGCCGAAGGTTAAATTTAGCGATGTCGCTGGCGTCGAAGAGGCGAAAGAGGAGGTTAAGGAGATCGTAGATTTCTTAAAAAACCCCGAGCGATACATTAGCCTCGGGGCTAAAATTCCAAAAGGTGTGCTTTTGGTGGGGCCTCCAGGTACGGGCAAGACGCTGCTAGCCAAAGCGGTTGCGGGTGAAGCGGACGTGCCGTTTTTTTCGGTATCGGGCTCGAGTTTCATCGAGATGTTCGTAGGCGTGGGCGCCAGCAGAGTGCGCGATCTATTTGATAACGCTAAAAAACAGGCTCCGGCGATCGTTTTTATCGATGAGATCGACGCGATCGGTAAAAGCAGAACCGCAGGCGGTATCGGCGGAGGCAACGACGAGCGCGAGCAGACGCTAAATCAGCTGCTTGCTGAGATGGACGGCTTCGGCTCGGAATCAAGCCCGGTAATCGTCCTTGCGGCTACCAACCGCCCGGAGACGCTGGATGCGGCACTTCTGCGTCCAGGCAGATTTGATAGGCAAGTTTTGGTCGATAGACCCGATTTTGACGGCAGAATGGCGATTTTGAGGGTGCATATGCGCGACGTTAAATTTGCCCGCGACATCGATATCGAAGAGATCGCGCGCCTTACCGTGGGCTTTGCGGGAGCCGATCTTGCAAACATCATCAACGAAGCCGCGCTTTTAGCGGGTCGCGAGGCAAAGGCGGAGGTCGAGCAAAAAGACCTACTTGAAGCGATCGAGCGCGTCGGTATCGGACTGGCTAAAAAATCACGCCGCGTAAGCCCGATCGAAAAGCGAATCGTCGCCTACCACGAAAGCGGTCATGCACTCATCGCCGAGCTTACCAAAGGCGCGATGCCCGTATCCAAAGTAACTATCGTACCGCGCGGATTGAGCGCCGCGGGATACACTCTAAATTCGCCATTTGAAAATAGATACCTACACCAGCGCCATGAAATTTTTGCCGAGATCGATACGTTTTTGGCGGGGCGCGCGGCGGAGGATGTATTTTTAGGCGAGATCACCGACGGAGCGGGCAACGATTTGCAGCGCGCTACCGATATGCTTAAATTTATGGCTACTCAGGTCGGAATGACCGATGCGCTCGGGCTTGCGGTGCTCGAAAAACAGCAGTATTCCTTCCTAAATGGCGGACAGAGTATCAAGGATTACAGCGAGGTAACGGCGGTTAAGATCGACGAATATGTCCGCAAGACGCTGGATGAACGCTATGCGGCGGTAAAAGAGACGCTAAGGACCTATGCTCCGGCGATCGAGGAGATGGTGAAGGCGCTGTATGAGAAGGAGACGGTCTCTGGCGAGCAGATCGTAGAGATCATCTCTAAATTTGAAAAAGATAACGGCATGCCTACCCGTCTGGTGCGAAATTTAGGCGCTAACGACGATATCGAAAGCGCAAAGAGCGAGGCTTAAATTTAAAGCCTCGCGCGCAGAGCAAGAGCTTAGGGCTAAATTTTAAGGCGATCGCACTAAAATGCTTTATGCGCGATCCGCGGCACCGAACAAAAAGCGGTGCGAAAATAAAATTTAAAGAGTAAGAGATGGAAGAGGAAAAGGGAAAATTAATCTACATATTGCCGAATCTTTTCACGGCGGCAAGCGTATTTTTAGCGGTTATCAGCATAATTTCTACGATCAAAGGCAACTTTAGCGCCGCGATCTTTTATATCATTTTATCCTTGATCTGCGACGGGCTTGACGGCCGCGTGGCGAGGCTAACGCATGCGACATCGAAATTCGGCGTGGAGTTCGATAGCCTTGCAGATATCGTTGCTTTCGGCGTCGCGCCGGCGCTACTATTTTATTGCGCGGTCGGGCACGATTACGGTAAGGTCGGCTCGCTCGTAGCAGCACTTTACGTGGTTTTCGGCGCGATTAGACTGGCACGATTTAACGTAACTACGGGCACCTATGAGCCTAGTGTTTTTATCGGGCTGCCGATTCCTACGGCAGCGATTACGATGGCGTTTTGGATCGGAATTTATCTAAAATATGAGCTCTCCAAAGGATTTGGCGTATTTTTGATCATCGCAATGGCGGCGCTATCGTTTTTGATGGTAAGCAACATACGCTTTCCGAGCTTTAAAAAGATCAGCCTAAAGCGCCCCAACGCGATTAAAATTTTAGTGCTTCTAATCGTCGTATTTTTCTCGCTTTTATATCTTTTCAGGCTGGAATTTCCGGCGGTGCTCACTTTGGTTTATATCGTTTACGGTTTGGTTCGCGGAGCTTTAAATTTAAGCGCGGCTAAATTTCATAAAAAAGACAAACCCGAGGAAACGGCGAAATAATCTCAGATATGTTTATCGCCGCGATTGTTTTAAGCTTGCGCGGCTATAATTTCGCCAAATTTTAACGATTTGAAAGGATCTGTAATGGACAAAAATAAAATCATAATCTTCGATACGACGCTTCGTGACGGCGAGCAAAGCCCCGGAGCATCGATGAATACGGACGAAAAGATCCATCTTGCGTTGCAGCTTGAAAAGCTGGGCGTAGATGTTATCGAGGCTGGCTTTGCGGCGGCGAGCCCAGGGGACTTTGACGCGATAGAAAAGATCGCTGGCGCCGTTAGCAAGGCTCGCGTCTGTTCGCTTGCACGCGCTTTAGAAAAAGATATCAAGGCCGCAGGCGAAGCGATAAAGGGCGCGAAGCTCGGGCGCATCCACACCTTCATCGCCACAAGCCCCATTCATATGGAATTTAAACTTAAAATGCAGCCGCAAGAGGTTATAAAGCGCGCCGTAGAGGCAGTGCAATACGCTAAAAGTCTTTGCGAGGACGTGGAGTTTAGCTGCGAGGATGCGTGCAGAAGCGATATCGGCTTTTTAAAAGAGATCTGCGACGCCGCGATAAACGCCGGAGCCTCCACCATAAATATCCCCGATACGGTTGGTTATCTCTATCCTGACGAGATCACCGCCCGAATAGGTGAAATCGTTAAGCTTATCGGCGAGCGCGCCGTAGTTTCGGTGCACAATCACAACGACTTGGGAATGGCTACCGTAAATTCCTTAGCCGCTATCTTGGCAGGAGCCAGACAGGTCGAGTGCACGATAAACGGTATCGGCGAGCGCGCGGGCAACGCGGCGCTAGAGGAGATCGTAATGGCGATCAAGACGCGCAGGGATAAATTTGCGCCGCTTTATACCGATATAAATTTGAAAGAAATTTACCCATCCAGCCGCCTAGTCGCGAGCATTACCGGCATCGAGCCGCAGCCTAATAAAGCGATCGTGGGCAAAAACGCCTTCGCGCATGAAAGCGGTATCCACCAAGACGGCGTGTTAAAACACAAAGAAACCTACGAGATCATGCACGCCGAGGATATCGGGCTTGATAAAAACTCGCTCGTTCTGGGCAAACACAGCGGCCGCCACGCCTTTAAGGATAAACTGGTATCTTTGGGCTATGAGCTTAGTAACGAGCAGATTGAGATCGCGTTTAATAAATTTAAAGCGCTTGCAGATAGCAAAAAGGACGTTTTCGACGAGGATATTAGAGAGCTCGTAAACGACGAGTTCGTGGGAGCCGAAAAGACCTACGAAGTGCTGGTTTTAAGCTCCAATAGCTGCAACAAAGGACACGCTAGCACCGCGCTTACGCTAAGGTATAAGGATGAAATTTTAAGCGATAGCGCGCTTGGAAACGGCGGCGTGGATGCGATATTCAAGGCGATAGATCGTATCAGCGGCATCAACGGTAGCCTGAAGGAGTATCAAGTAAAAGCAGTCTCGCAGGGTAAAGACGCGCTGGCGAAAGTAACCGTTAAGGTGGAATTTGCGGGCGAGGGCGCCATTATCGGCAGAGGACTTGACGTAGATACGATGCTGGCGTCTGCAAAGGCCTACGTTGCGGCGCTAAATACATATTTGGACGCTAAACGTTAGATTGCTCGGCGGGATTTGTTAAATTTAACGCAAATTCCGCTAGATTAAACAAATCAAAAGCAAAATTTTAATAATATTTCACACTTAAAACGTTGGAGTAGGGGGTATTGAGCCGAAACTCGTTTTAAAATTTATTTATGGAGACTTTTATGAAAAAAGTTCTTGTATTGTTATTTGCGCTTTGCGGCGCGGCTTTCGCTAGCGAGCAGCTAAGTGCTTACACTCAGATCGTTTCTTTTTCTGCAATTACCGTTGCAGTCGTTTTAGGTCTAGCCGCTTTGGGTGGCGCGTTAGGTATGGGAAATGCCGCTAGCGCGACGCTTAACGGTATCGCTAGAAACCCAAGCGTAGCTAGCAAGCTATCGAATACGATGTACATCTCGCTTGCGATGATCGAAGCGCAGGTTATCTATGCATTGGTTATTTCATTTATCTTGCTTTTCGTAAATCCTTTTTTAACAGCGGGTTTAAAGGCTGCTGCAAATTAATCACAAGCCCGAGAAATCGGGCTTTAAACTTATATAATTCAAGGCTTGAGATTAAGCTTTAAAATTTATGCGACCGTGGTGGAATTGGTAGACACGCTATCTTGAGGGGGTAGTGCCGCAGGGTGTACGAGTTCAAATCTCGTCGGTCGCACCATCTATTAAAATTTTTCCCTATTTTTTAGTTTTTTGAATTTTTAAATAATTTTTTAAGCCCTATTTTTGGGAATTTTAAAATTAGTCTTAAAAAATTCCTAATACTTGAAACTACCGATTGATACATATATTTTAAGAAAAACTACTATATGTTAAAAATTGTATAGTAGCTTTTTCTGCGCTCCTGCCTTGTTAATCCTTTGAGGAAATTCCATAATCTGCCTAAAATTACTACAAAGGAAGAAAGATAACGGGGGTTTTACCAAAATTAAGGATAATCCAATTTTTAAATCAGATCCCGATAAAGTAGTCAGGAATTTTATCTTGCCGCAATATAAGCGCACTATGGTCGAAGTCTTAGATGATTTTATAGCCATTAAATTTTATAGCCCGCTAGCTAGAGACGGAACGGTTAAAACACACAGGCACTATCACTATACGCAAGGCAGCTAATCAAGGCTCTAGGCAATGCAGACGAAATAACATTCGAAGGGGCTAGAATATTGTTAAAGAAATTAATATCAAATAGCCATACTAATGGTGTGGCGGCTCCAAAGAATACGCTAGCGAGCGTTTTTTAATTTACTGCGAATATAACGCTTTTGCCGATAAGACGTTAAGAAAATTGCGATTTAGATTTCAATCGAGGCTAAAGTGCGTTAGCGATAAGGATATTGAAAAGATTACTAAAAAAGAGATAATGCAGATATTAGATCCTATTTACAAGAATGGAAATTTGCACTTTTAAAAGATCTGTTTTATTTTATCCGTTCTTTATTCAGGTTCGAGCGAGATAGAGGCATAAGCGATAATCTTTTATTTCGCGATACGCAATTAAAGAACCTATATAAGATACCTAAATCCGGGGGCTATTCATATATTTCCGAGAATGCAGATTTGAGATTGTTGATAAAATTATACCACAGCTTGTTAATTGTTCAATCCCCTATACCCCGCCCATGGTGGCTCTGCATATGTTTTTAGCGCCTCAAGCTTTCTCATTTTCTATCCTTTCTAAAAAATTCCTCTATCATCTTTTGATTACACTTTTCTATTGAATTAGTTTCATTTTTGTTACACATCCAAAACTCACCGCCAGATTGCGGACCCAAAGCACTCACTAGAGCTTGCAATATCCAAGTGTGATAAGACTCATAGATGTATATATTGTCGGCTAGTATCTTGCCCGTATTTATATCTTTTATGATTCCACCGTAGTTAAATCCCATGCCCAGCATATTATCGAATATAGTTTTTATATTAGGCTTTGGTTCTAGGAGATGGTATGGATCTTCCACTATAAGCTCGGCAGGCGCTATTTCATCTTTGGAGATTTCTTTGCGAGCTACGTATTTGTCTTTATAAATTTGCTTGTAGTATTCCATTTTTTTATCTACGTCTTGTAGCCCATCTATAACCCGCTTTATTTGATAGTCGTCCCATGTAAATACCTTGCCGTTCATATTAATAGGGTTCAGGCTTCTATATCGTTCTTGCACTATTTTTATTATTTTGTCCACTACTATTCTTTGTTGCTGCGGGTAACTTTTTTTTCTCTCTTCGTTATCAAACCAAGCATCATAATATATCTCTTTATACTCGCCAGGTTTTGAGTGGTACTCGTCGTAAAGCTGTTTAAATTCAGAGTAGGGTATTTTTTTATCGGACAAGTAGTCCTTTAGTTCTTCATCTACCGACATAAAGCATTTATTTGAAGTATTGTTATCTACGTAAATTCTAAAAAATTTACCATTATTGGCACTATCTTTCGCTTGAACTCTATAATCTATATAGTCCAAATCGCCATTTATCAACATCGTAAAAGCAATGTCTTTAGTATAATCTTGCGATGAGAATTGATTTGCTTTGGGAAATCCTAGATCAAATTTCTTTTCTCCGGCATAATATGCTCTGATAGCTGGCTTTTCGTAGACATTTATCTTGCCGTATAGATATCCGTAGCAATGAAATATGGCAGAAACTATAAATCCGTCACCGAAAAATACGACAAACCAAAGAAAAAGCCAAAGCAGTTTGCGTTTGCCTTTAGGGGCGATTAGGGCGACAAAAAAGCTTATGGTAAAAAAAGCGGGTATTATGAAAAGAAATACTATACTGCGCATATCTAACCTTTATAAAAATACATATGCAAATTTGTAAAGCCCAAAAAGCTTCTTTAGTAGCAATATTTTATTGCTCTATATCTTAGCTCGTCATTAAATTTCATATAAATTCATCTGCTTGAATTTATGTGAAATTTTAAAATTAGCTTGAGCATCTTAAAATTATTTTCGGTTTTCAAAGAGTCTTTAGCTCTTAAAGCTCCTGTTTACATTGGATTCTTTATAAATGGAATTTCGATGCATTCTATACGAAAGGGGATTAAAATTTTATAAAACGGCGTTTGAAATTTTGTTTTTATCGCCGCGACAAACGGGCGGGTTGATCTGCGAATTTCAAACGCAAAAAAAGCGCTTCAAAAGTCGGCGAGCTGAAGCGGAATTTGGACGCAATGGCGGCGTTTTGCTTTGCAATTTGAGTTAAAATTTGATATGATTGTGCGAAATTTATATTGAACGGCTTTTTAAAATGAATAAATTTATAACCCAAAAAATAGGCGCGCTCGCGGGCTTTAGCGATGAAATTTTAAAAATTTTAGCATCGTTTGGCGCGGATGTTTCGGATGCCAGGCTCGCTTTGCAAATTTCAAAAAACGCCCCCCTCACGGATAAAATTTTAGATTTAGCATTTTGCGGTTTGTCTAAATTTAGCGCTGAAGGGCTTGCGAGGCAAAATTTCGCCACCGCAGATGAGCGGTGCGATCTCCAAGGCGCGGAGATTATAAAGCACGACTTACAAGATGCCGCAAACGATTGGCAGCAAAACGAGTGCACCTCGAGCGAGCAAAAGGGCGCAGACTTAGCAGAGCAGGGCGATAGTCTTAAATTTAATCATTCAAATGACGCAAACGACGCGAACTGCAGCGACAGGAATTTTAAATTTAACCCCTCGCAGGCCGCGAGCGATACGCAGCGGCAAAATCAGCATGTCGCCGCGAGGGCTGATTGTGCGCTAGGTTCGAGCGTCTCTACGCAAGCCGCACAAACGCAACAGCAAGAACGAGAGCAGGAGCAGGGGCAAGCGCAGCAGCAAGAATGTGGAAGAGCGCAGGAGCAGGGGCGAGAGCAAGACGATACGGCATTAAAGACGTTAAATTTACAGCGAGCGTTTGAGCTTTACGGACGCGAGCAGATGCGGGCATTTTTTCTATTCGCCGTATTTGACGAGATGCTAAAGCCGAGCCTGCAGGCGTATCGCATCGATCGCAAAAAGCTCACGCAGGTCTCGCTGCTGCGAAATCTGCTTATGTTTTCGTGGATCAAATCCTACCCGCAGATCGAGCAAAGTATCCTCTCAAGCGTGATTTTAGTGGAGTTCGGGCGAGTTTTTATCGATGAGCAGGTGTGCGCGGCAGGCAAGGCGGAGGAATTTTACCACGCCATCAAGGGCTCGATCTTTCCGCAGGATTTTACCGATGTGGAGATGAAATTTTGCGGCACAAACCGCGAAAGCGTCTCGCACGCGCTATTTGCGCATTTCGGGCTAGAGCAGATCTCGCAGGACGCGCTGTATTCAAACGCCCCTGACGACGCGCCTTTTGAGAACAAATCCCGCTATGCAATGCTAAAGATCGCCAAAACCGCGGTCAATATCTACCATCACTTCGACGAGCTTAGCATCGACAACGCTTTAAATTTACTAGTCGAGTTTGGCTTCGAGCAAGAGGCGTTTTTAGAGGCGAAAGGCGAAATTTCGATATGAAAGAGCTCCTGCGCGCCTTTAACTCGGGCGTATTTGAAAAGGATCTTAGCGGCGAGCAAAAGGAGCTCGTGCGCAACCTCTTAAATATCGGCGCTATCAGCGCGCACAAGGGCAAGCTCTACCTAAACGACGGCTATGTTTTCGGCAGGCTCGACATCGCGCGCGACGGTACGGGCTATCTGCAAAGCTTCGACGATCGCTTCAAGGCAGATCTCATCATCGAAAACAGATATTTAAGCGGCGTGCATCTGGGCGATCTGATCCTAGCAAAAATTTTAAGCTCAAGAAAGTCCCGCCTGCACGCAAAGGTACTGATGTGCGTCAAGCCCGCATTTTTAACGAGCGTGGTTTATACCAAAAGCTTCGGGCGCGAAATTTTAGGCGTAAACGTCAAAACCGGCCTCGCAAATCCGCTCAAAGCCACGCAAAAATCGCTAAAGCAGCTACCCGCAAACACCCTTTTAAAGATCGATAATCTAACGAACGAAATCACCGAGGTGATCGGAAACTTAGCCGATCCCTTCGTCGATGAGAAAATTTCTTTAGCGATCTACGATAAAAACGACGAATTTAACGAAGCGTGCAAGCAGCAAGCCGCGAGCTTCGGCAGCGAAGTGGACGAGGCGCTGTATCCGCAGCGCGTGGATTTACAGCATCTGCCCTTTTGCACCATCGATCCTATCGATGCCAAGGACTTCGACGACGCGATCTATTTTGACGTAAAAGAGCGCACGCTTTACGTCGCGATCGCCGACGTGAGCGAATACGTAAGCGAATACTCGCCGATCGATAAGGAGGCGAAATTTCGCGGCTTTTCGATCTACTTCCCGCACCGATCCGTGCCGATGCTACCGCGCGAGCTTAGCGAAAATATCTGCTCGCTGATGCCTGATCTGCCGAGGCTGGCCTTTGTTTTTAAAATCTCTTTGGATGAAAATTTAAACCCGCAAAAAGAGGAGCTTTTCGAAGCGATCATAAGATCAAAGCGCCGCTACAATTACGACGAGGTCGATGAAATTTTACGCACTCGCAAGGCGTGCGAGCCTGAAATTTTAAGTTGGCTCTTGCCGCTTAATGAAATTTGCGAGCGCCTGCGCCGCGCGAGGCTGAAGCGCGGATTTGATTTCCGCACCAAGGAGCTTCGCATCACGCTTGATGGGCACGGTTTTATAAGCTCCACTCGTTTTGAGACCGACACTCCGTCGCACAAGCTCATCGAGGATTGTATGCTGCTAGCCAATAAAGCCGCTGCAGCGCGCATCGAGCGGGGTGTTTTTAGAAATCATGGCTCGGCGGAGCTTAAAAAAATTTACGCTCTGCTTGACGATCTGGCGCTGTTTGGCATCGACGCGCCGTATCAGAGCAACCTTGCCAAAATGATCGGCGAAATCCAAGCGCAAGCCGATACTATGGGTATCCGCGAGGAGGTCGATAAGCTCATCATCAAGGCTCAAAAGCGCGCCGAGTACGGATCCGAATCGCGCGGGCATTTCGGGCTCGGATTTGATAACTATACGCACTTCACAAGCCCGATTAGGCGCTATTCCGATCTCATTTTGCACCGATTGCTAAAGGCGCAGATGAGGGGGGTTGAGAAATTTTATAATTACCTGCTTTTAAACATCGACGCGACGTGCGCGCGGCTAAACGAACTTGAGCGCGAGGCGGATAAGGTCGCGTTTGATTTTATGGACCGAAAATTTGCGCGCTGGGCCGCGGAAAATTTGGGCAAAAAATTTCGCTGCTACATCGACGAAAACGGAAATTCCGTCACCGCAAAGCTAGACGACAAACTAAAAGGGGCTAAAATTTTAGTTTCAAATTTCGCCGGCGACATTTTAACGCCCGTGCTGGTGGAGCTTACGGACGCAAACATCGCTAGCGGAGTGATCTTAGGCAGGGTGGTAAAGAAAATCTGATGTATAGAAAAGAATTTGACGGGCTTATTGCAAGCGGCAGGGTGCCCAATTTCGTGCTTTTGCGCGGCGGAGACGATTTTTCAAACGAGCTTTACGCGCAGCGCCTAAAGCAAATTTACGCCTCGGAAAATTTTTTGAGTTTGTATTTTTTGGAGTATGATTTTGAGCAGGCGCGAAGCTTTTTGGAGCCTTCGCTTTTCGGCGGCAGCAATACGCTTCATATCAAAACCGCCTCGCTCATCAAAAAAGAGGAGCTGCGAAGGCTCATCGCGCTGTGTAAATCAGACGCGAACAACCATCTAATCTACGAGCTAAACGATAGCGAAATTTCAGTGAGCGCGGATTTTATCAAAGAATTTGAACGAAACGAGGTTAGATTTTTCAAACCCTCGGGCGTAAACGAAGCCATAGCGCTGCTTGTGCAAAAATGCGAGATGTGCGGGCTTTTTGCAAACACTGCCGCACTTAGCAGGATCTACGCCATCCACAACGAAAGCCTGAGCCTAAGCGCGAGCGAGATAGAGAAATTTGCAAGTTTGGGGCTTGAGCTTAGCCTGCAAAACGTAAATTTGATGGTTTATGGCCTTAGCGAGGTGAGCTACGACGAGCTTTTTGATAAAATTTTCGGCCTAAGCGACTTTCGCGTAGATTTTTACAAAATGGCTCTGGGCGGCGGATACAACGAGATGGAGCTGATAAATTATTTCTACCGCCTGATTTATAGAATTTTTCGCCTACATGCTTACGTGAAAATAAACGGCAGATTTGATTTTAAGGCGGTTTTAGGCTATCAGCCGCCCCCTTCCGTGGCCGCACAGATGCAGCGCTACGCCACTAGCTTTTCTACGAGGACGTTTTATAAAATTTTCGCTCACTTAAACGATTTGGAATTTGAACTCAAAAGCGAAAAGAACGCGGCGAAGGACGAGCTTTTGCTCGCGTCGTTTTTGAGGTTGCAGCGCATGCTGCTAAGCTCGCTCGGGCAAAAAGCAAATATTAAGTGAAATTTTAGTAATATCCTCTCGCATTTTTTGCAAAATCCTTGCCCGCAGACGCTGTTTGCGAGCTAAAATCCATAAGGAGAATTTATGAGAAACTACGAGGTTTTATTCATCGTTAAGCCCACGCTTACCGACGATGAAGTTAAAACAAAAGTCGATTTCGTCAAAGAAATCATAACTAAAAACGGCGGAGAGATCGCTTCCGTGATCGAAATGGGCGCTAGAAAGCTAGCCTATAAGATCGACAAATATGAGCGCGGAGTTTATTTCGTAATCTATTTTAAGGCTGAGCCGAACTTGATCTCCGAGCTTGTTAGAAATCTGCGCATCAACGAAGATATCATTAGATTTTTAACCGTTAAATATGAGACTAAGCGTGAAATTTCCGCTTGGGACAAGCTAAGCAAAGGTATCAAGCTAAGCCCTGCGAAAAAAGAGCGCGAACCAAAATCGCCGGTAGAGCCAAAAGAGCCTGAAGAAGCAGCCAAAGAGGGCGAATAAAGGATAAAATATGTTCAATAAAGTAGTTTTGGTGGGTAATTTGACCCGAGATATCGAGCTTAGATATCTGCAAACGGGTACCGCCGTAGGCAAAACCGGCATCGCCGTCACACGCAGATACAGTAGCTCAAACGGCGAGAAACGCGAAGAAACGTGCTTTATAGACATAGATTTTTTTGGTCGTACGGCCGAAATCGCAAACCAATACTTGCGAAAAGGCAGTAAAATTTTGATCGAAGGCCGCTTAAAGCTAGATCAGTGGCAGGATCAAAACGGACAGAACCGAAGTAAGCACTCCATTAGCGTAGATACGATGGAGATGCTAGGAAGCAATCAAGGTGGAAGCGGCGGCTATAATCAAGGCGGCAATTACGAGGGCGGCAATTATGGCGGAAGCTCCGGCGGCTACGGCGGAGGAAATTCTAGCTACAGTAATTACGGCGGCGGAAATAGCTATGCTAATAGACAAAACTCAAATTCTAGAGGCGCAAAAAACGATTATAACGCGCCTAAACAAAAAGAGCAGAGTTACGAAAGCACGATTCCGGAAGTCGACGTCGATGCCGATAAATACGATGACGGCAACGACACGATCCCATTTTAATTAAGGAAAAATCATGGCAGATAAGAGAAAATATACTAGAAAGTATTGCAAATTTACGGAAGCAAAGATCGAATTTATCGATTATAAGGACACGGCGCTGCTAAAGCACTGCCTAAGCGAGCGCTTTAAGATTATGCCGCGTCGCTTAACCGGCACCAGCAAAAAATACCAAGAGATGGTAGAAAAGGCTATCAAGCGTGCGCGCCAAGCAGCCCTCATACCTTACATCGTCGATCGCAAAGACGTGGTCGTAAATCCATTCGAAAATCTTTAAATTTTAGCGGCGTAGAGCCGCTAAAATTCTCTTTTAAACTTTAAATTTTAAAATTTTAATCCGAAAATAGCATTAGTAATAACTTTTTAAGCGTTGCTACTTTGGGCTTGGCAGCTTTATCATGCGGGCATGCCACTAGTTTGTTTGTGCGCAGCATAGGCGCCTATGGGGATCGCCGTGTGTTATAAAACTGGAGCGCGAAGCGCAAGTGCGGCAAACGGAGCGCAATATTGCATGGTGGAATAAAATTTTTATATTTGGCGCAATTTTGGTATCAAACGGATATACCGTGACGCCTGACGGTAAATCCAGCAAAAAAGACTATGCGAGCGGCGCAGAAATATTCGGGCTCGTCCGCGACCTCGATCGATGAGCTTTATGAAGCGGTCAGGGCTAAAAAAG
>CAUQPS010000011.1:0-50237 GCA_963520005.1 uncultured Campylobacter sp.
TATTCGTAGCACCGAAATCGCTTAAACGTGCCGCATGTTCGCCATGGACGCAGATTTGCTGCAGAGGTAATCGCCGCGGCGCTTGCTGCACGCAACCGATCGCTTAAAATTTTTAATTCAAAGCTAGCGGCTAAATTTTAAGAGCTTTTCTTGAAACTTAGCCGTAGCAATACCGCTTTTAAATTTAAAATTTCATCAAAACTCGGGCGCCAAACCCAATCAAAATTTAGTCCAAAATCATCCACAGCCCGATCGCGCACATCAGCACCGAGCAGAAAATTTCGAGATATTTTAGATGGGTTTTTAGCAGATTTTTTAGCACCGCTCCGCCCAGCCCGTAGATGCTGAGGCAGATGCTTTCGCTGGCGCACAGCGTGGCGACGAGGGCGAAGGTGCGCGCACCGAAAAGATTGCCCGCATCCAAAAATGGCGGAAAGAGCGCGGTAAAAAATATCCACGCCTTGGGGTTTGAGACCGCGACTAAGAGGCCTTGGAGGAAGATATTTTCGCTGCGCTTCTGTTTTTGCAGCTTAAAATTTCCGCGCGCCAAAAAGGTCGCAACGCCCAGATAGAAAATATACGCGCCGCCTAAAATTTTAATCGCACTAAGCGCTGCAGGGTGCGCAAGCAGAATGCCCGCGACGCCGAATATGCACGCAAGCGCCACAGCTGCGACGCCCAGCACCTGTGCTAGCAACGCGGGCAGCGCCCTAAGATAGCCGCGCGCGATGCCGAGATTTAGCGCGTAGGTCATGTTGATGCCCGGCATCAGCGATATCGGAAAGATCGTAAGGAAAAACAGAAGCATTGCAAACCCCTAAATTGCGGCTAAATTTTAAATTTTATCTCTCGCGATACGGCTCCGCTGCAATAGATTTTAAAATTCTAAAATTTAACGCGCTGCGTTGAGGCGAATAAAATTTTAAAATTCCGCCGCGCCGCACCCAAACTTTTCTTGGGGCGGGAAGGGGGGCTTGAATTGCGAGGTCGCTCCCCTTCCCGCCCCAAACCCCACCTAACCCCAGACGACGCTTTACAAGGGGCAGGCTACGCCTGCGCTGAATTTATATTATAACTGCGGTGCAGTGTCTCGCACCTAGTCGCAAGACCGCCGTGCCGCAAGTTTCAATACAATGTGTCGCACCGAGTAAAAACTTACGCCGCAGCGTACGTAACGAAGCGAATGAAATTTTAAAATTCCGTCGCATCGCTGCGGGCAAATTTAAAATTTAAAACTCTCGCGGCTTTAAATTTAGCCGAAAATCCCGTAGCCGAAGATCACCGCGATGATGAGCGGCAGGATAAATTTGACGTACAAAAACCAAACTCCCGCGAGCCTTGCGCCGAGATCGCCTTCGTTGGTTACCTCGTAGATCGCGTCCTTTTTCAGCACCCAGCCCACGTAGATGCAGCACAGAAGCGCCGTTAGCACGAAAAATACGTTCGCGCTTACGAAGTCGAAGGCGTCGAAAACCGAGCGCCCTAGAATTTTAACGTCCGCAAGCACGCTGCTTGAGAGGATGCAAGGCAGGTTGCCGAGCACGAAGACGCCGCCGAGCGTTAAATTTACCGCCTTTAACGTTGAAAAGCCGAAGCGCTCCTCGACGAAATTTATGATGACCTGATAGATCGTGATCGACGTCGTAAGCGCGGCGATAAGCAAAATCGAGAGAAAGACCACCGCGACGGCGTTGCCGAACGGCATATGCGAAAACGCGATCGGCAGGCTCTTAAAAACCAGCGACGAGCCGCTGCTCGGCTCAAGCCCCGCGCTAAAGAGCGACGGGAAAATCATAAAGCCCGCAAGCACGGCGATGAGGGTGTTTACGACTGCGGTGATGGTGGCCGTTTGCATCAGCTTCTCGTCTTTGTTGAGGAAGCTCGATAGCGTGATCATCACGCCGAATCCGAGCGAGAGCGCGAAAAAGACCTGTCCCAAAACGTCGATCAAAAGCTTGGGCGTAATCTTTGCAAAATCGACGCCGAGGTAAAATTTCACGCCTTCCTTTGCGCCTTCCAGCGTTAAATTTGTAAGGATAACCGCGATGAAGCACAAAAATAGCGCGGGCATTAGAAATTTTACGAATTTTTCGATCCCTTCGATGATGCCGTTTTTCAAAATGTACCAGTTGATCGCTATGAAAACGATTGTGTAAGCTCCGACACCGAGCGGGCTATTTTCGATATGATCTAAGTAGAATTTCTGCGTGAATGCGGGGTCTGTGATCCGCGCGGAGAGGTCGAAGTTGCCGCTTACGATGTTTACGATGTAGGTTAGCACCCAGCCGCCAAGGACCATATAGTAGGCCAAAATTCCAAACGCGCCGATTACGCCCATGATGCCTACGATCTTCCATGCGGGCTTTATGCGTGAGCCGTCCTTTTTAGGCACTGCGAAGGCATCGACGCAGTTTCTTAGCGCGCGACGTCCGATGACGTTTTCTACTAAGATCATCGGGATTCCAAGCACGATCATCGCGATGCAAAACACGAGCACGTAGGCGCCGCCGCCATTTTCGCCGACTAAATACGGAAACCTCCACGTGCAGCCAAAGCCGATCGTGGCGCCCGCGACGGTTAAAATATATGTGAGCTTGCTGCTCCATGTCTGTCTCGGCACGCTCCCTCCTTAAAATTGCTCTTTTTTGAGCTTGTCGAGGAAGTCCTCGATATTGTATTTGGTGCGGTAAGCCTCGCTGATGAGATGGACTATGATATCGCCGAGATCGACGACGCTCCACTCATCGCCGCTTTCGATAGTCAAAAACTCCTCGCCGAGCGGCTTAAGCGCGCTTTTTAGCTCCTCGATAAGTGAGGCTGCGTGGCGAGAGGTTAGCGTAGTGGCGATAACTACGAGTTTTGCGATGTATTCGCGCCCCTCCATATCGATGATCTGGACATCTTCGGCTTTCTTTTCGTTTAAAATTTCGGCGATCCGCTCCGCCCTTTGCTTTGGATCTTGCATATCTTTCCTTTTATAAAATTTTATGACCTCTGCTGCGATCTTGGGCGGGATTTCGCCTTTGAAATCTCGCCTAAAACCGCTTGAGCTCGCATCTACGTCAATCTCGATGCGCCTTAGAGCCGCCCACTGCCGCGGGATCTCGTAGCCCGGCCTCGTAAGCACCGCAAACTCCGCCAATTTTTGCAGCTCGCTAAAATCGCGCCATTTATGAAGCTCGGCTAGGTTATCGGCACCCACGACGATGTAGAGCTTTGGTGCGGTGTCTATATGGTTCGCGCTGTTTGCTTTGCTTGTTTCATCTGCACTGCTCACATCGCTCGTGTCATGCACGTCATTTACGCTGCCTGTGTCACCTGCGCTATTTGCGCTACTCACGCAATTTGCGTAGCCTGCGTCGGTCATGCAATTCGCATTGCCACTTGAAATTTCGCTTGCGCTTGAAATTTTGTCCGCGTTTAAAATTTTGCTCGCATCGTTTGCATTACCCGCCTTATTTCTGCCGTCGACCGAAAGCTCACCCGCCTTGCTTTGCGAAATTCCGTCCATTTCGCTTTTGCTACCAACCGAAATTTGATCCGCCATTCCGCCTTGCAGAGCTTCGTTTTTTGCGTTAGCGGGGATGCTCGTCCCGCCCGTAATATCGGCGGAGCAGGCGTCGCTGCTTAGAATTTTACCTATATCGCACGACAAAGCCCCGTCCGTCTTCTCGGGTAAAATTTCGTCTGCACTGCCAGGAGTATAAGCACTGGCAGAAATTTTATTCGCAATATTTGCGCCGTTAGGTAAAGCCCTATCCGTTACGACTGCCGGGGTTTCGCCCGTTCTGCCTGCCGTCTCCGACGTGATTTTGTCGTGTATGCCGTATTTTTCGAGCAGAAATTTCACGCTTTGTATCGTGGGTACCGAGCGGTTTTGCAAAATTTCATAATCGCTTACCTCCACGCCCGGGGCGTCGCTCCACAGCGCGCGGCACCATCTAAGCCGCAGCTGCGGAGGCGCCGAAAAGCTTTTTTTAAACGGGTTTAGAAACGACGGCATTATGACCAGCAAATCGGGCTTTAGGGCTGATAAGATCGCCTTTACCGCGGCGTCGTGTCCTGCGTGCGGCGGATCGAAACTGCCGCCGAAAAGCGCGATCTTCACGCGCCCGCTCCGCGCCGCTCCGCGCCGCGAAATTTCTCGCTCTTCGCTGCAAATTCTGCGACATAAAATTTTGCGCGGCGCAATCTTGCTGTATGAAATTCCACGCCGCAAAATTCTGTTTCGTCAAATTTTGTTGCAAAAAATCCCGCGTTTTGCGGCGCGGTAAATTTAAAAGGCGCAGCGGCACAAAGGCTAGGACTGCGTCGCAGCCCTTTTGCGGCGGCAAATTTTAAAAGCGCGCCATCGCGGAATTTTACTCCGCCGAATTTCGCTGCGTTAAATTTCATTTTAAGCTCTAAATTTGGCGTCTGGAACTTCATCTCGTGAAATTTCGCGCCGTGAAATTTAGCTGCATAAAATTTCGCAATGCAAGCTGAAAAACCCGTCTCGCGTAATTCTGCTTTGTAAAATTTGACGCCGCGTATCCTAAATTTTGATTTGCAGAATTCCGTGCCGCGAAAGTTTGTTCCTAAAAAATTCGTCCCGTAGGTCGTAAATTTCGCGCTATCAAATTTCTCGTCGTGAAATTTAAAATGCGAGTGCTGTGATTGCCGAATTTGTCGCGTATGACGAAGCGTTTCATTGCAAAATTTAAAATCGCGAAACTCGGCATCGCGCGCCCTGGGCTCTGCGCCGCAAAATTTCGTGCTACCAAATTTTGTTGCAAAAAATCCTGCGTTTTGCGGCGCAAAAAATTTAACGCCGCGCTTTCTAAATTTTGCAGCGCAAAATCCAGTAGCTGCGAAGCGGGCGTTAGAATTTTGGTTTTTGTAAGGCTTTCGCACGGGTTGCCTACATATATTTTTCTAAAACGCGCGGGATTTCGATGCTGCCGTCCTTACGCTGGTAGTTTTCCATCACCGCGATCAGCGTGCGGCCGACCGCGAGCGAGGAGCCGTTTAGCGTGTGAACGAGGCTATTTTTCTTGCCGTCTTTGAAGCGGATCTTGGCTCTGCGCGCCTGAAAATCGCGACAGTTGCTGATCGAGCTGATCTCTCTGTATTGGTTCTGCCCCGGCAGCCAAACCTCCAAATCCACGGTCTTTGCGGCGCTAAAGCCCAGATCGCCGCTGCAAAGCAGCATGTGCCTGTGCGGAAGGCCAAGGCTGCTTAGCAGATCACTCGCGCACGAAATCATCTCCTCAAGCATCTTTGCGCTATCCTCTGGGCGCGTGATGGCGACGAGTTCGACCTTTTCGAACTGGTGCTGACGGATCATGCCGCGCGTATCGCGCCCCGCCGAGCCCGCTTCCTTGCGAAAGCAGTGGCTGTAGCTGGTGAGCTTGATCGGCAGCTCCTCGCTGCGCAGAATTTCATCGTTAAAGAGATTCGTCGCCGTAACCTCGCTCGTAGGGATGAGGTAGAGGTTCTGCTCCTCGTCGTCGACGCGGTAGAGATCGTCTTTAAATTTAGGCAGCTGACCCGTGCCGTAGAGGATCTGATCGCGCACCAAAAACGGCATATTTACGAGCTCGAAGCCGCGCGAGTTGTTAAATTCTATCATATAATTGATGAGAGCCATATTCAGTTTTGCGCCCAGCCCGCGGATCGCGGTAAAGCGACTGCCGCTGAGTTTTACGCCGCGCTCGAAATCAAGCCATCCCAGCGCCTCGCCGAGCTCGAAGTGCTGCTTGGGCGCGAAGTCGAACGTGCGCGGCTGCAGCACCTTTTTGATACAGACATTTTCGTTCTCGTCCGCACCGATCGGTACGTCGTCGTCGATGATATTCGGTACGCACGCGGCGATCGCCTCTAGACTCTGCTCGCGCTCGTTTACGAGCTCACTTAGGCTTTGGATCTTTTGCTTGTTTTCCTCAAGCTGCGATTTTAGCGCACCTACGTCTTTGCCCTCGCGCGCAGCGAGACCAAGCTCCTTGCTCTTTGCATTTTGCACGGCTTGGAGGTTTTCAAGATCGCTCTTTTTGGATTTTAGCTCGTTGTAGGCATCTAGCAGCGTTTGCAAGGTCTGCGGCGGGACTTTTTTGGCGATGAGTTTTTTATTAAATTCGTCGAAATTCGTCTCGATAAGTTTTAAATTTATCATTTTCTGCCTCTTTTTGGTAATTTAAATTTTGATATTTTAACTAAAGTTTGCTTTAAATACTCAAAATAAACCCACATTTAAGCAATACGGATGAAAAAAAGTGATACAATTCCGTAATATTTTATTATGAAAGGTATTACATGAAGGCAAAATTTGCTTTTTTAGGGATTTTCGCGGCGAGCCTTGCGTTCGCGCATTTCGGCGTTCTTACAACGGATAAAAATGTCGTAGAGGATCAAAAAGATGCTACTTTAAAGCTAAATTTGGAATTCTCCCATCCGTTTTTGCAGGAGTCTATGAATCTACAAAAGCCCGCAGAATTCGGCGTTTTTATTGATGGTGAGAAAAAATCGCTCCTAGGCAGCCTAAAAGAGCAGAAAAAGAGTGAAAATTCCTATTTCACGGCGGAATTCAAAGCTGACAAGCCATCGCTTTTGGCGTTTTATTTCGATCCGAAACCCTATGCCGAGCCAGCCGAGCGCAAGATGATCCGCCATATCACCAAAACCTACGTCGATGCTTACGGCGCGGGCGAAGGCTGGGATAAGCCGCTCGGGCTAGAGGCGGAGATCGTGCCGCTAGTGCGGCCTTATGCGCTGTATGCAGGCGAGATATTTAGCGGAGTTTTTTTACTGCACGGAAGGCCCGTCCCAGGCGCGGATGTGGAGATCGAGCTATATAACGATAAAGGCTACAAAGCCCCTAGCGAGGCGCATGTCACGCAGGTCGTTAAAACCAACGGCGCGGGCGAGTTTAGCTTCGTGATGCCGGTTGCCGGCTGGTGGGGCTTTGCGGCTCTTAGCGAGGAGGAGGCCGCCAAAGGTAGCGAGCAGCCCGTAAATGAGCTGGGAGCCGTGCTTTGGATCAAGGCAGACGAGCTGAAAAAATAGGGGAGCGGCTCGGTGAGATCTCTTTTTTCTGGTGAAATTTGCGTCGCTGCGGATAAATTTAAATTTACGCTTGAGCAGGGCTTTGAAATTTTATTTTCGCGCGTTTTGCTTTTGGGTGTAGAATTTCCAGCGAATTCTGCGGCTGAAATTTTACGGGGCAGAATTTTGTCGTTTTGCACCCGCGCGCAGTCTGTGTCTCGGGGTTTGGTTAAAACTTTACGGAGCAAAATTTCGCCGAGTAAAATTTTAAGTAACGAAGCTCTGCTGCGTAAAATTTTGCTCGGTAGAAATCCGCTCTTAGGAGCTTCGAGCCGTAAAATTTCATATCCGTGGATTTATGAGCGTAAAATACCCGCGCGCAAAATTTTGTTTTTTGAAATTTTAAAAACCCCGACTTTTAAAATTTCGCAAGCTCTGTTTTACTGCGCGAGCGTCGCACCAAGATCGCTCGGAACCTCAAATTTTGCGTTGCAAAATCCGCTTGTCGCTCCTGCAAATGTAGCAAGCGAAAATTCTTGCGCCGTGCGAGCCGTAAAATTTATCAAATTTGCCGGTTCCGTAAGCGGTTCCGAGGCTGCTTCGAGTCTTGCGCTAACAGCCGCCGCAAATAGGACGCAAGCCGCGAGTTTTACAGCCGCAAATTTTGCCGCGATTAAAGCCGTAAAAGCAAGACCTGTAGCAATCAAAGCGATTATCGCAAAGGTCGCAAATGCCTTAAATTTAGCTAGCTCCCGCGTTTTTGCGCGTCTAAAAAACAGGGGCTATTTAAAGGAGGCGAGCCTTGCACATTAGCGAAGGAGTTTTGAGCGCGCCCGTACTGCTCGCAGGCTGGGCGGTTACGGCGCCTGCCGTGGCGGCGATTTTATGGCGCGCAAGGCAGTCTGAAATCCCGAGGATCGCATGTTTTAGCGCGCTGTTTTTCGTCGCCTCTTTCGTGCACCTGCCCGTGGGGGTCAGCTCCATGCACCTGATGCTAAGCGGGCTCGTGGGCGCGTTTTTAGGCTCGCGCGCGATCTTGGCGATTTTCGTCGCGCTGTTTTTGCAAGGGGTGTTTTTTGGCTTCGGAGGGCTTAGCGTGCTCGGCGTAAATACCGCAGTCATCGGCTTTCCGGCGGTTTTGGGCGGGCTCTTTGCCGCCGCCGCAAAAGCGCAAGAGCTAAAAGCGCGCACGCAAAAAATTTATCTATTTTTGGCGGGCTTCGTGCCGATCGTCTGCTCGATGCTGCTTCTTGATCTCGTGCTTTTCATCAGTGGACGGGAGTTTTTTGCTATCGCGACGCTCATCTCGCTCGAAGGCGCGGCTCTGGCTGTTTTGGAAGGGATCATAACTCTTTTTGCGCTTAGCTTTATTGCGAAATTTTACGGCGGACAGAGGCGATGAGAGCGCTATTGTTATTAACGGTTTTGAGCTCCTTTGCATTTTCGCACGCGCTTCATCTTTTCGCGACGCAAGAGGGCGATAGAGTGGCGATTTATAGCTATTTTTATAAAAATTCTCCCTGCATGGAGTGCGAAGTTTTAATTAGTGCGGATGGGCGCGAAATTTTGCGCACTAGGACCGATAAAGAGGGACTTGCGAGCATAAAGATCCCAGCTAAAAATTTTACTATTCAAATTTACGGAGGTGCAGGGCACGGCGCACAGATGGAATTTAGCGCCGAAGGTTTTACGCCGCAGGATTCCGGTGATCCTGAAAATTCCACGCCGCAAAATTCTGACGTTTCTAAAAATCCTGTGCCGCAAAATTTGAACGCCGCTAAAAATTCCGCGTCCAAAGACAGCGCGTCCGAAAATATCGCGCCGAAAGGCAGTGTGTCTGAAGATAAAATTTCAAGTGCTTCCGAGCCTTTGCAAGATTCCGCCTCGCGAAGCATCTCGCCGAAAGAAAGCCCTAAGAGCGACATTAGGAGCATGGCGTTTCAAAGTCAGTCCGCCGAGGCGCCTAAAATCGCGCTTTGTTTGGTCTTGATTTTCGGATTTTTCGCTTTGGCGTGGTTTGCGAAAAGAGCGCGCAAATGAGCCCCACCGTATCGCTGCTTGCGTTTTTCATCTTCAGCTTCGGCGTCGGACTTAGCGAGCAGCTTTATGCGGCGTTTTTTGCCCCGCCGATGCTTCTTTTTGCGCTTAAAATTTCGATTGCGCGCGCGGTCTGCACAAGACTTGCGGTATTAAATATCTTTGCGATTTTAAGCGCGTTAAGCCCCGCCATAGTCGGCAACTACGAGCTTGCAGGCGTAATATTTTTACGCGCGAATTTGATAATGGCATTTGCGATTTTGCTATTTTATGGCAAGGACGAATATTTTTTCGCGCGCGGATTTTACGGGCTCGGGCTTGGCGAAAAGCTAAGTTCTTTGGTGTATTGCTGCGGGCGATTCGTAAATTTTTTACGCTCGGATCTAGCGAGGCTGCAAGCACTTTTGCGGATGCGCGGATTTGTAGGGACGAGCGGAATTTTCACCTATAAAATTTATGCGAATTTAGTCGGGATTTTAGCGATTTCGGCGCTTGAGCAAGCAAGAAATTTAAGCCTGGTGATGAGCGCGCGAGGGTTTTGCGGTAGGCTATTTTACGAACGTCGCGAGGCTTTAAGCGTCTCGGAAGCCTCGTTTTTGGCGTTCGTGCTGGCGTGCGTATCTGTTAAAATCGGAGCTATCTTATGAGCTGTTCGCTTAAGGCGTATGGAATAAGTGCTAAAAACGGCGAGCGAGAAATTTTCCGCGGCGTAAATTTGAGCGTAGGGCATAAGGAAAAAGTAGCGATCTTGGGCGCGAACGGGCAGGGCAAGACGAGCTTGCTTCAAATTTTAGGCGGTCTAAGGCAATGGGGCGAGGGCGAGATTGAGCTTTTCGGCGAGAAGCTTGAGTGTGCGGAGGATTTTGTAAAATTTCGCCACGAGATCGGGTTTTTGTTTCAAAACAGCGACGATCAATTTTTGTGCGCGAGCGTGTTTGAGGACGTCGTATTTAGTCTGCGTGCGCAAAATGAGCGGTTAAAACGAGCACGAAATGCGGAGCAAAGACGTGGAATTTTTTCTAAATTTTTTGGTCGTAAGGCGGAAATTTTAAGGCAGGGCAGCGAAAACGACCATCTAAAAAAGCTTGAAATTTTAAGCGAAGAGCAGATTGAGCGCAAGGCGCTGGAGACGCTGCGACGCTTGGGAATCGAACATCTACGCGAGCGAGTGCCCTTTCATCTAAGCGGCGGCGAGAAAAAGCTGGTGGCGCTTGCGGGTGCGCTGGTGTGCGAGCCTAGGATGCTGCTACTGGACGAGCCTACGACGGCGCTTGATGAGGCGATGCAGGAGCGCGTGGCGGTGATTTTGGCGGGGCTTGACGTAAGCGAAATCATCGTCTCGCACGATAAAAGTTTCATCGATAAAATTGCGGATAAAATCTATTATTTGAAATCAGATGGGCTGTATAAAAACCCATGATAAAATCATAGATAAATTTATCGTTTAAAATCAAGAGACTTGTATAAGTCCATAATGGCGACCCTTGCGGGATTTGAACCACGCGTTTTCGCACTGAGAATGCAACGTCCTGAGCCACTAGACGAAAAGGTCAAGAAGCCGCATTATAGCGACAAAAACAAAATTTTAGATAAAATGCCGGCGGCAGTGCAAGCATAAATCGCTTGGAATTTTAAAAGCCGGCGTGGCATAGATAAAATTTGCGACGTAAAATTTTATGATTTGGCTGAAATTTTATATGCAAGACGGAGCCTAGCCGATCTTTTCCATAGCCTTATTTTTAAACGCTACTGGATTAGCGATAAATTGAAAGCTAACCGCCGTGCCGCCAGTGCCTCGCACCACTATGGTGCCGCAGCCGAAAATTCTCCCGAGGACACCTTGCGCCACAGATAGGCTCTCGATTTTCTCGTATTTCAGCTCTACGGTGTCGCGGCTGACAAAGCCTGCTTTACCGATTATACGCTGATTTGTAATGGCGAGCTTGTTTGTTTTAAAAACAATCAATCCTTTAAGCAACGCCAGTATAAAAACTCCAAATAATATGACAAAAATTTCGTAATCGCCTTTGCTAAATATAAGCAACGCAATGATTAAAAAAACAATAGCGGGAATGAAAACTGCCTAGTGAATTTTAGCTTTCGCAACTATCTCTTCGCCTTTTAGAAGGTTAGATTCTACGTAACCCATAAATATCCTTTAAAAGAATTTAGGCTTGAATTATATCCCCGCCCCATTAATCTTGACTTAAATTTTATGCGGCGGCGGCTCGTGCAATGGCGGATTGGACGATCGGGATTTGCGCGTAAATTTAGATAAATTTTACTTTGTCGGCTGCGAAATTCAGCGCAAAATTTATAGCTAAATTATACGAACGAGGCTTTTAAAATTTTAAATTTAGCGCAGCGAAACCACCCCGCTCGAGGCCTGGCGATCGCCCTATGCTGCGTAAATTTTATCAAAGCCTCCGAGGCTTAATGAAGCGTGCGGGGTAAATTTATAAATGCGCTAAATTTTATCGCAATACATTTGAAATTTTTAGCGCGCGATATGCAAACTCGCTGCGCTTGAAGCACGCCCTTGCGGAATATAAAATTTCTTAGCGCAAATTGCGAAAATCGGCTAGTGTGCGCAACGAAGCGAAATTAAAATTTAAACTCGCTAGCCTAAATTTGAAATTTTTATAGCCGCCCGCTCTAAAATCCGAGTGCTTTTTGAATTGCGAGCGTCTGGGCTACGACGCGCTCTAGCTGCTGCAAATTTAGCATATTCGGTCCATCAGAAAGCGCGTGAGCGGGATCTGGGTGCGTTTCGTAAAAAAAGCCGTCCACGCCCACGGCCGCCGCCGCTCGCGCGAGATACGGCACGAAGCGCGAATCGCCGCCGCTCGTAGCGCCGATACTAGGCATCTGCACGCTGTGCGTCGCGTCGAAAATGACCGGCGCAAACTCGCGCATAATCGGCAGCGAGCGCATATCGACGATCAAATTTCCGTAGCCGAAGGTACTACCGCGCTCGGTGAGCCAAACGCCGTAGCGGCGCGCCAGATCGTGCATCCCTTCGCCGCTTGGCTGCGCGGCGTTTTGCGGGGCACTTATCGAGCCGTCTTGCGCGCTGCAAGTATGAGAGAAGTTTTGTTGCAAGGCGCTTTGCGCTTCGCTTTTGTTATCGCTTTGTGCGGCATAAGGCGTTGCCGTACCTTTAGCGGCATTTTCGGCACTGCTTTGCGGAGTATAAGCCCGCGCGCTGCGGGTTTGCAGCACCTTTTCGACGCTGTGTTTCATTGCCTGCGGCGATAAAAACTGACCTTTTTTGATGTTTACTACCGCTTGCGTGCTGGCTGCGGCGACGAGCAGGTCGGTTTGGCGGCACAAAAATGCAGGTATCTGCAGCACGTCGGCGACGCGCGCGACGGGCTCTGCCTGGTAGCTTTCGTGGATGTCGGTTAAAATTTTATAGCCGAACTTTTCCTTTACTTCGGCTAAAATTTCGCAGCCGCGCTGCAGCCCCGGGCCGCGGAAGCTTGAGATGCTGGTGCGGTTGGCTTTATCGAAGCTGCTTTTGAAGTAAAATTCCACCCCGCTCATTTCGTTAAATTTGCGCAAACTTTCCGCGACTTGCATTATCAGCTCGCGGCTTTCGATCACGCAGGGTCCTGCGATCAGTATCATGAAACATCCTTTTTTAAAATTTGCGCGATTTTAGCGAAATTTTACTAACTCTTAATAGGGCTTGCCGAAAAATTTCTCGTAATGCTCGTAAAAGCGTTTGTAGTAAGGGTTTGAGTAGCGCTTGCGCATGCCGTAGTTGTAGCACTCGATCGTGTCTTTTATATTTTTATTTTTGGCGTTCCAGCATTTGCGCAGGATCTTGGCGCATTTAGTGAGGTTGTACATCGGGTTGAATATATAATCGATCTCATTTTGGCTGAAATTTACGGCGTTTAGCTGCCCGAGCCCTACGTCGATGCTAAATCCGTCCTCGTACAGATACTTGGCGATCTGCACGGCGTAAATTTCGTTTGCCGGTATGATCGTAACGACCCATTTGCTGGAATTTAGGCTGTAGTTGCTCGTTTTGATGCGGATATTTTGATTGCGCAGGCCTGCAAAATAATCGGCGTTTGCTTTGTTCGTCAAAAAGGAGATCGTGTATGGCTCGAAGTCGCTTTCAATTTTGACGATGGTGTATAAAATTTCAGGCTTTACCCCTTCATTTTGCGCTACTGTGGCGATGGCGTTTACGATCTCGTTCGGCGAGTAAGCAGGGGCTTGAAGCGCTAAAAACAGGGCGAAAACCAACTTTTTCATCTAAATTTACGCGACCTTCGGTGAAATTTTATTTTACAAGTATAGCACAATTTGGGTTTTTTAGCCATTGTTTAAGTGAAAATTAATCATATTGTATATATAATCACATTTCTTTTTTGAGCCCAAACGGTCGCTTAGCTCAGCTGGTAGAGCGCCACCCTTACAAGGTGGATGTCGCAGGTTCGATCCCTACAGCGACCACCATTTTGAAATCCTTGGATTTCATACTTCTTTTGCACTTGCGCTGCGAGTGTGATTTTTGGTGCGACGGTAGTTCAGCTGGTTAGAATGCCGCCCTGTCACGGCGGAGGTCGTGGGTTCGAGCCCCATTCGTCGCGCCACTTCTTACGATGTCTTGCTAGCTCAGTAGGTAGAGCATCTCACTTTTAATGAGGGGGTCGTTGGTTCGAATCCAACGCAGGACACCACTTTTATTACTAATTAAATCGTAAATTCTATGATTGATCGTTTATATCTAAAAAGCCAAAAATAAGTAAGGATATAAAATGAAATTTTTTCTCATCATACTTAGTATATTTCTTTGTATTTATATTGTTCTTTCGGTGCTAAGTTTTTCGCCTTGTGATATTAACGATATGTTGAGGCAAAACTACAATCGTATGGAGCAAAAATGCAGATTAAAATTGATACGACGGGCTAATAATGGCAACAGCGGGGCGCATAGGCGACTTTTCTATTTTTATGAGCGATATTTTTTAGATAGATATTGTATAGATCAAAAGGCGCAGCAAGAATTAGACAAAGAGGAACTAAATTTTATTAAAAAATTTCATTCCGGAAATTTAGATCTATGCACAAATAACGACTTTATAGTTGGTTTATTAAAAAAGTGCGTTTTGAAAGAGGGAAATTTTACATTGTGTACCAAGCGGATCGGAAAGGAAAAAGAGATTAACATGGATGAAGCCATACATCTATATTACACGGATAAAAAACCAAAAGAATAAGAGATTTCATGAAAAATAAAATTTACTTTATTGCCGCCGTTATAATATTATTTGCGTGGATATTTTATCTATATAAAGAGCAAAGCGCCTCTTGCGATATAAAAGATCTTTTTATGGGCGATACTGAAATAACAAAAGAATGTAGAATTGCTATAATAAGGCAATTTGACAAGAATGGTAACCCGCGCGCATATAAGCGATTGAGTTTGGTTTATGGAAGAATTTTAAGCGAAAGACCAACAGAAGAGGTTTTAGATGAGCTAGATCAAGAAGAGATAGAATTTTTGAAAAAATTGTATCCTAATTCAGAAATTCTATCTAAAGAGCTATCAAATAGAAAATAATCGATTTTTATAAACGCAAATTTGCCATAAAGATGGCTAAAATTAATAAAGAAATGAAAAAGGGCGGTGATTGATGGATTTAGAGCTTTTATACCGAAATTCAACAAATTCTGATAAATTTAGCATCAATTCTTTTGTCGGGAAATTTATCTATCAAAAAACTTGGTCGGATTGCGATTATTGGGAGTTGGATAAAACTTTGATGCAGATTTTGAGCTTTTATCATAACAAAACGCTTCCAAGAGAAATTTTCGCCGCAATAATAGCAATATTTAATGATGTTATCGGCGTGGAGGACAAATCGGAAATTTATGTAAGCAATATATTGTGTGCGAAAAACAGCGACGGCGTAGTGCCTAGCATATATGATAGATTTGAAAGATTAAAGGTTCTGTGCAACAGCATCGTATTCAAAGAAAAGCTTGACAATAGCGGTTTTTGGTATGCTCCAAAGGATTGATGCAATGAATCTTGTAAATTTTTATAGAAATACCGCATTTGATGATAGATATGATGCAAATTCCTTTATAGGTATGATTTTGGATAATAATCTATGGTCCGATGATGAATATTGGAAATTGGAAGCCGATTTAAAAAAGATTTTGCGGCATTATAAAAACAAAGAGTTGGACCCAGAAATAATGCAAGGTATTATTTCTATCTCTAATGATATATTTCTAAACGGAAGTTGGCGCGACGTAGATATAGACGCAAAAAGCGAATGTTTTAAAACGTATGAATATCAAGAAGATACAAAGCCGAATATTTTCGATAGATTTCGTCGCATAAAAAGCTTATTATTGGCAGTTGCATCAGGGGATGAGAATTTTTATAAAATCAAATTTTTCTATGAAAATTGTACGCCGGATTCTTGTGCTAAAAATAGCAAAGACGGTGCGGTAGTTAAAATTCCATTAAAAGGAAATGCGGTTTTAAATGAATAAAAAGACGATTTTAACTATTTTATCGGGAATAGTCGAAGATGGCGATTATATCTCTTTATGGGAGATCGTTTGGGAATTAAATTCTATTAACGTTGCCAATTCGCTTAAAGTGGCGAAAGAAATTTTATTGTTCTTATACGAGCAAGGTTATATAAGATTGTTTAGTTCAAATTGGGGTTATGATACAGAAATGAAAGAGATATGTGATAAATCTGAAATTTTAAATATTTTAAGAGATGATAAAAGTTATGAGCCGGTCAGTGTAAATAGCAAATACTTTGGCGTGACTGAAACGCAGCAAGGAAGAGCTTATTATGCAAAACAATGCTAAAATGCGAAAAACAATAGTTTGGACGGTATAAAATGAGAGTAAAAGCGCTTGATTTAAATTTAAGCCCGTACGTCTATTTCTTTAGTAAAGCGGAAGATTTTAGGTTTAAGGTTTTTAAAGATTTCCAAGCTGCAAGCGGGATAAGATCGCTGGATTTTTATGAGCTTGAGGCGTTTAGCCTAATGAAAAGCACCGAAGTTTATGAGACCGACTCTATCGCCAGCACATTAATTCATAATTTTAATTTATGCGATGAGAATGTAAAAGATATTTTAATAATGCTATTTGGGCAGTTTTATCTAAATAATTTCATAGGTACCGACATAAAATATAAAACTAGCGCTAATATAAATTTAAATATAAAGAAATTTGAAGAATGGAAAATTTTAAGAGAAAATTTCTTTTATAATTTAGATAATTTTGTAGCCCGCCCATACGAACCTCTAAAAAATTATACTCGCGCAGACGGTGCCTTTTGGGAAGAGCCGAATCGGTGGTGCCACCATAATATGTATATATTTATCGCAGAATGCGGCAAAAAATATTATGATGAAATTTTGATTCCGAGCCTCTGCAATAAATACAAACACATAGAGGTCGATATCGACGAAGAAGGAAATGTAACTAAGTGGTACGGAATATAAAATTTAGGAGAATAAAATGTCAATAAAAGAAAGATTATTGAGAGAATTATGCTGCCTCGCCTCATTGGAATGTCAAGAAAAATATATGCTCAACCCAACAGAGGATAAGTATTTGTTGTGCATAGATTTAATAGGAGACTGCGAGAACGCTTGCAAAATAGCCCTAGTGGAATCAAACAGAATTTATTTCAGCGTAGAGGAGCGTAAAGCGATAGTTAAAATGCTAGATAAATTTGCAGAGTGCGATTCAAAATTTTGGGAAGAAGAGGAAGGGGCTTCTATGGCAGACTACGAAGACTTTATATACCACAATAGTACCTTTTGCGGACTACGCGAATTAGCTCTAAAAACAATCCAAATTTTCGGATACGATTTAGATGACTTTAACTATGACTAAAAGCCTTGTAGGGAAAAATAGAATATGTACAAGCAAATAAAAGAGCTGCTAGAAAAGAGTGGCATAGAATTGAGCGAGGGTTTGAAAGAGAGCGAAATAGATAAAATAGAGCAAATTTATGAGTTTAAATTTCCAAAAAGCCTAAGAGATTTTTTGTCATATACATTGCCTATTTCGGTAGAATTTTATAATTGGAGAGACTTTAGCGATGAAAATATAAAGGAGATAAAGCAGGCTATGAACTACGTCTTTGAGTACTTAAAAAACGATCCTATTGATGAAATTTTTCCAAACGAGGGCTATTGGAATACGCAAAAATGGGGTCCGATGCCCGAAGACGGATCTCGCAAGCGAGCCATTATACTAGAAGCAGCCAAAATCGCGCCTAAGATTATACCTATATATTCTCATAGATATATGCCGTGTCTTAAATTACCGGATCCGCCGGTCTTATCTATACACTATACCGACGTCATTTATTATGGGAAAAATTTATATGACTACTTTTTGAGAGAATTTAGTAAAAATCCTCTTGAGCCGATTGGAAAATGCCCGTATGTGCCTTTTTGGTCTGATTTATACTAAAATTTAATAAAGGCAAGTTTGCGTTAATCTACGCTTATTTGATTTTTAGAATTTAAAGAAAATATACGTTAGTATAGTTAAGGCGGGGAAAAATGATAGAAGTAGTGATTGACTTTGATGAGTTGCAAAAAGACAGAAGATATATTGATGAATGGCATGATTATTGCCCCAAAGAAATAGAGCATAAGTTATACTCATATTTATCTGAAAAGTTGTCTTTACCGCTACGTATCGGCCCTGATGCATTCGCGGATTTCTTTTGGTTTCTGCGATTTAAAGAATGGAAAGACTATAGCGAGGAAGAATGGGAGCAATATAAAGATAAAGACGAGTGGGAAAGCTATAGCGAATATATCGAGGAAAAAGAAGAAAACTCACGATACGGTTTAAAAAATAAGCAAGGCGTTCGAGACGATTTAAAGTTAATTTTCTTAAATTTTAATGCATTTAAGAAAAAATACAGCGATCTGGCTAGGCAGTTGCTAGACGTGATAAAATTTACGCTCTCGGAGACCGCCAAATACCCAGATCACGATGACTTGCTTGATATTCAAATAGAAATTCGAAGCTAGAAGATTATGAAGCGGCTACGAGAAATAAATTCGAGGAAAGAAGCGAATGAGATATAACGATCCGATATTTTTAAATTTATTCCGTAATTACAAAGATGAATTTGCCGGAGTCGGTCAGCGCGACTTTGTAATTTATTTGGAAGAGCTGGTTAAGGCTGGAGAATATGGTATAGCGCTGGAAGATTTTTTAGTTCAAATGTATGAATATGATTTAGAAATTTCTTCTAACGATTTAGATATTGTAAGAAAGTTATGTGAAAATATGAGCATTGATAGTAATTTATGGTCGATTTTAAGTATTAGGGCGGCGGGCGATTAAAATACACCCAAAAGGCTCATTGTGATAGAGGAATATATAAAAATAATAGAGGATTTTTTGCAAAATAGAATCGACGTATTTGAATTCGAAAAGATATATTGGGATAAATTTATGAATGATAAAAATTTCCCCGATGAATATTATGAGCCGCTAAACAGGCTTCTTACCGATATCGATGAATTCGAACCAGACGAAGAGTTGAGGGGTGATAATACGGTAGGAGATTCATTAAGCGAAGAGGATTTAAGGGAGTACGCGAAAAAGGCTTTAAAACAAATTGCACTTTTAAAATAGTAGTTTTATAAAATGATAATTTCTGCGAGAATTTTAAAAATATATTACGATATAATGTGCGCAAACCCACATCCCAATAAAAGGAAACCCAAATGCAAATTGACGGAAAAGATATATTTAGGAAAAGCGGGCTTATGGTTAATCTATGCCGTATGGCTTCTTTGGAATATCAAGTTGATCATTTGATTCATCCCGCGGTTGAATATTACGAAAGCCCATCGGAAATGATAGAATTTCTATATACCGAATGTAAAAATGCCCTATTGGAACAATTTGAATTTTGCTTCCTGCCATATGAGAGGGATGCGTTAAGAGAACTTATGGAGCTCATAGATAGATACTTTAAAGATCAAAGCCTGCTAGAGGGAGATACTTATGACTATCTAGTATATCAGAACAAATCCTGGATAGAGGTCAGGGAGCTCGCTTTAAAGACCTTGCATATTTTCGGCTACAAGCCATATAGCTTTAACTATGATTAAACCCGGATTAGACCTGTTAGAATGAAATTTGTCGTATATATCTTTACTTTGCTGCTATGCCTAAGAGCTTAGATTTTACTTGGTTATATACAGCAAAAATAAGACGACACGCCGCGCAAGCAAATAGTTTTATTCGGTTGCGCTTATACTGCGCCGTACCATATCACGCGCCGCAACGACGCATCTTAACGTCGCCCGATCATGCTCTAGCCGCTACGTCGCGATGCGCTCTATCGCTGCGCCTTAAATCCTTGCGCCCGAGTCGCCTAGATCATCTTACCGACGAGTTTTTCTTTAAATTCCTTGTAAATTTCAGACCCCGCGTGTTTGTATTCGCTCGTCAGCTTGTTGTGAAATTCCGCCATATCGCCGCCGCTTTCGCGGTAGAGCTTGATCGCGTTTCGCCTTACGGCGCCGTCTTTTAAGTCGCTATCGTAGGCGATGCTCGCGTATCGCGTCCGCGCGCCGTCCTTGATCTCGCGGTAGGCCTCGCAGCCTTTGGCTCTGCCGAGCTTTGCGACGCACGCGGCATAGAGGGCTTGCAGGCTCACGCACTGCGGGATCAGCGCCTCCGCTGCGGCAAGGTCTGCTTTGGAGATTTTAAAATTTGCAGCCTTTTGTTCCTGTTGTACAGCCTTTGGCTCCTGCTTCGCGGTTTTAGGCTCTTGTTTTGCGGTTTTCACCCCTTGCTTTTGAACCTTTAGCTCCCGTTTTGTGGCTTTCGGTTCCGCTTTTTGGGCTTTTTTCTCCGCCGCACCGCTTGTTTTGCTTTGTTTTGTGCCCGCTCCTGCGGCATGTGAGGCTAGACTGATCTTTTCAAATTTCGGATTTTTGTGGTAGTTTAGATCGTTAAAAAATTCTATCACGTCGTCGTAAAATTTATCGTTGCTGACGATGCCGATCTTGCCCTCCTGCCCGCAGAGCTTGCCCATCAAAAACACGATGATCTTATCGGCGAAATCCTTTCTTTGCTTGCCGATCGTAAAAACCTCGCCTATGCTAACGCCCATCTTCGATAGGCGCGCAAGGGTCAAGGCGCCGATCTTTTTGGCGGTGTTGGAGACGATATTTAGCTCATCGCCCTCTTTTAGATTTACGACGTCGAAGATATTATCTACGTCGATATTTTCGTCGTCAATGATAAAATGGGTCAAAGTTTTTCCTTTAAATTAAATTTCAATGCCCGCGCTCGCGCAAATTTCATCTCTGAAGCGCGCGAAAGGCCTCATCGCAGGCTGATTTTGCAGATGCTCACCGATCGGCTTTTGCATCCACGCCATATCGTACCAGCGGCCGAATTTATAGGCGCAGCGCTGAAATCTTCCGACGAAGCGAAAGCCCATGCGCTCGTGAAATCGCACGCTTGCATCGTTTAGATATTCGTCATCCCCGCAAGCGTTCATATCTACGATGTTTTGAGTCTTGAGCGCGCGCTGTAGCGCTTCGTAGAGTAGCCTGCCGATACCAAAAGCGCGCACGTTTTGCGATACATAAACCGAGCTCTCCGCCGACCAATCGTATGCCGCGCGCTCTTTGAAAACCGAAGCGTAGGCGTAGCCGAGGATGCGGCCGGGTTTTAAATTTACGCCGCTTTGTTTTGCCGCGACGATTAAATTTGCGCTATTTTGTTTTGCCACTCCGCTTGCGCGATTTCGTGCCTCGTTTGCGGGCAAAATTTCACTTCCTGCGCCTGCCGCGCTCGCAGAAATTTTAAAATTTTCATTCCGTTCGTCGTCCGCGCATGCCGCCTCGTCGCTTACGTAAGCGAGCAGATATGGGTATCTTTGCAGCGTCTGCTCGATTCGCTCCGCAAATTCCGCGGCACTGGGCACGTCGTATTCGAAGCTGATCGCCGTTTGCTTTACGTAAGGCGCGTAAATTTCAAGCAGCGCATCCGAATCTTGCGGCGTTGCGAGCCGCAGTTTTATCAGCACCCGATCTCCTTTAAATTTAGCCGTTTTTTCATAATTTCGGTTTTAAGCTTATCTAAATTTACCACCGCGTTTCGGCTTTTAATTCGGGTTAAAATTTCATCTCGCGCGCAAAAAGGCTAAATTTCAGAGGCGTGTTTGAGTGCGTAAATTTTAAAATTTAACCCGCGCCATCTATTCGCCGAAAAGTCGCCAAAACTCGGGCGCAAATTTCGTCGGCGCAAATTCTATGATCTCGTATTTTGCGACGCCGCTTTGGAAGAACGGATCTTGCGCGATGATCTCATCAAGCTCCGCGCGGTCTTTGGCGTTGATTAAGATGATGCCGCCGGTGCGAGGGACTTTGCGCCCCGAGCAGATAAATTTATCCGCCGCGAAAAATTTATCCAAAAACGCGTTGTGTTCGTTGATGAAGCGGTCCGCTTCGCTTACTTCTTTGACGTAGGTGAGGTTTGCAATAAACATTTTGATCCTTTGTGAGATTTGAAGCGCGATTTTAGCATAAAATTCCAACGGATAAAATTCCCGCTGGAATTTTCGCGCGCTACGTTATAAAAAATATCGGCGAAATTCCGATTATCGCGCACGCAACTGCTGCGTAGCGAAGCTTTATCGCAGCAAGCGCGCAGATGTTTGCGAGCGCGAAAAGAAGCGGCGGAATTTGCGCCTGAAAGCTCGGCAGCGCAAAGTTTAAAAACGCAAGCAGCGGCGTATCGAGCGCGCCGCCGAGCCCGAATAGATGCAAAAAGATGCTTAGCGGATAAAAGATTACAAACACGTATCCTAGCGGCATTACGCTAAGCTGCTGCAGCGAAGCGGTCGGGAAGAAATAATAGACCGCTACGTTCATGCTGAGCCAAACGTAGAGATTGAAAAGTATGACGTTCTGCCAGAGCTTAAATTTGGGTGCGAAGTGGTGCAGGTAGAGGAAGATATACAGCACGCCGAGGCAGGAGAAATAAAATCCGATCGAAAAGGCTAAATGCGGGAAAAACGCAAGCAGAAGCGCGATCGTTAGGAAGAGGTTCGTAAATTTAAGTACGTAGAAATTTCGCATCGCAAGGTAAAACCCCACGCAGCACATCGCAAGCGAGCGCAGAAAGCTCGGCGTGAAATCAAGTACAAAGAGATATCCGCTCATCAGCACGATCACGAATACGCTAAGATCGCGCCTCGCGCTGCGGTATGGAAAGTAGCGATCCTGAAAATAGCGGTAGATCGGCATTGCAAGCAGAAAGACCGTGCTAAAGATAATGCCCAGGTGAAAGCCGCTGATCGAGATGATGTGCGCTATGCCCCAGTTTGTCACGCTAGCGCGCAGCGGTTTTGAAATTTCGGTCGCAAAATACAGCGCGGAGTAAAGATCTGCCGTCATCTCATCTTCGTGCTGAGCGCGAACGAAGTTTATCGCGCGCCATTTTGCCCCAGAGGGCGCGGTCTCAGCTGAAATTTTAAAATTTGGCGCGTAAAAGCGCTGCTTTAAAAAATCTAAAAATTTTACGTTTTTTGTCACGATGCCGATATTTACGCGCGCGAAGCGGTGAAATTCCCGCCCGAGCCCGGCAGTCGTGTAGAGGGTGAAATCCGCCGTTTTGAGCTTTAGCACCGTGTAGGTGCGGCCGCGCTCGTTCGTTTTGGCGTAGGCGTTTAAAATTTGCGCGTCGTAAAAAGCGTGGTTTTTCGCGCGAAATTCTTTGAATTCATAAAATTTCACGCCTAAGTTTATCGATAAAATTCCAAACAAAATGAGTAGAAAGTATAAAATTTCACGTTTGCGGTAAAAGAGTTGAAGCTTCACGGGCTGTGTTTAAGTTCGCGCATGCGGTAGAATTTTAAAAGTTCGCGCGTGGCGAAATTTTAAAATTCCAAGGCTCTATGCCGTACCGCCCAGTAAAATTTTCCGGCGGCGCGGCATAAAACAGGCCCGTCTTAGCACGAATAATTCGTCGCAAACTCAAACGGCGTAGGGCGCGCCTCGTAAGGCCAAACCTGAGTTTCAAATTTAAAATGCTGATAGGTCTCGATAAAAAGCTCGCTCATTATCGGGCGCAGATACTCGTTGTCGCGGATCACCGCCTCCAGGCTGCCGCGAAGCGTGTGCGGAAGCTGTTCGATGCCGCGTTCGCGAATTTCATCGAGGTGCAGTTTGAATAAATTTTCATCCATCGGCCCGACCGGCTCGGTTTTGTTTTTGATACCGTCGATACCGGCCATCAGCATCGCTGCAAACGCCAAATACGGGCACGCCGTGCTATCAGGAAAGCGCATCTCTGCGCGCACGGAGTTCTCGCCGCTGCCGTAAGGGATGCGGATCGAAGCGGAGCGGTTTTGGCTCGAATACGTTAGAATGGACGGCGCCTCAAAGCCCGGGATTAAGCGCTTGTAGCTATTGGTGCTAGGATTCGTAAACGCCGCGACGCTGCGCGCATGCTTTAGCACGCCGCCGATATACCATCTCGCCGCGTCGCTTAAATTTGCATAGTTGCCCTTTTTGTAAAAGGTATTTTTGCCCTTTTTCCAGATCGATTGGTGCACGTGCATTCCGCTGCCGTTATCGCCGTAGAGCGGCTTTGGCATAAAGGTTGCGGTCTTGCCGTTTAGGTGTGCGACCATCTTTACGACGTATTTATATTTTTGTACGTTGTCGGCGGCCTCGACGAGAGTGCCGTATTTAACGCCGATCTCGCCCTGTCCTTGCGCTACTTCGTGGTGGCAGATGAAGGTCTCAAGCCCGATCTGCTCAAGTACCTTTAGCATTTCGGCGCGCAGATCGACCATCGAATCGACGGGCTGGACGGGGAAGTAGCCGCCCTTTACGCCCGGGCGGTGGCCGCTATTAAAGCCGTCTTTGTAGTTTTTGCCGCTGTTCCAATGCCCCTCTTCGGTATCTACCTTAAACATCGCGCAGTTCATATCGTCGATGATCTTTACGTCGTCGAAAACGAAAAACTCATTCTCCGGCCCGAAATAGCAGGTATCTCCAAGCCCCGTGGTTTGTAGAAACTGCTCGGCTTTTTTAGCGATCGAGCGCGGGCATTTTTCGTAAAGCTCGTTTTTATAGATGTCGTAAACGTCGCAGATGACGATGATCGTCACGTCCGCGGTGAACGGATCCAAAAACGCCGTTTGCACGTCGGGCTTTAGCATCATATCGGATTTATCGATCGGCTGCCACGCCGCTACCGAGCTCGCGTCGAATGGAATTCCATCGGCGAAGTCCTTCGGCAGGCGCTTGTAGTTGTAAGCGACGTGGTGCCAGGTGCCTTTTAGATCGGTAAATCTAAAATCCACGAACTCGACCTCGTTTTCATCGCAAAATTTAAAAAATTCCTTCACGTCATTAACAAATTTTCCCATATTTTTTCCTTTTTTTCGCCCGTATTCGGGCTAAATTTAACGGCGGATTTTAACATTATTTAGTTGAAATTCGACTTTATCTGCGCCGTTTTGAGCGCCGCGATTTTTAAATTTTGCGCCGCCGTGCCTTTTGAAATCTACAATTTTCACGCCGCCGAAGATTTTGAAATTTTAAAATTTCGCGCCGTCCGCGCCTTTAAAATTTAGCAGAGAACGGCTGTCGTTAAAATTTACGCCAGCTCTACAAACTCACGTTCGCGGTTTTTGAAAACGGCGATCTTATCGTAGCCGAACTCGCGCGCTTTGGCATAAATTTTATCGTAGTTTAGCGCTACTTGGGCAACCGAGTGTGCATCCGAGCTAAGCGTGATCGGCACGTCCGCATCCGCAAGCACCTCTAAAAGCGCGTCGCTTGGATAAATTTCATTCGCGGGCTTGCGAAGCCCCGCGGAGTTTAGCTCCACGACGATGCCGCTTTTTTTGATCGCGTTTATCGCGCCGCCTGCCAAAACTCTAACATCTTTTTTCGGAGTAAATTTAAAAATTTTGATCAGATCCATATGCCCTAAAATGTCGAATTTGCCGCTTTTGCACAGCGCGCAGATCAGCGCAAAGTATTCGCGATAAACATCGTCTATTTCGCGCCCGCTCCACTGATCTAAAAATTCCTCATTATCAAAGCCCCAGTTGTTTAAAAAATGCACCGAACCGATGAAATAATCAACCTCGCGCGCGAAAATCCGCTCATCCATCAGCTCCCGTTTCGTCATAAAATCGACCTCGTATCCCAGCCGTACGTCGATCCGCCCGCTAAACTCATCTCGCAGATCCCTAATCATCCCCTCGTAAAGCTCCATCTGCTCGAAGCTCATTCGGTATTTTTGATCGAAGTTCATCGGCGCGTGATCCGCAAAGCCGAAAATTTCTATGCCTCGTGCGATTGCTGCTTCCAAATACTGCCGCGGCTCGCCGCTAGCGTGGTTGCAAAGATAGGTATGGTTGTGTAGATCGGCTCGCATCAACTGCTCCTTAAATAAAATTTTGGCTAAATTGTAGTAAAATCGCGCTTAAAAAATCACTAGGAATGTATTTGAAAAAACCCGAACTCTTAGCTCCTGCTGGGAATTTAACGAAACTAAAAATCGCCCTGGCTTACGGCGCGGACGCCGTGTATGCAAGCACGGGCTCATTTTCGCTACGCCAGCGAAGCGCGAAGGAATTTAGCAAGGAAAGCTTCGCACAGGGCGTCGCATACGCGCACGAGCGCGGCAAAAAGCTCTACGCGACCGTAAACGGCTTTGCGACCAACGGCCAGCTAGGAAACATCGAAAGGCATTTGGAATTTCTTCGCGACCTGCGCGTAGATGGAATTTTAGTTGCCACTTTAGGCGTCGCAAGCCTCGCGCGAGCCGTAGCGCCGCAAATCCCGATCCACGTCTCTACCCAGGCCAACGTGCTAAATTATCTCGACGCGCAGGTTTGGGCAGAGCTGGGCGCCGTTCGCATCGTCGCGGCGCGCGAAATGACGCTCAAAGACGCCGTAGAGATCAAGGATAAAATTCCAAATTTAGAGATTGAAATTTTCGTGCACGGCTCGATGTGTTTCGCATACAGCGGGCGCTGTCTTGTTAGCGCGGTGCAAAGCGGGCGCTTTAGCAACCGCGGAAGCTGCGCGAACGACTGTAGATTTAACTACGAGCTTTACGCGAAAAATCCCGAAACCAGCGCGCTTTTCCGCTTACAAGAGCGCGAAGGGGAGGGCACTTTCGTAATGAACGCGAAGGATCTTAGCCTAATTTCGCACGTGCAAAAGATCATGCAAACGGGCGCGATCGATAGCTTCAAAATCGAAGGGCGCACCAAGAGCGAATACTACGTCGCATGCGCTACGAACGCTTACCGCGCGGCGATCGATGATGCCGCGAGCGATAAATTTGAGGCCCGTGTTTACGAGCGCGAAATCGCGACGCTTAAAAACCGCGGCTTTAGCGACGGATATTTGATAAAGCGTCCGTACGAGCGAGAAGATACGCAAAATTTAGACCGCAGCATCGAGCTTGGCACGCATCAGGTCTGCGCGATCTCGCAGGACGGCGAGTTTATAAGCGTCAAAGATAAAATTTTGCCAGGCGTTTCGTATGAAATTTTTGCTCCCCGCGGCTTTGAAATTTGCCCTTGCGATAATGAAATCGGCGAAATTTTTGAGCTTGATGGCAAGCCTTATTTGAAATTTAGGAAGTTGCAAAGCCGCAGCGGTAAGGAATTTAGCGAGATTCATAGCGGCAATCTAAATGAGATTAGGCTGCCTGCGAAGCTTGCGGAGTTTTGCTTTTTAAGAAAGGAGATAGAATGAAATTTGTTTCTATAATAATGGGCTCAAAGAGCGATTACGAGGTCGTTTACGAGGCGGCTAAAATTTTAAACGAATTCGGCGCGGCGTACGAGATGATCGTTTCTTCGGCGCACCGAAGCCCCGCCCGCACGGCAAAATATGTCACGGACGCCGAGAAAAAGGGCGCGCAGGTTTTCATCTGCGCGGCGGGCATGGCGGCGCATCTTGCGGGCGCGGTCGCCGCAAATACGACCAAGCCGGTGCTGGGCGTCCCGCTCGGCGGCAGCGCGCTTAGCGGCGTAGATGCGCTGTATTCGACCGTGCAGATGCCTGCGGGTATCCCCGTCGCGACGCTTGCGATCGGCAAGGCGGGTGCAAAAAACGCGGCGTATCTGGCGGTGCAAATTTTAGCTTTAAGCGACGAGGTGCTAAGCTCGAAGCTAAAGGCGGATCGTGCGGCAAAAGCGGAGGCGCTGAAAAAGGACTCCGAGCAGATCGAAGTGCTGCTTGAGGGCTAGATCGCAAAGGTGAGCGGCCGTGCTAGGTGCGAGCCCAGCGAGTGAAATTTTGGCGCTTAAAAGCGTTTAAATTTACGCAGCGTTAAATTTAAACGGCGAGCCACAGGTGCCGCGAGGCTGAAATTTTAAAATTTATACTTCGCGTGGGTTTTAAAATTTAAGAGCCGAAATCCGCGCAAAATTTAGTAAAATTTGATCGATTTAGAGGAATGAAATGAAAAAGATCGTCGCTCTGTCGCTTGCTTTCGTCGCGCTTTTAGGGCAAAAGAGATTAAAAGCAAGGAGGTGTTTTTATCGGACGCCGTCTCCGTGGATAGTTTGAGGCAATTTTTGAAAGCGAATAAAGAGGAGATCGTAAAGTCAAATTTAAGCTACTGCGCGAATGATAACAGTTTGAAAATTTTAGAAAAAAATGCGAACGAGCGCAAAGGGGCGTGAAATTTAGCGGTATTGCAGAGGACTACAAGCCCTCAAAAGACGTTACTATCGAATATTACGGCGAGCATTTCGATCTGGGCGAGGGCTATGACGACGAAGGTAACGCCGCAATCGACGAGGGGCAGATGATCATCAGATATAGCCCGCGCGAGGGCTCGTTTCAAAGCCTTACGCTGCAGGTAGGCGACTCCGAGCGCGGCACAAGATATAAGTGGCGGTATTTCTGGGATGAAAAGGCTAGATGCAAGGGCGGCGAAGTGTGGCTAGACGGGACGTTTTACGTCGCAGACGGCGAGTATCCCGCAGCAAGAGATCTAGGCGATAAGGGAGATTTTGATATATTTGCCCTCGATCCGATCGCTAAAAAATACTTCAAACTGCTGGAGTATAGATAAATTTACCGTAGCAGGGCTTTAGAAATGAAATTTCGCTAAAATTTCAGCCGAAAATGAGAGGTCGCCTTGTTTTGAAAAAACGATCTAGTTTCGGTAAATTCCGACTTGGCGGGCGAATACTCGGCTGAAATTTGAAAAATTTAAGAGCCGCGAAGAGCCTTTGAGACAGGCTTTGAAAGGCGCTTGGAAGATAAATTTAAATTTACATATCGATAAAAGGATAAAAATGACGTTTTCACAGATTATTTTGACGCTTCAAAACTACTGGCACGAGCAGGGCTGCTTGCTCGTTCAGCCCTACGATATGCCAGCGGGCGCGGGCACCTATCATCAGGCTACCTTTTTGCGCAGCCTAGGAAGCAAACCTTGGCGCGCGGCATACGTAGCACCCTCGCGTCGCCCCACAGACGGACGCTACGGCGAAAACCCAAACCGCTTGGGCGCGTATTATCAGTTTCAGGTGATCTTAAAGCCGAGCCCGGATAATATCCAAGAGCTCTATCTAAAAAGCCTAGAGAAGCTGGGACTAGATCTTAAAAGCCACGATATCCGCTTCGTAGAAGATAACTGGGAAAGCCCGACGCTCGGAGCCTGGGGGCTTGGCTGGGAGGTTTGGCTAGACGGCATGGAGGTGACGCAGTTTACATATTTTCAGCAAGTAGGCGGCATCACGTGCGAGCTCATAAGCGGTGAGATCACCTACGGGCTTGAGCGCTTGGCGATGTATCTGCAAAATAAAGACGACGTTTACGAGATCGTCTGGGACGATAAGGCGGGGCTAGTAACCTACGGCGACGTGCATAAAAGGGGCGAGTTTGAGTTCAGCAAATACAACTTCGAGCTTGCGGATACCGCTATGCTTTTTAATCAGTTTGAAAACTGCTTCGGCGAGTGCAAAAGCATCCTAAAGCACGGCTTGGCGCTTCCTGCGTATGATTACTGCATGCTCGCGGCGCACACGTTCAACATCCTTGACGCGCGCGGAGCGATCTCGGTCACGCAGAGGCAGGATTATATTTTAAAGATCCGCGATCTTGCCAAAAACTGCGCGCTTTGCTACGCAGATCCGCAAAAATATGTCGCCGAGCTTTGCGGCACGGCATGCAGCGATAAAAAAAGCGGTAAAGACGGCGGCACGGCGGATGCAAACTCCGCAGGCGTAAATTTAAAAAACGCTTGCGGCAAGCAAAGCGCCGCGGATAAAGCGGATAAAAGCGAAAAGTAAAATTTATGAAAACGGGCGAAATTTATGAAATTTTAAACGCCGCCGCGCCTTTCTGCGACGCAGAGGCGTGGGATAATAGCGGGCTAATGCTAGGAAACTTGGATGATGAAATTTCAAAAATCTATCTAAGCCTCGACGTTACTAGCGAGCTGGTGCGCGAGGCTGAGGCGGGCTCGCTTTTCGTGGTGCACCACCCGCTGATTTTCAGTCCGCTAAAATCGCTCGATCCGCGGCTATATCCCGCAAATTTGATCTATGAGATGATCCGCAAAAACATCTCTCTCATCGCGATGCATACGAATTTTGACAAGCACGTTTTAAACGGATTCGTAGCGCGCGAAATTTTAAAATTTGAAATTACGGATGAACGGGAATTTTTGGTTTTCATGCGCGCGAATTTGAGCTTTGAGGCTCTGTGCGCGGATATAAAACGCAAGCTTGGCATCAAGCATCTGCGCGCCGTAAAGACGAAAAATTTCATCCGAAATATCGCGCTTTGCACCGGTAGCGGAAGCGAACTAAATCAAAACTTAGGCGTGGATTGCTTCATCACGGGCGATATAAAATATCACGCGGCGCTTCAAAATTTAGAAAACGGCGTGAGTTTGATCGATATAAATCATTTTGAAAGTGAGCGCTATTTTGGGCGCGCGCTCGCACCTTTCTTGCAAAAAAGCGAAATTGAAGTTATAATAAGCGAGCAAAAAAATCCATTTACGTATTATTAAAGGAAAAAGATGAACAAATATTTAAGCCAATTGGTGCAGCTTTGCGAATTCGATAAGCAGCTGGACGGATTTAAGCCTAAAATCGAGGCCGCGCAGGAGAAACTAAGCAAAAAAAGCGGCGAAATTTCAGGCGCGAAGGAACAGATCGAAACTCTAAATGCGGAGATCGCCGAGCTAAAATCTCAAATTTTACAAGCAAACGCGCAACTTAGCGCCTTTTCGTCCAAGCTAAAAAGCACGGGCAAAAAAAGCGGCGCGGCAAAAACCGAAAAAGAGATAAAAGCCCTTAGCGTCGAAGAGGACATCGCAAAAGAGCAGCTTGAGGCCACAAACGAGGAGATCGAAAGGCTAGAAAAGATCGTAGCCGCAAAAGAGGCGCTCGTAAAAGAGCAGAGCGAAAAGCAAGAGGCGTTTGAAGCCGAACTAAAAAGCCTACAAGAGCAGGTAAGCGCCGAGATGGGCGAGGTCGAGGTCGCTCGCGGCGCGATCTATGCCAAGCGCGATAAGCTAATGCAGGCGATGAACCCGAAAACCGTCTCATTCTACGAAAAGATCCGCAAGTGGGCGGGCAATACGGCGGTCTCGCCGGTGCGCAAACAGGCCTGCTACGGCTGCTTTATGCGCATAAGCGACAAGACCTATTCCGCGGTCATCAAAAGCGACGACATCGTAACCTGCCCGTATTGCGGCAGAATTTTATATAAAGAAGCCGAGTGATCTACACCGCCTTGGCGTTTTTGGCGTGGCTCGTCGCTGCGCCTTTTATTTTTATCCTAAGCTTTAAAACAAAATACCGCACGAGCCTGAAGGCGCGATTTTTTCTATACAAAAACCCTAAATTTAGCCCCGCCGCGGTACACTTTCACGCTTGCAGCCTGGGCGAGGTAAACGCTCTTGCGCCGCTAATTTCTAAATTTGAGAGCGTCGCGCTTAGCACGACCACGCAGACGGGCTTCGGTGCGGCGCACGCGCTCACGCCGAACTCTCGCTACCTGCCGTTTGAAAACTGGCTTCCGTTTTGGCTTACGGGCAGCCGCGTGCTGGTGATTTTCGAAGCGGAGCTGTGGCTAAATTTGATCCGTTCCGCTAAATCGCGCGGAAGCTACGTAATCCTGCTAAACGCGCGCATTAGCGACCGCTCGTACGCGAGCTATCTGCGCTTTAAGTTTTATTATCGCAAAGCGTTTGAAAATATCGATCTGGTACTTGCGCAAAGCGAGCTTGATGCGGCTCGACTGCGGAAGCTCGGCGCAAAAAATATAAAAGTCGCGGGCAACATAAAAAGCGCGAATATCGCCGTTGCGACGAAAGACTATTCCGCCGCGGCCGCAAATAGCTTTGTGCTTACGATCTCAAACACTCACGAGGGCGAAGAGGAGCTTATTTTATCGAATTTAAATGATTTTATAAAATTTCGCAGCTCGCAGAATGCGCCCGAAAAAGACCCGCGCGCAGCGAGTATCCGCGGCGATAAAAGCTTGCCTGCGGCTGAGCTTCACGGCGAGACGGGCTCGTTTGAGCCGGTAAATTTAAACGCAGCTTCTTTGGATGAGGCGACTTCAAGCAACGCTTCGTCCGCCGTGCCGAATACGGCGCCTTTAAACGGCGCGTCTTTAAATTCTGTCGCACCGAATACGACGTCTTCGACTGCCGCGCCGCAAAAGCTAAAAATCATCCTGGCGCCCAGACATCCGGAGCGCTTCGCAAAGACCTGCGAAATTTGCAAGGCTTGGGCGCGCGAGCATGGACTTAGCTTTGAGAGATTTAGCGACGGCGCGGGGCTTGAAAGCGATTTTATCTTGCTCGATGCTTTCGGGGAGCTAGCGAATTTTTATAAAATTTCAAACGCCGTGATCTTGGGCGGCAGCTTTTTGCCAAAGATCGGCGGACATAGCCCGATCGAGGCGGCGAGCTTCGGCGTACCGATCATCAGCGGGCGATTTTTTCATAATCAAAAGGCGCTGTACGCGCTCGTGCAAAATATCGCTCTGTGCGACGCGGATGAAATTTCAAATGCTTTAAAAGAGCCGCTAAAGAGGACGCAGATAGATAAAATTTGCGATCTGCAAGAGATAGAAAATTTAATCAAGGAAAGAATTTAATGCAAGAAAAAGCCTACAAACTGCTGGCGGCGCAGGAAAATATCTCGCACAACGAAGCTAAAGCCCTCATCGACGCGGGGCTTGTAAGCGCTCGCGGCGCAAAGATCGCTCTAGCGCGCGAGATGCTCGGCGAAAATACCAAATTTAACGTGATGAAGCCCGCAAAACCCGCGATCATTTACGAGGATGAGAACGTTTTGGCGGTCAATAAACCTCCCTTTATGAGCAGCGAAAATCTGGAAAAAATCTATAAATTCGGGCTTCTAAACCGCTTGGATAAGGAAACCAGCGGCGTCGTGCTGTTGTATAAGAACGAGGAATTTCGTGAGGCGGCGATTGCGGAGTTTAAAAATTTGCGCGTGAAAAAAAGCTACATCGCGATCGTGAAGGGGATCGTGAGCGAAGAGATGAAATTTGACGAGCCCATTTTGACGATAAAAACTAGAAGCGGCGCGTTTTCTAAAATTTCGCCAAACGGCAAGAGCGCATTTAGCGAGGTTTATCCGCTTATGGTAAGCGGCAAAAAATCGCTTGTAAAGGTGCGGATCGAGACGGGCAGGACGCATCAGATCCGCGTGCATCTGGCAAATGCGGGATTCGGCGTAATAGGCGATGAAAAATACGCCAAAAGCCGTGCGAAGCGGATGTTTCTGCACTCATACGAGACCGAAATTTTGGGGCTAAAATTTAAAGCTCCGCCGGGTAAAAGCTTCAACGAATTCGGCTTTGAAATTCCTAAAGAGCTCTGATATTCAATGGCTTTTAAGTTAATTTTAGGTAACATCGCAAGTTTAAAAATTTTATAAGGGATCAAAGTGTTTGAGATCATAAGCGAGTCGTTTAAAAACGCGGTCAATAAATTAAAAACAATCGATGACGAAAAAGCTTTAAAAAACGCCTTGGAGACGCTAAAAAAGGCGCTTTTAAAGGCCGATGTGCACCACAAAGTCGTAAAGGATTTTTTGGCGCTCGTCGAAGCCGATCTTCGTATCGGCACGATAGGACAGAAGCCGTTTTTGCAGTCCATCAAGGCAAATTTGACTAAAATTTTAACGGCGCCTAGGGGCAGCAGTCAGGGGTTTGTATTTGCTAGCACGCCTCCTACAGTAGCTTTGATGACAGGACTTCAAGGAAGCGGAAAATCCACAAGCACGATAAAACTCGCGAACTATCTGAAACTTCGTAAAAAAAAGGTCTTGGTTGCAGCGTGCGACTTACAGCGCCTAGCCGCAGTCGAGCAGCTCCGCCAGCTTTGCGAAGCAAATGAGATCGAGCTATTTTTTATCGAGGGCGAGAGCGATCCGCTAAAGGTTGCGGAAAAAGCGCTAAGCAAGGCTAAGAGCGGGCTTTATGACGTACTGCTCGTAGATACGGCAGGACGTCTTGCAATCGATGAGGCGCTAATGGCACAGCTTGCGGAGATGAAAAAAGCTCTAAATCCGCATGAAATTTTTTACGTAGCGGACGCTATGAGCGGTCAAGACGGCATTAAAACGGCCGCTAAATTTGATGAAATTTTAGGCCTTACGGGCGTGATCTTAAGCAAATTTGATGCAGATACCAAAGGCGGCGTAGCTCTTGGTATCGCGCAGCAGCTGGGCATCCCGCTTCGCTTTATCGGAACTGGCGAGAAGGTGGCCGATCTGGAAGGCTTCATACCCGATAGAATCACCGGTCGCATTATGGGCGAGGGCGATTTAGCGACGTTAGCCGAAAAAACAAGCGCCGTCTTCGACGAAAGAGAAGCCAAGGCTCTAAACAAAAAGATCAAAAAGGGTGAGTTTAATTTTAACGATTTCGTAAATCAACTAGAAAGCGTGAAAAAGCTCGGCAATATGAAAAATTTAATCGGCATGATCCCCGGGCTTTCCGGCATGGCGAATAAGATAAAAGATATCGATTTGGAAAACTCCAAAGAGATACTTCATATCAAAGCGATGATCAACTCTATGACGCCGAAAGAGCGCGAAAATCCGGAACTGCTAAATAATTCGCGTAAGCGCAGGCTTGCTGCCGGCGCAGGGCTTTCGCAGGTGGAGGTGAACCGCTTTTTAAAGCAGTTCGCGGGCGCTTCGAAGCTTGCGAAGAAATTTTCGAGCAAGGGCGGTATGCAGGGGCTTGCCTCAATCGCTCAAAGGCAAAATTTACCGAGATAGCCTCTCGGTAGAGTTTGCAGATGTTTAAGTTTTAGCCATCTGCAAGTTCTAAAACTTACAAAAATTTAAGGAGAAAAAATGGCAACAGTTGTTAGGCTTACAAGAATCGGAAGAAAGAAGCAGCCTTTTTACCGCATCGTGGTAACGGATAGCAGGAAAAGACGCGACGGCGGCTTCATCGAGACGATCGGCTTTTACAATCCGCTAAAAGATAGCGATAATATCAAATTCGACGCGGAGCGTTTGACATACTGGAAGAGCGTAGGCGCGAAGTTAAGCGATAGGGTCGCTCAAATCACAAGCAAATAAAAATGGTAGAAAATTTTATAAAAGAATACGCAAAGTTGATCGCCGACTACCCGCAGTCCGTTTCTACGCAAAAGCGGGTCGGTGAAAACTTTACCGAGATCATCGTCTACGCCGACAAGGCCGATACCGGCAAACTCATCGGCAAGGACGGCAAAATGATAAACGCCATAAAAACCGTCATCATCGGCTATAAAGCAAAAGATCCGATCAATTATAAAATTACCGTCAAAGCCAAAGATGCCTGATGATCTTTTAGAGGTCGCGAAGCTCGGTCGGACTATCGGCCTAAAGGGCGCGGTTAAAATTTTCGATCGCAGCGACTTCCCCTCTCAGTTTAAAAAAGGCGCCAAATTTTATCTGCGAAACGGCGAAATTTTAGAAATTCTATCCTTTAGCGGCGCAAATTCTAGCGCTATTTTTAAAAATTACGAAAGCATAGAAGCGGCAGCAAATTTAACCAATCAAATCCTTTACCGCAGCAAAGAGGACACGCGGAAATTTTGCAAATTGCAAAAGGGTGAGTTCTTTTACTTCGATATTATCGGACTTGAAATTTACGAAGACGGCGCGGTTTTGGGGCGCGTAAAGGACATATCGCAGATCGGAAGCGGCTATCTTTTTGAGGTAGAAACGGATGAAAGCTTAATCTCACAGGCTTTGCCGAAAGAATTTTTCATCCCCTACGTGGACGCTTATGTGAAAGAAATTTCGCTTAGCGAGCGTAAAATTTTTACGCAAAATGCGCGCGCGATTTTGGAAAACTCATGAATTTTATCTTCATCTCGCTGTTTGAAAATCTCATCGCGCCGTATTTTGAGGGCTCGATTTTAAAGCGCGCGGTCGATAAGAAAATAATCACAACGTATTTTTTTAACCCGCGAAATTTCACGACAAATCGGTATAAAAAGGTAGATGATTATATGATCGGCGGCGGTGCGGGGCTTTTGATCGGTACGGAACCGCTTGCTGGGACGATCGAGCAGGTAAGAGCTAAATTTAAAAACGCCAAGTTTATCTACCTCTCGCCCGCCGGTAAAAAATTTAACCAAAACGACGCCAAGCGCCTAAGCGGCGAAGAGAGCTTATGCTTTATCTGTGGGCGCTACGAGGGGATTGATGAGCGCATAGTCGAAAGATATGTAGATGAAATTTTTTGTATCGGCGATTTCGTTCTTACCGGCGGCGAGCTCGGTGCGCTTTGCATGTGCGATGCGATAAGTCGCAATATAAAGGGCGTTTTAGGCAACGAAAGCTCGCTCGTCGAAGAAAGTTTCGAGGGCGGAATTTTAGAGGCGCCCGCATTTACAAAGCCTGATGTTTTTGAAAATTTACCTATAGTTTCAGAGTTTTTAAAGGGTAATCACGCTAAAATGCGCAGTTTAAAAAATCAAATGGCGCTATGCAAAACGAGGTTCTTCCGCCCGGATATGTACCGAAAGATCGCCAGAAATAAAGGAAATTTATGAAAAACAAGTATATCCAAGCGTTTGAGGACGCTCAGATCACAAGCAAAAGTGTGCCTGATTTCCGTGCCGGCGACACCTTAAAGGTAGCCATCAGGATTAAAGAGGGCGATAAGAGCAGAATTCAAAATTTTGAAGGCACCTGCATTGCGCGCCGCGGAAACGGCGTCAGCGAGACCTTCATCATTCGCAAGATCGGCGCTAATAGCGTCGGCGTAGAGAGAATTTTCCCGATCTACAGCGAGAGTATCGAAAGCATCGAGGTTCTAAGAAAAGGACGCGTTCGCCGCGCGAAGCTATTTTACCTACGCGACAGACGCGGTAAAGCGGCTAAAATCAAAGAGCTTCGAAAATAATCCTTTAAATTTTACGCTTCTTAATTCAAAAGGAAACTCTTTTTATAATGCGCGAGATTTTAAAAAATTTCGCGCATTATCTACTCGCATTAAATCTAAAATTTTACAACTTTTCCATTAAAATTTTTAATTCTAAACTGCCTAAAAATCGTCTTTTTCGATAGAAAAAGATAAAATATATCCTGATTTTATTTGCGTTTAAAAATATTACTATAAAATGCAAATTTTAATTTAGAAGGCTCGCGCTAAATTCGAGAATTCGGCCGAGCAAAATTTATTGAGTAAAGAGCGAGATGTGATTTTTTTAGGCATTGACGTAGGATCAACCACTGTTAAAACGGTAGTTTTAAACGAAAAATATGAAATTTTAAGCAAGAGCTACGAGCGGCATTTGGCAAAGCCCAAAGAGCTGGTGCTGGATAAAATTTTGCAAATCCAAAAAACCTATGCAGGCGAGCAATTCAGTGTCGCCATAGCGGGTTCGGCGGGTATGGGTATCGCCAAAAATTGTAAAATTCCGTTCGTCCAGGAGGTTTTCGCTACCTCGCTCGGCGTCAAGCGGATGTTTCCGAAGACCGACGTCGTAATCGAGCTGGGCGGCGAGGATGCTAAAATTTTATTTCTCACGGGCGGACTTGAGGAGCGGATGAATGGCTCGTGTGCGGGTGGTACCGGCGCATTTATTGATCAGATGACCAATCTTTTGCATCTAGATATCACGGAGCTTGATCGCCTAAGCTTTGCGGCAAATAAAATTTACCCGATCGCCTCACGCTGCGGTGTGTTTGCTAAAAGCGACATTCAGCCGCTACTAAATCAGGGCGTTAGAAAAGAGGACATTTGCGCTAGTATCTACGCCGCGGTCGTCGAGCAGACGATCTCAGGGCTTGCGCAAGGTCGCGAAGTCAAGGGCAATATCCTGTTTCTAGGCGGTCCGTTGTTTTTCCTAAAAGGCCTTCAGGCGCGCTTTAAAGAGGTGCTAAAGCTCACCGACGAAACCGCGACCTTCCCCGACATTGCGCCTTACTTCGTGGCTTACGGCAGCGCGCTGTATGCAAAAGATACGGGCGAGACGTTAAATTTAGATGAGACGATCGCGCTTTTAAAAAAGGAGCCCGACAGGACCGCGCTGGAAGCCGAGCCGCCTCTTTTCAAAGATAGAGCAGAATTTGACGAGTTCATCGCCCGCCATGCCCGCGCGAGCGTGCCTAAGGTGGATATCCACACCTACAGCGGAGACGCGTATTTGGGCGTGGATTGCGGCAGCACTACGATCAAAGTCGTGCTGATGGGCGCAAACTACGAACTATTGTATAAATTTTACTCCTCCAATAAAGGCGATCCGGTCGATATCCTGCTGCCGCGTCTTAAGGAGCTATACGATCTTTGCGGTGACCGCATTAAAATCAAGGGCAGCGGCGTTACGGGCTACGGAGAGGAGCTCATCAAGGCGGGCTTTAAATTTGACTACGGCATCGTCGAGACGATCGCGCATTACAGCGCCGCGCGCCACTTCAATCCAAAGGTCGATTTCATCATCGACATCGGCGGGCAGGACATCAAGTGTTTCTCTATTAAAGATGGCAATATTGATTCTATCGTGCTAAATGAAGCGTGTAGCTCGGGCTGCGGCTCGTTTTTACAGACCTTTTCAAATTCTTTAGGCTACGACATCAAAGATTTTGCAAGCTTAGCCCTTTTTGCGACCCATCCAGCCAAACTCGGTAGCCGCTGCACGGTCTTTATGAACTCCTCGGTTAAGCAAGCTCAAAAAGACGGTGCTACGATCGAGGACATCAGTGCCGGACTTGCTATTAGCGTCATAAAAAATGCGATTTACAAGGTTATCCGCGTGCGAAACGCCGACGATTTAGGTCAAAACATCGTAGTGCAGGGCGGTACCTTTTTAAACAACGCTGTGCTGCGCGCTTTTGAAAAAGAGCTCGGCAAAAATGTGATTCGCCTCGATATAAGCGAGCTTATGGGTGCATACGGCGCGGCGCTTTTTGCGAAAAATAACGCAAACGAGCGTACCGATATGATCAGTCGTGCAGAGCTTGAAAACTTTACCCATCGCAGTGAATTTAGCGTCTGCAAGCTCTGTACGAACAAATGCCCGCTTACGATCAGCTACTTCGGCGATACTAAATTTGTCTCGGGCAATAAATGCGAGCGCGGCGCGGGCAAAGAGATCCGCCACGATATCACGAATTTGTTTGAGTTTAAAAACGAGCTTTTGCGAAAATATCGTAAGCCGCCGAAGCAAGACGCACTGCGAGTCGGAATTCCGTTTGTTTTGAATATGTTTGAGATGATCCCGTTTTGGAGTGCGTTTTTTGAAAATTTAGGCATGAGCGTCGTGCTGTCGCAAAAGCCGCGAAAAGAGACGTTGTTTTTGGCAAGCCAGAGCATCCCGAGCGATACCGTCTGCTACCCGGCCAAAAGCGTGCACGGCCACATCTACGATCTTTTAAACAAGGATGTGGATTTTATCTTTTATCCATGCATGAGCTACAGCTTGGATGAAAATATCAGCGAGAACTGCTACAATTGCCCCGTAGTCGCATACTACCCCGAGCTGATTCGCTCAAACGTAGGGGCGCTGGAGGAGAAAAAATTCCTCTACCCGCACGTGGATCTTAACATGCAAGATTCGTTTTGCAAAACGATGCGGGCTGAGCTCGCGGACGCCGGGTATAAATTTCATTCCGACGCCGTGAAAAACGCCGTCTTGCAAGGCCTTAAGGAGCTGCAAAACTATAAAAATACTGTTTTAATAAAAGGCGAGGAGACCCTAAAAGAGATACAAAGCAGCGGTGCTAGCGCCGTCGTACTCGCGGGCCGTCCGTATCATATCGATAAGACGATCAACCACGGCATCGATCGCTATCTAAATTCCTTGGGCTTTATAGTGCTTAGCGAGGACGCACTGCCGCTTAGCAGGGTGCAGACGAAGAGCCTTAATCAATGGACCTACCACGCCAGGCTTTATAGCGCGGCGCAGTTTATCTGTAAATACCCGCGCATGCAGCTGGTGCAGCTAGTCAGCTTCGGCTGCGGGATCGACGCGATCACGGGCGACGAGGTGCGCGACATACTGCGCCAAAACGGTAAAATTTACACTCAACTTAAAATCGACGAGGTTACGAACCTAGGCGCCGTTAAAATTCGTCTGCGTAGCCTAAAAGCGACCATGATAGAGCGCGAGAGGCAAGGCGCGCAACAAGAAGCAAGAAAGGATGCGCGCTAATGTTTGCTAAATTTACAAAAGATATGAAAGCCACCCACACGATATTGATCCCTACGATGATCGATCCGCATTTTCGCTTTATGCAAGGCGTGCTGCGCGACGAGGGCTATAAGAGCGTCTTGCTCGGCGAAAATCGCCAAAATATCGTCGAGGAAGGGCTTCGCAGCGTGCATAACGACATGTGCTACCCCGCGCTGCTCGTCATCGGGCAGTTTATCGATGCGCTAAAAAGCGGCGAGTTCGATACGCACAAGGTGGCGCTTCTCATCAGCCAAACGGGCGGCGGCTGCAGAGCGAGCAACTACATAAATTTGCTTCGCAAAGCGCTTGAGGACAGCGGCTTTAGCTACGTCCCTGCGATCTCGTTAAATTTCGGCTCGCTAGATGAGAATGAATTTAGCCTCGGCAAAAAATCGCTTCTAAAGCTCTTTGCCGCGATATTTTACGGCGATTTGATGATGGGGCTGTATAATCAGTGCAAGCCCTACGAAAAGATCAAAAATCAAACGAATGAAATTTATGAACTCTGCGCCGAGCGGATCAAAAATTTGACCGATCAAAGATCGTTTTTCAATCTCAAGAAAAATTTCAAATTTATCCTATCGCAGTTCGCTAAAATCGAGCGCGACGATAAGCCGCGAGTAAAAGTAGGCATCGTGGGCGAAATTTATCTTAAATACTCGCCCATCGGCAACAACGGCCTAAACGCCTACCTCATACGCGAAAATGCCGAGCCCGTAAATACGGGGCTGATGGACTTCGTGCTTACCTGCATCTACGATGCGGTCTACGACAAGCAGCTCTACGGCAAGGGCGGTGCGGCGTATTATGGCTCGCTTGCGGTCGCTAAGGTAGTGGAATTTTTCCAGCGCATGATGATTAAGCAGATGAAGCGTTTCGGCTTTCGTGCGCCGAGCCCATTTAGCGAGGTTCGCGCCGCCGCCGACGGCTACATCGGTCACGGCGTGAAGATGGGCGAGGGCTGGCTGCTGACGGCGGAGATGGTCGAGTTTATGCGCCACGACATACAAAACGTCGTGTGCGCGCAGCCCTTCGGCTGCCTGCCAAACCACATCATCGCGCGCGGAATGATCCGAAAGATCAAGCAGAACTACCCGCAGGCAAACATCGCCGCTATCGACTACGACCCGGGCGCAAGCGCGGTAAATCAAGAAAACCGCATAAAGCTGATGCTTGCTAACGCAAATCGAAAATAGTGCGCCGCATATCAAAAAGGGCTTTGGAATTTTAGATTCTAAAGCCTATCGTAAAATTTTAAAATTTAAAAGCAAGCTCGCGATGACGGTTAAATTTTGACGCGCAAATGGCTCGCTTCCTTTCGCGAAATTTCCTCGAGATTTTAAAATTTTAAAATCTCGGCAATGCCATTGCGCTTATTTTGCCTTTTCCGTGCATTCCGGCTTTAATTCTTGCGAAATTTCATCGGAATTTAATGCAAGTCCGCGCGAAATTCTACGCGCCGCCGCCATAGAATTCCGCCGTAGAATTCTATTCTGCCGCGCCGTAAAATTCCACTCTCGTTAAGGCAAAATTTAATACAATCCGTCTTTAAATTTTACAAAGGAAGTTTATGAAATTTTGGATTTATGGCGCGCTTTTGGCGCTATGCTGTGGAGTTTTTAGCGGATGCGCGAGTAAGAATTTACCGGGCTACATGCAAGGGCGCGAGCATATCGTCGCGATGAGCGCGGCGTCCGGCGGTCAGTTGCGTATGAGCGGTGAGATTTACGATTATGTATTTGATACAAATCTCAGCGCCGTGCGCGCCAAGGTCGCGAGTCTGGCGTCGCTAAATAAAAATGCGATAAGGCGCAACGTAAGCATGCTCACGATCGACAGATACAATGAGGGCAGCGATGCCGCGTATATCCAGCATGAAATCGAGCTTGTAAAATACGATCTGCCGCTATCCGTGCAGGCTAAGCTGATGGACGACCCAGAGCAGCTGGAGCCCGCGTATAGCTCTACGTTTCGCTACTCTTATCTGATCGAAGGCAAATATTTTAAGCGCCTAAAAGATCACGACGAGCTGCGCAGATCGCACCGCCTAAGCGTGCCGATCGAGTACCCTGCGCGTATAGCGGTCGATAGCGGGATCAAAAGCGAGCGCGATGCGAAAATGGATACTTGATATACAAGGACTCATCGTAATGCCGCTAATGATGCCCGTGCTACTTTTAGGCAGTATCCTCGGCGGCTGAAATCGATTGAATCACGGAAGTGAAATTTTATTGATTTAAATTCTAAAGTAGTGGCGGACAGAGAGGGATTTGAACCCTCGAGCCCCGGTTAGAAGCTGCACCCTTAGCAGGGGTGTGGTTTCGGCCACTCACCCATCTGTCCACAAAAAGAAGTCGCATTATACATAACTAATCTAATAATGGGCTTAAATTAGCTCAGCTCGCAGAATTTATCACTGCGCGGATATTTTAAGCTGGTAGCACAAAGAGCTATAATGAGTCAAAACATTCGGCGGAGATAATTTATACTTGCTTACATAGCTTCTGCGAAACTTAAAACTTATGCGAGCTTTTAAAACATGTGCGAGTAAAAAATTTGCGTCCATGCGTTATTCTGCGGCGAAATTTTAAAATTTTAAATTCAGTCGGGCGCGAATTTTAAAATCCGGCTTACAAGCAGAATTTCAAAACCCCGTGCAAGTGCAAAATTTTAGAATTTAGGATTTTATAATCTGCGCAATTCTGAAATTTTAAGCATAGTTAAGCTTTAAAATTTCGAAAATTTCAAAGCTTAAAAATTTCAATAATTTTGGTTGTGAGGATTTTAAAATTTGGAATTTTTCAAAATTCCAAATTTTAAGATTGATTACGCTCTAAGATTATGCAAATATAAAAGCCTTAAAAATTCTAAGAATTCCAAAGGCTATAAATTCTAAAATTTTAATATCAATCAGATTCTAAAACCCCGTTAGCTAAAGCGTTTTAAATTCCAAAAATTTCAAATATGCGCGATTTATTCGCCTAGAGCTTTGTCGATGAGCTTGACGTCTTCACTTGCGCTGCCGTCGATGACTAGGGCTTGATCGCCGCCACTTACTGCGCTTTTTCCGTTAAATTTCGCGCCCACTTCAATGCCGAAGCTTTGCGATAGCACGTCGCCTACGAGCACACCGCCGCCTAGCAGCTCGACGAGCTCGGCTTCGATATTGCCGAAAAATTTGCCGCTGATTACGATATGTTTGGCTCTAATCGAGCCGCGCGCGGTACCGTTTTTACCGATGACGACGGTGTTATCGGAGATCACGTCGCCTTCGACATTGCCATCGATATGCAAAATGCACGACAGGTGCAGCTCTCCTTTGATGAGCGTGCCTGACGAGATTATTGTTGTTTGAGCGGTGTTTGCATCGCCTTTATTAAAGATTGCCATGGGACATCTTCCTCCTTAGTAAAAATTTCTTTGTAATTTTTTTCGTTCCAGTTGATAAAATTTAGCGGATCTAGCGGCAGCTGCAAAAACCTAATCTCGTAGTGCAGATGAGGTCCGGTGCTAAGTCCGGTGTTGCCGCTAAAAGCGATAAGATCGCCTTTGTTTACAAACTCGCCTACTTTGCGAGTTAAATTTGAATCCAAATGCGCATATCGTGTCGTAAAGCCGTAATTATGTCGGATCTCGACTAGATTGCCATAGCCCGTAGCGCCCGCTCCGCTGTATTGGATGATACCGTCTGCAGGCGCGTAGATAGGCGTTTTAGGTGGTGTACGTAGATCAACGCCTGGGTGAAACTGCTTGCGTTTTAAGATAGGATGGTTGCGCCAGCCGAATTTCTCGCTGAGCTGATGAGTGCGCATGACCCTGCCGTTTGGGATCTGCATAAAAATTTCTTTTATCAGCGCGTCGGAGAATTTTTCGTTGATGATCTTTTGCGCGCGCTCTTTGATCTCTTGTTCGGAAGTGGGCTTGATGTGAGATAAGCGGTCGATCGCGCGCTCATCCTCCTCAGGATCTAGCCCAAACTGATGCTCCAAATCCGAAATTTTACCCTCGATGGCTTCAAATTCCATCTGACTTGCCGCGATACCGTCGCGAAGTTTTTGATTTAGCTCGTTAAGCTCGGTTTTGGTTCGCGAAAGGCTGTCGATTTTAGAGCCCAGATACCTGATATATAGCGCACCCGTGACGAAAACGGTAAAAACAAATAGTACCAAATATAACGCGATCTTTTTGATGATTTGCGAAAGCAAAAAATTTCTAGAGCCGTTAAGGTCGGTTATGGTTATCATAAATTTGTTTTTCATAATGCGGCATTATAATGCAGCATAGCTGAAATTTCAAAAAAATTGTAGATAAATTTAAAAGCTATTTAATTTTAAAATTTCACTAAAAGATAAAATTTATTACTTAGTATAATTATAATTTAAGAAAATCTTGCTATAATTACAGTAATTTTAAATAAAGGAGACACAATGTCAAAAACAGTAAAACAACTAAACAAACTTCAGGCGGACGCTCATGCGTTCTTTGTTGCATTCCACGATTATCACTGGAATGTTAAGGGCTTACAATTCGCGCAGGTTCACGCTTACACCGAGAAAGCATACGACGAGATGGGCGAGCTTTTCGACGATATGGCTGAGCGCGCGCTTCAAATAGGTGGCAAGGCCGTAACTAAGGCTAAGGATCTAATTGAGCTTTCAAAAGACGCTCCGATTAGCGTAAAAGATAGCTATAGCGTATCTGAGGTACTTGAGGATGTCAAAAAAGCCTATGAGTATTTGGTAAAAGAATTTAAAAAGCTTCAAGAAGTAGCCGAAGAAGAGGGCGACGATACAACTTCAAATATTGCGCAGGATCACTACGGCGATTATGAAAAACGCCTATGGATGCTAAGCTCAATGTTAAGTAAATAATCCCCGCAAATCCTTTCAAAATTTTTAGGGGCATATGCCCCTAAAATCCATTAAAGTTAATATTGAAATTTCAAAAAATTTTAAAATTCTAAGATTATAATTTCACACTAAAATTTTAAATTCTGCTTGAAAATTGAAGTAGAATCGCTTATTCAAAGTAAAATTCATGTAGGTTTTAAATTTCATATCGTTGAAATCTAACTCATTCGCCATGTAAAAGTATAACTCCTTTTATAAAGCTCGGTCTCATTTAAAATTTTGCCGCGTCGTTAAAATTTCTTGTCGATTTCAAATTTCATATTAGCATCTGATGATAAATTTTCTGGCTTGTAGTTTTACTATGTTGATTATTTTTAAAATCTCGGTGCTTATAAGTGAAGCGGAATTTTAAAAATTTCAAAGAATTTCGCAAATTCCGTAAAATTTTGCAATTTCACAGAATTTTGATTTTAATAGAATTTGAGCTCGAGCCTTAAAAATTCTCTTCGGTATTTCGATCACTTACGCGGTCCCACGGTAGCTTCATTCCGCCTAGGATATGAAAGTGCAGATGCATCACCTCTTGACCCCCATTTTCGCCGCAGTTGCAAACAAGACGGTATCCGCTCTTATCAAGCCCCATTTTGCGAGTTACTTCTTGGATAAAAGCGCTCATTTTGCTCATCACTTCAGGAGGCGTTACTTGGAAGTTTTCGTAGCATTTCTTAGGGATCGCCAGGATATGGATCGGCGCTTTTGGGTTGATGTCGTGGAAGGCCAAAAATTCATCGTTCTCTAACACTTTGTTGCACGGGATTTCGCCGTTTACGATCTTTTCAAAGACGTTCATTTTAGATCCTTTTATGAGGTTGAAATTTAGCCGCGATTATAGCCAAAAAATCCAAACACGCAAATTTACCTTGCTTTTATCAAATTTTAACTACAATCGCGCCATTAAATTTAACTACAAGGATAGAATTTGCAAGAGATTAAAGCAAAAATCGACGCCGCATCGAGCTTAAGCGAGCTGGAAGCCGTGCGCTTGGAGCTTTTCGGCAAAAAAGGCATCATAACGGCGCTTTTTACCGAGCTCAAATCCGCAGCGCCCGAGCAGAAAAAAGAGCTTGCCGTAAGCGCGAATGAAAAGCGCGATTATTTCAGCGAGCTCATCGCTGCAAAAAGGGCGAGCCTGGAAGCAGCAGAGCAAAAAGAGGCGATGAAAAATGAAGCAATCGACGTCACGCTTTTTAACGAAAACGTAAACTGCGGCGCGCTGCACCCCGTGATGGAGACGATGGATAAGATCATTGACTACTTCATCGCGCAAAATTTCAGCGTCGAAAGCGGCCCGCTCATCGAGGATGACTTCCATAATTTCGAGGCGCTAAATTTACCCAAATACCACCCTGCGCGCGACATGCAAGATACGTTTTATCTAAATGACGGGCGGCTGCTACGCACGCACACCAGTGGTGTTCAGATCCGCACGATGGAGAAATTTAAAGCTCCGCCGGTGCGTATGATCGCCCCGGGCGCGGTCTTTCGCCGCGATATGGATCTAACCCACACGCCGATGTTTCATCAGGTAGAAGGCCTCGTAGTCGAGCAGGGAGACCGCGTGAGCTTTGCAAATTTAAAATACGTTTTAGAGGAATTTTTGCGCTATATGTTTGGAGACGTAAAGGTGCGCTTCCGCCCTAGCTTCTTTCCGTTTACGGAGCCAAGCACTGAGGTCGATATCAGCTGTATTTTCTGCCACGGCGAGGGATGTCGCGTCTGTAAGCAGACGGGCTGGCTCGAGGTGCTAGGCAGCGGCGTGGTCGATCCCAATGTATTTAAGGCAGTGGGCTGGAAAAATGTCAGCGGATACGCATTCGGGCTCGGCGTGGAGAGATTTGCGATGCTGCTGCACGGCATCCCCGATCTGCGCTCGCTATTTGAAGGCGATATTAGATTATTGGAGCAGTTTAAATGATAATAACGAGAAATTGGTTGCAGGAGTGGATCGACATAAGCGAAATTTCAAGCGAAAGGCTACTTTCTACGCTAAATTCCATCGGTCTTGAGGTTGACGCTCACGATAAAATTTCGCTTCCCAAAGGCGTCGTCGTAGGACTCGTAAAAAGCAAGCGTCGTCACGAGAATTCCGATCATCTAAATGTCTGCGAGGTTGATGTCGGTAAGCAGAGCCTACAGATCGTCTGTGGCGCGAAAAATGTTGAGGCAGGGCAATATGTCGCGGTTAGCCTGATCGGCGCCGTGCTTCCTGGCGGACTTGAGATCAAGCCTGCCAAACTTCGCGGCGTGGAGAGCTTTGGCATGATCTGTTCGGCAACCGAGCTTGGACTTGCTAAGACGAATGACGGCATTATGGTGCTTGATAGCAGCATCGGCGAGCTTATGCTCGGCAAGGAGCTGCGCGAGCATGAAATTTTTAACGACGATCTTATCGAGATCGAGCTTACCGCTAATCGCGGCGACTGCCTTAGCATCTTAGGCATAGCGCGCGATCTAGGCGCAGCGCTTGATCTGCCGCTAAAGGAAAAGCACGAATTTGAAGATGCCGACGGAGCGCCTGGTATCGGTAGAATTTTAAGCGTGCGTGCAAGCGATGAGGTAAGCGCTAAATTTGCTTTTCGAGCTTATGAGATCAAAGGCGAGCTGAAGTTAAATTTAAAGCAGACCTTGCGTCTTGCAAGCGTTGGTATTTTGCAAAGCTGCGCGGTGCAAAATTTCATCAACTACGCTACTCACTCTACCGGAGTGTTGCTGCGAGCTTATGATTTTGAAAAGATCGCTTCCGCAGATGGCAAGGTAGCGCTTGACATAAAGCCTATGCCAAACGGCGAGTTCGGCGTTTATGCGGGCAAGAGATTGCTTAGCGTAGCAGGGATTTGCCAAGACGCGGAGCTAAAGGCGTGTTGCAGTAGCAAAGTGGTGCTATTAGAGGCAAACTACACCGCACCACTAATTATCGCCAAAGCAGTAAACGAAAACAAAGGCCTAAAAGGCGACGAGCATGTGTATCGCTCAAGTAGAGGCAGCGAGCCAAAGCTTAGGCTAGGGCTCGATCTGCTATTTAGATTGCTACTTAAAAATAAAGCCGTTAGCCTATATGCGGGCACACAAAAGATTTCAAATGCTTTGGAGCCGCTTATCGTGGGCTTTAGCGAAAAAGAGATAAACTCAATGATCGGCGCGCAAATTCCGCGCGATAAGATCGTAAAAATTTTAAAAAGGCTGGGCTTTGATGTAGGCGTCGAAGCCGATCTCATCACCGCCAAGGTGCCGCCTTTCCGCCACGATATCGTAAATTCCCACGACGTGTGCGAGGAGATCGTGCGTATCGTGGGCATCGATAATATCGCCGCCGCGCCGCTAAGTTTCTATGAAAAAAACCGCTTAAACGATACCTACGTAAGCTTATGTAATGGACGCAAGCTTCGCAGCAAGGCGGCAGCAGTGGGATTTTTCGAGTGCGTACATTATGTATTTGACGATAGCAAGGCGCTAGAAGGCTTAGGCTTTAAGCCATGCAAGGTTAAAATTTTAAATCCGATCAACGGCGAGCTGGACGCGCTAAGACCGACGCTGATTAATCATCTGCTGGAGTCTGCTGAGCGAAATTTAAAGAATTCCCGCAGGAGCGTTAAGCTTTTTGAGCTAGGAGAGGTGTTTGAAGCGGACGGCTCGCAGTGCCTAAGGCTGGGCTTTATAGCTAGCGGACTAAAAGCCGAGCCCTCTATCGCGGCCGGCGCAAAACCCGCTGCGGTGGATTTTTTGTATTTTGCAAATTTAATCCAAAGCGTCATCGGTAAATTTAACGTTAGACTCCCGAGCAAAAATTTGAAATTTTTAAGCGAATTCGAGCAAGCTCAGATCGAGCAAGGCGGCGAGATAGTGGGCTTTATCGGGCGCGTGGATTACGCCGTAGAAGCAGGGCGCGATCTGGATAAAAGCTATCTGTGCGAGATCGATTTTTCCAAGCTTAAATTTGAAAATATCGTAGCGGATGCTTATTCGAAATTCCCTAGCGTATCGCGCGATCTAAGCATTTTGGTGCCGAGCGGAATGCGCTTCGAGCAGATCAAAGAGTGTATAGACGCCCTTAAAATCGAGGCGCTAAAGGAATTTATCCCAAGCGATCTTTACAGCGACGAAAGCCTGGGCGATTCAAAGAGTCTGACGATCAGACTTGTATTTCAAGACCTTCAAAAAACGCTCTGCGACGAGGAAGTCGCGGGCTTTACCGATAAAATTTTAGCCGCGCTTAGCAGCAAGCTGGGACTTGGGCTGCGATGAGAATTTTTGCGCAAGCGGGCCCTTTGCGGGCGGAGATTTCAAATATCGCCGCGGATAAATCGATCTCGCACCGTGCGGCGATCTTTTCGCTGCTAGCGGAGGGGACGAGTAAAATTTCAAACTATCTTGAGGCCGAGGATACGCTAAATACGCTAAAGATCGTGGAGCTTTTGGGCGCTAGCGTGCAGCGCGTAGGGGGCGAAATTTTGATCACTCCTCCCGCTGCTATCAAAGAGCCGAACGTCCCGCTTGATTGCGGCAACTCGGGCACTGCTATGCGGCTATTTATGGGCTTTTTGGCGGGAGGAGAGGGCTTTTTCGTGCTGTGCGGCGATCGGTATCTAAGCGAGCGTCCGATGAGGCGCGTTGCGGATCCGCTTTGCAAGGTGGGCGCTAAAATTTATGGGCGGCAAGGCGGTGAAAAGGCGCCGATTGCGGTGCTCGGGCAGAAGCTCGGGTATTTTGAATACGCGAGTAAAATCGCGTCCGCGCAGGTTAAGACCGCTCTTATTTTAGCGGCCTTGCGCGGTAGCGGGTGTAAGCTTAGCGAGCCCGAGCTTAGCCGCGATCATAGCGAGCGGATGCTAAAAGCGATGGGCGCGCAAATTTCGCGAGACGGCCTTGCGATCGAAGTCGCGCCGCTTAGCTCGCCGCTTAAACCGCTTGAAATTTTTATTCCAAACGACCCTAGCTCGGCGTTTTTCTTCGCCGTCGCCGCAGCGATAACCCCCGGCTCGCGCATCGTGCTAAAAAATATGCTGCTAAATAAAACCCGCATAGAGGCGTATGAAATTTTAAAACGCATGGGTGCCGAGGTAAAATTTCATAAAACGAGCGAAATTTACGAGCAGATCGGCGATATAGAGGTTGCTTACGCGCCGCTTCACGCCGTGGAGGTGAGCGAAAATATCTCGTGGCTGATAGACGAAGCGCCTGCGCTTGCGATCGCCTTTGCCTGCGCGCAAGGAAGTAGCGTGCTCAAAAATGCCGCCGAGCTGCGCGTAAAGGAGTGTGACCGCATAAAGGTAACCTACGAAGGGCTTCGCGCCTGCGGTATTAAGGTGCGCGAGCTGCAGGACGGCTGGCAGATCGAAGGCGGCGAGGCGAACGCGGCGATCATCACGCCGTGTGGCGATCACCGTATCGCGATGAGTTTTGCGATTTTGGGCTTAAGATCGGGGATGATCGTCGAGGACAGCGATTGTATCGCGACGTCGTTTCCGAACTTTGCCGCGATTTTAAGACAGATCGGAGCAGGCGTTGAAGATTGAGATGGCTAAAAGCTACGGCTTTTGCTT
>CAUQPS010000012.1:0-43065 GCA_963520005.1 uncultured Campylobacter sp.
CGATGTTTTATGCCTATAATCCGCAATCTGTTTTAAAGCTCGCTCAGTTTCGCGGCGCGCTGGCTCTTAAAATTTTACAAATTTTTGGAAATTTTGCCGAATACACGCCGCTTCAGGTAAAAAAATCGGTCACCGGAAAGGCGAAGGCGGCGAAGGAACAGGTCGCCTTCATGGTAAAGCGTATTTTAGGGATTAATAAGGAGATCAAACCGCTCGACGTTACCGACGCCATCGCCGTTGCGCTCACTCACGCTCACGCGATGCGCCGGGCGCCTAGATAGGAGAAAGAGTTGAAAATCGCAATCTTACAAATGAACGTAAAGCTCGCATCTACTGCCGCGGATTGCGAGCAAAATTTTATTCGCGCGCGCGAACTTGTAGACCGCGCGTTTAAAAAAGGCGCGGACGTAGCGGTCCTGCCTGAGGCCTTTAACATTGGCTTTTGCGTGCAAAATTTTAAGCGCTTAGCCGACGCGGGAGCTGCGCGAACGAAGGGATTTTTAAGCGAAATTTCGCAAAACTGCGGCGCTATTTTAATAGGCGGATCGATAAACTCCGAGCGAGATAAAATTTATAATTCTGCTTTCGTCTATCAAAACGGAGCCGAAATTTTACGCTACGACAAGATCCACGCTTTCTCGCTTGCTCGCGAAAACGAGATCGTAAGCGGCGGCAATAAGCTAGGCATTTGCGAGATAAAATTTCAAAATCGTGCGGTCAAAATCGGCGTAGCGGTCTGCTACGATCTGCGCTTTTGTGAAATTTTTCGCGCTTTAGCGCTTCGCGGCGCGCAGATTGTTTTTGTGATCGCGCAGTTCGCGCAAAGCCGCATAGAGCATTTTATCACGCTCGCTAAGGCCCGCGCGATCGAAAATCAAATTTTTATCTGCGCGGTGAACGGCTGCGGCGATACGGGGCAGGGCGAGAGTTTCGGCGGAAATTCCATGCTGATCGGTCCCGGCGGCGAGATCGTCGCGCGCCTAGGCAAAAAAGAGGCCGTGAAGATTGCTCGGGCGGATTTAGATGAAATTTTAAAATTTCGCGCTAAAATGGATCTTTTAAAAGATATGAAACCTGAAATTTATAAGGAGTTTTGATGAAAACTTTGGTATTTGTGATCGATATGTTAAACGGCTTCGTAAAATTCGGCGCGATGGCCGATCCTAGCATAGTAAAGATCGCTCCTGCGGTGATTAGGCAGATAGAGGCGGCGAAAAACGTGCATTTCATCTGCGACGCTCACGCTGAGCGGGATCTGGAGATGAAGCGCTATCCGGTTCACTGCCTAGTTGGCTCGCCGGAAGCGGAGGTGATCGAGGAGCTCGCGCCCTACGTAAGCGAGCAAAACGTCACTTTTAAGCGCAGCACGAACGGCTTTCATAATTTGGATAAGAAAATTCTGGACGGCTTCGATCGCTTCGTGATTACGGGCTGTTGCACGGACATCTGCGTGATGCAGTTTGCGCTTAGCCTGCGCACCTATCTCAACGAAATTGGCGCCGATAAAGACGTCATCGTTCCGCGTGATGCGGTAGCTACGTATGACGCGCCGAACCATGAGCGCGGCTACTACGACGAATGCGCGCTAAGCTTAATGCAAAATGCGGGAATTTTGGTGATTTAAGCTACGCTTGGATCAAATAGAATTTCAAGCTAAATTTTGTAACGTATAAATTTTTAAAATTTAGAGCCGCTCTTAAAATTTTATAATTTTTTGAGTGGTAGAATTTTAAAATTTTGTGTTGCTAGTAGAATTTTAAGACTCTAACCCTTTACGGATTTTAGCTTTGTTTTACCGCGACTGCTTTTGCGACGAAAAATCCCACTACTCCAGAAATTATCGAGCCTAAAAATACCGCGAGCTTGTCCGTGTAATGATACATATCGCTACCGCCGTATGCGAGGCCATCGACGAAAAGCGCCATCGTAAAGCCGATACCACAGATGATTGCTACTGCGTAAAGCTGTGGCCAGCCTGCGTTTTCCGGCATGTAGGCGATTTTGGCTTTGATTAAGATCCAGCTGAAGGCAAAAATTCCGATCTGTTTACCGAAAAATAGCCCTAGCATTATACCCATCGGCACCGGACCTAAAAGAAAACTAGGACTGATGCCCGCTAGCGAGACGCCTGCGTTTGTAAAGGCAAAGATCGGCAAGATAAAGAAATTTACTGGGTAGGCTAGTCCGTGCTCCATATCCTTTAGCATAGAGCCCGAGCGGGTCTTAAGCGGGATGCAAAAGCCCGCAAGCACTCCCGCGATAGTCGCGTGGATGCCAGAGTTTAGTACCATCACCCACAGTACGACGGCTACGATGATAAATGGAAGCTTTTTATCAACGCCAAGTCTGCTCATCGCTAGCATTATTGCGACACAGGCAGCCGCGCCGCCTAGATAGATTGCGTTTATGGTTGAGGAATAAAATAAAGCGATGATTAAAATTGCACACAGATCGTCCATTATTGCAAGCGTCAAAACGAAAATTTTAAGGCTAGCCGGGATTTTTTTGCCCAAAAGCGCCATAACGCCCACGGCAAAGGCTATGTCGGTCGCCGTAGGGATCGCCCAACCCTTCATCGCGACGGCATCGCCCCAGTTGATGATCGAAAATATGATCGCAGGCATCATTACTCCGCCTAAAGCCGCGAAGCTAGGAAGTAAAATTTGAGAGAAATGGCGCAACTGTCCTTCGATCTTTTCGCGCTTGAGCTCAAGTCCGATGGCAAAGAAAAATATCGCCATGAGCACATCATTTACCAAAAAATGCATCGATTCGTCGAGCTTCGCAGAACCCACGCCTATGGTAAAACTTAGATGCAAAAACGCTTCGTAATATTTCGATAAAAAGTCCACATTTTGAGCTACGATCGCAAAAACCGCGGATAGAAGTAATATAACGCCGGCGCTACTTTCGCTTGATAAAATTTTCTTAATGATATGTTGCACATGCTTCCTTTAAAATTTTGCTCTAATTTTATGCAAATTTTAATTAAATTTTTATCAAAACGGGCTAGTTGCTCGGTAAATTGGGCATTATTAGCATTGCATAAAGTATTATAAACATTATGATCGTAGGGCCTTCGTTGATCGCACGGAAGTATTTTCCGCTCCTGTGGCACTCGTTTTTTTCAAATTTATACATATAATAATACAGCCACAAATGATAACAGATTAGCAAAACCCCAGCTAGTAATTTTATATGAAAATACCCCATTTTCATAAGCCCCGGATTTAAAATGATAAGCATCACGCCGCTAAAAACCGTCACTGCCATCGCTATCCAGCCGATCGCGTGATACAGCATCCGCTCCATTTTTTTAACGACCTTTACGAAATCCGGCTTGTCTAAATTTTCAGCGTGATAAACATACAGACGCGGCATATAAAATAGCATCGCCATCCATGAAATAAAGCCCGCAAAATGGACAAATTTAAACCAATAGTAACTCATTTTTTCTCCTTAATCTCTCATTAAAATTTCTTTTCTAGCTTCAAATTCCTCTTTGGAAATCGCGCCTTTTTGATATAGCTCAAAGAGCGCATCGACTTTTTTTAGACGTCCCTCGTAGTCGTCCTCCTCGGTCTCGCTTGCAAAAGCATTTAAATCTTCTACCCAAATTCCTACGAAAAATATGTCTAGCAAAATCCAAATTCCCCAAATCGCCCAAAACAAAAAGCCCACTAAAAACCATAGTGTAAAGCTCCCTAGCCAAAATAGCGCGATTTGAGCAAATCCGCTGATAAATTTGTCGCAATAAATTCTATGCAGTCCGCCGCCGATCGGCATAGCTGCGATCCACGAAAACGCACCTAAAAACCAAAGCGCGTAAGCGATGTAATTATTTCTCTTCATTTTTCTCCTTTTTTGCGGCGTGTAAACCCTGAAAAATAAAAATCACTACGGCCATATCTATCATTACGTCGGCAAAATTAAACACCGCAAACTCAAACCATTTATGCCACGCGACGTAATCGACCACGCCGCCGCGAATGAAGCGATCAAGTAAATTTGAACAACCTCCCGCAAGCATAAGCGCAAACGGCATCCAGTGCTCGCAAAAGAGCTTTTTATGACAAAATACATACGCCGCAAGCGCTGAGATCAGCGCGATCTGGATAAATTTTAAATTTTCACCCAAAAAGGCAAACATCGAAAACGCAACGCCGCGGTTAAGCGTAAGCTCTAGTGAAAAAAACTCGCCCTGCCACGAAAAGCCGTTTAAAAATAGAAGTTTGATCGCTTGATCGATCGCAAAGATCACCGCGAAAAGCAGGATAAATTTAATACAGGTCTTAGCCATCTTGCAATCCAAATTTAAATATGTAAAGCCTGCGTTTTTTATCCGCACTTTTCGTATGGAGCCGATAGCTTGTCGCATCGTAAAATTTCACCGCAGCGCTACTCATTTAGGGCTTTGGTAAAAAATTTTTCGACCTCGTCCATTCGCTTTTGCAGCAGTTTTTCGTTTTTGCCCTCGAGCAAGAGGCGGATAACGTTTTCGGTGCCGGAGTAGCGAAAGAGCGAGCGGATTTTGTCCGCTTTGAGGCTTGCTTCAAGCTCCTTTAGCCCTTTTAATTTTTCAAGCGGCTTTTTATCCGAAATTTTTAAATTCTTTAAAATTTGCGGATAGGGCTTAATCATCCCCGAAAATTCGCTTGCCTTCTTTTTCATATCCAGCATGCAGGCGGCGAATTGCAGCGCGCTTGCGATGCCATCGCCCGTTTTGGCGTAATCGCCGAAAATCACATGCCCGCTCTGCTCGCCGCCAAAATTTGCGCCTAGTTCGTGCATCGTCTCAAGTACAAATTTATCGCCTACATTGCAGCGATGAAGCGCGATGTCGTGTTTAGCTAAAAAATCCTCCAGCGCAGAATTACTCATTACTGTGGCTACCATTTTATTGCCTGCTAAGCGATTTTTTCCTTTCAAATAAACTGCTAAAATTCCAAGTAGCGCGTCGCCGTGGATGATCTCGCCGTTTTCATCCACGACTACGAGCCTATCGGCATCCCCGTCAAAAGCAAAGCCGACGTCGGCGCGTAGGCGCTTTACTTCCCCGGCTAGACCTTGCGGGCTTAGCGCGCCGCAAGCATCATTTATATTTTTCCCGTTAGGCTCGTCGCCGATGACGATCGTTTCGGCTCCCAGTTCATTAAATACGGTAGGTGCGACCCTGTAGCTTGCTCCGTTTGCGCAATCAAGCACGACGCGAAGCCCGTGCAGCGTCTTTTGCTTCGGGAAGGAATTTTTAATATGCACGATGTATCTTCCGATGACGTCGTCTACGCGCTTTGCGGCGCCGATTTGCATCATTTTGGTGCGCGCCTCGGCAATGAGTTCGTCGCTGAAATAAATTTTTTCGATCTGCGCTTCCTCTTTTTCGTCGAGTTTAAAGCCCTCGCTGTTGAAAAATTTAATGCCGTTGTCGTAGTATGGATTGTGGCTCGCGCTTATCATAATTCCCGCGTCGCAGCGCATATCCTCCGTAAGAAAGGCAATCGCAGGAGTAGGCATCGGTCCGATCTGGCGGACGTTGTAGCCCACTGAGGTAAGGCCCGCAACGATCGCGGTTTCTATCATATAGCCGCTTCTGCGGGTATCTTTGCCGACTAAAATCATATTCGTAACGGAATTTTTCCTAAAATAAATTCCTGCTGCCATCGCTACGCGCATCGCAAGCTCGGCGGTCAAAAATTCTCCCGCTTTGCCTCGTACGCCGTCCGTTCCGAAAAGTTTCATTATCAAATCCTTGTATAAAAATCGAGAAATTCTACCAGAAAAAGTTTAATCTTAATAAATTTAAACTATATTTAAATTTTACTTAAATTAAGCGTCGATTAAATATTTTTTACGTATAATCGCAGGTTCAAATTTAACCGAAAAGGAACGTTATGGCAAATCACAAATCCGCCGAAAAACGCGCGAGACAAACCATAAAAAGAACGGAGCGAAATAGATTTTATCGCACCAGAGTAAAAAATATCACAAAAGCCGTAAGAGAGGCGGTCGAGAGCAAGGATCTAGACGCAGCGACTCAGGCTCTAAAAACGGCTAATGAAAGCTTTCACAGCTTCGTAAGCAGGGGCTTTTTGAAAAAACAGACCGCGAGTAGAAAAGTAAGCCGCCTAGCCAAACTCGTAAATTCTTTAAAAATCGCTGCGTAAGTGCCCCTTACGCATAAAATTTAAATGCTAGCCGATAAACTAAAGCCTTTTTTGGATCGCTACGACGAGCTTTCCCGCCTGCTTAGCGATCCCGCGGTTACCGCAGATATCGCTAATATGACGGCGCTATCAAAGGAGCAGCGCAGTATCGAGCCGATCAAAGAGGCGGCTAGCGAGTATCTTAAAATTTTAAATCAGATCGAAGAAAACAAAGCCCTGCTAAGCGATGCCGATCTCGGCGAGCTAGCCAAAGAGGAGCTTAAAAACTTAGAGACGCAAAAACCGCAGCTCGAAGAAAAAATCAAAATTTTACTGCTTCCGAAAGACCCCAACGACGATAAGAATATCTTCCTTGAGATTCGCGCCGGTACAGGCGGCGACGAAGCGGCGCTGTTTGCGGGCGATCTACTCGGCGCGTACCTGCGCTACGCCGATCTTCGCGGATATAAATGCGAGATCGTAAGCACCAGCGAAGGCAGCGTCGGCGGTTATAAAGAAGCAATCTTACTCGTAAAGGGCGCGGGAGCGTATTCGCGACTGAAATTTGAAGGTGGCACCCACCGCGTGCAGCGCGTTCCCGAAACGGAGAGCCAGGGTAGGGTGCATACCTCCGCGATCACAGTCGCCGTTATGCCGGAGATCGAGGATAGCGAGATACAGATCAACCCAAATGACCTTCGCATCGACGTTATGCGCAGCTCCGGCCACGGCGGGCAGTCCGTAAATACCACCGATAGCGCCGTTCGCATCACTCACATCCCGACCGGTTTAGTCGTTACCAATCAAGACGGCAAGGATCAGCACAAAAATAAAGAGGCGGCGATGAAGGTGCTAAAGGCGCGCCTTTACGATATGCAGGAGCAGGAGCGCTTAGAGAAAGAGCGCAAAGATCGCAAGGATCAGGTAGGCACCGGCGATCGCTCGGGGCGGATCCGCACCTACAACTATCCGCAAAACCGCATCAGCGACCACCGCATAAATTTAACTCTCTACCGCCTAGACGCGATCATGGCGGGCGGCTTGTTCGACGAGATCATTGATCCGCTCATCGCACACTCTCAAGCCGAAGCGATCGCAAACGCGGGCTATTAGCCTTTTAAAATTTAGACCTTACATCCACCCGCTTTGCCGAATTTTGCCTCGATTAAAAGTACCAAGATGAAGAAGATTTTTTCATCGTTGAGCTTTGCAAGCTCGCGTAGGTTCTGATCTGCGTTTATAGGCTTGATACCGTTTGATTTCAAAATCACAGCAAGCTCGTCCGCACCAAAGCCCATTTTATCAGCAATCTCTCTGATGTTATAAGGCTCGATCGCGCCGATGATGCGGTCCATATTGCAAAAGCCGGGATTTTTGCGCCTTAAAATTACGTCCAAAAACTCGCCCCAGAGCTTTACGAGCTTCTTTCGCCTAGTGATCACGTGCAAAATTGCGACGCAAAGCAGGCCCAATCCTGCGATCTTATGCAGGCTCATCCACGCCTCGTCATATTCACCGTGCGCAAAGTAGGCGCCCGAAAAGCCCAAAATGCAAAGCGCGCAGCCTAGCAGCACGATGAGCGCAAATTTATAGACAATCCCCGCCTTAAGCATCAAATCTCCTTGCTTTTTTTAAAATTTAGCGACTTCACGCGGAATGCCCGCAAGCGCTATGCTGCTGCACCGGTACGTCCCGTCGGTCGCCGCTATCGTATCGCCTCGGCGTTATTGCGCCGCTCGCACCGCTGCTTCACCTATACGCTCCGCGGATCGCCATCATCGTATCGCGGCGTTTGCGCTACTTGCACTGCGCCTTACCTACATACGCATCCTGTCGTCGATCGCGGTTGCATATTGTGTCACGGCGGTGTTTTACACTGCTTGCTGCGCCGTCATGCTATTGCGGTATCCGCTGCACTACTCTTTAACGATCCGCCGTCACGGCAGCGCTGCTCGCTTCGATCATCGCGCCGTTACAATGATGATTTGTCCGAGCGAAAGTTATGTCATACGGCGCCGAGTAGGTACGTATTGCCGCTCCGCTTCTCGACTATGGCGCGCCATCTGACGCGCTACCGACTTATTGCGACGCTCGCGCATTGAGCAGACTATCTCGCGTTTAAATTTTATCATCTTAAATTTCCGTACAGAACCGCGATCGCGCACTGCCGACCGACTTCCGAACTACTCGTTGCGCCGTAAATACTTACCTACGGCGGTGCTATGCCACCGACTGCGTGCAAGCGCCTAGCCGCGCGGGTGCCGATGCCCATGTATGTGAACACCGAGAGTCTCGGCTAAATTTTATCGCCGCTTGATATAAACGAGTAATTTTAATAAATGCGGATTTAAAAAGATATAAATTTCGTAGCAGAGCGGCATAAAGCGGCGCGGCGTGAAATTTAAACGATAAAATTTAAAGCTCTATCGTCCGCTCAAATATGTCCTCAAGCCCTGTTTGATGCACGATCGCTAGCATGCCTAGGCTCGGTAGATCCGCGCGCAGACCCAGTAGCAGCTCGCGCGCCGAGGCGAGATCAAGCGCGGACGTGATCTCGTCTGCGAAAACAAAGCTCGGCTTGTGGTAATGAATACGTGCAAAACTAAGCCGCTGCGCCTCCCCGCCGCTTAAAATTTTAACGTAATCGGCGCGCGAGTTTAGCATGCGAGCAAATTTCTTAAGTCCTACGCGGCGTAAAATTTCTAAAAATTCTGCGTCATCTGCGCGCGGCGGCTGCGGATAGGAAATGAGCTCTTTTAGGCTAAGTGGCGCCAGATAGGGCTTTTGCGGCATAAACATCACTCCCGTGCGCGGCAGGCTAATCTCGCCGAGACCGTATCTCCAAAGACCTGCGACGTAGCGCAGAGCCGTGCTTTTGCCCGCGCCGCTCTTGCCTCGCAGCATTATAAACTGCGCGGGCGCAAGCTCGAAGCGTAGATCCTCGATCAGCGGCTCGCCCGTAGGCGTGAAGACCGACAAGCCCTCGCAACGAGCGGAATTTTCGTCGCTTTGTATGACGCAAGCACGCAGATTTGCACTCTCGCCATCCATGCGCGAGATGAACTCATAGATCCTCTGCACGCTCGCCGCCCACTCCATGATCTGCTTGTAATAGTCCATAAACCATGCAAATCCGTCCTGCACGCTGTAAAACGCCGAGCGCGCCTGCATCATGTCGCCAAAGCTCATCGCGCGCGACAAATACAGCGGCAAGCAGGCAAAGATCGGGATTAAATTCGTGATTTTTAGGTAGCTTGCCGAAAAGCATTCGAGGCGAAATTCCGTATTCATGATGCTGCGCCAGTTTTTCATGATCTCGCCGAAGCTCGCGCGGAAGCGGCTGCGCTCGGCACCCTCTCCGCGCATAAAGGCTACGGCTTCTGCGTTTTCGCGCACTAGCAACAGATCCGAGCGGTAGTCGGCTTCGGCGCGCTGCTTAGCAAAATTTAGCCTCCTAAGCCTGCGCCCGATGAGATGTGTAATCAGCGAACAAAGTAGCGTATAAAGGAGCGCTACGTAGAGCAAAAAGCCCTCGATCTCAAAGTGCATGCCGAAAATTTCAAATTTCAGCACCTTCGAGACCTGCCATAAGATCGCAACGAAGGCGATGAGCTTGGCGAGATTATAGACGAGCGATTTTACGAGATCGACGCTTTTTTGCACGAGCAGCAAGCTGTCCTCGGCGATACGCTGATCGGGATTGTCTAGCTTTGCGATCGTTTTTGAAATTTCACAATCTGCGCAAGTTTTGGATGAAATTTCATTCTCGCTTGCGCCGCTTTGCCCTGCTGCATTTTGCTTCGCCGCGCTCGGTAAAATTTCAAACCCCTTTGCGTCTCTATGCAAAGCCGCGCTGTCCGCCTCGGCTGCGGAACACTCTGCGCGCTCGTTTAAATTTTCATCTAAATTTACGTCGCCAGGTTTTTCTAAATTTGATCCGCCCCTGGCGCTAAAATTTCCATCAAGGCTCGTGCGGTAGAAGTTTGCGTTATGTAGCCATTTGCGCTCCATCATCGCGCTTAGCCGCTCGCGCCAGACGATTACGAGCAGTTTGCGAAGCCAGTTGCCGCAGACGATGAAAAGCACGATGAGCGCCGTGTAGAGCAAAAACTCGCCCACGAGCGCGGGAATGAGCTCGCCTTTAAGCTCGCTTAGCGCGTCGTAAAAGCGTTTATCCCACGCGTTCATCAGCACGCTGATTTTGATGATAGCGAGGCTAAAACCAAGCGCGAGCAGCAGCAGCGCCCACAGCTTCGCCGCGCCTTTGCCGAACCAGTGCGGACGTAGAATTTCAAAAAAATGTCTTAAAGTTTTCAAATTTTCTCTTTAAATTTTAAAATTTAGCGTAGGTTATAGCGAGATCGCGGGATTAAATTTGATCCCGCAGGCTCGCGAGCGGATTTATGCTCGCAAGTCTGCGCGTTTAATTCGCTTGGAATTTCGCGAGATTAAATTTATCGCCCTCGCCCGCATCGCCTGCAATCGTCCGCGCTAATCAATCGCTAATTAACTAAATCGCGGGTTAAATTTTAATCCCGCGGCTTCGTTCAAATTTTACTCGCCTCGCTACGTGCCACTTGCGACAAAGCTTAGCTTCGCGCCTCTGCGCCCGCCTCATCCGCGCCCTTATGAAGCGCGGAATTTATCCAAGGCCGCGTGCGAGGAGTTTATCCAAGTTCGCATAAGCGCAAATTTCATCCGCGCTCAATACGTATAATTAAGCGTCAGCATAAAATTCCGCGGCTCGCCGTAGTAGTTGTTATGCCCAGCGACGTGATTTTGCGTATTTTGAAAATACTTCTTATCCGTGATGTTTTTGACCGCAAAATTTACGCTAAAGTGCTTGTCGAAATGATAGCCGACGTTCGCGTCCCACAGCGCGTAAGCCTTCTGCGGCGCGGCGTAGTACGCAACGTTTTCGCGATATATCGAAGCGGTTTTGCTCTGATAGCGCATGCCGGCGCCCAAAGTAACCTTACGATTTTCGCCGAGCGGAATTTCATAGTTCGTATAGAGCTTAAACAGATGCTTCGGAATGTAGCGTTTGGCGTTTGCGCCCTTGCTATAATCGACCGCTGCGGAGGTTCTTTCCGTCTTTAAATAGACGCTGCGGTTGAAAGTATATCCTGCGAATAATTTCCAATTCTCAGTAAGCGAGCCTTGCAGCTCGGCATCCACGCCGCGGCTTCGCACCTTGCCCTCGGCGATGGAGTAGTTTGTATTAAGAGGATCGCTCATCGCCCTATTTTTCTGAATGATCTGAAACAGCGCGACATTCGTATTAAGCTCGCCGTCAAAAAATTCTCCCTTCACGCCGGTTTCTAAATTATAGCCGACGACGGGATCTAAAATTTTACCGTCCTTGTCGCGCGCGGCTTGCGGCTTAAAAATTTCGGCATAGCTTGCGTACCACGAAAAATTATCCGCAAAATCCCAGACTACCCCCGCATACGGCGTGAAATCCGATTTACTCGGGCTCGCGCTATGCAAAGCCGTGCCGCGCAAAATATTATAATAATACCTGCTGTAGGTTACCTTCGAAAAGCGCCCGCCGAGCAAAAAGTGAAAATCGTCGGTTAAGTTTAATCTAGTCCCGAGCGAGATCGCGCGCTGCATTATGGTAGTGGAGCTTCGGTCTTTAAAGCTAGCGGCACTGCTCCAATCGGGCTGGACAATCTTTGAGCGGTCCCAGTTATAAATATTCATCCCCAGCGACGCCAAAGACGAATCTCTCGTCCTAGTCTCGCGCCAATTAAGTTTTTCATTGCTAAGCGAGCCGTTTAAGAAAAAGTCGTGCTTCTGCCCGAATGCTTCAAATTTGCCGTCTAGCCCCGTTTGAAACCCGATCTCTTTGGAGTCGTTATCGTAAATCCTATATCGCACCGTATGCGACGTAGAGCCGTTGTAAGGATTTGCCCCGCCGAGCGCTCCGAATTTTAACATGCTGTCGCTATCGGTATAATTGAGCCTCGCATAGGCTTTCAGATCATCGCTAAATTCGTGCGAAAGTTCGCTGTAGACGTTAAATTTTTCATATTCGCTCTTATCCCAATCCGAACCGAAATAGCTTCTGCGCGGTAAATTTAATAAATTTTTTTGATTATCCAAGACGGGCACGCCGTAAATATCATATACGCCGACGGTTTTTTGCCACAAAAATCCCGCGCTAAGAAGCGTCTTATCGGCCACGTCAAATTCCGTCGAAACGCCGACGCCTTCGCGATAGCCGTTGCGCGGATAGTCCTTAAACGAGCCCGTTTTACTTAAAATTCCGATCAACCGCGCGCGTGCCGTACCGCTTTGATTTACCGCGTCCGTTACGTCGATCATACCGCGATAATTATCCCAGCTACCGCCGCTTAGACTTGTGTTAAAGCCGAACTGATCGCTCGGGCGCTTTCGGATTAAATTTATCGTGCCGCCGGGCTCGCCGTTGCTTTGCGTAAGGCCCGCTACGCCGCGCAGAACCTCAACGCGATCGTAGAATTCCAAATCGGTAAATTCCTTCGATGAGCCCAGCGGCCCGAACACGGAGCTGGAAACCGAGCTTGCGATGCCGTCTTCTTGGATATTATCGACATAAAAGCCGCGGGAGACGATGCGATTGCCGCCTGCGTCGTTATTTAGCGAAATGCCGGTGGCGTATTTTGAAAGAGCCTCTTCGGCGTTGTGCAGGCTCAGATCTTTTAAAAGCTGATTGGAGATGACGCTTATAGACTGCGGCGTTTCTCTTATGCTTAAATTTAGCCCCGTCGCAGTGCTCATATTGCCCGTCGTATAAGAGCCCGTACCCTCGGTAGTGGACAGATCGGCCTTGCCCGTGACGTTTATGGTGCCGAGATTATCGTCGTCCAAACCTTGCAGCGTAGAATTTGTCGCGCTACCACTTTGCGGAGCCGCACTATTAGAGGCTAAATTCGAAGCAGACGGCGTGGAAATCCGCGGTGCGGTGGCTGCGCGCGAGCTTTGCGACGACGAAATTTTAGAGGTGGAGCTTGCGGCGGATGAGTTTTGAGAAGCGCCGCTATTTTGCGCCGCAGTAAGCCAAAACGGCGAGCAAAGTAGCGCAAAAGAAAGTAAGATTTTACCCTTTTTCATAAAAATCCTTTTTAGATTTTATAATCTATATCAATTTATTGGCGGGATTATCTTACAATTCTTCTTAAATAATAATAAAATTTTTAATAAACTAAATCATAAAATTTTATATGCAATTACTAATTTAATGGAATTTAATAAGATCTATTGACGAATTTTTAAGCAAAATTTCTATGAATTTTAAAAAGTATATGAATTTGAAAAACGAAGGATTGAAAAATTTAAAATTCTAAAATTCCGCCGCTTTAAAATAACGTAAACGACGGAATTTAGCGTTTATCGGCGTTTGGTCTTGCTATTACGATAGCACTAGCACCGGTACAAGCGCATTGTGCAAGATATCCTCGGAGACGCTGCCTAAAAAGAGCTTTTTGAAAAACCCTTTCGTAAAGGCACCGGTAGCGATCAGATCGAGGTTATTGGCACGGCGATATTTGATGATCTCATCGGCGGGCACTTCCGCTTGGATGAATTTGAAAGTGGCGTTTTGAGTGCCTAAAATTTCGCGTGCCAGATCTAGCATCCGCTCGCCCTCTGTGGCACCCGCATTGATGTGCAAGACATGCTTATGCGCGCTCGCAAGAAGCTTTGAGCTCTTTATAAACTCAAGCGTGCGTTTTGCCGCGTCAGTGCCGTCAAATGCGATGAGCACCGAGTTAATAGGTGAAAATTCCTTATTTACGAGCAGCGACGGCACGTGAAGCTCCTTTATCAGCACGCTTGCGTTAAAGCCTACGTCCTCGTTATTTGAGCCCTTGATACCGAGTACAAAAATTTCAGCTTCGTCCTTGTACTCAGCGATAACGTCGATGAAATCGCCATCTTTAATGATCTTACTCGCCTTCACGCCCGCAGCAGTCGCGGCGCAGATATATTCATCCAGCATCGCTTCAGCTTCTTCGTGGTCTTTTTCCGCATCCACGCCGCCTAGTGTGGGACTTCCGTAGCTATTTGCAAGGATATCATTCTCTCCTAGGACGATTCCGCCTGCGGCTAGCCCATAAAAATTCTCGCCAAGCTCCGGGATTTCAACCACGTGAATAAACACGAGCTCGGCACCCAAGGTTTTAGCGACGTAAATTCCGTAATCTCTAATCGCTGGGGCAAGCGCATTTTGATCGACGCAAGTGATGACCTTTTTCATTTTTCGTCCTTTTAAAGATAAAATTTTAATCAAAATAAGCTTATCAAATTTTGTATAAAAGTTATTTAAATTCGGCAGATTTGAATGCGGCGCGGGCGATTTTGTGAAATTTTAAAGCCGCGTCGTAATGGGTTTGTAAGGTGTGGGCGCGCTTGTGGTAAGCTAGCTCAGGCTCAGCGCGACAGGCGATCGAGCAGTTGCAGCGTAGTAGGCGACTAAAAAGCGTTGCGGACGCGGCAGGCAAGATATGGCGCGGGCGATTTTGAAATTTATCAAGCCGCTAAAGGCGCGGTTTAAAGCGCCGTTATTGCAGTTAGCAGCCCAAAGATGATCCCCGGGAAATTCGCCGCGGCGAGCGGATAGTCCTTTTTAGGTTTTAAAAGACCGTAGCTGACCCATATCGTGCAGTTTATCGCGGCTGCGAGCGGCTGGAGAAATGGGACTTTGTTGCCGTCTAAATTTGCCATTATGTTCGGCACGTAGGATACATACATAATGACCGACAGACATGTGCCCGCCCAACCTAAAATTTGCAAATTTCTTTCGCTCATCGGCTTTCCCTGTTTTTAAAATACGTTTCAAATTTGCAAATGAAACGGAGCGGGATTTTAGTATATTAAAAATAAGAAACGAATTAAAAAATGGCTAGAAATAAAATTTGACTTTAAATTTATCGCGGCGACTCCTCGCTCGCTCGCGTCTGCGTAAATTTTAAAGCGGCGTTTAAGGCGCGCATTTTAAAAAACGGTGAAATTTAAAACGCCGGACAATGGTTGAAATTTAAATTTCAAAGAGATAAAATTTTAAACGACTGAAGCCAAATTTAAGTAAAATTTCGTAGGAAAATTACGGTAAAATTTTAAAAATATGAGAAGTAAATTTTATAATTTCTCGGGCGTTAAAGATAGGAGCGTTTGCCCTAAGTGCGGAGGCGAGCTGCAAGATTATGCTGAGATAGAAAAGTGGAATCAAGCGGAAAAGAATAAAAAGCTTGAGTAATATTATAAATTTGAAAAAGAGTGGCTAAAGACGATAAAAAAGCAAGGAAGCGAGAAATAAAATGCTAAATTACAAAAATATCGGTTCTATTTATGAGCTTAACTCTTTGTCTAAAAGCGGCTCGGATATATATTTGCTTATCGGATCGCACTTTATGGATAAGATAGATATCTTTAGTAATATCACAACGGATTTTCTTATAGGCGTCAAGTGGGTATTCTTCTACGCAGAGAAAGCGTCGCAATTAGAAGATATCTTTGATAGTTTTATAGAGCGGCACGATTTATTGGATATCGTTACATTGTCATACGGAATCGATGAAAAAACAGAGCTTGTAAATCTATTTTTATCTAAGATTACTCCAACAACTATGGGCGTGTCAATATTGGATGAGAAAAATGCCGCTGAAAATGATCTATTGTGCGAAATTATAAAAGGCATAAATAATAAAAATGGCGATAAAATTTAAAATGAGGTGAAATATGCAGCAAAATGAAGAGTTGTATTATTTTATAGCTGGATTCATATACGATTGGTGCGATATAGAGCTGTTTTGCGATGAATTTTATAAGATGTATGATTTGGAATCGCAATATTGCGCAACCAATAAAGCGGAAGAGCAGGCATTAAAAGAATTGGATATGATGGCGGGTAGATTTTCTGAGTTTGATGAAGATTTTAAAAAGGCTCCTAACGTATTTTTTAAAGAAGGCGAGATAAGGCAAAAGGCAGAAGAAATTTTTCGATTATTTTCTAATATCAAAATTTCAAAAGAGGAATTTTTTAGATTTTTGAAAGAGCAGAGAGGGCTAGATTTTCCAATTGGCGTTGATTTAGGCGAAGGCTATGTAATGTGCCCGAATTGCTCCAATGCAATGAAAGTAGATGGGCGCCAAAGCGTGATTACATGCGATAATAAATATTGCATCGCTAAACTTATCAATCCTTTAGCGAAATTAACGCTTGCAAAGATCGAGAGTGCGAAATACAATAGCCAAGAAGCCGATTAAAAGGCTCAAGCGGATAAATCTTTGCTAAACTGCAAAAAGGAGTGCGATACTAAGCGGAAAGGAAATTTACGAGAATTTTTTGTTAAGATTTTCGGATAACGAACGCGATATTATGAAAAATTTGGCGAGAAATATATATGAACTAAATAAAAGAGAGTTTATCATTGAGTTTGATGAAAACGATATATACAAAGTCAGATTTTATGACGATTTTGAAGGATGCTGCGATCCAGGTCTCGAAGAAGGAGAAGAGGGATGGGATGAGCTATTTTTTGGATTTGAATTCGTAGTTTTAGAGGTTTTATCGACGCAAGCTGTAAAATTTAAAAAGGGCGACTATATCGAAATAAACTATAAAAACTATCCCAAAATATTTGATATGGATAGAAATTTGATTTAGATATGATGATTTAATAGAATTATGGAGAAAAATAGATGTTTAATTTAGAAGAGCAGGAATTCCGCATAAAGGGTATGGCGCAAGATGTCATAAAAGAATGGGATAAATACGATTTAGGCTCGAACGATAGAGCATTCAAATTAAATTAGGTAGCAAAAAACAAAAAATAGGATTTTAATATGATAAAAAATGAATTTGAATTTTTAATTGCCTCCGTGCCGGATAGAGAAAAAGTAGTAGCCGAGATTTGGCATATGGACAGAGAGCCTTTAATACAGATCAACCATGAAACAAATAAGCTTTTAGTCGCTGCTACCGAGACTCGGCATAATATCAATTTTTACGAGCTTATATGGGCGCTATATGCTGGGGGATTATGGCTAAAAGATGGGAATCAAAGACCGAATTTTGCGGAGCAGTTTGAGAAATTTTCAAAAAGAAACGGAAGATGCTCGAAAAATATCTTTAAATTTACAAGATATGAGAATAAAGTGAGTATAGAACATAAAGGCAATCTAATAGCGCATGTCATAAAAGATGGCGACGCCCTATCGGTAGGTTTGTTAAATTTTGGATTTGAATTAAAAGACTGCGTAGAGCTCGAAAATTTCGTATGGGCTTTGAAAAATTCCAAAAAGCTGCTAGATGGCGCATTCGTCTAAGTATCACAGCTAAAAAAATTATAAAGGATAATAAAATGACCGATTATTTCGTAAGAAAAGAAAGTGCAATAAAATTAAATAAGCTTTTGGGGTTAGATTCGACGGGAGATGAGCAAGATTGGGAGCTAGAATTAGCAGATATCGGCAAAATTACGTCAATGATAAATCTACTGGAAAACAAGACATTAAATTTCCACGATAAGATTGCTCTGTCGCATTTAATTGTCGCTTCGTTTGAGAAAGAGGATGAAGAGCTAGGCTCAGTAGACAAAGATAGGATTAAAATATTTGCCGACTTTCTGGACGATAACTTTCAAATCAAAAATATCATACGAGAATACTGGGTAGTTGCGTATGGGAATTTGAGTAAAAATTTAGCCTATTTGATATTTGGGGATAGATAAAATTTTGAGCCTATCCATAAAGTATAAATTTTTGAAATTCTAAACAACAAGCGATTAGTACATACCGATAGGTGCTAACAGAATTTTACGCACAGCTCTTTCAAAACAATTCCAAGATAACCTAGAAATTATTTTTTACAAGCGGCGGATGAAGCGATGCGTGCCAAGCTATAGCGACCAAGAAAGGCGCTGGTGGCAAGGGCTCAAATTATTAACCCAATCCAAATTTAACCCGCTCCGGCGCATTAAATTTTATGATAAATTTACGCCTAGGCACTCGGACATCCCTAAGCCCGAGTGCCGTTAAATTTCAAATTTAAAACTGTCCGAAAAGATCGTTCAGCGCCTCGCTGATGCTCGGGTGCGTAAAAATTTGGGTTTTGAAAAAATCCGCCTTCGCGCCCAGCGCCATTGCGATCGCCAGCTCATTAACGATCTCGTGCGCGTTTACGCAGTGAAGCGCCGCACCTAAAATTTCTCCGCTAGCTGCGTCCACGACCGCCTTCATCATTCCCTCGTCGTGCGCTACGACCTTAGCGCCAGGCACCGCCGCCATCGAAAGCTTCAGCACCTTGATCTCGCGCCCGCTCTCTCTTGCTTTGCGCTCGCTAAGGCCGATGCGAGCTAGCGGCGTGCGGGTAAACAGCACGCTTGCGTGCGGTGCGCGGTTTTTCGTAGTGCGCGCGCCGTCCCCGAAAAGCGCGCTAAAAATTATCCTAAAATCATCTAAGCTCGTGTAGGTAAACATCTCGCCGCCGCGCACGTCGCCTGCCGCGTAGATGCCAGCAGTCGAGCTTTGCAGATGCTCATTCGTGATGATATTGCCGTGCGCGTCCGTCTGCACTCCCGCAGCGGCTAAATTTAGCTCGCCCGTATTTGCGCGACGACCGAGGGCGTATAAAAACGCGTCCGCTAAGATCACCCTGCTTTCGCCCGCGAGGTTAAATTTCAACTCCCCGTCATTTAAGCTCAAAAACTCGCAGCCTTCGATAATCTCCACGCCTTGGGCCTGCAGAGCAGATTTGACGCTGGCAGCCACGTCCTCATCCTCGTTTTTCATAAATTTCGATCGCATCAACACGCTGACTTTAGAGCCGAACCCCGCAAACATCGAAGCAAACTCAAGCCCGATAAATCCGCCGCCGATGATTACTAGATGCTTCGGCAGGATCTTTAAATTTAAAATTTCTTCGCTGCTATAAGCGATCTGCGAGCTTACCTCAAAGCTAGGCTCGACCTCCCTCGAGCCCGTATTTACGACGATCGTTTCTGCCGAAATTTCACGCGTTTGTCCATCGGGACTTAGCACGCGCACGGAATTCGCGCTCGTAAATGAGCCTTCGCCGTCGATTACGTCGATATTTGGGCTTCCCTTTAGCATGGCTAAATTTTTCGCCCTCAGCGCCTCTACGAGCTCGTCCTTTTTCTGCATGCTCAGCACGAAATACTCTCCGAGCACGCTGAAATTTACGAAGCCGGCTTCCTTACTTGCGGTAACTAGTCGCTTGGTCGGGATGCAGCCTACGTTGATGCAGGTGCCGCCGTACATCTGCGGCGAGCGCTCGATGAGAGCAACCTTTTTGCCTAGCGCGGCGGATTTTGCGGCAAGGGTTTTGCCCGCCTTGCCAAAGCCTATTACGATGATATCATAATCCATTTTTTATCCTTTTGATCTGAAATTTCGCGGGATTATAAGAGGTTTTATTAAATTTAAAATCTGAGTGGCGCAAATTTAAAGGCGCAGGCAAGAGGCGCGAAATTCCACGACGAAATTCTAACTTCGGCACGGAATTTAATACGGAAAATAAAAATTTTGGCTCTAATCATTTCAAAAATTTTGCATCAATAGAATTAAATTTTAAGCGCGGGATATGCGGCGTTTTATAGTGCTTGTTGTCGAATAGAATCAAATTCTAAGCCCCAAACTGCTCATAAAATTTAAAGGTGCAAAAAACGCGGAATTTACGCCGCAAAATTCCGCCATTAGCGCTTTTTTACGCCGAGCAAAAACATATCGATGCGGTCCTTGATTAGCTCGCTCGCTTTGAAATTTAGCTTTTCGTCGAAAAATAGCAGCCTGCTAAAATGCGGCTCTCTAAGTAAAAAGCAAAAATATAGCGCCAGGCTTTTTGCCGTGCGTCCGGGCGCAAACTCGTCCGCATGCGCCGCCAAATACTCATCCAGCGCATTCGGCGAACCTAGCACGCCGCTTTTTAAAAAGATTTTTGGGCTCTCGCTAAGCGCACCGTTAAAGCCACTGAAAAGTATCAGTCGGTAGAATTTTATCGCCTCCGGAGCGAAAAGAAACTCCAGATAAATCCCTGCAAACTCTCGCAGATACTCACGCAATTTTAGGTCTTTATTGATTCGCATGCGCTCGTTCATTCGCTCGTCGAGCTTTTTACTTTGCAGTTCGATGATGCGCAAAAATAGGCTTTCTTTGTTATCAAAATACTTATAAACCGACGATAGCGAGCCGCCGCTAAGCTCGATGATATCGCTTAAGCTCGTAGCTTCGTAGCCTTTGGCTAAAAACAGCTCCAGCGCCGCGTCTAAAATGAGCTTACAGCGAATTTCGGATTTTTTATATTTAGGCGATTCAGGCATTTCGCCTCCTTTGAAATACTAAAATTTTTTGTAAGTGTATAAAAAATATACTTAATTAAGCAACATTATTGGGCTAAAATTTTAAAACCTCAGAAAAAAATAATTTTATGCGGCTTTTGCAAGCGAAGCGAAATTTTATATCTAGCGGGCGCAAGCGAGCGGAATTTATCGCGCGCCAGCTGCGATAAGGCGGAATCTATCTTTGTAAACGAAGCGTTTAATGCCTATTTTAGGCAAATTTAGCAATAATTACCTAAAACGCTAAAAGGCATCTTTGTATGAAAAAAGTCTCGATCGGCGAAGCAGCCGAAATTTTAGGAATTTCAAAAGAAGCCGTCTACAACCGCATCCGCAGAAATTCCTTGCGCGCCGAGGAAAGCGGCGGCGTACGCTACGTGCTTTTAGATGATGAAATGCAACAAAGCGAGTCCGCTTCGCAAAGCTCTGCGAAAAGCTCGCGCACCAGCGGCGGGGCAGGCACTCAAAGCTTCATCGACTATCTCATCAAAGAAATCTCCGAGCTAAAAGGTAAAATCGAAGCGCTGCAAAGCGATAAGGACAGACTTCACAAAGAAAAAGAGGAAATTTTAATCGCCTCAAAAGATGAAATCAAGCTGATGTATAAAGAGCGCGACGAGAAGCTCAGGTATTTTTTGTCGTTTTTCGACAAACCGCTGCTTTCGAGCAAAAGCCGCGAGACCAAACCCTACGATGTCGAAATCAAAGAAAAAACCTTCGATCGCAGCGAATGGACGAGCCTTGCAAAATTCGTAAAATCGCTCAAACGCAAAAAACGCCTTAAAGCGCAAAGCTTAATCATCGAAAATATAGGCAAAAGTGAGTTTATCCGCGTCGAGGGAAACGAGCTTTTGATAAATCAAAGCCTAGATATAAAATCACTGAAAGGATCTAAATGAAACTACGCAAAATCGCTAGCTATGCGCTGGTAAGCGGCTTCGGGCTCGTTATGGCGGGCTCGTTAGCAGGCTGCGACGATAGGGGGCAGGAGCAAAATGTCCGCTTGCAAGAGGGCGCACTCGTGCGACTCGAAGAGGTCGCGCCGGGAAAATATAAAATTTTAGAGGAATTTCCGAGCGAAAAAACCCAGATCATCTTAAGATCGCTCGACGGCACGGAGAGAATTTTAAGCGATGAGGAAACCAAAGCCCTTCTGGCCGAAGAAAACGCTAAAATCGACGCCGGCACTTCAAATTTAACCAATCAAAACGCGCAGCTTAGCAGCGGCGGCATGAGCCTGGGCGAAGCGATCTTGGCAAGCGCTGCAGGCGCCATCATCGGCTCGTGGATCGGCGGCAAGCTATTTAACAACCCCGCCTATCAAAGCCAGCGCCAAACCGCCTACAAAAGCCCAAGCGCATATTCTAGAAGCGTAAATAGCTTCAATCAAGCAAAGCAGCAAAACGACAAGGCGCGAAGCGGCAGAAGCGGATTTTTTGGCGGAAGCAAGAGCGGCAAAAGCGGCGGTTTTTTCGGCGGCTAAGCGCGCTTTGAAATATACGACAGCTTTACGGATGAGTTTAAATTTAAAACGTAGAATTTTAAAATTTGCGCAAATTTAGCATTGATTTGACGCCGATTTTTCAAAAACGCGCGATGAAGCTCAACTAAATTTTATCGCTTCTGCCGCGCTCGGTCCACACCGTAAGCGCGCCATTTAAAATTTAGCCGTAGATCTCATGCAGCTTAAATTTGCGCACGATCGCCGCGCATGATCTACGCTAATTAAATTTCACCGTGCGCCTGCGCGCTTTAAATTTGCGCTAAGCCGTATGCGTATCAAAAGCTCGCAAAAGCCGCGAAGATCGCAGCTCAGATGAGTTAAAATTTTAAAAAAAGGATAAAAATGCAACTAAAAAAGATAACGCCGTTAAGCAACGAATATCTCGAAAAGCTCGGCTTTTACTGGCACACGGACGCCGACGAGACCCCTTACGTCAGCGACGAGATCGTGCGCGTGAGCGCTGCGGAGGCGGATGCGTATTACGAAGCGGCGAACGAGCTATACGAGATGTTTGTCGCGGCCGCGCAGCATGTCATCGACAACAATCTTTTCCACGAGCTCGGTATCCCCTTCAACCTCGTAGATCTAATCAAACAAAGCTGGGAAAACGAGGTGCACTGGCACCTATACGGGCGCTTTGATTTTGCAGGCGGGCTGGACGGCAAGCCGATCAAGCTGATAGAATTTAACGCTGACACGCCCACGGCGGTGTTTGAGACGGCGATCATCCAGTGGGCGATGCTGAAAGAAAACGGCATGGACGAGGCGAGCCAGTTCAACGACCTTTACGACGCGCTGCGCGATAATTTCAAGCGGCTCGTGGTGCTTGACGGCGAGCTGGAGGACTTTTCTAAATTTTACGAAGGGTGGAAAATTTTATTTAGCAGCGTCGCGGGCAACGTCGAGGACGAAAAGACGACGAAGCTTTTGCAGCAGACCGCGGAGGATGCGGGCTTTAAGACGCGCTTTGCCTACGTGGACGAGGTGGAATTTAACGACGAAGAGGGTGTGTTTTTTGAGGGCGAAAACTACGAGTATTGGTTCAAGCTCATCCCTTGGGAGGCGATCGCGATCGAGGAGGGCGAGCTTGCGCTCATCTTAAAAAACATCGTGCAAAATCAAAAGGCGATCATCCTAAACCCCGCATACACACTGCTTTTCCAAAGTAAGGGGATTATGAAAATCCTGTGGGATCTCTATCCGAACCACCCGCTACTGCTGCAAAGCTCCTTTTCGCCGATCATCGGCAAAAAGATGATCAAAAAGCCGTTTTTGGCGCGCGAGGGGGCGAACGTAGCGATTTTCGACGCCGACGGCAGAAAGATAGAGGAAAACGGCGGCGACTACGAAAATCAGAAATTTTTATATCAGGAATTTTACGAGCTAAACAAAGACGAGCGCGCCCAGAGCTACCAAGCGGGGGTATTTTTCGCATACGAAGGCTGCGCGTTGGGCTTCCGCAAAGGCGGCGAGATACTCAATAATCTCTCAAAATTTGTAGGGCACTACATCGAGGATGCAAAGTAGCAGCGCGTCAAATTTTATAAAATTTAAAGAATTTTAGGGCGGAGTATTTTGGCGATGGTTTTGGCGGCAAGGCTCTGCCGGCGGTAAATTTTATCGCCGGGCGTCGGCGAAATTTAACGCCAAGAGGCTACGGTAAAATTTAACGTAGCGTCGCGACCAGAATTCTACGCGGATAAAATTTCGAATAGGCTAAATCGGCGCGAGCTAAAATTCCGCGCAGATCAAATTCGCGTGAACTAAAATTCCGCGCGGAGCAAGATTTGCGCGAGCTAAATTTTAAAATTTAAACGCGAGCGGCAAAAATTGATCTCTCGCTTCGGCGCAAATTAGAATTTTAAAATTTAGACGCAGGTTTCAGCGGCGGTAAAGCTTGCCGCTTGCTTCGATGCGAATTAGAATTCTGAAATTTAACGCTCCGCGCGCTGCAAGTATTAAATTTCAGTAAGAGCGAAATTTGCGATAGTAAAATTTTGTGAGAAATTTCCGCAATAGCTAAATTTCGTGAGGTTAGAATTTGCCGTTTAGACGCCGTGCTCCGACCGCATGGCGGAATTTAGCGGCTAAATTTAACCGCGCGACTGTGGCTTAAATTTTAAAACGCAAAGGGGGAAATATGAAGATCGTATGTTTGGATGCCGCGACGCTGGGAAGCGATGCCGATCTTAGCGAGATCGCGGGCTTAGGCGAGTTTGAAAGCTACGAGATGACCGAGCCTGCGCAAACCGCGCAGCGCCTAGCCGGCGCCGATGTCGTCATAACCAACAAAGTCCTAATCACGGATGAGATCATGGCGCAAACCGCGCTTAAGCTAATCTGCGTCAGCGCCACGGGCACGAATAACATAGACATGCAAGCCGCGCAGGCTCGCGGCATAGCGGTGAAAAACGTAGCGGGCTACTCGACAAACAGCGTTGTGCAGCAGACCTTTGCGTCGCTGTTTGCGCTGACCAACGCGCTCGGATACTACGCGGATTACGGCGGCAGCGGCAAATGGTGCGAGAGCGAAATTTTTACTCACATTGACGCGCCCATCAGCGAAATTTACGGCAAAGAGCTCGGCGTCATCGGGCTTGGACAGATCGGCGCAAAGGTCGCCCGCATCGCCGCCGCGTTCGGCGCGAACGTGAGGTACTACTCCACTAGCGGCGAGAACGATAACGGCGAGTTTGCCAGAGTGAGCCTGGATGCGCTTTTAAGAGCTTGTGATATCATTTCTATCCACGCCCCGCTAAATCCAAAAACGGCGGGATTGATCGGCGAGGCGGAGCTTGCGAAGATGAAAGAGGGGGCGATCTTGATGAATTTCGGTCGCGGCGGTATCGTGGATGAGGACGCGCTAGCTCGCGCCGTGGACGAACGAGACCTGCGCGTAGCACTTGACGTGCTGCAAACAGAGCCGATGAGGGCGGATCATCCGCTGTTGCGCGTGAAAAATCGCCGCAACGTCATCATCACGCCTCACATCGCATGGGCGAGCATAGAGGCCCGCAAGCGGCTGATAAAGATGATCGCGCAAAATATTAGGGATTTTATGAGCGGTAAATGAATGCGGTTAAAACGCCGAAGCAAATTTAACAAAATCAAGATGCGGCGCAAGGCTCACAAAGACTCTGCACATAGTATTTCAAAGCGCTACACATAAAATTTTATTAGCTGAAAAGAAGCGATACTGCTTCGGATAAAATTTTAAATTTACGCCGCGGATAAGCTATCTCTCCGCTTTGAATTCGTAGATTTATCTTTTCTTATAAATTCTTTTTATGCTCATCCAAAATCCCGTAACTATAAAAAATAACACTGAAATCGCCGCTACGCAAAATAAGAACTTACCCGCTTCGCCGAAGATATAGCCCGAATGCACGCTCAAAACGGCTTTATGTATAGCAAAAGGGCGCGGCATGGTACTTTTCGTATCATCATAGCGAGCATGCCGCAAGATGCCCTTTTTAACGTTTACGCTCATCGTGTTCATATGCTCTTCGCTCTTTTTGCCTTTATCGAAATAAAAGATCATAAAATTTTCTCCATCTTTTTGAGCGATGATATTAAAGAATTCGTAGTTTTCACCGCGTTCACGCTTAAAAATATCAAATGCCGTCTGTAAATTTAAAATTTTATCTTCATCCTCGAGCGAAAATCCTCGCACTTCGGTAAAACTCGTTTTTCTAAAAATTTCCTTTTCGCCTAGCGCTCTGTTGGTGATTTTGGCTATCCAATCATACGACCAATAAAGCCCGCTAGCGCTTATCGTAAGCAAAACAGGTAGCAGCAAAACTCCGACCGCGCCATGCAAGCTATATAAAAACGCATAACCTCTAGCTTTAAAATTTATCCTAAATGCGCGTAAAATCTTTCCTCTAAAGCTAGGATAATAAATCACCGCGCCTGAAATTAAAACCAAAATAAACATAACCGTGCTAAGTGCCACGATATTTTTGCCTATTAGCCGCAGAGTTTCGTTTTTGCTTAGCCCAAATCCCAAATTGGTATGTAGGTTTAGCATTACGCCGATAAACGTATCGCCTATGTTTTCCGAAGTAATTTCACCGCTATAAGGATCTATAAAATATGATTTAAACTCGCCGCCAGAATCTGTACCGGAAAGCCTAATCGCTTCGTTTTTGTTTTGAGGAATCCTATAATAACTAAGCGTAAAACCGGGCTTGGCTTTTCTGAAAATATTTAAAATTTTGGCGGGCTTAAGAGCGTCTTTTCCGCTCGGGCTCAAGAAAGATTTGCTTTGATTTAACGCATCTATAATCTCATCATGATACGAGATAATAGCGCCGCTAAGGGCTACGATTAAGATTGGCACGCAACACATAAGCGTCAAAACAAGATGGACGTTGAACCAAAATTTTTTCCTTTTTAGAATCGCCATTAATTTCCTTAAATTTTAAATCCGCAGATGAAATTTTATGCGCCGCGAATTTAAAAATTCACGTTAAATCCAACCTGCGCCTTCATCCCGTCTACGACCATCATTTGATAATTTCCCGAGCGCGTTAGTACGAATTCGTTGAATATGTTATAAAGCGTAAAATTTAAACTTGCGTCTTTTGTAACTTTATAGCTCGCGCCCAGATCAAAAAGCGTGTATGAGCGGATATCCTCATCGTAGCTTAGGCTATCGCGCGTCCTACTATAATAATTTATTTGCGACCATAAGTTTAGCTTGGAGCTTACGTCGTAATCAAATCCTAGCTTTACCGAATGGATTGGAAAATTATTTAAGGTTTTACCCTTCTCGCTACCCGTTTTTTGCTCGGATTTCGTATAGGCGTAGTTTGCATGCAGCTTCAAATTATCTAAAATTTGATAATCACTGCTTAGCTCTAGACCCCTAACCTCGGCTTCCCCGACATTTATAGTGTCCCAAATACCGCGCCTGTAAGTTTTGCCGTTATGCACGCAAGGATTTCCCGGTCTTGGGCGGCAAATTAATTTGGTAGAAATTCCATCTTTGATTTTGGTATAAAACGCGGTAGCGCTAAATTTAAATTTATCGTTATCGTCGTAAGAAAATCCGCTTTCGTAGCTTATGCTGCTTTCAGGCTTTAAAGAGCTTCTGCCGATCTGCGCTCCCTGGCCTCCTGCAAATGGCAGGGCAAGGCCCTCGCTACGCTGCTTAATATCCGGAGTTGAATATCCCGTCGAAACGCCGCCTTTAATAGAAAAACTTTCGTTTAAACGATAAACGGCATAAGCGCGCGGAGATATATGGCTGCCGTAGTCTTTATCGCGGTTATATCTGATTCCGCCGGTTAGCGTTAAATCGTCAGTTAGATAAAAATCATCCTCGCCATAGATTGAATAATCCCATCTTTTGACATTTGCCTCATCTGCGGTAGTAGCGGCTTCGTTTAATCTCTCGCTTCGGTATTGCACGCCCAAACTCAAAGCATTTGAATCGAAAAAATATGAGCCTTTAGAATTTAGCGTAGTCGTTCTAAGACGCAGATCCTGGGCGCCGCTTTCTTTCATGCTATCGTAATTTGCATAGCTATCTATCATAAACTTATCGTATTTTCCCTGATGAGACAGGCTTGCAGTGTAGCCTTTCATATCCTCTTTCGCAATATCGTTATTGCCTCCCGAGGTTGTTCGCGTACGCCCGTATGTACGCCTAAATTTATTATTTACTTTACGATAATCAAGCGCTACCTCATCATTTTGCGTTACATTATACATCAGTTTTGCGCCCATATTCGTCTCTTCATTATTTCTATTCGCATAAGGCTCTTTATCCTCTATCTTTTCAAAAAATCTGCCGTAAAGTGCGATACCTAGTACGTCCGGGACGATAGCCCCGTTTAGATAAAAACCCGTTTGATAATCACCTTTTATTTGCGATTTTTTAGCGAAAGTATAGTATCCGTTTACATTGCCGCTAAGCTCATTTGAAAAGCCCTTAGTGATGATATTTATTACTCCGCCCATAGCGTCGCTGCCGTAAAGCGAGCTCATAGGCCCGCGGATGACCTCTATGCGCTCTATCGCATTTGCGGGAGGCAAGAAATTCTGGCTGCTGCCGATACCTCTTAATCCTTTATAAGCGCTATCGCTGGTTGCAGGCTTGCCGTCGATTAAAATTTTTGTATATTTTTGAGATAGGCCTCTTAGGCTTATGCCTTTTCTCGATGCAGCGCCTAGCGTTGCGGTAAAGGCACTCGGCAAGTCCTCTACCATTGCGGAGATATCTTGATAGTTACGCTTTCGTATCTCTTTTTGCGTAAGAACGGAGATAGAAGCGGGTGCGTCTTGGATATTTTGCCGATAGCCCGTAGCACTGACTACGGTAATTTCACCCAAATTTACGCTTTTGTCCTGTTTTTCTATCTCGCTCGATATTCCGGCTGTCGCTATAGCAGTGATCAGCGATAATTTATATATTGCGCGCACAAACGCCCCTTTTCTTATTAAAATTTAAACTCATTTTACTATAATAAGATACGCATTATCAAGAAATACTAAACGGTAGAGGGATTTTTTTAAACGCTAAAGGGATAAGATGAGCAAAGAGATAAGTTTAGATGATTTTTTGCAAAAAATATCTAACGACATTGAGCCGTCCAAGCAATGCAGGTATAGCAAAACCGAGCTTAAAAGCGAAAGTATAAAATTCGACTTTAGCTCTTTTTATACGGGCGGAGAGATAGGATATTATAGCAGCGATATAATTTGCAGAGATTTCCTTTTGCATCGCCACGAACGGGGCAGCCACTATTCATTTTTATTTTTCAATACGGGTGAAAATCCTATCTGCTTCAGATCGGATAAAGATCAGTTCGTTTTGAATAAAGGTGAGTTTTGGCTCGGAACTATGCAAAGCAAATTGCGTGGCGTTCACGAGCTTGAAAATAAACACTATAAAAGCTCCTGCATAGCGCTTAGCACCGCTTTTGCAAATGAGCTGGGAATTTTAAAAAATTTGAATTTAGATCAAGCCGTTTGCATGAAGAAATTTAAAACAAGCGCCGTGCAAAATATTATTCTCAAAGAGCTCGAAAATGCCGCGATATATGACGGAAAAATACGCGAAATTTTTATGGAAAGTAAAATTTTAGAGATGCTTTATAGAAGTTTTCATAAATTTAATGAGCCCAAAAATGCGCTTAGTCTTGATGAAAATCGCATAAAAACAGTTCAAAAAGCAAAGAAAATATTACTCGAAAATATGCAAAATCCACCTAGCATTAAAGAACTCGCTCATCTTTGCGCCACGAACGAATTTGCACTAAAAAGGGATTTTAAGACATATTTTGGCACGAGCGTTTATGCGATGCTGACAAATGAACGGCTTGAGATTGCAAAAGAGCTATTGAGCTTAGATCAAATCAGCGTAAACGAAGCCGCCAAAATGGTCGGATATAATAATTTATCGCATTTTTCTAAAATTTTTAGGACTAAATTTAATATATTGCCGATGCAACTGAAAAAGGATATAAAATTTTACTACTCGGATTAGAATTCTGCACGACCGACTATCTCTTAGAAGCCACACTCTTTCGCAACCGCATATCAAAATCTCATAAAATTTTATATCGCAACGGGACTCGCAAAAATACGGAATTTAAATTATAAATGCCGCCGAAGCCTTGGCGGCAAAAGCGAGCTGCGATCAAATATCGCAGCTGCGCGTATGTTTGGATGTCAAAGGGCGCCTTAAAATTTTAAATACGTCTAAATTTAAAACAGGCTATAAACCTCATCGAGCGTGAAGTGCTTTTTATCGATCTTGCCGCCGTAGTATGGCTTGATATCCTCGTCAAAAGCCTTATGGAAAAATTTCGCTTTATACATTTTTACTAGGCTGCTGTTGACCGCATCAAGCAGCTCGGTATTTCCCTTAGATAGGGCAACGGCGATATAATCTACCTTGCCGAGGTTGATGATTTTTGCATCAAGCGCGGCATCGTTTCTAGCGTATCCGAGTACGACGGTATTATCGTCGGCAAAGCCTATGCCCTCGCCAGCCTTTAGCCTAGCGACGCACTCATTCGCATCGGTACATGTCGCAATCTCATAGCCCGCGTTTTTGAAGTGCTCCTCGGCAGTTGTGCCCTTAACGCTTAGAATTTTTTTATGCGCGATCTGATCGATTCTTGAAATATTATCATCCTTACGGCTTAGCACGCCAATTTGCACTGAATAATACGGATAAGAAAAATCGACTTTCTGAACGCGGTCTTTTGTGACGGTAAGCTTGGATATGATGAGATCTACTTTGTTTTGCTCCAGTGAAGGAACGCGATCTTTAGATGCTACGGAGATAAAGTCGATTTTGATCTTTTTATTGCCGAATAGATTTTTGACTAGCTCGTTTGCCAAATCAACCTCAAAGCCCTTTAGCGTGCCGTTATCATCGAAGCTAAACGGAGGCTGGGAATCTTGCAAGCCTATGCGAATTTCGCCTGCTTGCTTGATATCTGCTAGGGAATTAGCGCAAAGCGCGCCAGCACCCAGCAAAATACTTAGTAGAATTTTTTTCATATTTTGTCCTTTGAATTAAAACATTTTATAAAGATCATCTAACAAGAAATATTTTTTCTCAGCCTTTCCCTTGTAAAAAGGATCGATGCTGTCGTTAAAAATTTTCTTGAAAAAGCCGTTTTTGCTGAGCTTGACAAGCCCGTCATTTAAGGCGTTTAGCAAGTCGTTGTTGCCTTTTTGCACCGCGATAGCTAAAAATTCCGACGTACCTAAATTCTTGATATTTACCTCTACCTTGCGATCTACGACCGAATAACCCAAAACTACCATATTATCGTCTGCATAGCCACTGCCGTGACCGGATTTTAGCGCGCGGAAGCATTCACTCGAACTGGCGCATGAGATAACTTTAAAGCCTTCCTTATTAAAATAATCAAAAGCCGTAGTGCCGGGTTCAGCTAAAATTTCTTTATCCTGTAGGTCGCTTATTGTCTTGATATTGTCATCGCTACGGGTTAGTACGCCGATATTTACGCTAAAGTAAGGGTTTGAAAAATCCACTAGTTTCTCGCGCTCTTTCGTAACCGTAATCGCCGCGATATCCAAATCGACCTTGTTATCTTGCACGGCTGTGATACGATCATTGCCTAGAGTTACGACATATTCGATTTTGCCGCCCTTATCGCCGAAAATTTCTTTCACGAGCTCTTCGATAAGCGAAATTTCAAAACCGCTATATCTTCCATCCTCGGATACGCTAAGCGGCGGTAGTGAGCCGTCTACCCCAATGCGAATGAGCCCTTTTTCTTTGATCTGCGCTAAAGAGTTAGCAAATAACGAACACGAAGCGATTAACAACGTAAATATAATCTTTTTCATAAAATTCCTTTAAATTTTACTAAAATTTGCCAGCGAATAGAATTCCATCCATCGCCACTTTAAATTAAAACAAGCTGTAAAGATCGTCCAGCAAGAAATACTTTTTATCAATGGTGCCTTTATAAAAAGGCTCAATACTCTCATCAAAAATTTTTGTAAAAAAACCCTTTTTACTTAGCTCGATTAGTCCCGCATTTACCGCGTTAAGCAGCTCGGTATTGCCCTTTTGCACTGCGATGGCCAGGAAGTCCGTCGAGCCTAAATTCTTGATATTTACCTCAACCTTGTAATCGACTACGGCATAAGCAAATACAAGTAGATTATCATCGCCGTATCCGTCGCCCTTACCCGATTTTAGATCATTAAAGCATTCATTCGCGCTCGCACATGGTACTACGTTATAGCCCTGTTTCGTAAAGTAATCAAACACAGTAGTGCCGGGCTGCGCTAGTATAGTCTTTCCGTTTAGATCGGAGACCTTTCTGATATTATCGTCGCTACGAGTTAGCACGCCGATATTTACGCTAAAGTATGGATCGGAGAAATCTACCAGCTTCTCACGCTCTTTCGTAACCGAGATAAGCGCGATATCTAAATCGACTCTGTTGTCCTGCACCGCTTTTATACGATCATCACCCAAAGTTACGACATATTCTATCTTGCCGCCTTTATCGCCAAAAATTTCTTTAACAAGCCCTTCGATTAAGAGTATCTCAAAGCCGCTATATCCGCCATCTTTAGCGACGCTAAACGGCGGAGACGAGCCATCTATACCGATGCGAATAACCCCTTTTTCTTTGATTTGAGCTAAAGTGTTGCTAAGAAGCGAGCACACAGCCAGCATTAACGCCAAGATTATCTTTTTCATAGCGTCCCCCTTTTTTTAAAAATTACAGCAAGCTATAAAGATCATCCAGCAAGAAATACTTTTTCTCTGCAGTTCCTTTGTAGTAAGGCTCGATGAAATTATCGAACGAATTTTTGAAAAAGCCCTCTTTGCTTAGTTTGATTAGCTCGCCGTTTAGAAAATCCAAAAGCTCCGAATTGCCCTTTTTCACGCCAATGGCTAAGAAATCCGAAGTGCCTAAATTTTTGATATTTACTTCAACCTTTTTATCTAATACCGGATAAGCCAGCACGACTAGGTTATCGTCGGCATACCCGTCGCCCTGTCCAGCTTTTAGCGCCTTGTAGCAAGCGTTTGCGTTATCGCATCTGGCGATATTATAGCCTTGCTTTTCAAAGTATGTTTCTGCGGTACCGCCGCTAAGAACTAAAATAGTTTTATCTTGCAATTCATTTAAGGATTTAATCTTATCTTCGACGCGGGTCAAAATGCCTATATTGACGCTAAAATACGGGGTCGTAAAATCGATCTGCTTCTCGCGCTCTGGAGTTACGGTAAGAGTTGCGATAACCGCGTCGACCTTATCTTCTTGTAGGAATTTTATACGCTGATTTGCAAGCACGGAGGTAAACTCTACCTTCCCGCCTGATGGAAGCATATCTTTAGCGATGGCGTTTGCCATATCGACCTCAAAGCCCTGATGCACGCCGTCTTCTATCTTGCTAAACGGCGGCTGCGCGTCATAAACGCCTATTCTAAGCACTCCACTACTTTTGATCTCGGAGAGAGATCTGGCGCAAAGCGCGCTACTAGCCAAAGCTGCAACGAGCAGACTTAAGAGAAATTTCTTCATCCTTTTTTCCTTTCTCATAAATAATTTCAAAACCATTGCCACGGTTACGGAAAACCTCAAAATCCCGCCCGAATAGCAAGCAGACATTAAATTCGCCCGCAGGCGAAAAGCAATTTTAGCTTTTTATATCTTTAATGATTATTAAATAGTAAGTAAAGTCGCCAAATAAATTCGCTTTTTCATTGTTTGCTTCGATTTTGCGCGAGTTTTTTTAGAGTTTTCATCCGCATCCTAGCGATAGAATTTAAAATTTTTAAAATTTTGCAAAATTTTAAAGTCACGGAATTTTACAAAATTTTAAAGCTGCAGAATTGGGCGAGATATTTTATGAGTGCTTTACAGCTTGCGATGAAATTTTAAAATTTTATAAGATCAAATCTTACAGGTTGCATTTGGCAAAACAGCACAAGAAAGTAGTGAAATTTTAAAATTCCGTGCTTTGATGCAGATGCGGCGGAATTTAAAATTCTTAAATCCCTATGCCTGCTCGATAAATTGGAATTGTAAAATTTTTAGCAAACGTCGTATTTTAAAAGCAAGCAAAATTAAATCTGTGCCACGCTGCAGAATTCCGCGATAAAAGTCACGCTGCCAGCGCTAAATTTTGCGTCATAAATCATACTACGAACATCAGCTTGGCGCAAAGCACGATGATGAATCCGAATACAAAAGCGATTTTGTGGATATTTGCTCGCAAAAACTCAGGCGCAGGCCTTCCCATCGCGCGGCAGCTTAAATTTATCGCTACACACACGGCGATGATGAGCGCGAGCGTGACTTTTAGCATAAAGATTTTTTGAAGCGGCGTGCCGAAATACCCGCCGTTAGCGCTACCGACCCAGCGGCTCATCATCATTCCGCCGGTGATTATCAGCGTAAAAAGGCAAACCGGCATGATTTTAATCGCGCGCGAGCCAATCGCCTTTTTAACGCGCTCAAAATCCGCGCCCAGCGTGCTTTTAAGCCGCATAAAAATCACGACGTCGAAAAATATGTAGCCCAAAAAGATAATGGCGCAGATGAGATGGACGATCTGCACGTAAGGATAAATTTGCTCCACCACCGCTCCTTGCTATGAAATTTCGCCCATTTTATGCGAAATTTCAAATTTTAGCAATGATTTTCATCAACACGCCGCGAGTGGCTAAAATTTAAAGCGGCTAAATTTAAGCAAACTGCGTGCGAGCAGCGCAGATAAATTTTCGCAAAATCACGCAGTCAAATTTAAAAGCAAAGCCGCGCGGCTAAATTTAAAAATATTTGCGTCCGTAAATTTATAAATTTACTGGCAACGCTGCGCGGCTAAATTTTATAAAATTTCAAAGCATCATCGAAAAGATTATGCCGAATATGATTAGCGGGATATTAAAGAAAATAAAAGTCGGCACGCAGGTATCCCACATGTGGCTATGTCCGCCGTCGATATTCAGCCCCACGGTAGGTCCGAGCGTGCTATCGCTCGCAGGCGAGCCCGCATCGCCGATACCGGCAGCCACGCCGATGATAAAGATCGTCGCCGCCGTGCTAAAGCCCAGCTGCGCGGCTAGCGGACAATAAATCGTAGCGATGATAGGGATTGTGCCGAAGCTCGAGCCTATGCCCATCGTCACGAGCAGTCCGATGCCGATCATCAGCAGCGCGCCGCCGAGCTTGCCGCCGCTTAAAGTGCTCGCTACGTGCACCAGCTCGTTCACGCCGCCGGTTTCTTTTAAGATCGTGCCGTATCCTGCGGCGATCAACATCAAAAACGCGATGTAGCCCATCATATGCACACCTTCATCAAATACGCTATCGAGCTTCTTCCACTCGATGCCTTTGCTCGCAAGCATTACTAAAATTCCGCTAAGCGCGGCAAACGGAAGCGATTTGATCCAAATTTGCACCGCGAAGCACACCGCGATGCCCGCTAGCGCACCCCATTCGCGCATACCCATCTTAAGCTCGCTAAAATGCGCATCCAGGCTCTGTTTGGTTTCGGCATACTCTCTTGGCTTGCGGTAGTAGATCACGGCTAGGATGAGACCCACCAGCATCGGCACGGCGCTTAGCCACATCACGCTCGATATGTCGCTTAGGCTTACTGCGATGCCGTTTGCGTTCATATTTTTTTCGATTAATCCCATAAAGATAAGTCCAAATCCCAGCGGCAGCGCCATATACGGCGTCTGCAGGCCGAACGTCAGTGCGCACGCTACGGCGCGGCGGTCGATCTTTAGCGAGTTCATGATCTTAACTAACGGCGGGATCAAGATCGGGATAAAGGCGATATGCACGGGGATTAAATTTTGTGAGAAGCACGCAAAAAAGGCGATCGAAAAGATAAAGACGTATTTTTTGTCGCTTATTAAATTTGCCACCGCCCGCACCAAGATCGCCGTTAAGTTGGTCTTTGAGATCGCGCTTGCGATGACGCCTAGCAGCAGATATGAAAGTGCGGTTTCTAAATTTCCGCCCATGCCGAGGCTGCCGGCGTTTTCGGGATTGCCGTTTATGAATAAATTTATGGCATCTCCCAGCGGGATCTTACTTGAGAGCACGGCGCATATCGTGCCGATTAGGATCGCAAGCATTACGTTGCACCTCAGCAAGCACAGCGCGCACATCACACAGATACTGATAAATACGGGATTGGTAAGCATCTTTTGCCTTTTTTGGAATTTTTGCAATTATATAGAATTTAGGGCTAAATTTTGCTAAAATCGCGCAAAAAATCGGCTAGGACAGCGATGAAATATTTTTACTCCTCTTTTGTAGTAAGCCTAATTGCGCTTGCTATCGCGTTTTATATCGGCGGCGCGGGTGCCGCTTATATCTGTGCGCTTTTATGCGCACTTGAAATCAGCCTCAGCTTCGACAACGCCGTAGTCAATGCCAAGGTGCTAAAAGATATGGCGCCGGTGTGGCAGAGCAGATTTATCCTCTGGGGCATTCCGATCGCGGTTTTTGGCATGAGGTTTTTATTCCCCGTACTAATCGTCGCGGCTAGCGCGCATCTTGGTATTTGCGAAACCCTCGTGCTAGCGCTTAAGCAGCCGCAGCGCTATCATGAAATTTTAAGCGAGAACGAAGCGCAAATTTACGTTTTCGGCGGCGCGTTTTTGTTGATGGTCTTTTGCGATTTTTTCTTCGATACGCAGCGCGAGCTACACTGGCTAGGCATAATCGAAAATAACGGGCTCGTGCGATTTTTAAAGCGTATTCCAAACGCGCCCACGCTGATCGCTCTAGCCGCAGGGCTCGTGCTGCTTGCTAAAATGGGCTCGGCTACGCTCGGCGCAGCGTATTTCGGCGCGATTTTACTCTATCTACTCATCTCCTGCTTCGACCGCCTTTTCGGCACGGACGGCGTAAAAAACGGCCTTGCGGGCTTTTTATACTTAGAAACCCTGGACGCGAGCTTTAGCTTCGACGGCGTGATCGGCGCGTTTGCGCTAAGCGACAATATCTTCATCATCATGCTAGGTCTTGGCGCTGGCGCGATGTTTGTGCGCTCCATCACCCTGTATCTCATCGCCCGCGGCACGCTGTCGCACTTCGCGTATCTGGAGCACGGCGCGCACTACGCCATCGCGTGTTTGGCGTTTATAATGTTTGCCAAGCTGAAATTTGAAGTAAGCGAGATCATAACCGGCACCGTGGGGATCTTATTCATCGCGCTATCGCTCCTTTCGTCGGTGCTTTACAACCGCCGCAACAAACGCAAACTCATCGAAACAATCGCGGGAAACAACGAGTGAAATTTCATCGCAGATCTTGCCGTGCGCGAGATCAAATTTTAAAATTTCGAGCTACTGCCGCAAGCGGTAAAATTTACCCGCTTGCGCCGCGTTAAATTTCAAGAGGCGCCGAATTTCAAGAAACGCCAAATTCCAAAAAGTGCTAAATTTAAAGACGCGGGCGATGAGATTAAAATTTTACGAAAAGCGTTAAATTTTATCCCGCCTAGCGATCACGCGAGCTTAAGCCTTTATCGCGCAATCTCTGCAGCTCCTTGCCGCTGAGGGATGGGCTATTTGCGGGCTCGCCGTTCTCGGTTGCGCCGCCAAAAAGCTCCTCATTCAAACGCAGCTCGTCAATGATACCCAGAAGCTGCAAAACTTCGGCCTTTATCCGCTCGGCGTCTTTTGGCGTAGTGCGCGGCGAAAACAGCGCGGCTTCGAAGCGGTTTTTCGCGCCGTTTAAAAATAGATAAAATTTTCCGTCCATAAACGCCGCGCTAAGAGCGATCTTGGGCGCAAGTTTAAGCTTCAAAGCCCCGAGACGCTCCATAAAGCTAGGCGTCAAAAGATACCGCGCCTCGATCTTATCGCTTGCAAACACGCGAAATTCCTCGCCGAAAATCACGTCGTCCATCAGCTCCTGGTCGCCTAAAAATTTTGTGCCTGGCGAGCGGTCCGCGATGATGGTCCGTCCTTTAAATTTCTTATAAAATTCGCACACTAAAACCGAGCCGCTAAAGGCTTGCACATATTCGCCGAGCCTCCAAGTGTTCCAAAGCGCGATCGCCGACAGTAAAAAAGCTGCGGAAAGATCGCTTTTAGCCCTTTGAGATAGCCTTACAAGCTCCATAGACTCGCGCGTTTCATAGATTTTTATCGCCTCGCTTAGGCTAAATTTCACCCCTTTATACACGCCGTCTATCTGATCCTCGGCTACGAATTCATTGTTCGGATAGATGCCTGTTTTGCGGAGCTCTTCTTCGTCTATGCCGCTTTGCGGCTCGTATCTAAAGGCGGGATCAATATCTGAAATGATGGCGCGGATGAAGGCGTCTTTGTAAAAGGCGTTGTACTCCCACTTGGCGATGGAATCATCAAAAATCCCCCATACGCAGCTTACCGCAATTATCGGGATCATCGCGGACATCAGCACGGCGGAGGAGTATTCGTTTTGGATCAAGCCGTGGATAAACCAGCCGACGGAAAAAACCGCGATGCATAGCAATAAAATCAGCGGTTTTAGAAATTTTATCTTGCACTGCTGCTGCTTTTTTGCCAGCTCCTCTATCGCTTTGTCAATATCCAAATTTAACTCCAAATTTGATTTTGCCGAAATTTTGCTACTTATTTTACGCTAAATTTTATTAAAATTTCATCCGTTAAGCGGGTTTAAGATTTTTTATGCTATTTTTGCGACCTATTTCGATAAAAAGGCGAGAGATGATAAATTTACCAAAAAATTGCGTGGTTTTCACCTACCCGAAAATGGGCGACAGCGGCAAATTTTTGCCCGCGGAGTTGCGCGACGCGGCGGGGCTTACGGGCTGCACGCTTCAGTGCAAGGCCTACGAGAGCGCGTTTGCGCAGATAAAAGCCCTCGGCTTCGAGCTTATCGCCGTAGGCAGCATGGGCGAGGTGGGCACGAGCGAGTTTAAGCGCGCTACGGGCGCTACGTTTGAGTTCATAAACGACGAAAAATTCGAGCTTGAAGCGCTGCTTGGGCTCGAAACCTTCACCACCGGCGACGGGAATAAATTTTACCACCGCCAAACCCTGATTTTTAAAGGCGGCAAGGAAGTAAAGCGCTTTAGTCGCATCGCTGAACCCGAGCAGGACGCGCAAAACGTACTTGCAGCGCTAAAGAGCCTATGATTGATCGCTTTGGCGGTGCGCTTTAAATTCGCGCTCCAAACGCGCTGCGACACGGAGCTGAAATTTAGAGCAGAGGCGTATTTCTCTTAAATTCAGCATTTTTAATTAAAATGGCGCTAAATTTAACGGAGGCGGGTATGAAAAAATTTCTATTTTTAGCGCTATTTTGCGCCATTGCGGCAAACTGCGGCGAAAGCGCGCCAGCGGATAAAATTTCTGCGGCGGGCAAAACAACAAGCATCGACGAGACCCAAAGCGCACACTTTATAAAGAGCGGCGAAGCAAGCGCCGGCTCGCAAAGCAGCGCCGATGCGGTCATCCAAACGGACGGAATTTCGCGGGCGGATCTGCAAAGCTGTATCGTAAAAAGCGACGAAGGCTCCTGCGAGCGCGTCGCGCGCGGTCTGAAAAGCGGCTGCGAGCGAAAAAACCAGCTATCGTGCTTTTTCTACGCAGATGCGCTAGGGCGCGGTCTGGGCGTGGAGAAGGACGTCGTGGCGTCGTTTGAGCTTTTTCGCGAGCAGTGCGATGCCGGCAGTAGCGAAGCTTGCTACGAGCTGTCGGTCAAATATCTCCAAGGAATCGGCACCCCTCAAAGCTTTGAGCGCTCGGGGCAGGCGCTAGATAAGGCGTGCAAAATGCACAACAAGCGCGCCTGCGCGGTGCTCGACCTACTACCGAAAAATTGGCGCGGCAGAGGCGATAAAATTCCAAGCTTCGATCGCAAATAAGGCGAGCGAGCCTTTGAAATTTTAGCGGATTGCGAACGTGGCACGCGATGAAGCAGTAAATCGGGACGGGCGGCAGATAAACGAAATAAAAGGAGCAGAGATGAAAGCTTTAAAGCTTGCGCTGGCGGCAGAGTTGGCGCTTAGTTTGGCAAACGCTGGCGGCGAAGCTAAAGAGTTCAAATTTAGCGGCGCAAAAACTAGCGCGCTTTTAGCAAAGTGCAGTAAAAAGGACGCCGTCGCATGCTACGAAGCGGCGATGAGATACGAGCTGGGCGGTCGCGGCGTCGTGCGAAACCGCCTCAAAGCGCAGGGCTTTTTCGCAGACGCCTGCGAGCTCGCTACCCTCGCCGAGCGGAGGCAGGGAGATAAAATGAGCAGCGCAGGCGAGCACGCGATGAGCGATCTGCGCGAGCGAGCCTGCCTGGGCAACGCGGCGGCGCTGGAGAGTTTCGCGAGCGGGCAGTGCCGCAGCCTCGTGATATACGACGAGCTTTGCGAGGGCGGCTCGCAGGAGGCGTGTGACAATCTGGCGCGGATGAAGCGCGATGGCTGGGCGCCCAAAGAGAGCTGCAGCGAGGAGATAGTCGCGAAATTCGGCGACGGCAAGCCGCAGGGATAAAATTCCGCCCTATTTTGCGGCTATAAAATTTTTGGAATTTTAGCAAAATAAAATTTGCCGAAATTTTAGTAAAGCTCGACCGAAAGAGGGCTAGACGGGCTAAATTTTGAATTCTAAAACGCATTTAAATTCATGTATTAAGCGGCGTCAATTTTTGGGCTCAGTAGAGATTGGAATTTACGCGGTAATGCTCTTTGAATTAAAAATCTCGTGTGACGGCTGAAGCTACAATTTTAAGAACTAGAATTAAACAAAATCTGCAATCTAGCCGTGACGATGATATAATTTTTAGAATTTTGAAAGCGTAAAATATCAAAATTTTGCGTATTTATATCGAGCCACCCTCAAAAAAGCGCGAAATTTGAAATTTTAAACTGCCGTCTTGTGCGAAGAGGCAAGAATTTCAGACAGAGGGAATTTCAATTAATGCGGATTAAAATACAGGTGTGGCGGACAAATGTGTGCACCGCAAGCGATGGAATTTCAAATATGAGTTCAAGGCTCGCTAGACGCGGAATTTAAACGCCACGAGCGATAAATTTCAAAACACCCATTTTAAAATTGCCAGGCGGAGATTTAAATTTAAGTGCGGTGAGCGATTAAATTGCAAAAGGAAGCTTAAATTTAAATATCGCAGTTCACAAATTATGCGTAAATTTTGCGCCTAAATTCCATAAAATTCAGCGCTAGATGAGCGTTTGATGGTATCGCGGCAAGATCCATCAAGCCAAGCTTCAATCATGCTTAAAACCCTATTTACCGAGCGCTTGTGCAAGCGGGTATTGCAAATCGCCGAAGTAAAAAAAGCCCAATCGGAAGCGTTTGCGGCATATCCCAACCAACCGCGCCTCATATTTTGCTCTATAGCTCTAGCTTACGCCAAATTTTAGATTTTGAAATTTAGCGCAAAAATATTATAATTTCGCCCAAATCATGGCTAGGACGAAAAATGAACTCACGCGTGCAAAACAAATATCTAAAATCAAAAATTATGAGCGCCGAGGAGGCCTGCGAACTGATCCCAAATGGCGCATCGGTAGGCTTTAGCGGCTTTGTTGGGGCGGGCTGCGCGCTAGCGCTACCACAAGCTCTGGCACAACGAGCGACAGCGCTGCACGAAAAAGGCGAGCCCTATCAAATCGAAATTTTTACAGGCGCATCGACCGATCCGCTTTTAGACGGAGTTTTGGCAAAAGCAGGTGCCGTGAGCTTTCGCGCACCGTTTTTTACGGATACTGATATGCGCCGTGCGATAAATAGCGGCGCCGTGCGATACGCGGACGTGCATCTATCAAGCCTTGCCGCGCAGCTTAAGGCGGGCTTTTTTCCGCATCTGAACTTTGCCGTGATCGAAGTAGTGGCGATTAAAGAAAGCGGCGAGCTCGTGCCGTCCACGTCGCTAGGCAACAACCAAGCCTGGCTCGATATCGCCGATCGCGTGATTTTAGAAGTGAATTACTATCAGCCGCTTGAGCTGGAGGGCATTCACGACGTCACGGATCTACGCCTGCCACCGCACGCTACGGATCTGCCGATCAAGCACGTAGGCGATCGCGTAGGTAGCCCATACATGCATGTAGATCCTGCCAAAGTAGTCGCTGTCATAGAGGCTAGGACGCATGATCGCGTCAATAATTTTACCGCCGTGGATGAAATTTCAAGCGCGATTGGGCACAACGTCGTAAAATTTCTAAAAAATGAGGAGGCTTGCGGCAGACTTCCCGCAAAGAAGCTACTGCCGCTGCAATCGGGCATCGGCAACGTCGCTAACGCCGTGCTTAGCTCGCTACAAAATGCTGGCTACCAAGGGCTGCAGTGCTACTCCGAGGTGATTCAAGACGGCATGCTAGATCTCATCAAAAGAGACGTCGTAGGTACTGCAAGTGCCACAGCGCTATCGCTTAGCCCCGCAGGCGTCGAGGAATTTCAAAAAAACATCGATTTCTACCGCAAGCACATCATACTGCGCTCACAAGACGTCTCCAACTCGCCAGCGCTTATCAGAAGGCTTGGCGTCGTGTCGATGAATGGCATGCTCGAGGCAGATATCTACGGCAACGTAAACTCCACTAACGTCATAGGTTCGCAGATGAAAAACGGCATCGGCGGTAGCGGTGACTTCGCTCGCAACGGATATTTGTCGCTATTTTTGAGCCCGTCGCTCGCTAAGGGCGGCGCGATTAGCGCTATCGTGCCCTTCGTGAGCCACGTCGATCATACCGAGCACGACACTCAAGTCATCATCACCGAATACGGCATCGCCGATCTGCGCGGTAAATGCCCTCGTGAGCGGGCTCGCGCGATGATAAGCATCGCGCATCCCACCTACCAAGACGCGCTGAGAGATTATTTCGAGCGGGCATGCGCGCAGCCATGTGCGGGGCATACTCCGCACATCCTAAGCGAGGCGCTGTCGTGGCATCAAAGATTTAAGGATACAGGGAGTATGAAGGCTTAGAGCGAATTTTCTTGAGCTAAGGCGCTAAAGCCTAAAGCTTAAACCCATTCTTGCTGAAGTGGGAAGTTTGCACTTAAAAATTCCGCCTGCATTTGAAAGCTCTATCGCTACTTAGAGTAAAGCTCGTTAAAATTTTTATTTGCAAAGCTCACGCGAAATGTTATAAAACGAATGGATCGAAATTTACGCCATAAAATTTTAAAATTTGCAGGCGGGTTTAAGGCGCAGAATTTAAAATTTTACCGCTACGAAATTTAAAAATTTAGCCCTAAATTTGCAGCTAGCGCATTTCAAATTTAAAAATTTTACGGCTTAGAATTTTAAAATTTTGAACTTCGCAAAATTTCATCCATAAATCCGCTACTAAATTTTAAATTTAGCTCTCACTTCATTTGTCATGCGTAAGCTTTTATGATGATTTTAGCTACAAGGCGCGCCATAAGTTTGCGATAAAACCGCGTAGTATTTGCTAAGATAAATTCCTATGAATTAAAGCGGCGGCTTGCTAAATCAGAATTTCTCGCCTTACGGAGGCGATCTTTGGCTCATAAATTTAAAGAGGCGGGCTATAAAGCCGCGGCGAGATGAGTTAGAATTTTATCCTCGAAGGTTCCATCGGCTTGCTGTAGAAGTAGCCC
>CAUQPS010000013.1:0-36832 GCA_963520005.1 uncultured Campylobacter sp.
CTCTAGGCGCGTGCCGCTCATGCCGAGGGGATCCTCGATATGTTCCTGCTCATCAACTCTGAAATCATACGGAAGCACATGCAAGATCACACTATCGCTAGGAACATTTGCTTGCGCTTCAGCAACCTGCATAGCACGCTTTATTTCATCCAGCCCGATCTCATTTTCCATGGTTATGACGCCGCGAGATTTAACGCTTTTGGCGTATGAGCCCGAGATAGATATAATGGCTTTATCATAGCTTCTGCCAGCGCCTTTTACTGCTGCTTTCACCGCCTGTTTTATTGAGCCCGCGGCTTGCTCTATGTTTGTTATAACGCCCTTTTTGATACCTAAAGTATCGGCTCCGCCAACGCCTAAGACCGTAAAAATGCCATCATTTTTAGCGATTATCGCGCGAATTTTAGTTGAACCTATATCTAGACCTAAAATATACTCACTCACTGTCTTTACCTTTAAAATATCTTTCGGTTTTATAGCGCTTTTCTAGCATTTTGGTTAGATCGTCTTGTAGATTGGAATTTAATAACGCGGTTATTCTATCAGCTACGATCGCTTTTTCTTTATCTATCTCTTCGCTGTTGCCTAGGCTCTGCTGTGAAATTTTATACACTACGGCTTTGTTATCAAACATCACTATCCCTTCTTTGGCAGGCTTATTAAACATATCAATAAGAAATTTATAAAATTCGTCATCGCTTAGCTTGGTATTGTTTTTACTACTTAGAGATAAGGTGCCGAAATCTTCGCCTTTAAAATTTTTAAGCGCATCTTGAGCTCTTTTTTCAAGTAGCTCTTTGCGTTTCTTCGTTTCAAATTCTTTAGAAGCCAAAGACTTAGCCTCTTCAAAGCTCATCTGCCTAGGCTGTTCTACACCGTTTAGTTTAGCAATCAAATATCCACCTTTGTACTCGAAAGGCTTGATGACATCTCCTGGCTTTGCAACCTCAATCTCAGATATTGGAAAATTGCTAGCCGTAGCGACTATGGTTTCATTAGTATCGAGCTTGCCTTTTTTAATCTCCAGATAATCCTTTGTAGCGTCTTTTTTAACCTGATCCATTCGGTAATCTTTTAAGACATTAGGTTTAGCCTCTGCAAAATCCAATAGTTTATCATCCAGGCTTCTTCTATACTCGCCTCTGTGTTCTTCATAAAATTTACTTAATTCAGTCTCATTCACATCGACATTGCTAGGCGCTACAAAATACGCTCCGAGAGTATATTTTTTCTCAGTCATAAAATGTGATTTCTCGCCTTCCCAAAATTTCTTTAGCTCGTCGTCGTTAAAAGTGACGTTAGCATCGGCGTAGATTATCTCTGCAGAAACCTTATCCTGCATCAGCTGCGATGCTGCAAATGCTTCTACGATCTTAGGGCTAGGCGTTATTTTTAGTGCTTTGCCCAGCTTCTCTAAAGTTAGAGCCTTTTGTAGATTACGCTCAAATTCCTTTTTAGTAAGTCCTGAATTCCTTACGACATTATCGTAAAGTTCCTTACTAAATGCGCCATTTTCTTGGAAATTCGGCGAGTTTAGCACAAATTCCGCCACATCTTTATCACTAGCCTGAACGCCTAGATCTTTAGCAAAATTTAGAAAATATGCCTCGCCGATTAGCTGATCTACTGCGATCTGATCTAGATGCATATTTTTGGCTTGTTCTTGAGTAAATTGCCCATCGCTCATAGCACTCAGCCTGTTGTATAGTTCGGAATATTTTGTGTTTAGTTCTTGATTTGTTATGGAAATCTGCCCTACTCTAGCGATTGAGCCTGCGCGGTTAGCGTTCATATCATATGCGCCCCAGCCGACGAAGCCTGCGCCCACGAAGGCTATCGTGCTTATCCAGATCGTCGGTATAAGCGACTTCTTATGCTTTTGCATCCATTCTATCATCTAAATCCTTAAATAGCTAACTAAAGAAATTTTTTGTTAGTAATTATACAGATAAAACCTTATGTAAGGCTGAAAAATAGGCATTTTTGGCGAATTATAACGCGTTAGTAAATGATTTGGTATACATTAATCTTAGCTTAGCAAAAGCAGCTTTGAACTCATTTCTAAAATCGCTATTTTTTTCGCCATTTGCTGCGCGCTCCTTGCATGGGCAAAAACCCCATAGCCGCGAATCACCATTATATCGCTATTTTCATTTATCATATAGTTACAAATTTCATACGGCGCGCGCTCGTGCCAATCGTCGTAACTCTTGGGATCGTAAATTTCAATGCGTTTAAATTTACTCACCCCAAAGTAATCTCGCGGCAAAATAAAATCATGCTCTAGCGTATATGCGACGAGATATGGTGGTGTCGCGTAGGTTATGAATTTTGCCTCTTTTATATTTTTGTAGATATTTATATGTATATCGCTATCGATGCTAGCATCCTGCCAGCGGTAGTCTTTTTTTGAAAACAACGTTATAAAATCATCCCTATCCGGGTTATCGAAAATCGCGTCTTTTTTGTTGATCAAAAATTGATTTTCTTTAATTTTTGCTGAAATCGAGCCGTGAAAGATCCCAAAAAGCCTATCTCTAAACATCGAAAGCGAAATTTTTCGTAAAATTTCATAATAATACTCGTCCATCTCTCGCCTTTGTAAAAAATTTCGCTATTATATAGGATTAGAAATTTCAAAAGGATAAATTTAAGTGCAAGCTCCACATATTCCCGTTCTTTTTTCGCAGACGATCGCGGCATTTTCGCAGCTTGAGGGCGGCTACGTTTTAGACTGCACGCTGGGCTACGGAGGGCATAGCGAGGGCATTTTAACCGCTAATCCGCACCTTAAACTCATCGCCTGCGACAGAGATGCCGAAGCGATAGAATTTTCGCGCGAGCGGCTTAGTAAATTTAAAGATCGCATAGAAATCCACAAAGCAAAATTTAGCGAAATTTTAGAAATTCTGCCCGAGCAAAAACTCCGCGCAGTTCGCGGAATCCTAGCCGACATTGGCGTTTCATCTCTTCAGCTAGATAAAAACTGCCGTGGCTTCTCCACCAAAAGCGACGCGCTGGATATGCGAATGGATGCAGGCGCAGCGCTAGATGCGGCGTATGTCGTAAACCGCTACTCACAAGCGGATCTGGCGCGCATTTTCCACGAATACGGTGAGCTAACAAACGCTAACGCAATCGCTGCTAAAATAGCTACTGCTCGGACTAACGCACCGCTAACAAGCGCCAAAGCTTTGGCAAATTTAATCGGAACAAAGCCCGTTAAAGGGCGCAGCATCAGCACGGCTACGCTAGCATTTCAGGCGATCCGCATCGAGGTAAACGACGAGCTTGGCGAGCTAAGACGCCTGCTCGCACTTATCGAGCAAAAATCGCGAAATTCAATTCTAACTAATGCAAATATCGCTATAATCTCGTTTCATTCGCTTGAAGATCGCATAGTAAAGGAGCGATTTAGAGCGTGGGGGCGCGATTGCGTCTGCCCTAGAGAATTTATGCGCTGCGAATGTGGCGGCGGGCATTCGTTAGGCAAAATCCTAACTAAAAGTCCTATAATAGCGGACGCGCAAGAGCTTGTGCAAAACTCGCGAGCAGCGAGCGCAAAGCTTAGAATTTTTCGACTGAAATAACCGCCTTTGATTGCTATGAATTTTAAATTTTGACGAAATTTTGTAAAATTTACAGATTTGAAGGCATTAAATTTTAAGATTTTACAAAATTTTAAAATTTAGCTTACAAAAATTTTGCTTTTAGAATTTATGATATTTTCAGCGTTATTTTAAACACGCAATGGCTAAATCATAGAGTTTAGCGTAAAATTTAACGTTTAATTTTACGCTAAATTTAATGTATAATTTTATGAGATTTAACTGCTGCATATTTTAAAAACTAAGTGGCAACATAGATACAGAACCGAGCGAGAGTTAAAATTTGGCGCCTAAAGCAAGCGGCGTAATGCCAAATCTCGTTCTTTGCTTTAACGAAATTTTGTAAGCGAGCAGTAGTTTCATTGACCTTTTAGACGATAGAGCTTATCTAGCAAGCGATATCCTTCGCTTATCGTTTTAAGGCGTATCGAAGACGCAGTAAAATTTTAAGCGGTTTTTCAGACGATTTGACAAAAATTTTATAAATAGTCAATCTCGGTAAAGTGAGCTCGATTTTTACCCGCCAAAGCGATTTTTCCCAAGCGGGCGGTGCAAAAAATGAGCTAAATTAACGCGATGCTTCTTTTGAAGCTTCTGCTGTTATACAGTATCGTGAAAAGAGCGAGTAAAATTAACAAAAATAGCCCGCTAAATTAAAATTTTACTTTTGCAGACCGAGATAGAATTTGGCGAGTTAAGATAAAATTCCATTTACCGAGGTAAAATTGCAAAGAAGAATTTCGTTCGTAGCTTTGCTTTTAAATTTTACCTTAATAGCACTTTGCTATGCGCACGCGAGTTGCGGGTTTCGAGCTGAATTTATCTTGACGCAGGCGCCTTGGCGGCAAGTAAAGATAAGATCGTGGTTTTAAATTTATGGAGATTTTAGATGAATAAATATGAATATTTTGCCGACGACGATGACGGGCACGACTTCGCAGGAACATCTGATCTAGCGGGTATAGAGCTTGCGAAAAGACGAGCTATGGAGGATCTGACGGATGAGGAGCTAGAGAATAAGCTTGCCGCGGATCTTTCCGTAAAACGAAACTACGCGGGCGCAGCGGGCGATTACGATGATTTTACTAGCTTGGAATTTGAAAGTTCAGGCTTCGCAAACGCCCAAAACTATCTAAATTCCGAAAGTGGCGGAACAAAATTTAATAAAAGCAGCAAAGCAAAATTTAAAGGACGCGACGACGCAAATCTTTCAGTCATTCGAGGCGGCGAGAAATCCGCAACCGGAGCGAGCTACGGTGATTTTGTAGGTGCCAATTTTGTCGGCAAGGCGGATTATGAAGCGTTTGTGGGTGCAAGCTTTACAGGCACGCAAAATCAAAATTACGCGGATCTGGGCGCGCATGATTATGCAAGCCTTGCTACAGGACGCAGCTACGACGGATTTGCGGGCGCGCAGGACGAGCTACTACGCAACTACGATGCCGAGAAAAAAAAGGAGAAAAATCTCACGCTTTATCAGCTTTTAGTCGTTTATCTGCTGATCGGATTTGCGTTTTTGCTGACGGTGCCGGCGATTTACATCCGCAACGAAATTTATTACATCAGCCGCGACATCGCCGCGCTTCGTACCAAACACGAGGTTTTGCTTGAGGAAAATCGCGCGCTTAACAACGACATCGAATATCTGCGCTACAAAAATGAAATTTTAGATCCGCAAAGCGTGCAAGAAAATGGGCGCTGATGGGATTTTGCTCGCGACGTTTGCATTTTTTGCTGCGCTAGTGCTTGCCCTGCTGATTGCGCTCGTGCTACAAAACCGCCGCATAAGCGATGCAAACTCCACGCTTAGCGAGCTTTTAAACGAAAGGCTCACAGCTCAAAGTGCGAGAGCAAGTGCCGAGCTTTTTAAGCTAAATCAAAGCCTAAACGACGGCTTTAACGATAAGCTCTATTATCTTAATAGATCCCTTGGCGAGGGCTTGCATCGCCAAAACAGCGCACTTAGCGAGAATTTAAGCTCGCTAGATCGTGGCTTTAAGGACATAGCGGAAAATCTAGCGCGAATGAGCGAGCAAAATAAAACTTCGCTTCAGGTGCGTGACGAAATCGCAAGGCTAAACTCGATTTTAGGTAATGTCAAACTGCGTGGCAACTTCGGCGAGTACAGATTAGAGAGAATTTTATCGATGATTTATGGGCAAAACGCCTCGTTTTACGAGCTGCAAAAGCATCTACCAAACGGCAGAATCGCAGACTGCGCGCTGCATATCGCAAAAGAAAAAATTCTCTGCATCGATTCAAAATTTCCACTTCAAAGCTATGAAAAAATTATCGCCGCCTCCGCCTTAAACGACGCCGCAGCGCTTGCTAGTGCGGATAAGCAGCTAGCCGCCGATATGAAAAAACACGCCGCAGATATCGCGGGAAAATACATCATACCGCCTCTTAGCACGGAGTTTGCGGTGCTATTTGTACCCAGTGAGGCGGTTTTTGTATATGTCTGCGAGAAGCTGCCACAGGTGCTTGAATACTGCGCGCAAATCGGCATTTTTGCGGCATCACCCACGACGCTGTTGGCGCTTTTAGGCACGATCCGTACCTTCGTAAAAGACGAGGCGCTCGCGCAAAATATCAAATCGGTAAAAGATGAAATTTACGCGCTAAAATCGGACTTTGAGGCGCATGCTAAGTGTGCGACGGCGCTTCAAACATACGCGGATAAGCTCGCCGCGCAAGCGGAACTTTTAAACAAAAATGCAAAATCTCTAAAAGCCCGTTTCGAGCGTTTTAGCGAGCTATGAGGCGAGCAAACCGTCGTGCACAATGCGGCTTGGAGTACTTTAGCAAGCTTATAACGCGGCGGCATTTTGAGCGGCTAAATTATTGGCAAAAGCGCCTTAGGTTCCACATATCATAAAGCTTTAGCTTTTGCTACGGGCTTGCAGGCTTTATAAAATATCGCCAGGCAGCTTATTTTGTGTATTCGGTGTTTATTCGGAGTAAAATTTCAAAAACGGACGCGAATCTCAAAACGGATGCCGTATTTGAAAATACAAAAAGATTAGGCGTGCAATCTTACGCGGCGGCAAGATGAAATTTTAAGTTCGACGTGATGCCAAAACACACAAAATTTTCTTGCGAAATCGTAAAATTCTAAAATTTCTCGGCAAAAATCAGAGCCATAGCACCGCAAACCCGCCGAAAACCTTCGCGCTAAAAACCCAAAAAACCAGCTGCTATAATCTCAAAAAACCGCGCATCTTAAAATTCTGCGAGTAAACTGAAATTACCAAGCGCCTCAAAGCCGCATACACAAGCGAAAAAATCGCACTGCACCTTAAAGCTACCCTAACGATCTCATTTTACCGCCTTTATATTCCACGAAAATCGCGCAATAGGTCGAAACTGAGCGAGATAGGATTTTAAAGGCTTGATTTTACGATCGATCCAAGCGCCTAGGCGCCAATTCAAATCCACTCGATGAAATATATTTATATTGAGACTGCGAGGCTTAGGCGGACGCATAAACGGGCACAACAACCAACTCTACTTGACGGAATTTTTGGTGCGACTTTGCGCCGATCCGATTAATAAATCGTTCGTCGTCCGCCTCGCGGCTAAATTTTGGGGTATTGCTTTGCCGCTTTAAGTCACTAATTTAAATTCGCACGGTGAAATTTTTGAGCAAAATTTCACGACTTTGCGTCAATCCAATTAATAAATCGCGCGCCCTTTAGCTAATGCGGAGTATGTGACGCCGTTATACGATTACAGCAAATTTGGCGTGCTAAGCTAAATGCGGGCATGAATAGGCACCACGCTATGCTTCACACCGCAACTTTATATCGCTAGAGCCAAGCGTACGTAATAAATTTTAAATGCTTTTTGCTTCGCGTAAAATTTTCAATATTTTTTAGAGATTTTATAAAATTTTAAGTGCTTTGTGCTGCTGCGTCACGCCACACTTATACCAAATCACGCTCAGTCTGCGCCGCCTATTTATCAGTTGCGCAATTTTCGTTGTAGTAGGCGATAGTGCGCTCGTACTCGTCGTAAGCCTGTATATAATCGTTTGCAACGCTTGGGTTTGCGTATCGATCCTCGACCGCCAAGAGCTCCGCTTCGAGCTCTTTATAGTGCTCATAAACCTCTGCACAGGCGCGATCGTGAGCGTCGCCTTGCAAGATTATAGCTTTATCAGCGCCCGCACTCGCGCAGCCCCCAAGCCCTGAAACGACGGCGCAAAGCGTACCGCATAAAATTAAGCTTTTCAAAATTTTTTCCTTATTCCAAGTAAATAAATTCGGCGTAAAAATAGGTGTGGTTATAAGCCGAGTTCCGTTACAGCGGTCATTTATCTAGACCGATTTTTGCAAATCGGTTCAAGCGAACGGTTCGAATATAAGACGAAACCACCCGTTCTTGCTGCAGGTTGGGTTTGCATTGCCGCCCGTGTCTCCACGCGCGCGGTGGGCTCTTACCCCGCCCTTTCACCCTTACCGCTTGCGCGGCGGTTTGCTTTCTGTTGTACTTTCCCTAGGGTTGCCCCCGGCGTCCGTTAGACGCAACCTTGTCTTATCGCAGCTCGGACTTTCCTCTCCTTGCGGAGCGACCGCACGCCACACCCGAGCGCAATTATAGCTTTTTTGGCTTAAATTTCACGGCTTGCGGAATTTAAGGAGTAGAATTTTGCGGCTCACGGAATTTTGCGGCGTGAACGCGAGATTTCGGTGCGCGATCTGCGCCGCTGCGGAATTTCGGTGCGGCAAAACAGATCGTGCGAAATAGAATTTTATAAAATTTTATCTACGACCGAGCCGAATAAAATTTTAAATTTGAAATTCTATGGCTTAGACAAAACGGCGCGCTTACTGCGATAAAATTTTACGAAATTTCATAAAATTTCATAAAATTTTTCTACCGCGCAAATTTAAACCCACGTAGCCAAGCTCTAAAATTCCGTAAAATTTCGCGCGGCATGGCGAGGTTTGGCGTGGCATGACATGGGCGCGCGAGCCCTACTCCGCGGTGCGCTACGACGTAGCGTAAATGTGGTGCGAACCCTACTCTACGGCGCAGTTTGACGTGGCATGACATGGGACGCGTGAGTCCTTACCCTACAGCGCGCGATGCGTCTCAATCCTCGTCCGTCGCGGCGCCTTCGAATATATCTCGGTGCAAAATTTCTTCCAAAACGACCGTCGCGTAAGAGCCTTTCGGCAGATAAAAACTGAAGCTAAAATGCGCATTTTGCGCATCGTAGGCATGCTGCACGCGCTCCATAAAGCTCCACGCAAACCTGCGCGAGCCGTTCATCTGCGCCTCAAGCTCACGCGCGGGCGCGAAAATTTCATCTTCAAATCTGCCGCCAAGCCCGCTAGCTCGCAGCTTCGCTCGCCCCACGATAAGGCCTGCGCTCGTGATCTGTCGTCTTGCGAAGCGCTCGCACTCAGCGCCAAGATCATCACAGCTAAAAAACGCGCCATGGGGAAAATGCCCTAAAACCTCGCCCCTTAAAAGCTTAAAAAACTGCGGCTGAGCCGCGATCTCGCGCGCCTCCTCCTTACTTAGTCCGTAAATTTTAGCAAACTCTCCAAGGCTAAATTCCGCCGCAAATTTTGAAATTTCGACCCGCTTGCTAAGCCAGCGATTGAAAAGCTCGCTCTGATAGGCGCTGATTAGAAAGTCGCGCATTTTGGGGTTTTTAAGCCGCCTCTGCCCGCGCAGCACCTCCTCGCCCTGCGCCGCGTTGTCGCCAAACTTACCGAAGCGCTGATAGCCGAAGTAGTTTGCAAAGCCCTCGCGCCCTAGCGTATCTAGCGTGGCTGCGAGCTTGACGGCATCAGGCGGTAGGACTTTTTTTAGGCGGATGAAAAAGTCGTTGCCCTTTAGATGGCCAATTTTAAGCTTGTTTTTGTGCCTTTGTACACTTAAAATTTTAAGGCTTTCGTGAGAAAATCCGCCCAGCGCGGGCTCAAATTTAGCGGGCATGCTAATGTGCTGCGTCGTAAGGCCCTGCTTATCTTTAAGCCCCGCGTAGCCGAACTCGCGCATCTTAGCGCCCGTGCGTTCGCCTAAAATCCGCAGCGCCTCGTGCGTGCTGATGCCCTTTTTTTGCAGCAGCAAAATGCAATGCTCGCCCTCATTGCTAGGCTCGTAAAGCGGCACTTCGCGCACGACGAAATCGCTTGAGTTTTTACTAAAATGCGCATTTATCGGCGCGTGATTTAGGGTGTATAAATTTTTCATAGCCGGCCTTTGCGTTAATCTAAGGCGCAATTTTATAAAATTGAGCCTAAAAAACTCATTATTAAGGCAAATTCTAGTATCATTCGCCATAAAAAAAGGATGAAAAATGCTTCAAATCAGGCTCTTTCGCTTTGATCCCCGCTGCGACGTAGCAAGCTACTTCAAGCCCTATGTTTATGAAAGCGCGCCCTTTGCCGATCTTGCGGCACTGCTTGACGACATCTGCGCGCACGATCCCTATTTCAGCGCACAGGGAGTGGAATTTGTAAAAATCGGCGGCACGACGGTGAGCGTAAAAGAGCCGCTAGATACGCTGATAGCACACTTTGGAAGCGAGCTAATCATCTCGCCTCTTAGCGAAAAAGAGGCGATTAAAGATCTGCGCTGCGAGCCAAGGGCGTTTTTGGATAAATTTAAAGCCTTTGAGAGCATCGCGGACGCTGCTGATTTCGAGTTTTACAAAAGTCTCGCGCCCTATTTTTACTCGACGAAAATCCCCGCATGCTCGCAGGAGTTTTTGGGCAACAGCGCCTTTATCTTCGCGTACCGCCTGATGCAGACGCACCCGAGCGAGCGCATGAGGATTTTAGAGATCATCGAGCCGCAGATGGCGTATTTTACGAAGTGCGATGCCGTGGGGATGGAGTTTGACGACCGCGCGGCATACAGGGCGTTTTGCGATATTTTAAAATTTGAGCCCGCGCGCAGCAATAAAATTTTAAGCGCGCAAAGCATGGCGGAATTTGACGCAGCGGGCGCGAAGCACGATTTTAGCGGCTTTAACGTCGCCGTGTGGTACGACGAGGCCGCGGAGGAGCTGGCTAGCAGGCTGGGCGCGCAGATCGTGCACTTTGAATGTGAAGGCGCGCCGCTTGGAGCGCAGATATACGAGCGCGAGCGGGAGTGCGCGCTGCGGCTGGGGGGCGAAATTTTATTTGACGCGTTTGATAGCGGAAGCGACTTCTTGCTCCTGAATTCCAAGCTCGCGCTTGATTTTTTAGACGGCAGAAGCGATGAAATCCAAAGGCTTTTCGGTAGAGGGCTCGCGGGCTTTTATCTAATTGCGACGGATGAGCTCATCGCTCTAGCTCGCGGCGAGAGGCCCAACTTTTCGGCACGCGAGCTAAAACCGACGCTGATTTAAGCGAACGTGGTTTTGAAATTTATCCTATTACGGCGGTAAAATTTTAAATCGACTACATATTTATGATCGGCTAAAGCAAATAGTTTTCTTAATCGCAGTCGGCTTATCCTATACTATTTCTTTAATTCGGCATTTGCCTGCTTTTAGTATTAGATTCACAATTCTATTTTTCATTTCTTGAATCTATAACGGTTATTTTAAAATTTTTTACCTGTTTTCTAAGTCCATCAAAGCCGAATGCTATAAAAATATTTTTTAGTAATGGTATTATCTTAATTTTCGGAAGATTGTGACTTTGTTCCGGATATATAGATATAACTTTCCATACTCTATCGTATACCACCTCATTTACTTTTTGATCCCTTACATAATATAACATAATATCGAATATATCGCCTTTATAGTATAGTTTCCACAATGTTTCAGGAAGCATCGCATGATCACAGTTTGGATCAGGAAAATATCCAGTTTCCATAATCCAGCAGTCTAAATTTCTATCAATAATCCATGGTTTACATTTCGGTAATCTCTCATACATTGGATTATATTTATGATAAATCTTACTAAGCCCATACTTTTCATCATCCTCTTTTGTGATGATCGCATTTTCAAACGCCACTTTATCCCCTTTCCTTTAAATTTTTGATATAAAAGTTACTTGAATATTTTCTTTAGGGACAATAGACACTCCATCGCCATATTCATTTAAAATTTCTTTTAAAATATCCACAATCTCTTGCTTTGGTATATCTCCAATATCGCTTCTTATGGATTCTAGCTCATAGATTATTTTAAACGGATTATCCGTAATTTTCTTACTAGTATTTTCGTTGTTTATATCTCTTAAATCGATCTCTATATCTTTGCCTTTATAGTGTAAAAGCCATATAACTTCGCCGCTATAATTCATATCTCTTGGATCCCCAATAATAATACTACGCACTACAAAAAGCCAAATACCTCTTTCTCGATCTATACACCAACTTCTTGAATTTAAGTTAGCCCAATCAAGCTCGCCCTGATGATATTTTTTAAATATCTCATTGCACGGTTTTAGCAAGTCGTATTTATCAATATCCTCTTTTGAAATACGCTCTGTAACAAACGCCATTCTCTACTCCTTAAGAATTTAAAATTTTGACTGCTTGCGGGTTGCCGCCTTTTTGTCCTTGCGACAAATCGTTTAGCCATTTTCGCGGCAAATGGCTAAATATACGCCAAATTTCATCTTGCCGCACCGCGTAAATTTTAAAATTTCGCTTTTATACAGGCACTGTTTTCTTGCCTATCTCTCGCCGATAACTCGCCGCCTGTAGGTTAGATGAAATTTTAAAATTTCGTCGTCCGCGCGCACGAACGAAATTTTAAAATTCCACGCCGCTTAACACGAGTGGATAAAATTTTATAAAATTTTGCCGCCGCAAACCAAAGCGCAAATAAACGCGCTAGCGCGCGGAAATCGCGCGAATTAGTAAAAGTCGCGTTTGAATTTCATCGATAAATTTATGAATCCCGCCTATGCTTCGGCGGTTTCGTTTTCGTCGATTACGGCTTGCATCGCCTCTCTGGCGTGCTGCAGCCAATCTTTATCGCTCGTATCGAGCAGGTCTAGGTAGATGATTTTGACGTGTCCGCTGTGGACGGTGAAATCATGAGAGTTTGCGATGTGCTGCGTGCCGATGAGCACCACGGGCTGGACGCGCAAACCGAGCTTGCTAACGATCGCTTTGGCGCCGCTTTGGAATTGCAAAAGCTGCGTTCCGCGATGTCTGGTGCCCTCGGGAAACATCGTGATGACGCGCCCTTCGCTCACGCGCTGCTGCACTTCGTGCACGATCCGCACCAGATCGCGCGGATTGGAGCGATCGACCTGGATCATCTTCGGAAGAGTGATGATTTTTCCGATGATAGGGATGTCAGCAATCTCCTTTTTAGCGATCCAGCAGATATCGGCGGGGTGGGTTTCTTCAAGCACGACGATATCCATTATGCTTTGGTGGTTGGCGATTACTAGCTGGGCGCGCGGATCGGGAGTGCCTATGATCTGGATATCGTATCCAATGCCGTAGCGCTGGAAGCGCCCCCAAATGCGGCGGAAGCGGCGATGAGAGGAGTTTTTCACCGCCATGGCGATCACGACGCAAACGACGGTAAAAATAAACCAAATCGCGTAAAATAGCGCTCTAATCCTTGCTAAGCTCATCTTTTTTAACCCAGCCGATCTTGTTGCCGCCTAGCATGATTTTATAAAATTCCTTATTTGTGCCCAAAATTTCAACCTTTTCGGGATTTTTAGTCACGTAAAACACGGTGGAGCTTTGCATAGGCAGAATTCTAACGGGGGAATTTTGCGCGATACTGCCCGTGCCGTAAGGCCTCTGTGCGTAGAAATTTACCGCCAAAATTAGCACCGCAAAGATGAGCGGCGTGATATTTTTACTAAGCAGAAACATCACCAAAAGCACGGCAGCTAGCGTGTAGATCGCGATCTGCTTATAGGCTTCGAACTTGCTCTCTTTCGGATTTAGCCCGATCTGCGTGCTAAGATCCTCGGCGCGCGGATTAAGCTCAAGCCCGAAATTTTCAAATTTTTTAGTATTAAGATTAAAATAGCTGAAGTCTAAATTTGTGATATTTTTATCCACGACGGCGAAATAATATCCGCTTTGGCTCGCGTATGCGCCACGCACGGAGTCCACACCCTGCTTGATAATGGCGGGATTATCAATGCTAAAAGCGCTGATTGCGCCGTTTCGGATACCAAGATCGAGCGTGAGTAAATTTGAAGCGTCGTCAAATTTGGTAGTTTTGTAGTTTTTAAGTTTCAGCTCGTCAGCTACGATATGCGAAAAATTAGGCTTCGTATCAAGCTTCATAAATTCCGGATTATCAGGTTTGATAGAGCTTTTTTCAAAGAATTCTCCATTGCGCTGCAGCGTCAAAACGAGCTCATTTATCTTATCGCTCTTATCGCTTGCTGCAAACCACAGCGTCGTCTCAAACATCTCGTCACCCTCAATCCACGTAAGATTGTCGGCATTAAGCCACTTCATACCATTGGTGCGGCTGATCTCCAGCTTTGGCTTAACGGTGATTTTCTGCCCTAAATACACGGCGAAGTCGATCTTAAAAATTTGATTGCAATACACCTTCCTAGGCATTCCACTGGCTTTTAGCGTAAGCTCCTTAGGCTTAATGTCCTGATAGACCTTATCGTCGGATACGTCAAGATCGACTTCGTTAGTAGGCGCCAAAGCCTTAAGATCGTCGATACTTAGATTATCCATCGACATAACCTCTTTTTTATTATACTTCAGCATCACTTTGGAATTATCGCGCGTCTGCGGCTCATCCGGCTTATCCTCGCTCTTTTTCGGCGCGTATTTACTTAGATCATCAAGCGAATCGATCTCAATCTCCGGCGCAGCAAACGCAAGCGTGCAGACACCTAAAATAGTAAGAATTCTTTTTAGCAAATTAAGCCTTTTAGCATTTTCTCTCCGTCAGTGCCGCCCAAAATAGGCTCTATCGCGCGCTCAGGATGCGGCATCAGTCCGAAAATCTTTTTGTTTTTATCGCAAATCCCGGCAATTGCGTCCACTGAGCCGTTCGGATTTAGATCCGCGCCGTTTGCGTCGCAATATTTTAACAGCACGCAATCCTCGTCGTATAGCGACTTTAGCGTATCCGCAGGCGCATAATAGTTTCCCTCGCCATGCGCGATCGGGATATTTAAAATTTCGCCCTTATCGCAACAGTGCAGAAATTTATTGTCGTTTGAAACGACACGCAGATAGTGAAATTTTGAGATAAAGCTTAAATTTATATTTTTATTCATCGCGCCTGCGAGCAAGCCTAGCTCCAAAAGCATCTGAAAGCCATTACAGATGCCTAGGATATAGCCGCCGCGCGCAGCATGAGCGAGAACCGCCTTCATCACCGGGCTAAATTTGGCAATAGCCGCCGTCCGCAGATAATCTCCGTGGCTAAAGCCGCCGGGAAGCACGATCAGATCGGCATTTATGTCGGTTTCTTTATGCCAGATTATCTGCGTTTCGCAACCAAGCTTATCAAAGGCGTATTTGCTGTCGCGCTCGCAGTTGGTACCTGGGAAATTTACGATCGCTACCTTCATATCACGATCTCGTAGTCTTCGATGACGGTGTTTGCCAAAATTTCATCGCACATCCTAGCGACATCGGCATAAATTTTATCCCTATCCTCGCCATCTAGCTCAAGGACGATCTGTTTGGCTACGCGCACATCTCGCACGCCGCTAAATCCAAGCGAAGCGAGGGCGTGCAAAACCGCCTTGCCCTGCGGATCTAGCACGCCCTGCTTAAGCCTTACGTTTACGATCACCTTCATCGCTTATCCTAAAATTCTACGTAAGACCTCTTCGTAGGCCACTTTTACGCTACCAAGATCCTGCCTGAATACGTCCTTGTCGAGCTTTTTGTCGGTTTGTTTGTCCCAAAAGCGGCAGCTATCTGGACTGATCTCGTCTGCAAGTAGGATATTGCCATCCTTATCTCTGCCAAGCTCGATTTTGAAATCCACGAGCTTTAAATTTCGCTCGTCGAAAAATTTAATCAAAATTTCATTGATCTTGCGCGCGATATTTTTAAGCTCGTCAAGCTCGCTTTGGCTCTTTACGGCGCCAAGCAGCAAGCAATGCTCGTCATTTAGGATCGGATCGCCCAACTCATCGTCTTTATAGCAAAACTCCACCAGAGCAAATGGAAGCTTCGTGCCCTCTTTGATGCCTAGGCGCTTTGTAAGCGAGCCGGTGGCGATATTACGAGCGATGATCTCAAGAGGGAAAATCTTGCATTTTTTTACGAGCTGCTCGGTCGGACTGATCGTCTCAACAAGCGCGGTGGCGATGCCGTGCTTTTTAAGAAGATCAAAAATCAGCGTCGAAATTTTACAATTCAGCGCACCTTTGCCGCTCTCTTCGGCTTTTTTGACGCCGTTAAACGCCGTAAGCGAATCTTTAAATTCCGAAATCAAAAGGTCGTCACTTTCGTTAACCGACCACATCTTTTTGCCCTTGCCTTCGTAGATGAGCTCTTTTTTGGTAGCTTGCATCACACTCTCCTTACTTGATGTTTAGAATTTTTATCGCGTCTATTGCGGTTTTTAACTGGATGTCGTTATTAATCTGCTCTGCGGTAATGAAATTTTTCTCATCCTTTTTCTGAGCATCTTTTTTCTTGGTCTCAACCTTGGCTAGCTCGCCTTGCAGGTGCTTTTTAAGATCGGCCTCTTTTAGCGAGAATTCATCCTCGTCACGGCTCGGCACCTTGCCCGGCGCCACTATGAGATCAGGCGTCACGCCCACCGCTTGGATGGTGCGACCGCTTGAGAGATAGTAACGCGCTATGGTTAGTCGCAAGGCTTCTTTATCCTCGATCGGTAGGATCACCTGCACGCTTCCCTTACCAAAAGTTTTTTCACCAACCAACACGGCGCGCTTTAGATCCTGAAGCGAGCCGCTTACGATCTCGCTCGCGCTCGCGCTGCCGCCATTGACCAAAACCACAAGCGGTAGATCGGTGATCTTCTTTTTAGGATCGGCGCTATGCGCTTCGGTTTCGTTTTTCGCGCGTCCTTTTTGAGAGACGATAAGACCTTTGCTTACGAATAAATTTACAAGCCCGATCGCTTGATCCAAAAGCCCGCCCGGATTGTTTCGCAGATCCAAAATAATGCCCTTGGCGTCTCTGTGCTCTTTTATAAATTTGCTCGCATCCGGAACTACGTGCTGATCGAAATTTGTAACGCGCAGATATAAAATTTTATCTTCCTCGATCATCTTGGCATAGACCGATTCTACTTTGATTATGTCGCGGACGATCTCGACGTCGAAAGGCTTGCTAACACCCTTGCGCACGATCGTTAGAGTGATTTTGGTTTTAGGCTTGCCGCGCATTTTTGAGACTGCATCGTCGATCGTAATGCCAAAGGTCGCGTTGCCGTCGATACGCAAGATCACGTCGTTAGCCTGAATGCCTTTCTTGTCGGCAGGAGTGCCCTCGATAGGCGAGATCACGGTCAGAGCGCCGTCTTTCATACCCACCTGAATTCCAAGCCCGCCGAACTCGCCTTCGGTCTGGACTTTTGTGTCGTTAAACGCCTTTTCGTCCATGTAGCTTGAGTGCGCGTCGAGGTTATTCATAAGCCCCGAGATCGTCTTGTCCACAAGCTCCGAAAAGGTCATCTCATCGACATAATTGTTTTCGACGATCGCAAGCGTTTTGGTAAGCTTAGCTAGCGCCTCCAGACGCGTTTTTTCGCTGTCTGGCTTTTTGGTCGCATTGACCTCTCTGGCTTGTAAATTTCCGGTAAAAAAACTAACGCCTAAAAATAGAGAAAATATGAATCCCAAGCCGAAGAAGAGGTGTTTTTGTCGCAAAGTTTATCCTTGAAAGTAAAATGGAGTGAATTTTATAGAAAATTGGCTAAAAATAAGGTAAATTTCATACGAAATTTGCGCGTTTACGGATAAATTTAAGCCAAAAATTTTAAAATCTCACTAAAAAACCTTGACATAAAGACACTAAAGTTATATAATGCAATCAACTTCAACTTTAGGAGAAAATTTATGAATGAAACTATTGAAATTTTAACCGATAAAATGCGCTCTTTGCTCGAAAGCAGCGTTTCCTTGGCGATCCATTCCAAAAATAGCGAAGTGGGCGTATTGCACATGCTCTGGGCTTTGGTAGCCGACAGCGGCTCGGTGCTAAATCAAATTTTTAATAAATTTAGTATCGAAAAGACCGCGGTCGAGCTTGAGATCAAAAGCGAAATTTCAAATTTATCAACCAGCTCAAACGTCACGAAGGAAAACGTGCGAATCTCGCGCGAGCTGATGAACTCGCTAGAGCTCGCAAAAGGGCTGATGACGAGCTCGGGCGATAAATTTATCGCCGTAGATACCTGGCTGATTGCAAATTTAAACGCAGATCCTCTAAAGAAAATTCTGTCTAAATTTGCGGATCTTAGCGAGATTAAAAAGGAGCTAGAGGCGCTTCGCGGCGGCAAAAGCATCGATTCGCAAACCGCCGACGAAACTCTTGAAGCGCTTAGTAAATTCGGCGTCGATCTCACCGCCAAGGCAATCGCGGGCGAACTCGATCCGGTAATCGGTCGCGACGAGGTGATCTCGCGAATGATGCAAATTTTAATCCGCAAGACGAAAAACAACCCTATCCTACTGGGCGAGCCGGGCGTGGGAAAAACCGCGGTCGTCGAAGGTCTTGCGCAGCTGATCGCCAAAAAAGAGGTACCGCTCAGCCTGCAAAACAAACGCGTCATCGCGCTTGATATGAGTGCGTTGATCGCGGGCGCAAAGTACCGCGGCGAGTTTGAAGATAGGCTGAAAGCTGTCATAAACGAAGTCGTAAAAGCCGCAAACGTCGTGCTTTTCATCGATGAAATTCACACCATCGTAGGCGCAGGCGCAAGCGAAGGCTCTATGGATGCCGCTAATATCCTAAAGCCTGCTCTCGCGCGCGGCGAACTGCACGCTATCGGCGCTACGACGCTGAAAGAGTACCGAAAGTATTTTGAAAAAGACGCCGCGCTTCAGCGCCGTTTCCAGCCCGTAACGGTCGCGGAGCCTAGCGTGAGCGAGGCTACGGCGATCCTGCGCGGCATAAAGGAGCGACTAGAGGTGCATCACAACGTCACCATCACCGATAGCGCGCTTGTGGCGGCTGCAAGGCTAAGCGACCGCTACATCAGCGATAGATTTCTGCCGGATAAGGCGATCGATCTCATTGACGAAGCGGCGGCAGAGCTTAAAATGCAGATCGAAAGCGAGCCCAACGAGCTTGCCAAGGCCAAGCGCGACATCCTCACGCTTCAGGTCGAGAAGGAAGCCCTTAAGATGGAGGATGACGGCAAAAACGATGAGCGACTCGCACAGATCGACAAAGAGATCGAAAATTTAACCGAGCAAAAAAACGCGCTTCAGGCTAAATTTGAAAACGAAAAGTCCGTATTCGGCGGCATCAGCGAGGCGAAAAAAGCAATCGATAGCCTTAAAAACGAAGCGAGCTTAGCAAGACGCAACGGCGATCTTAGCAAGGCTGCCGAGATCGAATACGGCAAGATCCCTGCCGCGCAAGCAAAGGTTAAGGAGCTCGAGGCGAAATGGGACGTGATGAAAGAAAACGGCGTGCTTTTGAGAAACCGCGTGGACGAGGAGAGCGTGGCCGAAATTTTAAGCAAGTGGACGGGCATCTCGGTAAGCAAAATGCTCTCCTCCGAAAAGGAGAAATTCCTCCACATCGAGGAGCATTTAAAAGAAAGCGTCGTGGGGCAAGATGAGGCGCTACACGCCATCGCTCGCGCAGTCAAGCGCAATAAAGCGGGGCTCGTAAACGAAAACCGCCCGATCGGAAGCTTTTTGTTTTTGGGCCCTACCGGCGTCGGCAAGACCGAGAGCGCGAAGAGCTTAGCTAGATTTTTATTCGACGACGAGCGGGCGATGATCCGCTTTGATATGAGCGAGTATATGGAAAAACACAGCGTCTCGCGCCTCCTCGGTGCGCCTCCTGGATATGTGGGCTACGATGAGGGCGGACAGCTTACCGAAGCGGTGCGCAGAAAGCCCTACTCCGTGCTGCTTTTTGATGAGATCGAAAAGGCGCACAAGGACGTTTTTAATATCCTGCTTGGAATTTTAGACGACGGACGCGCGACCGATAACAAGGGCGTTACGGTTGATTTTAAAAACACGATCATCATCCTAACGAGCAATATCGGCTCAGCTAAGATTATGGAGCTTGACGCCAAAAATGCGGATAAGCCGCGCGAGATCGCGCTTGCCGAGCGAGAGGAGGCGGTAAAGAGCGAGCTGAAGAATTATTTCAAGCCCGAATTTATCAACCGCCTGGACGATATCGTGATCTTCAACGCCCTAAGCGAGGACGATCTTATAAAAATCGTGGGCATTATGTTTAAAAGCCTGCAAAAAACGCTAGCAAATCGCGGCATTAACGCGAGCCTAAGCGAAAATGCCAAAAAGCTCATCGCCTCGGCGGGCTTTGATATCGAATACGGCGCAAGACCGCTACGAAGGGCGCTCTACGATCTGGTGGAGGATAAGATCGCCGATATGATCCTAAGCGACGAGATCAAAACGGGCGATCGGATCGAAATCGGCGCGCGTGACGGCGAGATCGAGATAAAGAGAGTGAAGTAAAATTCGGCGGAATTTATCCTGCAGGGTAAATTCCGCGCTTTGGTGGAACAAATTTGGCGAGGTAAATCTAATACTTTATTAATATAAATTGGGCGGGTAATCTATCTCCTTGGGAATTGAAACTTGGTATTTTACGCCATGATAGGATCGGCGCATAGTAGTAGAATTCCATCCCGTTGGGAATTGAAACAGTCTTCGGATACGGCGTCCCCGTCCTCTAAAGCGTAGAATTCCATCCCGTTGGTAATTGAAACAAGCCTCGCGCGCGCCTTTTCCGATAGCATATCAGTAGAATTACATCCCGTTGGGAATTAAAACGCATTTTCAGTTTGTTTATATGCAAAATTCTTTTTCGGTAGAATTCCATTCCGTTGGGAATTGAAACCGGCGATGAGAGTTCTCATTTTTTGATCTCGAAGTGTAGAATTCCATCCCGTTGGGAATTGAAACGCGAAATAGCTATACTGCCCGCGTAGTCTATTGAGGTAGAATTCCATCCCGTTGGGAATTGAAACTATCTCTTTTCGCAAGCTTTGCGCCTATCCTCTCTCATGTAGAATTCCATCCCATTGGGAATTAAAACGCTCTATTTAAAATTTCATCTTTTCCTCTTTCATAGTAGCATTCTATAGAATTTATCGAGCCAAATCCTGCCCGATAAAATTTTTACCAAACAAAATTCCGGCTTAGATTTTAAAATTTATCGAGCAAGGTTCTGCACCTCAGAGCTTAGAATTTCAAATTTAAGAAACAGCGACTTTGAGCTGCAGGATTCAAAAGCGCAAGGATTTTAGATCATAAAATTTTAAAATTCGAAGTCGATGATCGAAATTCCAAACTGTGCAACTTGAAATTTCAAATCTGAAGCAGAGACAAATTTTAAGATCATTTCAAAATTTACCCTTTTAAATTTACATATCTCAAGCTCTATTCATAAAATTTTGCGTATTAATTTATGTAAAATTTAGCCGAAAAAAATGATCCCATAAACTTATCCGCACTAAATTTTATCTCTTCTTTTTAGAATAAAAACCATCGCGGATGCAATTATTAGCGATGATAAAGCGCTTATAATCATTATGCTAAAATTAAAATTTGAGCGATCAAGCAGATGACCCAACCAAGTAAAACTCGCTTTTGCTAGGATTATTACGGTCAGCGAATAAGTATAAAATAAACTTATAAAAAATGCGGATGCGCCGGATATTTTATCTAGCAGAATAAAAGCCTTTATCTTTGAAAATACGAAGCAGCAGATGATCAGAGGCAAAATTACCGTCGCGCAAAATAGATACAACACCATAGCGCCAAAAATATCGCTTTCGCTATCGCTCGCTTCTTCGTGCCACGTTAGTTCAAAAGCTTTCATAACGATAGAAAGCGGATTCGCGATATCGTAACCGCTATACTCCGTCAAAAAAACCGCATCTATGCTGGCAAATATAACGCCCAAGCAATCTATAGTAAAAAAGAGCAAGGCGATCCAGAATAAAATCCTCACCCCTTTTAGCTCAAAACATTTTTTAATGAACATCTTTTATCACCCTGATCCCTAATTCATATAGTCTTTAAGATCAATTTGGCTTTTATATCGCGTTTCATTTCGGCGCCTTTAAAAACACTTTGTCACGATCTCTCATCAAATTTAAGCCTTTCGCTGCGCTAAATTTTAAAATTTATCGAGCTGAATTCTGATCGGATAAAAAACCATTTATCCTTTTCTTGCATCTATCAACGTGACTTTATAATTCTCACCTTGCTTATTGTTCTCGCGTCATTTTTTATCCTTTATATTTAATCGTGCAGAAAAGTTACGACTTCGTGTTCTTTTGGCAAGAACTTTCTACCGTGTATACCACTTTCTCCATATTCTATCAAAGCTTCATTAAGCACCTTATAGAGCTCATCTAAAGAAATTCCGTCAATACTAGAATTTATATTTTCCAGCTTATATTTGATAAAAAACGGATTATCTGCGAGCATTTTACTGGTAGTTTCGTCATAGACCCGTCTAATATCAAGCTCGATTTCTCTACCTTTATAATAAAACAGCCAAATCATCTCTCCGGTATATCCGTCTCTTGGATCAGGCAGATGCGGGCTACAAACAAAAATAAGCCAAATATCTCTTTGCCTGTCGATTACCCAGTCTAACCACTTTATTTCATCAGGCTCCTGTGGATCATAATGATATTTTGCCAAGCACTGATCTACACGATTTATAATATCATATTTTTTAATATCCTCTTTAGAAATATATTCCGCAACAAACGCCATTCTCTCCTCCTTAAGAAATTTAATAATCTTGATTTTACGATATGTTTATATTCGCCTATGCGCTAATATATAATGTATTTAAAACTGCTTTGATCTACTCAATTTTAAGGTCTTTTGCTACTCTAAATTTTAAAATTTCAAGTCTGCGAAGGACGGGTAAAATTCTAAATTTCAAAGTCTCCGAGCTACGCTAAATTTTAAAATTTTAAACAGGCAAGGGCGAGATAGAATTTTATCTCCTCCAAGTTTCATAAAATTTTAAAATTCCGTATCGATGCTCCAAGCTAAATTTTAAAATTTCAGACTTACAAAAGCGGATAAATTTCAAAATTTAAAGCTCGTGAAGGACGAGTAGAATTCTAAAATTTTATAATTTTAAAATTCCATCCTACTTCGTTTTCTTTGCGCTGTCTTTGCTAGTCGTTGCGTTGGCGTCGATGTAGCCCATCTGGACGAGTTTTTCGTAGATTTGCATTATTACGGGACCTGCTGCGCTTCCGCCTCCGCCGCCGTGTTCTACGAGAACGGTTACGGCGTATTGCGGCTTGTCGTACGGCCCAAAGCTCGTCATCCAAGCGTGCGAGCGGTGGAAGTAGTCCATATCGGCCTCTTTCATTCGCTTTTTGGCGGTCTGTGAGATGCCTACGACCTGCGCGGTGCCGGTCTTGACCGCTAGAGGCACTACTGCGGTATGGATGAGCTTGTAGGCGGTACCTCCGTCCGGGTTGTTACCGACCTCATACATCCCGCGCCTCACGAGGGGCAGCTGAGCCTTTTCTTTCGGCGTGAAAAGCTCCGTAGGGGTAAATTCCACCGGCTTGCCGTCGATGCTTTTTAAAAAATGTGGCGTGATAGCCTTGCCTGAGGCGATCTGCGCGGTGTTTTTAGCTACCTGCATAGGGGTGACAAGCACGTCGCCCTGACCGATCGAGGCATTAACCGTCTCGCCCTGATACCACGCGCGCTTAAATTTCTGCATTTTCCAGGCCTTATTAGGCATCGTGCCTACAAACTCATTGGGTAGATCGACGCCTGTTTTACTACCAAACCCCAGACGCTGCAGATACGCGGACATATAGTCGATCCCCACCAGCAGCGAGCCTTCGTAAAAATACACGTCGCAGCTGCCTTTAATCGCCTCTACTAAGCTCACGCGGCCGTGACCCCAGCTCTTCCAGCAGCGGAATTTACGCCCCCCTAGCTCTATCGCACCACTGCAAAACACGCTCCAGTTCTCGTTGATCTTGCCGCTATTTAAAAAGCTCATCCCTACGGCCATCTTAATGACAGAGCCCGGCGGATAGAGGCCATTTACGAGCTTATTTGTAAACGGATGGCGCGGGTCTTTTATCAGCTCGTCCCACTGTGCCTGTGAAATTCCGCCCACGAAGGTGTTTAGATCGTACTCGGGGAAGCTGCCCGCCGCGATGATAGCGCCGTCGCGCAGATCCATCACTATCGCTACGCCGTCCTTGTCTTTAAAAATTTCCTCGAGGTATTTTTGTAGCTCAAGATCGATGGTAAGCGAAATTTCGCTGCTGCTGGGCTCCTGCATCGAGATCTCCTCTACGACCTGATTTAGCGCCGTAACCTTCGTCTTGCGCTCGCCCTTGCTGCCCTGCAAAAGCTCGTTATAGTACCCCTCGACGCCGCTTCTGCCGTTATATCCGGTAAGCGCGCTTAGGGGGTTGCTTTGGATATCCTTTTTGTTGGCGCGGCCTACGTAGCCGATGATGTGCGAAGCGAGCGCGCCGTAAGGGTAGAAGCGCTGCGAAGCGGGCGAAATTTTTATATTTTCGTGTAGGCTTAGGCTTGCAAAATGCTCTATCGTAGCATTATAATCCAAAAACGGCACGACTTCGATAAAGTCTTGGTTGTAAGCGGAATTCGCGTCCTTGTAGCTCTTGCTCATCGCGGTGACGTTGAGATCTTTGAAGTAGCGCGAGATGTTATTTAGCTCGCTTTGTAGCGCGGCGTCTTTTAGATGCGGCGCGATCGATAGCGAAAAGCCGAGATTGTTTATCGCGAGCGGGCGGCCTTTGGCGTCTAAAATTTGACCGCGCACCGGCGGGATGTATTCGGTGGAGATGACGTTGTTTTTAGCAACCTGCTCGTAGAATTCGTTCGATTTGATCGAAAGATAATAAATTCTAACCAAAAGCATGCTAAAAAATAGTATCACGAAAGCAAATACAAACTTCAGCCTCATACCAATCGCCCCTTAAAAAAGAGCAAAGCGAGTAAAATTTCGATCACGATATAATTTAAATACTCGCCGCTTAGAGGCAGGTACTCGCTCTTTTTGATCGCCGAGATCGCGTTGCTCACCACAAAGACCAAAACATAGCTGATCATCACGTAAAAGCAGATCAAAAAATTTCTAAATTTAATATATTTAAATGAGTTTTCATAGACCACGAAATAAAATATACAATACGCGATAGCTACGCTAAATAGGTTAAATCCGTGGATCTGCTCGGCGCAAAACAGATAAAAAATAGAGAAAAACCAGCTAAATCCGAACTTTTTAAATTTCACGTCGTTTTCGTATTTTTGCACCACCATCGCCGTGAAAAAAAATCCGATCAGCGGCGGCAGTCCCCTATACACCGCACTTAGAAGCAGGTAGAAAAGAACCCCCGCGCTAAAAAGCGTGTCCGCTATAAGGTATAGATAAGTGCGATTTCGTTGCATACCGGAAACTTTTTGCATTTAATACAATCTGCCCAAATTTTTTGCGCGGGCAGCTCGTCCTTTGGGATTTCGGTAAAACCGAGGCGTTCAAAAAATTCTTTTTGATAGGTGAGCGTAAATACGCTTTTTAGCCCGTAAAATTTCGCTTCGCCGAGCAGCTCGTTTACGATAGCTCTGGCAATGCCGCGCCTGCGAAACTGCGGAGCGACGATGAGCGAGCGCACCTCGGCAAGATCGGCGTTAAAAATTTTAAGCGAAGCAAAGCCTGCCAAAATTTCGGCATCTTTTGCGGACTGCGATTCGCAAAGCTGCGAATGTTCGGTTCTATAGATGCCCGCTTCTTGCGTATATTCGCTCCGTAAAATTTGCTCTTTGCCCGCTTGCGCGCAGCCCGCCTCGGATACGGCTTGCGCTGCGCTTTGCGGCGTAGCTAGTTGCGGCGCAAAATTACCCGCGGAATTTTTGGCAGGATTTTCAGTAGAATTTTTGGCAAAATTTGCGGCGGAGCTTTGGATTAAATTTAAATCGGCATTGCGCGCTAAATTTGAATCGGAATTCTCGGCTAAATTTGAATCGGAATTCTCTTTGGAATAAAAGCTCGTATCCGCCTTAGAATCGTAGCCGAACGCCAGCACGTATGAGCGGATATTAGCAGCGATCTCATCGCTTTCAAGCGGCAAGATCACGCCGTTTTGCATCTCCTCTTTTACGAGCTCCTGCATACGCGAAATGTCGCAAAGACGCGCTTTTTTTAGCCGTATCATCTAAAATTTTCCCTAATCTTCGCGCAATTTTCGCGGTGCATTTTATATCCGCTAAATTTAATTATTTTGAAATTCTGCGCCGCGAAATTTTGCGTATTTAAATTTAGAAATTTCATAATCCAAACGCCCTGCGCACGATGATCTCGCGCGCTTTTTGCAGCCCGCCGCCCTTTAGCGTAGAGACTAAAACCGCCTGCGGATCGTGCCTCAAAAGCTTTGCGCGCTCGCTTTGATTAAGCTTGTCGGCTTTGGTGTAGAGCCTCACAACCTTTTGATCGCCGCGCAGAAAACTAGCAAGATAGTTTTGTAAATTTTTATCTATTTCAAGATCAAACTGCCTCGCGTCGATGAGATGGACGAAAAGCTTGATATTTAGGCGCTCCTTAATGAACTCGTCGAGATTTTTCTGCCAGATATAATGCAGTTTTTTAGAAACCTTAGCATACCCGAACCCGGGCAGATCCACGAAGATCAAAGAGATATTTTCTCCCAAGCTTGCAAGATCGGAAAAAGCGGGGTTACCCGCTAAGCTTAGCGCAGATCTGCCCGTAAAATTTAATTCGGGGCTTTGCGCGGAATTTGACGCGAGACCTGCTGCAAGATCCGCCTCGCGATCCGATCTAAAATCCGCCGAAACGCTTTTTAAATTTAAAATAGAGTCCTGCTTTAAATTTCGCTCAGACGCCGCAGCATTCGCGTGATCTCGCGCGCAATTCGCAGCCGAGTTTAAAGCCCCTTTGCTCGCTAGATCGGGCGGCGTTTCAGCTTGCGAGCCGTCCGAATCTACGGCAAGCTTTTGTTTAAATTTAACCTCAAAGAAATTTATTAGTTGCGTTTTACCGGGAGTCGAGCTTGATTTGGCTAGGTTTTTACGCCCGGTAAGCGCGTTTATAAGGCTGCTTTTGCCGACGTTTGAACGCCCCAAAAACGCTACTTCGCTCATCGCAAACTCGGGCGCACCCGCAATATTTGCGGCGGAGGTGATAAACTGCGCGCTGCTAGGATAGATCATTTGTTTTGATCTTCGACCTGAAAGATCAGCCGCACGGGCTTTTTCTCGCCGCCGCCGCTTTTTACTTCGTAGGTGCCCTTTTGGCGATTTACGATGATCTTATCGCCGTAAACCTCCTTTTTGGTCTCGGCCTCGTGCAGATAGGCGTTGTTTTCAAGCGTATAAGCCTCGATAGTCGGATCATAGGTCAGCACGCCGCCTCTGCCGTCGTAATGCTTTTGATTGAGTAAAATTTTAAAATTTGCATTTCCCGTCGCGACGTATTTGGTAGGCTGACGCTTAGCGTCGAAATAGATCGTCACTTTGTCGGAATTTAGCGTATCGTAAGCGCCCTTTTTGATGCGGACGTTGCCTGTTAGGACGCTGATCTGCTTGATCTCGTCGGCGAAAAAATTATCTGCCGTGACCTCGACCTGCTCCTGCGCGGCGCTGAGAGCTGACGCGCCAAAGCCCGTAATTAGCGCGGCTGCGAGTATTAGTTTGTAGAGTTTTGATCTTTTATTAAATACCATGCGTGGATTCCTTTTGAGTTTGTTTGTTTGGTTTTGGTGTCATAGCTTATGCTTGCACCCGTGATGCGGTCGCCGCCTTGGCGCAGCACGTACGGCACGTCGGAGCGGACGATCTTACTGCTCGTATCGTAGATGATCTCCTGCGCCGTGTAATCAAAGCCGTCCGTGTTGATGTAATGCGCGTCGCCGTTAAATTTTATCAACTCGCCTGCGCGCGTCGCGGTTTTTGAAACCAAAGTATGATTTAGATCCGCGCCAATCTCCTCGGCTTTGAAATTTTTAAACTCGTCGCGATCCTTGTAGCGCGTGCCGCTGTCCGCGGTAAATTTAGCGCTCGTAGTATTCGCGATCAAATAATCCGTGATGCCGCTCATCTCCATACTCGCCACGCCTAAATCGCTTTTTAAAATATCACTTAGATACGGCGTCTGCACGCTTAGAAACACCATCGCGACGCAAAAGATCGCAATCGCGACGTAGAAAATTTTTATCACCATCGCTCGGTCCTCTTTGATCTGCGTAGAATTTCGCCCCTCGCGCGCGCTTGTGAAACTACAGCCATTTACTATTCCACTCTTCGCGCATGCCGTTTTTATCGACGAGTATTTCGATCATCTCGCGCACCGCGCCGCAGCCGCCGTTTTTGCTTAGCGCGACATCCGCTTTTAGCGAGCTTAGCGCATCGGCGGGCTTGAAGCTGATCGCGACCGCATTTAAAAGCTTCGCATCATTTATATCGTCGCCGATCGCGGCGGCCTCATCGAAGCTTAGGTTAAAATTTTTTAAAATTTGCTCCGCCCTTGAAAGCTTGTCTTTTTCACCTTGAAAGAGCGTATCGATCTTTAGCTCGCGCGCGCGGTTTGCGACGATTTGCGAGCTTTTGCCGGTGATGATCGCGACCTTTAGTCCCAGCCGCTGCCACTCCTGGATGCCAAACCCGTCTTTTACATTAAATTTCTTCATCTCTTCGCCGCCGTTTGAATGATACAACCCGCCGTCGCTAAGGCAGCCATCTACGTCTAAAAATATGATCTTTATCACTTCGTTTTCCGTTTTTTGAAATTTTGTGATTTTAACGAAATTTGGCTGAATTTTTGGCAAACGCCGTATAAATTTAAGTCGCGATTTTAGCTCTTAATCGGCACGTAGCCGCTATTTTCGATGATGCTTTGCCCCTGCGGCGAAAGAATCCAATCTATCAAGATGCGGATATTTTCGTTTTTGTTATTTTCGTCGTAAACCGCGTAAATTTCGGCTACGAGCGGGTATTTGCGGCTAGCGATATTTTCTTTATTCGGATACGCGCCGTTTAGGCTAAGCATCTTCACACCGCCGTTTTGCACGATCCCCTCGACGTAGTAGCGAAACGAAAAGCCGATCGCGCTACCGAAAAAGCCTGTGACCTTGCGCTTAGGCTGCGTCTCGCCCATAAATTTCAAAAACGCGCTCTGGCTGCCGCTACCCGCGTTTCGCTGCACGGCATCTATTCGCATGCGCTCGCCGCCGAGCTGCGACCAATCGTCAAACTCCCCAGAATAGATCCCTCGCACCTGATCCACGGTTAAGCTTGAAATTTTATTATTCGCATTTACGATAAAGACGAACGCCTCCAGCCCGATCGGCACGAAGCGCAAGTTCGCTCCTTTTTCGCGCGCATAATCAAGCTGCTGCTTCGAAGGGGCGGCGACGAAAATAAGATCCGCCTCGCCGTCGCTTATGGCCTTGTACGCGCCGCGGGTATTGCTAAATTTAAGCTTGCTAGCACTCGTGAAATTTTGCCCGTCAAATTCCACGCTTTCTTTGGGATAGTTTGCCGCGACGAATGCTGAAAATACGGGATATAGCGCCGCTGCGCCGTCGATTATCGGCAGATCGCCGCTAAGTTTTAAGCTGGAGCTAACCCGCACGATCTGCGAGCCCTGCTCAAACGGCAGAAATTTATGCAGCTCGATCGATTTGGCCTGCATCTCGGCGCTGCTTTGATTTACGTATCGCTTCACGACGAGGCTGTAAAACGCAAAATCGAAAGCCGCAAAGCCAAGCAGCAGCAAAATGACGATAGATGTGCGCTTCATCTTAGTTTCCGTTTGCGATATAGGAGATGATCGAGCATTTGCTATGCAGATACAGCGCCGCTGCGACTAGCGCGCAAACGCTAATCGCCCACGCCGTCAATATTACGGCGATCGTTTTTTGAAAAATTTCATCGCTCATTTTGTATCTCACATATGCGCAAGCGCGCTGTTAAGCAACCATAAAAAGCCTATTAAGGCGGCTGAAAAGATTATGAATAAAAACGCGGAGAGGATTAGAAGATTTCTAATCTTTCTGCGCTGCTCGGGCGCGCTTTTAGCGGATTTAATAAATTTTACCAAATACACGATGAGGAAAATAAACGAAATTATCGGCAGCGCAATCAAAACCGAGATCGAGATAAATAGATCCGGCAGCCACTCAAAATATACCAGCGGAGTAAGGGTGCACAAAAACGCAATCGTCGAAATGATTAGAAATTTTCTATCTCTTTTATGGCGCTCCGGATCGTCTTTTGATCTGATAAATTTAATCAAACACACGATAAGCCAAACAAAGCAGATCAAAAACAGCACATTTAAAATCTCCATAAGCGACTCGAAATTACTCATCTTTTACCTTTAAATTTTAATATGCAAAGCGGCATTTTAGCGCACCGATTAAATTTACGCGTCCGTCAAGCAAGAGCGTAAGCGCAAATGCGCTAGAGCAAGCGATCTTAATAAAGCGGCGATCCTCGCCCGAGCAAAAGCGAAATTTTGCAAATTTCAAGCAGCGGCGAGAGTAAAATTTCAAACGCCGATAAAATTACAAAACCGCGAATTGTCAAATTTACTAAATTTAGCGCGCATTTACCGCTATAAAACGCCCTTCGTGCTAGGCACGCCGGCGCGCTCGTTGATACTTATCGCGCGACGAAATGCGACGGCAAACGCCTTAAACGCGGCTTCTGCTACGTGATGCAGATTTTCGCCGCGAATTTGGCTTATATGAAGCGTGAAATTTGCGTTGAAAGCCAAAGCGCGAAAAAATTCCTCCACGAGCTCGGCGTCGAATTCGCCGATCTTGCCGCGCTTTAGGCTCGGGCAATCAAATACCAAAAACGCGCGGTTGGAAAAATCAAGCGCAGCAGAAACCGCTGCCTCGTCCATCACGACGACGCTATCGCCGAAGCGCTCGATGTTTTGCGCGGGATAGATCGCCTCTTTTATCGCGCTTCCGAGCACGATGCCGCAGTCCTCGACGCTGTGGTGAAAATCGACTTGCAAATCGCCCTCGCAGCGCAGGTTTAGATCGATCCATGCGTGCTTGGCAAACGCACTAAGCATATGATCGAAAAAGCCGATGCCAGTTTGTATCTGCGCCGAGCCGCGCCCGTAAAGCTCCAGCTCAAGCTCGATTTTGGTCTCTTTCGTAGCCCTATTTTTGCTTATCATCGCGCAATCCTTAAAACTAAATTTTGTTTGAAATCTATCTAAATTTCACTAAATTTCGGTTAAAATCTCAGCCAGCTTTTCGGAATTTACGCTGCCGATCTGCCGCAGGCTCGCAATCTCGGCGCCCTCTTTAAAAAACAGAATCGTAGGCGGACCGAATACGTTAAAATGCGCTTTTATCGCCCTATTTTGCTCGCTATCTTCGCTAAGATCGATCTTAAAAAGGCTAAATTTATCAAGCGCGCCGGCAAGCGCAGGGTCTGCGAATGCTCGCTCGCTCTGCTCGCAATTTTTGCACCAGCTAGCCCAAAAATCCACTATCACGGGCTTTTTGGAATTTTCTATTTCGCCCTGCAGCTGCGCCAGATCGCGCACAAACGAAAAATGCGCGCCGCTAAAATTTTGAGCGCTAGAAATTTCGCCCGGCTGCAAGCTCTCGCCCAAGCCGTCCCTGGAATATCTCGCGTTTTGCGGGATTAGATTACCAAGCGGCCTGGAAAAATCTTTCGCACCGCTGGCAAAGCCAGCGAGCAGCAGCGCCGAATATAGAGCGATTACAAGAGCCAAAGCGCGCTTGATGCCGCCCGCGCCGCCGTCAAATAGCCCCAAAAATCCTGCGAAGATCGCGCCTAAAACCGCGTAAATCAGCAAGCTTAAATTTTCGCCGATGAGCGTGCGCGAAATCCACACCGCCGTAAAAAGCAGCAAAAAGCCAAAAATTTTAGGCACCGCCTCCATCCAAGCTCCCGGTCTAGGCAGTGCGCCGCCGAGCCCTACCACAAGCAATAGCGCGCCGCTTCCGAGCCCCAGCGCAAAAAGAGCCGCCGCACCCAGCAGAACCTCGCCGCTGCCCGCGATGTAAACGAGCGCGCCCGCAAGCGGAGCGGAGATGCACGGCGATACGACGAGCGCCGAGATAAGCCCCATCGAAAAAACTCCGATCAGGCCGCCAGCATTTTCGCTTTTGCTATTTAAGAAGCTTTGAAAGCGCGCAGGCAGGCGGATCTCGTAAAATCCAAACATCGAAAACGCGAGCGCGGCGAATATGAGTGAGGTTAGGATCAGTGCGGGCGGAGTTTGCAGCAGACCCTGTAAATTTTGCCCGAAAACCGCCACGAAAGCTCCTAAAATCGCATACGAGCTCGCCATCCCGAAAATATACGCGAGGCTTACGGCGAGGCTCGTTTTCGCGCTCGGCTTAGAGGAGGTTTTCGCCACTATGATCGACGATAGGATCGGGATGAGCGGGTAGACGCAAGGACTTAGCGAGAGCAACACGCCATAGCCGAAAAACAGCGCGATCGCCGCGATGAAGCTCTTGCCGCCAAGAACGTTTAAAATTTTATCCTGCTCGGAGATGGAATTTGCGTGCGGATTTTTGTGCGTGGAAGCTTCGTCGGAATTTAAAGCAGCGTTTTCTGCCGAGCTTGCCGCGGAATTTCCCGCTGCGTGCGAGTTTGCCAAGGAATCTGTCTCTGCGCCCGCTGCTGCGGCATTGCTTTTAAAATTTACAGTCCCGCTTTGTGTGTTGTATGAGGCAGAAATCTGCGCGGAATTTACGCCGCTTCGGTATTTTTTCAACTCGGAGTTTGAAATTTTACTGATATGATAGCCCTCCACCACGCGCTTGAAGCTAAAGCCGAACTGCTGCGGCTGGTAGCAAAAGCCCGATTTCGTGCAGCCCAGAAAATCGCCATTAAGCACGAAATCATCGCTGTCTGCGGCATTTGCAAGCACAAGGCCCAAAGGCACGGCGATGCTAAATTTGCCCTCGTAAATTTTATAATCCTTGTATTCGGTCGCGGCGGGCAGATTTATTAAATTCGTCACCTCCGCGCCGCCGATGAAAATTTTTATCTCGTTTTGATAGAGATAGACCCCGTCCGCGATATCAAAGCTTAGCGTTACGCTATCGCTTTGCGCCGCCACGTTAAGCTTGAACGCATCGGAGGGTTTCAGGGGCTCGGCGCCCAAGCCTAAAAGAAGAAACGCTGCCAAAATAAGTGATCTGATCAAATTTTATCCTTTGAAATTTTTTCCTACATTCTAACGTAATAAGTATGAATTTATAGTGTAATATAAAGAACTTTTTTGTAAAATTCCTTAAAATTTTTAGGAGGCAATATGAGCAAAGAGATCAAAACCGAAACAGGCGAAATAGCGCTGAAAGAGATAGAATTTAAAAGCTCAAAGTACGAAAAAATCTCGTTCAAAGACTACGAGACGCTACTTGTAAGATACCAGATCGAGCTTTTGAAGCTGCAAAAATTCGTAAAAGAAAAAGGCTTAAAAATTTTGATTTTGATGGAGGGGCGCGACGCGGCGGGCAAAGGTGGCACAATCAAGCGCTTAACCGAGCATCTAAACCCACGCGGATGCCGTATCGTAGCGCTCGAAAAGCCGAGTAACGTCGAAAAGACGCAGTGGTACTTCCAGCGCTATGTCGCGCACCTACCCAGCGGCGGCGAGATTGCGATCTTTGACCGCAGCTGGTACAACCGCGCGATGGTCGAGCCGGTGATGGGCTTTTGCACCCACGCCGAACATAAAGATTTCCTGCGCCAAGTGCCTAAATTTGAGGAGCTTTTGGTAAGTGCGGGGATAATTTTGTTTAAATTTTACTTTTCGGTCTCCAAAGAGGAGCAAAAAAGGCGCTTCGAATCGCGCCGTACCGACCCGCTGAAGCAATATAAACTCTCGCCGGTGGATGCGAGATCGCAGGAGCTGTGGAATCAATACACGCTCGCAAAATACTCGATGCTGCTCGCTTCAAATACCGAGTTTGCGCCGTGGACGATCCTTGATAGCAACGACAAAAAGATCGCGCGGCTAAACGCCTTCCGCTGCATACTCTCGCGCATAGACTATCCCGAAAAGATCGATGCAAAGGAGGAGCTTGCGGTGGATCCAAACCTCGTGCGAAACGGCGCCAGGGAGATAGTGCTAATGGAGGATAGCCAAAAAAGCGAGGCTTGGCGCAAGTTGGAAAGCCCCTCCCGCAAGAACAAGAAGGATAAGAAAAAGGGTTGAATCTTGCCAATGAAGATTACTCGCTAAGAATTGCTAGGGAGGATTTGCTTGCCAGGAATTGCTCATTAGAAATTTATGTCCTAATATTATAGAAACGCATTAAATTTTTACAGCTTTTCATTTAAAATCTTTAGCGGGATTCCATCCTGTTGGGAATTGAAACCGCACAACTGCGGCAATAGCAAACACGGACATCCGAGTAGAATTCCATCCCGTTGGGAATTGAAACTACAAGCATCAGCAGCGAGCTTTCAATAAACTTTGTAGAATTTCATACCGTTGGGAATTGAAACAAGCCTCATACCTATCCATGAAAATAAACCGGGTATTGGTAGGATTCCATCCCGTTGGGAATTGAAACTCGCTAAACCTATAGCTAATACAGCTAGTCAAGTAGAGTAGAATTCCATCCCGTTGGGAATTAAAACTTCTGCCACTGCATTTATAGCGTCCCGCAGGAATGTGGAATAATTCTATCCTTTGGGAATTGAAACGCCTAAATGGGCTTATTGCACGATTTGCGTAGGCGGTAGAATTCATCTTGCTGAAATCAAAACGGATTTACGCGATACGACTTTCGCGGCGGAAATGTGTAGAATTCTCATCTCGATAGAAAAATTTAAAAAGATTAGTTGTGGCTGGGATATGATACAGCATGGCGCACTTATGCGAAATTCATTCGGTTTCAATTTGCCACCAAATATATTAAATTTATGGGTTACTAATGAAATTTTGGAGTCACTCACAAATTAAAATTTTAACGAACTGTATATTTGCCGCAATATAAATAGATTTAAATGCAACTTATTTAGTAGCAAATTTCAAATATTTGTAAAAATGACGCTATGAATCTTAAAAGCTAGGTTAAAGAAGGAATTCCGCATTAATTCCAATTAAATTTACGCTACAAATTTAAGATCATGTGCCAAAGTTAGAATTTAAAATTAAATTAGATAATACCAAAGAGGCAGAAAGATAGAAAAATTTTTATAAAGCAGAATTCGGTAGCATCCTCTAAAATTGCAAAACAAAGAATATCGGCGTGGTCGTCATAAAAAGGAAAAATCATCTAAATTTAATGGATACTACCGCCTTTGCCACGTAAAGTATAATAATTAAATGCCTCCGCCAATTATTTTTTAAAATTTTTAAAAAATTTCTTCAAAACCGCCTTGTAAAAGATCGCGAATTTCGACTCTTTTTTCTCATAAATCACGCTAAAGACGCCCTGTAGATCCAGCTTTTCTTGCAAAGTAATGTTTTGCACTCTACTCTCCTATAAGTTTTTTTATCTTATGTAGCACAAACGCAGCGTCGTCGCTATCGAGCTCGCACAACATCTGGCATATCGCGGTCGCAGCTTGCGGCTTGGTCGTGCCCAAGCGCCAGTCCTGATACGTCCGCATCGACACGCCTAACCTCTGCGCCATCGCGGCATGCGAGATCTTTTTGCCGTTGTTTTTGGCTTCGACGGCATTGTGCAAAATGTTGAATATATCGCTCGTTTCTAACATATGAAAATTATACAAATTTATTCGTTAATTATACATAAAATCGTATAAAATGAATAAAAATCGTGTTATTCATAAGTAAAAATAGCAAAACACTTCGTTTATCCGTGTGAATTATACAGAATACTGCATAAAATAAACATAAAATTTTATAAAATTTTGCATGTTATGCCGTAAAGATAAACCGGCTCGCGCAAACAGGTATCTTATCGAGCGGCACATTAAATTTTAAAACGGGGATAGATGAAATTTTACACATCGAAGCTTTTGGGGTTTGATTTTTTTGATCGGTTCTGGCAGCAATTACAAACAAGATGTAATTTTTACCCTATGCTGAGCCATATCTGCCAGTACAAAGAGCGTTTCAATTCCCAACGGGATGGAATTCTACTATTTGATATAGAAACTAGTCCATTAGTGGGCTTAGTGTTTCAATTCCAACGGGATGAAAATTCTACTTGAAACGTCGTGGTTTCAGCTTACGGCTAGTTTGTTTCAATTCCCAACGGTATGGAATTCTACGTAAGGAATAAAAACGTATATTTCGGAGTTTTATCGTTTCAATTCCCAACGGGATGGAATTCTACTTTACGTTAGTAAACTTTAGGGGCTCAAGATGTAGTTTCAATTCCCAACGGGATGGAATTCTACGCTTGGACGCATTCAATGGGTGATAGTTGCAAGAGTTTCAATTCCCAACGGGATGGAATTCTACCATAGTAGGGATCAAAAGCCCGTTTTTCATAAAACGTTTCAATTCCCAACGGGATGGAATTCTACAGCAAATGGCGAGATAAATGGCTTTCAGACCTCTAGTTTCAATTCCCAACGGGATGGAATTCTACCGTTTCCGTCATCCTCGGAGAGCCTTTCTTTGTGGGTTTCAATTCCCAACGGGATGGAATTCTACCGCGCTTCTTTTCGCTTTCGGTCTGCTCTTTGATGTTTCAATTCCCAACGGGATGGAATTCTACCGATATGTCCAAATGCCCCTGAGAATTCGTTTATGTTTCAATTCCCAAAGGGATGGAATTCTACAATACGATGCTTTAGATACCAAAACGAAATATCGCTGTTTCAATTCCCAACGGGATGGAATTCTACCGATAGTTTTTCTTATTGCTCTTTGGATGCGGATCGTTTCAATTCCCAACGGGATGGAATTCTACTAAAATTATCTTTTTCATTTTTCAATTACTATTAGTTTAAAATCCCAACGGGAAGGAATAATACTAGTTTTAATTTTTATACGTCAAAGAATTCAGACGGTTTCAATTCCCAACGAGATGGAATTCTACTCTAAAAATGAAAGACAGCCATCTTTCCGAGCTATGTTTCAATTCCCAACGGGATGGAATTCTACGACGATCTGCCTCTTTGACG
>CAUQPS010000014.1:0-33688 GCA_963520005.1 uncultured Campylobacter sp.
ATCGAGCGCTTCGGCTTCGTGGGGGCTGCTGCGCTGATCGCGCTGTATGCGCTGCTGATACTGCATCTGCTGAGCCTGAACTACGATTTTAAAAGCGATTATCTGATACGGGTCTTTACGAGCGCGCTTGCCTCGCTTATCTTTATCTACGCGGGCGTTAATATCTCGATGGTGGTGGGTTTCGCGCCCGTCGTAGGCGTGCCGCTGCCGTTTTTCAGCTACGGCGGCAGCAGCTTCATCACCTTTATGATCCTTTTTGGAATTTTACAAAATTTGCTGACGTTTAGGATGAAGGATAACTACAAAACCTACAAGATCAGGATGTAAATTTAGCGCTCGCACGGATAAATTTTGAAATTCTACAAAATCGCGCGAGACTTGTTTTTAAGTCGGCGGTGAAATTTGAAGCAGCGGGCTAAATTTTAAAGTGCTACAAAATAACGCCGATGCCGAGCGTAAAAACCACCGCGAAAAAGGCGTATGTAAAGGCAAATTCTAAAGTTTGCGAATTAAAAAATCCATAGTACAAAATGCTCGTGAAAAATCCGCCCACGAAAGCCACGGCAAAGATCCCGATCCGCGCCGCGACGGGCTTTGCGCCGCAAAATTTGTATAGATAAAAAACCCCGTAGAAGCTGATCGCAAACCAGATCATCGCAGGCACCGGCCCGCCTAGGTCTATCATGCCGAACAGATTGGCTAAATTTAAAAGCAGCAAAAATATCACCGCAAGCGCGATCAGCGCGGATCTGATCATCTATCGCACCTTGCGTCGGGTGCGGAATTTTCACCGCCCCGATTGAAATTTTGCGCGGAATTTTTGTCTGCGCCGTCATTTGAAATTTTAGAATTTTCGTCGGAATTTTCATCGGCGCCGCTTTCGAAATTTTCACTGATGTCGCCACTAGAATTTAAAATTTCATTCTCGCTTTGAGAATTTAAAATTTTGCCGCTTTCTTTGGAATTTTCGCTCTCGCTGCCGTCTAAATTTCTAGAGCCTTTATCCGCAGAATTTTTATAAGCTTTATTTGAAAATCTTTTGTGCCTTATCTGTAGATAAAAGACGAAAGCGACGAACGCCACCGCCGTGATCGCGATGTAATAGTGGTTTTCGAAGAGCAGCACGCCCTCTGCCAGCCCCGAAAACAGCGCCAGTAGCGAGGCGGTAAGAAACGGAAAGCGCACGAGCTCCTTTTCGCCGATCGCTAAGGCGATGAGCGCGACGCCGAAGATCGTGGCGTTTAGCAGCGCACCTAGGATTTTGATCTCGGAAAAGAGGCTCGGATTGACGCGCGAAGTGACGTAGAGTGCGAGCGCGACGGCTGCGAAAAGCAGGATCAAAAATACGATTTTTTTCATTTCAGACCTTTTAAAATTTATCTTTAAATTTACGATTCAGCTGCGCCCCTTCATACGCATAGAGCGCAAGTATCGGCACGCTGTAACTACCATGTTCGCAGCATTACGCAAATATCGCGCGTCCTGCGGACATAGAGCGAAATTTCAGGACGCCACTGCGCCGTTAAGCGTGGCTTGAGCGATACACATACTCATAACTTAAACGCAATCCTAATTGAACGGACGCGGTTTGAAACACGACTTGTGTTAGCGCGACCAAATCGCTATTTTTGCGCGACTTAAATGCGATTTTGTCGGTAAATTTTACTGCCAGCCGCACTCTGCTGAGCAAGTAGCGCCAAGTCCGTGCTTTAAAATTTTACGCCGAGCCGCGTTAAAATCCGCGCCTAAGCTGTATATATCCCTAGCTCGTGGCGCTGCAAGACGCTCCGTAAAATTTACCTGCCCGTAGTAAATATTCGCACGCGAGCGAATTTTGCATGCAAGCGCCGCACGTTTTGTTTTAAATTTAGCGCGGCGGGCTTTAAAATTTTAAATTTACCGCCTCTGCACTCTGTTTATCCGCAAGATCCATGCCGCTCGCTAAACTATATCTGCGGAGCAAATCTTGGCGTCAAAATAAAATTTCATCTAGCTCGCAAAATGCGCGGCGCGTAAAATTTCATCACTTGTTTTTCTGAAAGTACGCGTCCACGCCGTTTGCGATGCCTTGGGCAATGCGATCTTGATAGGCGCTTTTGCCTAAATTTTTACCTTCCTGCGGGTGCGTGATGTAGCCCATCTCCACGAGCACCGCGGGCATAGTAGCGCCCACTAACACCCAAAATGGCGCCTCGCGCACGCCTCCATCTCTGCTTGAGAAGCTCTTTTTGACCGAGCTTAGCATATAGCTTTGAATGTCAATGGCAAGCTTGTTTGAGGATATTATCTTCTCGCGATTTAAGAAATTTAAAAAGGTCTGCTTCGAGAAGGTGTTCATATCCTCCAAATCGCCCCTGTTTTCGAGTGCGGCGGCGTTTTTACTGCGCTCGCTTCTAGCCGGGCTTAAGAAAAAGGTCTCCACGCCGCTCATTTTAAGTGCTGAGCTAGCGTTAGGAGCGGCATTTGCGTGGATCGAAATAAACATATCGGCGTTTCTTTTAGCGGCGAATGCGGTGCGCGATCGTAGATTTATAAAAACGTCGGTGCTGCGCGTATAAAGCACCTTGTAGCCGCGCTTGGTAAGCAGCGCACCGAGTTTTTTGGATGTGGCTAGCACGACATTTTTTTCCTTCAGCCCGTTTCCGACCGCGCCAGAATCGCTGCCGCCGTGACCCGGATCGATTACGATGAGTTTGCCCTTAGTGGATTTGTAAATTTTACCGGCGGCTACGGAGACCGATTTGGCGCCTTGCGCATCATCTATCGTGCTGATTTGCGGCTCGCTATCTTGCTCGCGTCTGCGATTGCGCCCTGATTTTTGATCCTTGCTTTTTTCTGCACGCGCTGATTTTGCGGCTTTTAAGCCTTCAGCCGTACTTAAAATCATCATATTACCGTTAATTTCAACGTTTGCGTTGAATTCTTTCGGATCACTAAGTACAATGCGCACGGTCTTGTCGTTGTATTGCGAGACGCGTACATCGCTAACAAAGCTATCTTTAAGCCGCGTTTTTTGTGACTTTTGCCGCGCGCTAAAATCAATCACGAAGCGAAAATTATCGCTACTTGCGATCGTAAAATCTTTATAATCGCCGCGCTTTAGATCGCGGTTAAACTCAAGCACGATCTCATCCCCATCACCGCGCAGCGATGCTAGAGCGAGTTTGGCATCGGAGGAGGATTTTTTTACACTGCTTTTGCGAAGTTCAGAATCTAGTCGCTCTGTCGCAGCGCTACCTGCGGAATTCTGCGCTTGTAATGAGTCATCGGCTCCTGCGGGATTTTCGCTTGAATCATAAGACTTTGTATCGTCCGTAGAGTTTTTTGCGTCGTCTGCGCCGCGGGGCCTAGTCGAGCGTAAAAACTCCAAATCCTCACTAGATAGCGAGCTTAGATCGGCTTCTTCTGGGACGTGCGTCTTTTTGAGATTTTTGGAAGTGGAATTTTTTGAATTCTTAGAATTTTTGGAGGCGGAGGCTTTGGAGCTGTGCGCTAAATTTGAAGCGTTTTTCTCGTCCGAGCTTTTGGAATTTTTTGCGTTTTCATCTTTGAGTTTTTTAGAATGCGTGCTGCTATCGCTTGCTTTGCCTTGTAATTTGGCTAGCGCAGATTCATAAGGCGAGGAATCAAGCCCTAAATTTTTCGAGCTGTAAACCAGCCTCTTTAGCGCTTTGATGCGGACCTCTTTATCGGATGCGCCTTGGTAGAGCGATTTTAGCTCCTTGTGCAGCGAGCGCTTGTAATTCGGCGTCGCTACGATGAAATCCTTGTCGAATTTCGCAAAAAACGCCTCGCTGGAAGCTCCAAACGCCAATACGCAGCTAAAAGCCGCGATTAGAAAAATTTTAACTATCTTCGCCATTTACAAGTTTTTCTATCAATTCCTTCACGGATATTATTTCGTTTAATCGCCATCCGTTCGCGCCGGTGAAAAACAGGCCGCTTTGCGTTTTGCCCAGATATGCGTCGCTTAGGCGGTCGGCGATGCAGTATCCTACGGCGTTAGCGCCTTTGCCACGCTCGCATGGGCTTACGCAGTTGCTGATACAGCGGATCTTAGGCGCCGTGCCTGCGGCGATCATATCTTGCAGATTAGTATGAATTCCGCGCGCGGGATAGCCTACGGGCGATTTTAGAAGCTCGATATCTTCTTTTTTGGCGTTAAGAAGCACTTGCTTAAATTCCTCCGCGGCGTCGCATTCAAAGGTGCCGATGAAGCGCGTACCCATCTGCACGCCATCCGCGCCCAAAGATTTCACGCGATCGATGTCGCTCTTATCCCAAATTCCGCCTGCGACAAATAGCGGGAAGCTGCCCCATTGCGCAATTTCCGCTTTTACTTGCGGGATTAGATTATCCAGCGCAAACGCCGGATCGCCGCACTGCTCGTAGGTAAAGCCCTGATGTCCGCCGCTAAGAGGACCCTCCAGCACTACGGCATCCGGAATGCGGTTATAGCGCTGCTTCCAGCGTTTGGCGATGATCTTAAGAGCCTTGGCGGAGGAGACGATGGGTACGAGCGCGACGTCTGGAAAATCTACCGTAAATTCCGGCAGATTGGTAGGAAGTCCCGCGCCGCTAATGATAACGTCGATGCCTGCCTCGCACGTGTCGCGCATGATGCGCTCGTAGTCGTTGGCCGCACACATTACGTTCATCCCCAAAGGCGCATTGCCGCAAATTTTACGGGCGTTTTGCACGATGGTAAAAAGCGCCTCTTTGCTATAAAAATTCTCGCTTTGATATGGTCTGCCATCGAGCGATTTTTTGGCAAATTTAAGATTTTTGTAGTAGCCGGTGCCGACCGAGCTAATGACGCCTAGACAGCCGTTTAGGCTGACATTGCCGGCTAGCTTATCCCAGCTGATACCAAGTCCCATGCCGCCTTGAATTATCGGGTGCGCAATCTCGTGTTTGCCTATTTTTATACTCATTAATCCACCTTTAATTTAGCGAATTTTTTCTTCCCTACTTGAAGCGTGTATTCGCCCGAGCTAAGCTGAAGCTGCTCATCTAAAATTTTATTTTGATCGATACTGACGGCGTTGGATTTTATCAGCCTGCGCGCATCCGAGCTAGAGACGGCAAGCTTGCAGCTAATTAGCGCCTTTACGATCCATGCAGGCGAGCTTACGTGATATTCCTTGATCTCGCTAGGAAGCTCGCCAGCACCGTGGACGCGGTCAAATTCCTGCTTGGCCTCAAAGGCGGTATTTTCGTCATAAAATTGCGTGACGATCTCGGAGGCAAGCTCCTCCTTAACCGCCTTAGGATGGATCGAGCCATCCGCCACGAAGCCTTTTATTAGCTCGATATCTTCGCTGCTCTTTTGGCTTAGCAGATTATACCAATCCCACATTAACGCATCGCTGATGCTCATCACCTTGCCGTACATATCGTGCGGCGTATCGGTTACGCCGATATAGTTACCAAGGCTCTTGCTCATTTTATTCGTGCCGTCAGTACCTACCAAAAGCGGCATCATCACGACGCTTTGTTCTTTGCCGACATCATAAATTCTTTGCAGCTGGCGACCCATTAAAAGATTAAATTTCTGATCGGTACCGCCAAATTCTATATCGCATTTCATGCAAACGCTGTCGTATCCTTGCAGTAGCGGATACATAAACTCGCTGATGCTGATCGGCTGTTCGGCCTTGTAGCGCTTCTCAAAGTCGTCGCGCTCGAGCATCCTGGCAACATTGAAAGTGCTTGATAGCTCGATCATACCGCTAGCACCCAGGCGGTTGGTCCATTCGGAGTTAAACATCACCTTAGTTTTTGCGGGATTTAAAATTTTAAAGACCTGCTGCTCGTAGGTTTTGGCGTTTTGAAGCACGACTTCGCGCGCTAGCTTTTTGCGAGTCTCGCTCTTGCCAGTAGGATCGCCGATTTGAGCGGTAAAATCGCCGATTAGAAACTGCACGATCGCGCCGTGGTTTTGCAAAAATGCAAGCTTATTTAGCACGACGGCGTGTCCTAGGTGTAGATCCGCAGCAGTGGGATCCATGCCGATTTTGACGTAAAAGACCTCGCCGCTGTCGTAATAGCGCCTAATCAGTGCCTCTATTTGCTCTTCGCCGATGATCTCCGCGACACCGCGCTTGAAATTTTCCATAATGCCTTGAATGTCAGCCATTTGCTCTCCCTTATTTAGTTTTTATATACGTCCGTAAGCGATACGAAATCCACGATTTTAAAGCGGTTTTTGAGTTTATCTTTAATCTCCGTGGAGTCTAAATTTTCGTTTAGCTCGATGATGATCTCAAAATAATCCGACGTCGTTTCACTATTTTCGTTGAGGCTTATCGACACTAGATCGACCTCAAGCTTGACTAAATAGTTCAAAAATGTCGCCAGCGAGCCGCGCTTGTTTTCTAAATTTAATATGATCTTGTAGCGGTGCGGCGCATTACGCGTCCATTTTACGAAGATCATCTCATCGGTTTTGATTAGCTCGCTTGCGCGTTCGCACAGTTTATGATGCACCGTCACGCCGTGTCCGTTGCGAAAGCCGATGATGTCGTCGCCACGCTTTGGGTTGCAGCAGTAATCAAACTCAACCTCGTCGATTTTAAAATTTGAATACACCACGATGTTGTCAAATTTTTGCTTCTCGATCTCATACTTGCTGCGAAATTTCATATTGAAAAATTTCTCTTTGAGCGGGTATTTTTTCAGCGCATTTACGACGTCTTTTAAAAATACCGAGTCATAGGCAGCTTTGCCGATCTTTTTGCTTAAATTTTCTTTTTCAAGCCAGCTTAGAATGCTCTCCTTGCTCGTCGTAAAGATCGCGCATAAAATTTTAATCGCTACTTCAAAATTTATATCTCTGATCTTTTGCTTGCAAAACGCCTTTATCGTCGCGCGCGCCTTGCCCGTTTTTACAGAGCTTAGCCAGCTGCAGCGGTAGTGTGGCTCGCTTCCGGTGATGATATGAACGATATCTCCGTTTTTAAGCTCCGTAAGAAGCGGCACCTTGACGCGGTTTATAAAGGCCTCGGTTGCTTTTAAGCCCACTTGAGAGTGTATCTCGTAGGCGTAATCAAGCGCCGTAGCGCCGCGCGGCAATGTAAAAATTCCGCCCTTTGGCGAATACACGGCGATATCTTCGACGTAGAGGCTGTCTTTGGCGTATTCGTAAAGATCCTCGGCGTTGGCGTCGTCCTCTTCCTGCATGCCGATATCGTTTAGCCAATCAAGCTTCGGATTGATTGAGCCGCTATATTTATATTTCCAGTGCGCTGCAACGCCGAATTCTGCGGTGTTATGCATATCAAAGGTGCGGATCTGCACCTCTACGATCATGCTTTCATTAAAGACGGTTGTGTGGATCGTCTGATATCCGTTTTGCTTCGGCAGCGCGATATAATCCTTAAAGCGCGAGATCAGCGGATTAAATTTAGTATGGATGATGCCAAGAGCCAAATAGCAATCCATCGGCTTTTGCACGATGATGCGGATAGCCAAAAGATCGAGCACCTCCTCGATCGAAATTCCTTTGCGCTGCATTTTTAAAAAGATCGAGTAGTAGTGCTTCATCCGCTTTTGGATCTCAAAGCTGCCCTCACTAAAGCCGTTTGAAAGCATATACTCTTTGATCTTTTCGCTAAATTTGCTCAAGCTCATCTGAAGCTGCTGCTTATGCTCCTCGACGTAATCGGCGATCGCTGCGTATTCTTTAGGCATAACGTATTTGAAGCTAAGATCCTCAAGCACGTTTTTGATCGATGAAATTCCAAGCCTGTGCGCGATCGGCGCATAAACCAAAAGCGTCTCCTCGCCGATACGTTTTTGCTTATCGGGGCGGAGTGCGTCTAGGGTTAGCATATTGTGTAGCCTATCGCAGAGCTTTACAACTAAGACGCGCTGATCGTTAATGGAGATCATTAGCATCCTGCGGAAGGTAAGCGCGGTAGTTCGCAGCTTGGCGTTGCTATCGCCGGATGGAGCTAATTTATCCTCCCTGATGTTTACGATTTTAGTAAGCCCTTCTACGATTTTGGCTACTTCGTCGCCGAATCTTTGCCTAACCTGCTCGATGCTGTAATCTGTATCCTCTACTACGTCATGCAATAGCGCAGATATTACCATCGCGTCATCTCCGCCCATAAAAGATACGAAGCAGGCTACCAAAATCGGATGGATCGCATACGGCTCGCCGCTTTTGCGAAACTGCCCGTCGTGTTGCGCGATGCATAAATTTATAGCATCCACCAGTAACGGAGTGGGCTCTTTTAGATTATAAAGCAGCTGCTTGGCGCTTTGAATGTCTTTGGTATCGACAACGTCGTCGATGAGACTTTCTAAGAAGTTATCATTAATCCTTGTCAACGATTCCATCTAATGCGATCTTACCTTCGGCTAGTTCCAAGATTGCTATATCGGCAAATTTCATCCTGCGAGTATCTACGTTATCTATCAGCGGCGGTTCGCCCGCAGCTAGCTGCTCGGCGCGTTTGCTTATCATCAAAGATAGCTTATATCGGTCTCCGCCCGTTACTTTTAAAGCTTTGGCTACAATTTGTTCAGTTCTCATCAATTCTCCTTAAATTTAAAATTTCAGTTTTTTACGATTGAGCAGGAGCTTAGATCTCCGCCATCGACGATTTTGTATAAATTTCCGCTCTTAAACATATTGCACACGATGATTGGAAGCGCATTGTCTTTAGCAAGCGCGATAGCCGTATCGTCCATCACCCTGATGTTGTCGTGCAGGGCTTGATCGTAAGTAACTTTGGAAAGCAATTTGGCGTCTTTAAATTTTTGCGGATCCTTGTCGTAGATCCCCATTACTTTGGTGGCTTTTATGATAGCGTCGGCTCCGATCTCGATCGCGCGGAGAGTACCTGCGGTATCGGTCGTGAAGAATGGATTTCCCGTGCCCGCGGCAAAGATCACGACGCGGCCTTTTTCGAGGTGCCTTTTAGCGCGACCGATGATGAAGGTCTCGCAGATCGCTTCCATCTTTATCGCGCTTTGGACGCGCACGTCCATGCCTGCGTATTCTAGCGCCTCTCTCATCGCGATTGCGTTGATGACGGTCGCTAGCATACCCATATGATCGCCACTGGTGCGTTTGATGATACCGCTAGCTGCGGCGCTTACGCCTCTTATGATATTGCCGCCGCCGATTACGATGCCTACTTCGATGCCGCCCTCTACGAGCTGCTTGATTTCTTTCGCGATAAATTTTAAAATTTCGCTGTCGATCCCAAAGCCGTTCTCTCCCGCTAGCGCTTCACCCGAAAATTTTACGAGTATGCGATTGTATTTAGCCATAAATTTAGCTCCTAATAAAATTTTAAAATATTATCCAAAAGTCGTTTAAAAATAACTTTTTAGGCTATTTTAGATGATCTTTAAGGCGGTTTATCCAGATTTTTTTCGGAGCGATTATCTCGCTAGCGCTGCCGTTTACGGCGTGATAGATCAATGTACCGTGCAAGCTCGCGTAGTAGCGGATTATGAGGCGCTGCAAATAAGGCTCGTAGCTCGGCACGAACCAGCCGTTGTTGCTGATCGCTACGACGTATTTGGGCGAGCCCTCGTAAAGCTCTGCGCGCGTAGCCTCGTAGCAAACGGCGCTTCTTACGCTTCGCCCGCCAAGCTCGTAGTCGCTAAAGCCGCTAGCCGTCGAAAAATCGGTCGCGCCGCCTAACAGCACGCGGTTGATGAAATTTCGCGCAAATTCCGGCAGCGGCACCATTTCGCCAAACGGCACCAAAATGTGCTTATCGAAGCGCTTCATTTCCCCGTTCGCAAAAAGATAGGCGCTGTTGTAAAATTTCCCGTCCTCATACGCTTCCGCGCCCGCTACGATAGTAATTGCGCGCGATTTTTCCTTTAGAGCTTCAACTAGCGCATTTTCTAAATTTAGCGGCATCGCAAAGGCACTCTCGGGCAAAATTATCGCGTCTTGTCCTTCTGCGATCGCCTCATCAATCCGAGCCAAATTTGCCAACGCGGCGGATAAAATTTTATCCTTCACCCAAAGGTCGTGCTGCGAAATATCGGTGTTTGCGAGTGAAATTTTAATCGGTAGCGGCTCGGGCTCTTTTTGGCTAAATTGCAGCGAGCAGATCAAAAACGCCGTGAAAATTAGGGCGTTAAGCTTAGCTCGGGCGCCGCGCCCCCGTAGATACAAAACCGCGCAAAGCCCCGCTAAAATCAGAGCCAGTGCGCTAAGATCGGCTCTGAAAATTCCATGGCTTAGCAGCAGTTCAAAATTTAGCCAATCAAAGCCGAAGGGATGGATAAATTTTAGAATCAAAAGGCACACGGCGCGCAAAACGGGCGCGTCAAAGATCGCAAAGATGCGGAAAATAAAGGCATAAACGAGACAAATTCCAAGAATTTCAAGTGGAATCAGAAATGCGAGATTGAAATAGATCAGGCTGAAGCTGATCCAGTGCATCCACAGCGCGCCGATAAAAAATCCGCACCAAAACCACTCCGCCTTGCTTGCCTTTAGTAGATAAAAAAGTGCCGCTATCGCAATTAAAGGCGAGAAAAATTCCGCCGCCAGGGCGACTAAACCGTCAAATTTAGAGCTTAAAATTTCTACGAAAATAAAATTTGAAAGCGCAAGCGCAAGAACAAAGCCTTTATTTATGTAACTTAATGTAAAATAGCTACTTTTTAAATTTCTAATGAAGGAAACACATGGAACAAGGAAACTTCTTTGCATCAATCCTGCCTATCGTCGTAATCTTTGCGATTATGTATTTTTTGATTATCAGACCGCAGCAAAAGCAGGCCAAGGATCATAAAGCGATGGTCGATGCGCTCGGCAAAGGCGATAAGATCATAACTAGCGGTGGCATAAAATGCACGGTCGTGAAAACAAACAATGATTTTATCACAGTTAAGCTTAACGATGAGGTCATGGTTGAGCTGGATAAACAATTTGTGGCAAGAAAATTAGATGAGCAGTAAAATTTCATACCGCCTGCTGATCTTTTTAGCTGCGGTTATTTTTTCGGCGATTTTTGCCGCGCCTTCGATCTTTCAGACCGAAAAGGGAAGCAAGATAAACTTGGGTTTGGATCTGCAAGGTGGCCTGCATATGCTTTTGGAAGTTCAAAGCGACGAGGCGGTCGTTTCAAAGATCAAATCGATCGCTGCGAGTGTCAATTACGCCGCCAAGCGCGACGATCTACTAATGGACGGGCTAAAATTGGAAGGCGATTCGTTCGAGTTTGAAATTTTAGATGCGGATGAGGCTTCTAAATTTGATGCGATTTTGCATAGCGCCGCAAGCGGATTGGATATTCAAAAATCGGGCGAAAAATACCGTGTCACGCTAACGCCCGAGGAGGTCGAAGTGACTAAAAAATACGCGATCGAACAAGCCGTAGAAACTATCCGCAACCGCTTGGATCAATTCGGACTTGCGGAGCCAACGGTAGCAAAGCAGGGCGAGAGCTATATTTTGGTTGAGCTTCCGGGCGTTAAAAGTGCAGCGGATGAGCAGCGCGCCAAGGATTTGATCGCCAAAGCGGCTCACTTGCAGCTTATGGCGGTGGACGACGTGCGCCAAGACCGCGCGCAGACTATCAGCGCAGCGGATGCCAGAGCTTACGGCGACGTGATCTACCCGGACGTTAAAAATCCGAATTACAAGTATCTCATAAACGAAATTCCGGTGCTTGATGGTGCGATGCTAGTTGATGCGAAGGTAGCTTTTGATCAGCACACCAACCAGCCGATCATAAATTTTACGCTGAACTCTCAAGGCGCTCAAATTTTTGGTGATTTTACCGGCAAGAATGTCGGCAAGCGCCTTGCGATCGTACTTGACGGCAAGGTTTACTCCGCGCCGCGCATAAACGAGCGTATCGGCGGCGGTAGCGGTCAGATCAGCGGTGGATTTAGCGTCGAGGAGGCGCACGACGTAGCAATCGCGCTTAGAAGCGGCGCACTTTTGGCTCCGGTTAAAGTATCCGAAACTCGCAGCATCGGTCCTAGCCTAGGACAAGATAGCATCGATAAAAGTATGGCAGCGCTTAGTCTTGCGGCAGTTGCGATTTTGATCTTTATGATTTTATACTATGGCGTAGCGGGGCTTTTTGCTGATATCGCGCTTGTAGTAAATATCTTATTTCTGATCGCTTGTATGGCGCTTTTTGGTGCAACATTAACGCTTCCTGGAATGGCTGGAATCGTACTAACTATCGGAATGGCGGTAGATGCGAATGTCATCATTAACGAGCGCGTTAGAGAAGTTCTAAGGACGGGAGTTTCAATCCGACAAAGTATAAATAAAGGCTATGAAAATGCGATGAGCGCGATCGTGGATTCAAATATCACTACGCTAATTACTTCCGCTGCGCTTTATGCTTATGGCACGGGTCCGGTGAAGGGCTTTGCCGTCACGATGAGTATCGGTATCGTAGCGTCGATGATAACGGCGATTTTGGGCACTCATGGAATGTTTGAGTTAGTAATGGATAAGATGGAAAAGAGCAAAAATACCGCGCTTTGGCTCGGTTATAAAGTAAGAGGAGGCGCAAATGCAAGTGTTCGATAAGGGCAAAATTTATGATTTTATGAAATTTAGATATTTTACCTTTGCGCTTTCTGCTGTTTTGATAATAGGCTCTATTGCGCTATTTTTCATTAAAGGTGTCAGCTACGGTATCGATTTTAGTGGCGGTACACTCATTCAGGTTAAATATGACGCTAAAGCACCGCTTGATGAGATCAGAAAGCGCTTCGAAGCAGCAAATTTAGGTAATATCAACGTTACGGAATTTGGTAGCGATCAAGAAGTTACGATTAGATATTCAGGCGCTGCGAGCGAATTGGGCGATAATCCCGCCTTAGCGGCGCAAAAAATTTTGCAAGGCAGTGGAAACTTCGACATTCGCAAGGTCGATATCGTAGGTCCTAAAGTCGGCGAAGAGCTTCGCACAAATGGAATTTTAGCGGTATGCGTGTCGTTTGCGCTCATTTTGGTTTATATCACCCTGCGGTTTGAATGGAGATTTGCGGTCGCCGCAGTGCTATCGGATCTACACGACGTCGTAGTTGCCGTAGGTGCGATGATTTTAGCCGGCGTGGATTTCAACCTTGAAATTTTAGCTGCGCTTCTAACTATAATGGGCTACTCGCTTAACGATACCATCGTTGTTTTCGATAGAATTCGAGAGGGTGTAAAAGATAGTAAATCGATTAAGCTTGACGAGGTTATAAACGAATCGATCTCTCACACACTATCGCGCACGCTGCTTACTTCGCTTACGACTCTCATCGTCATCGTGATTTTATTCGTCTGGGGCGGCGAGATGATCCACGGCTTTAGCTTCGTGATGCTCGTAGGCGTCATAGCAGGAACTTTCAGCTCTGTATTTGTAGCTGCTCCGATGCTGATTTTGTTTAAATTTAATGTCGAGAAATACCGCGCGTTTTTAGCCGAAAAACAGCGTCGTATCAAAGAGAAAGAAAAGAATCGCGCCATGTATGAAAAAGGCACGGTGTAAGGATAGAATATGAACTGGGGAAGGGTAATTTATATATTTTTTGCACTGATGAGTATGACTACGATAGGCGGGTTTTTGTATGAGAAGAATGAAATTTTACTTTTCATAGCAACCAGCGTAAATGCAGTCTCTACGCTTTTGAAGGTAGGCGTGCGAAATATGCTAGCAGCCGAGCTTTTTGCAAGCTCGCTCGTCGCGGATCTGCATCTCATACCGGCGTTCGTTTTGATTGTAGTAGCGCCGGGAGATTTGTCGATCGTGACCTCGCTTGCCATCGGCGCGCTACTTGCAAACTTTTTCTCGCTAATTTTAATAGCGATCGAATCGGCAAAAACTAAAGACGAATTCTAGGAGCGCAAAATGCCTTACGATAGTAAAAGTATTGAGCTTAAATGGCAGAAAATTTGGGACGAAGAGGGAGTTTTCGAGCCTAAGGACGATTATAGCCTGCCTAAAAAATATATCCTTTCGATGTTTCCCTACCCAAGCGGCCGCATCCACATGGGGCACGTGCGAAACTACAGCATCGGCGACGCGCTGAGTCGCTATTATAGGCTGAGTGGATACAACGTGCTTCAGCCGATCGGCTTTGACAGCTTCGGTATGCCTGCGGAAAATGCGGCGATCAAACACGGCATTCACCCTAAAACTTGGACTTACGAAAATATTGATTATATGAAAAATGAGCTGCACCGCCTTGGCTTTAGCTTTTCGGCTCGTCGCATGCTCGCTACCTCCGATCCGCTTTATACGCGCTGGGAGCAGGAATTTTTCATCAAACTTTTTGAAAAAGGGCTTATCTATAGAAAAAGCGCCGTGGTAAATTGGTGCGAGCACGATCAGACGGTGCTTGCCAACGAGCAGGTCGAGGAGGGCAGGTGTTGGCGCTGCGGCAACGAGGTCGTGCAAAAGCAGATGCCGGGATATTATCTAAAAATCACCGCTTATGCGCAGGAGCTTTTGGATTGCCTAAAGCAGCTTGAGGGCAAGTGGCCCGCTCAGGTGCTTACGATGCAGGAAAACTGGATCGGGCGCAGCGAAGGTTTGGAATTTAGCTTTAAATTTGACGAGCAAAGCAGCGCCAAACTTGGCGGCATCGAGGGCTTTAAAGTTTTTACGACGCGCCCCGATACGATTTACGGCATGAGCTATGCGGCGGTCGCGCCGGAGCACGAGGTCGTAAAGAGACTTTTGGATAATAATTTACTCGGCACCGAAGCTGCGGCGAAGGTGAGAGAAATTTTAAATCAAAGCCCGCGCGAGCGCCAAGCAAGCGATAAGGACGGCGTGAGCCTCGGAATCAGCGTGCTTCATCCGCTAAGCGGCAAAAAGATCCCCGTTTGGACCGCAAATTTCGTCCTAGCAGAATACGGCGGCGGCGCAGTTATGGCGGTGCCTGCGCACGACGAGAGAGACTTCGAGTTTGCGAAGAAATTTAACCTGCCGATCATTCAAAGCATCGCTCCTAAAAGCGGCGATTGCGACGCTAGCAAAGCCTACGTAGAGAGCGGAGTTTTGGTAAATTCCGAAGAGTTTAGCGGCATGGATAGCGAGAGGGCAAAAAGCGCTGTTATCTCAAAATTTGAAGAGCTAGGGCTCGGACGCCGCGTGGTAAATTTTAAACTGCGCGATTGGGGGGTAAGCCGCCAGCGCTACTGGGGCGCGCCGATCCCGATGATCCACTGCCCAAAATGCGGGCTCGTAAGCGAAGAAATTTCAAATCTACCCGTAGAACTTCCGCAGGATATTAAGATCACCGGCAAGGGCAATCCGCTCGACGCGCATCCTAGCTGGAAGTTTTGCAAATGCCCTAAATGCGGCGGCGACGGGGTGCGCGAGACCGACACGCTCGATACATTTTTTGAAAGCTCATGGTATTTCGCGCGCTACGCAAGCGACGAGCGGACGTGGCAGCAGCGGGCGTTTGACGAGCAAAGCGTGAATTACTGGATGAACGTCGATCAGTATATCGGCGGCATCGAGCACGCGATTTTGCACCTTTTATATGCGAGATTTTTCCAAAAGGCTCTTCGCGACATAGGCTATCTGCGCGATAGCGAGCCGTTTGAGCGGCTGCTAACCCAGGGTATGGTGCTAAAAGACGGCGCGAAGATGAGCAAAAGCAAAGGAAACACCGTCGATCCGGACGACATTATCGAGACCTACGGCGCCGATACGGCGAGACTTTTTATACTTTTTGCAGCACCGCCGCAAAAGGAGCTTGAGTGGAACGACAGCGCGGTAGAGGGCGCGTATAAATTTTTAAATCGCCTCTACGATCGCGCCGAAAATGCTTATGCTACGGATAAAATTCCACAGATCGACCACGCCGCTTTAAATAAAGAGGAAAAATATGCCCGCCTCAAAGTTTACGAGGCGCTTAAGAAATCGCAGCAGGTTTATGAGAGCAGCTTTGCTTTCAATACCCTAATCGCCGCGTGTATGGAGGCGCTAAATGCCCTAAACGCGCAGAGCGACAAAGACGTATTTACCGAGGGCTATTTCGTGATCTTAAACCTGCTCGAGCCTATCGTGCCGCACATCTGCGCCGAGCTTAGCGAGCGGCTGTTTAAGAGGCGGAATTTCGGCGAGCTGCGAGTTTGCGAAGAGGTCTTTGAGAGCGATACGATCAAGCTTGCCGTCACGATTAACGGCAAAAAGCGTGCTGAGTTCGAAGTGGGCGCGAGCCTAAGCGAGGGCGAAATTTTAAGCCTTGCAAAGCAAAATTGCGCCAAATGGCTAGAGGGCAAGAGCGTCGTAAAAGAAATTTACGTCAAAAACAAGCTCGTAAATTTTGTGATAAAGTAGGCAAAGATGAGAAAAGCTTTAACCGTTTTTTGTTTGATTTTTTTGATCGGCTGCGGCTACAAGCCCGTTTCAAGGATCGCGAAAGAGACGATGAGCGGAAGCGTATTTGTGGATGTGATGATGAGCAAGACCGATCCGCAAAACACCGTCGCGATCAAAGACGCGATCAGGCAGGGTATAGTCCAGCGCCTAGGGATGAGCCTTTCGGATAAAAACTCGGCGCAGACGATTGTAGTAGCAAGCATAAAAAGCCTAAGCTTTAGCGAGCTTTCATACGATCAGTTCGGCTATGTCACTAGCTACCGTGCAAATCTTGTCGTAAATTTTAGCACCAAGCTTAAAAACGGCGAGGTTTTCAGCAAAGATTGCGTGGGCGATTACGATTTTAAAGTTAGCCGCCTAGTCAAAAATAGCTACGATACGAGCTCGATCATTAGCGATAAGGACCGCTACAAGGCGATCGAAAATGCCTCCGCGCAGGCGTTTGACGAGTTTATTTCGGCGCTTGCGATTAGGGGATTCAGACTTGAGCGGGCGCAGCATTAAAGAATTTTTGCAAAATCGCCCGATTTATTACAAAAAAATCGACTATGAGCGCTTCCCGCGGGCATATGCCGCCATTAAAGATAAAATTCCGCTCAAAAACGTCATTCAGATCATCGGCACCAATGGCAAGGGCAGCACCGGGCGGTTTTTGGCTAACGCGATCGCTGCAGCGGGCTTTAGCGTCGGGCACTACGCCAGTCCGCACGTTTTTAAGCTCAACGAGCGCATCTATCTAGGCGGACGCATCGCGCAAAGCCCCGTTTTTGCGTTAAATTCAGGCGCTTCAAATTTTAAAAACGAGCAAAATTCCGCTTCGGCGTCAAATTTTACGGAAAAACAAAATTCCGCAAAGATGCAAAATTTTGCGAACAGAGAAAATTCCGCCTCTCAAATTTCTATTTCTAATTTGCAAAATTCCACCACGCAGGATTTTATCGCCACTCATAATTCGCACGGTGAGCAGAATTCTGCCCTGCAAAGCTTCGTTTCTACCACACGAAATTTTTGTAGCGAGCAGAATTTTATCGCGCGAGATTCAATTGATACGCGGAATTCTGCTTCTACGCAAAATTTATGGAATTCGCAAGATCTCAAATCGCCGTCTGAGCAAAATTTCAAATTCTCGCCGAAGCAGAATTTTAAATCTCCGCTAAGATCAAATTTTAAATCCGCTCAAAGCTCGCCTCCCATTTCACTAGGGCGCGATGCTACGGATGAGGAGCTTGATTTCGCGCATGAGTTTTTGCAAGAGAGCTTGCCCGCGGAGTTTAAAGATAGCCTGTCGTATTTCGAGTATCTCACGCTTGCGGCGGCAGTGCTTTTTAGGGATTGCGATTACTGCGTGATCGAGGCCGGGATGGGCGGCGAGTTTGACGCTACGTCGAGCTTCGGGCGCATGCTGTCGCTTTTTACACCGATCGGCACCGATCATTTGGGTATGCTAGGACAAAATCTAGAGCAGATCGCCCACACCAAGCTCATTACGATGGATAAGGAGGCGATTTTAAGCGACGAGATGAGCGAGGTCCCGCTTCGTATCGCAAGGCAGATCGCAGAGCAAAAAGGAACTCATTTGAGGTTTGCAGCAGAGCTTTTAAGCAAGAGCGAGCAAGCGCAGATCACAGAGTTTTGCGCGCGCAACGATCTGCCTAAATTTCAAATTTCAAATTTAGCTCTAGCGCTTGCCGCGATGAAATTTTTAAATTTGAAATTTGAAATTTCGCAGCTACCACCTTTAAATTTATGCGGCAGGATGGAAGTTTTGGCGCCAAATTTACGCGTGGACGTCGGGCACAACGAGCTTGCGGCACAGCAAGTAGCCCGCGAAATTACCGAAATCTACGGGGGCAGAAAGATCGTGCTGATTTACAATGCTTTTGCCGATAAGGACGTGGCTGCGGTGCTGCGGACTTTAGCGCCTGTGGTAGAGCGCGTGGAGATTTTTAATTACGAGGTTGCGGATCGCGAAATGGCGGCAGAGGCGATAACCCGTGCGCTTGACGCGCTTAAAATTCCGCATTCGCCGTTTTGTGGCGAGCTTAGAGAGGACGAGGAGTATTTAGTTTTCGGTTCGTTTCATTTGGTAGAAAATTTCATTTTATGGCTTGAGGCGCGCCGTGGCTAAAACTAAACTCACTCTAAGCGATCACTTTGGCACCAAGACGCTGTATTTTGGCGAAAATTTTAGATTTCAACTTAAAATTTTATCTGTGTTTTTCGTAATTTTTCTGCTAGTTTTGTTTTTTGCGATCTTTAAACTCGCTAGCGACCGCTCAAATTTAAAGGAGCTAAACAAAACCCTCTACGCCGAAAATCTCGCGCTTAAAGAGCAAAATATCGCGCTTGAGGGCAAAAACGAGGAGGTGCTTGCCAAGTTGGATGGACGTGAAGACGATGGGGGCGGGCTGGATAGTGATATCCAGGTAATGCTTGCGATGAATGAGATGAAAAAGGAGCGTAAAAAGGGCTCCGGCGCGCACATCGCAGCTAGCGAAAAAACGGCGAGCGCGATTCTTAGCGCTGTGCCTAACGGACTTCCGATGCAGTATCGCGGCGTTACTAGCCCTTTTGGGATGCGCACTCATCCAATCAGCGGCGTTATGAGGATGCACCACGGCATCGACTTGCGAGCAAGCGAGGGCACTCCGGTGTTTGCGACGGCAGAGGGCTTCGTGCAGTTTGCAGGTGGCAGCGGCAGCGGATATGGAATTTTAGTGATTTTATCGCACAATTACGGTTTTGAGACTCGCTACGGCCACCTTAGCTCCGCGGTCGTAACGCCCGGCTCTTGGGTTAAAAAGGGCGATCTCATCGGCTATAGCGGTAACACCGGCTATAGTACCGGTCCGCACCTGCATTACGAAGTTAGGTTTTTGGCTCAAAGCGTCGATCCTGCAAATTTTATGAGCTGGAACGCGCAGAATTTCAAAAATATCTCGACCTTGGAGCCTAACGTATCGTGGCAGGAGATCGCAAACGTCGTGCAGCATCAGATCGAAAGGTTTAAATAATGCAAGCCGAGGTTTACGAATACTTTTTGCAAAACCAAAAAGAGCTTTTGATCTGCGAGGACGATAAAGAGGCCGCAGCGTGCGAGCAGGTGCTTAAATTTATGGGCTACGCGGCTTTTTGCCTGCCCGATTTTAGAGCTAGCTTCGGCGAGGATCTTCGCAGCTATATGGGCGAGCTAGCGGGCATCAGCACCGCTCTTAGCGCGTTTTATAAAGCAAGCGGCAAAAAAATTTTAATCTCGCCCGTCCGCACGATCCTAAACAAACTCCCCGCCGCAAGCCATCTGCGCCCGCTAAATTTAAAATTTGGCGAAGAGTTAAACTTAAGCGAGCTGAAAGAGGAAATTTTACGCCTAGGATACGACGTGCGCGACATCGTCGAAAGCATGGGCGAGGTGAGCTTCCGTGGCGAGATCATCGATATTTTTTCGGTAGGGAGCGAAAGCGCGGTTAGAATTCTACTCGACGGCGAGACGGTCGAGAGCATCAGGCGCTTTGACGTCGCGACGCAAAAAAGCGAAAAAGATGAGCTTGCGCAAGCCGAGATAGCGCCGTTTTTGGCAAATTTAAGCGAGGACGAGTTTGAGAGCGTGAGCGAAAAGATATCGCGCGCAGATAGCGACGCGCTAGCGCGCGATCTGGGCTCGCTAGGGTTTTGGTTCATCGAGGGCTTCGTCGATTACACGGAGGCGTTTGATTGCGTCTTGCTGCACGAGATCAAAAAGGATGAAATTTTTTCCGAGCGCAATTTGGATTTTTTAGACGCGATCGAGGTACTGCCCGCGGCGCGTAAATTTAAAGACCTCGCCGTGACGCCGTCGCAGGAATTTTTTGAATTTCACCGCAGCGAGGCTATCACGTTGATCGCGCGAAACGACGCTCTGCTCGCGCCGTTTGATCTTGGCAGATTTAACAATATCGAAATTTTACGCGAGGATTTCGTCGTAAATTTAATAAGCGCCGAGCGGATCATCCTTTCGCTAAACAAAGCGGCGCCTAAAAAGCGCGTAAGAAGATCGAGCCTGGCTCTGGATGAGCTAAACGTGGGCGATTTTGTCGTGCACGAAGATCACGGTATCGCTAAATTTAACGGGCTTGAGCTTATCGAGGTGATGGGGCGCAGTAAGGAGTTCGTGTCCCTACTCTACGAGGGCGGCGACAAGCTGCTGCTGCCGGTCGAGTATCTAAACAAGATCGATCGCTACGTCGCAAGCGGCGGTGCGGTGAGCTTGGATCATCTGGGCAGGGCGAGCTTTTCAAAAATTAAAGAGCGAGTGCGCGAAAAGCTCTTTGCGATCGCTTCAAAGATCATCGCGCTGGCTGCCAAGCGCGAGCTGGTGCGAGGGCTCGTCATCAAAAACGAAAGCGCGGATTATGCGAAATTTTTAAGCGCAAGCGGCTTTAGCTACACGAGCGATCAGCAAAAGGCGGTGAGCGCGATTTTGGCGGATCTGCAAAGCGGCAAGGTGATGGACCGCCTACTTAGCGGCGACGTGGGCTTTGGAAAGACCGAGGTCGCGATGAATGCGATCTTTGCCTGCATTCGCAGCGGTCATTCGGTGTTGTTTTTCGTACCCACTACGCTGCTTAGCTCGCAGCATTACGCTACGCTTAGCGAGCGCTTTAGGGAGTTTGAAATTCCCGTTTTCAAGCTCGATCGCTTTAGCAGCGCGAGGCAAAAGAACGAAATTTTAAAGCGCCTGCAAAGCGGCGAGGCGATCGTCGTGGTCGGCACGCATTCGCTTTTAAATTTAAATCCCGCAAATTTAGGGCTCATAATCATCGATGAGGAGCATAAATTCGGCGTTAAGCAAAAGGAGCGGCTCAAAGAGAAAAGCGCCGCCTCACACCTGCTTAGTATGTCTGCCACTCCGATACCGCGCAGTCTAAATATGGCGCTAAGCTCGATTAAAAGCTACTCCACGCTGCTTAGCCCGCCGCAGGACCGCCTGGACGTGCGCACCTTCGTCAAGCAGTGGGACGAAAAGATCATAAAAGAGGCGATCTCGCGCGAGCTGCGACGCGGCGGGCAGATTTTTTACGTCCACAACCACATCGCGACGATGCAAAGCGCCAAAAAGAAACTGCTTGAAATTTTGCCGAGCCTTAAAATTCTAATTTTGCACTCCAAGATCGACGCCAAAACGACAGAGGATGAAATTTTAAAATTTGTATCGGGCGGATACGATCTACTACTTTGCACCAGCATCGTAGAAAGCGGCATCCACATGCCACGCGTGAATACTATCATCGTCGAAAACGCTGATAAATTCGGTATCGCCGATCTGCACCAGCTGCGCGGCCGCGTCGGGCGCAGCAATAAGCAGGGCTTTTGCTACTTTTTGATCGAGGATAAAACCGCTCTTACGCAGGACGCGCTAAAGCGGCTCGTGGCGCTTGAGAGCAACTCGTTTTTGGGCAGCGGCTCGGTGCTGGCGTATCACGATCTGGAGATTCGCGGCGGCGGGAATCTGCTCGGAGAGGCGCAGAGCGGGCATATCGAAGCGATCGGCTACTCGCTTTATCTAAAGATGCTCGAAGAGGAGATCGGCAAGCTGCTAAGTAGAAAGAGCGCCGCTGCGAGCGTGGAGCTTAAAATTTCGGTAAACGCCTTTTTAAACTCGGAATTTATCAGGGAAGATCGCCTGCGCCTGGATCTTTACAGGCGGCTTAGCAAGTGCGCAGAGGCTAGCGAAGTACTTGAAATTTTCGGCGAGATCGAGGATCGCTTCGGGCGCGCGGACATTTACACTAAGCAATTCATCGACGTGATGATGATTAAGGTTTTGGCTACGAAGCTTGGCTTGCGCGTGATTTCGAGCATGGACGAAAATATCTTGATCACCCTTGCAAACGGCGATAAGGTGCGATTAAAGGCACAGACGCGCGACGATGACGACGTGATAAATGAAATTTTAATCTATCTGCGAAGGGAGCTAAAAAATGCGAACTTGCGATGAAAATATCAAAAAAAGCGCGAGCAAAAGCAGAAGCGAAGAGCTAAATTTAAACTCGGCGTGCGGTTTAAATTTAGCGCCGAAAGCCGTCCTAAAAAGCGTGCAGAGCGGCGCCGGCGAGCAAATTTATTTCAGCGATTTTAGCGCGATTGATTGGCGCACGGTGCAAGCCACCGTCTTTCGCGCGAGCAAAAAGGCGCTAAAGATCGTCCGAGACATCGATTTTACCGATCTTGACGCGCTCGTGGGGCTAGAGAGCCAAAAATCGGCTCTTATAAAAAACACGGACGCTTTCCTACGCGGCTGCAGCGCCAACCACGCACTTTTGTGGGGCGAGAGCGGCTGCGGTAAATCAAGTCTTGCAAAAGCGGTTTTTTCTAAATTTATCCCGCAAGACCTTAAGATCATCGAGATCGGCAGGGACGATCTGGGCTTTCTTGTGGATATAATCGACGCAATCCGCGAAACGAACTTTAAATTTATCATCTTTTGCGATGATTTGAGCTTTGAGCTCGGCGAGAGCGGCTACAAGCACCTTAAGCCGCTGCTAGAAGGATCCTTAGAGCGCGCGCCGCGCAACGTGCTGATGTATGCGACGTCCAATCGCCGCCACATCGTAGGCGAATGCGCAAGCGATAACGACGCCGCGCAGATCAGCCGCGGCGAGCTACACCTAAGCGATGCGGCGAACGAGCGAATCAGCCTAAGCGAGCGCTTCGGGCTGCAGCTAAGCTTCTACGGCGGGAGCATGCGGGAGTATTTGGGGATCGTAGATGCCTATTTTGCGGCTGCGCAAGGCATGAGCGCGGCGGAATTTCGCTTGAGCTTTGCTGCAAATTTAGACGAGCTGCACGCAAAGGCGCGTGAGTTTGCGATGCTTCGTGCAAGCTGCAGCGGCCGCGCGGCAAAGCAGTTTTTCCTGAGCTTTGGCGAAGAATTTTTTGCAAATTTAAAAGGCGGCGGCAGATGAATACGGCGCGCGGATTTAAATTTGGCGTAAATTTTATCGCGGTAGTGAAATACGTGCAAAAAATCGCCGCCGCCGCGCGAAATTTTAAAAACGCTGCCAGAAATTTCGGAGGCGCGAAATGAGCGCGACCGAGCTTTTTATCGCACTTTTTCGCGCCGTGGAAATTAAGGATTTTCGCTGGTGGCCCGCGTTTGGAAGCTTTGAGGTGGTCGTGGGGGCGATTTTGATTCAAAATACGGCGTGGCGCAATGCCGATGCAGCACTGCAAAACCTGCGTAGCAAGGGGCTTTTGAGCTTAGAGGGGATCGCCGGGCTAGACGAAGCGGAGCTTGCGGAGATCATTAAAGTGAGCGGATTTTATAATCAAAAAGCTAGACGCCTAAGCTTGCTTTGCAAAGCTATAATCGCGGATTTTGGGGATTTTGAGAGCTTTAAAGCGGGCGTTAGCCGTGAGTGGCTGCTAGCGCGCAAGGGGATCGGCGCAGAGAGCTGCGATGCGATCCTGTGCTATGCGTGCGAGCGCGCGGTGATGGTCGCAGATAGCTATTCGGCGCGGCTGCTTGGGGCTTTGGGCTATGAGTTTGAAAGTTACGACGAGCTTAGCGCGTGGCTAGGCGAGCTGGAATTTGAGCGGATCTATGAGTTTGTAAATTCCACCAACTCTCCCTGCAATGCGGCGGCAAAAGCAGATAAGCTGGAGAACGAAAACGGCGTGTATGCGTTATTTCACGGGCTCATAGTGGAATTTTGCAAAGCACATTTGAAAGGTAAAATTTTCGACGAGAGCGCGAAAATAATTTTAAATGATTTGAGGTAGATATGTTTAACACTAAAATTTTAGAAAATTTAATGGTTGCTTTTTGCTTTTGTATAACGCTTGCGTTACATTTACTGATATTTAACCATTATTTCTCACTCCAAGAAGGCTGGTGGGAAACCTATGCTTATTTAGTAAATAAAGGAGAAGTGATCAATAAAGATTTTTATCTAGCATGGACTCCGTTATTTGTATATATAAATGCCTTTTATCAAAAAATATTTGGGATAAATTTCTTTGCTTTTGCCTGCATCGGCGTAGTAGCTGCAATGATACAGGTGATCTTGCTTTATGCTGTTTTGAGAGAGTTTTTTTCTAAAGTAAGTAGCGCTGTAGCAGCAATTTTTGCGAGCTTGCTATGGATCGTTGGTGGGTCGTATATTGCCAAAGACTATCATACCTACGTTTTCATCATAGAATTTTCTACTCTATTATTTCTAGTAAAATCCATAAAAAATGAAAATTCTAAAAAAGGTACCATATATCAAATACTTGGAATCTTATTTCTAGTCCTACTTTTTTTCATAAAGCAAAATGTGGGATTGGTTCTTTTTGCTAGTCTTTTTGTATCTTATGCTTTTATATCTAGTAGCATAAAAGATTATTTAAAAAGAATAGGATTTTTACTACTCTTTACTATTGTATTCTTTGCATCCATAAATTTTATAATGCCTTTTGATCCTTCATCAATAATAGATAATGATTCAAAAGGAAGCCTATGGACGATAGCGACGAGGTTTTGGACAAATAATGTAAATTTTGAGACTTTATTAAATGGATTTTATGTCTTTTGTATTATTCTAATCCTTTTTTACCTTAGAAACTATATAAAGGATTTTTATACAAAAATTTTATTAAAAATTATATCTGTTACTACTAAAGAATTTCGCATATTTATTCTTATTTTAATTTATATATTTCCAATTTATGGCTTTATTTATATTATTAATAACTTTGGAATTTCAATGTATCGTTTTATATCAGCCGCAATAGGTCTAATTCTCTTTGTCATGTATGCTTTTTTTATAAAAAATAATCGATTCTACAATTCACAAAAATATGTATTTATAGCTTTATCGATGACGGCTATTTCGTACGCAGGGACCTTTGCAGATTTATTTACGGCTAATTCAAACATGATTTGCATAGCTTTTTTATGTGCTTTTATAATAAATTATACAAGAATTAAACATATTAAAAATATATTAGTGTGTATTTTATTAATTTCTATATATTTTAATATCGAATCTGTTTTATATACACCATATCAATGGAATTACAATTATCAAACTAATGTATTTAATGCTAGAACTCAAAGTACTTATCCGCAACTTAAAGGCATCTATATGGATGAAAGGACTGCAAATATTTATAATTATTTTATGATTTATGTTAATGAAAAATCAAAATCCAAAGATGATTTTTACTTTTTTAATTTGCCTATAATGTATTTATTAAATAATAAAATTCCACCATATAGGCTAGTAACACATTGGTTTGATGTATCATCATCTAAAGCCATAGAAGAGGAGTATAATGAATTTATAAAATCACCTACGCGAAACATTGTAATGTATCAATACCAAACTTACTTTTCTTTGGCACATAAACGTTTTCAAGGTAAAAGTTCTTTTAAGCAGGCTGATTTTTATGAAATAATGAACAAATGGGTAAAAGAAGGAAAGTATAAATTTATAGGATCTATTATAGTGCCGTATGACGACGCCTCTTTGGAAGAAGAGAAAAATCATATACTTAAGAATTTATTAATTATACTTCAGAATGATAAATTTTTTGGTATGAGTCGCGATGAGTTTACGAACTGGCTTAAAGACAACGGTATAACACTTACATATGTTAAGCATGAAGAAGTTAAAGCTGATGATCAAAATTCTAAACAGTTGGATGAGAATAGGCAAGATTTGATGCAAAATGGTGATATATTGCAAATGGACGGAAGTGTAGCTGATTTAAGTAGGATATTTCCGCAATTAGGGGTGGCACCCATTGAATCTACCTTTTTTAATACGATAAATATTTATGAAAGACAAGAAGATTAACTATGAATGATATACGTCTAGAAAAATTTATAATAGCTTTATCTTTTATAGCGGTTTTAATCCTGCATCTTCTCATATTTAACCATTATTTCTCACTCCAAGAAGGCTGGTGGGAAACCTATGCTTATTTAGTAAATAAAGGAGAAGTGATCAATAAAGATTTTTATCTAGCATGGACTCCGTTATTTGTATATATAAATGCCTTTTATCAAAAAATATTTGGGATAAATTTCTTTGCTTTTGCCTGCATCGGCGTAGTAGCTGCAATGATACAGGTGATCTTGCTTTATGCTGTTTTGAGAGAGTTTTTTTCTAAAGTAAGTAGCGCTGTAGCAGCAATTTTTGCGAGCTTGCTATGGATCGTTGGTGGGTCGTATATTGCCAAAGACTATCATACCTACGTTTTCATCATAGAATTTTCTACTCTATTATTTCTAGTAAAATCCATAAAAAATGAAAATTCTAAAAAAGGTACCATATATCAAATACTTGGAATCTTATTTCTAGTCCTACTTTTTTTCATAAAGCAAAATGTGGGATTGGTTCTTTTTGCTAGTCTTTTTGTATCTTATGCTTTTATATCTAGTAGCATAAAAGATTATTTAAAAAGAATAGGATTTTTACTACTCTTTACTATTGTATTCTTTGCATCCATAAATTTTATAATGCCTTTTGATCCTTCATCAATAATAGATAATGATTCAAAAGGAAGCCTATGGACGATAGCGACGAGGTTTATTTTTGAGCCATTATTATTTAAGAATTTAATTGTGGCATTTACTATATTTATTTTTATACTAGTATTAAAAAGATACTTTGATTGTATTTGTTGTATATATGATAAAACTATGATGAAAATAATGCATGATGTTGCTAGTCCTATAAGATTCGCAATGGTAGGTGCAATTTTTATAGTGCTTGGATATTTTATAATTCATTTTACTAGCAAGCATATCTATATCGGCTTTTCTATATCTATAATACTATTTATAATTACCATGGTATTTATTATTAAAAATGCTAAAATTTATAAATCTAAAGAATATAAATTTATGACGCTAGCCATTACGGCCATAGTATATAGTGGTACCTTAACTTCGTATGCGCTAGACATGAATACTATATTGCTTTGCCTGAGCTTTGCCTTTGCATATATATTAAATCAAAATTTAAGAAATTTTGTAAGGGCGATATTTTTATTCTGGATGCTTTTTATAATGGCTTTAATATTTTATAGTAAGCTATTAAATCCATATAATTGGTTAGAGAATTATCAACCAAGTATATTTCGGGCAGATAGCGAGGCTTCTTATCCGCAATTAAAGGGTATAAAAATGGATAAGAAAATTTCTGAAATTTTAGATTTTTTTCATGAATATGTTGGTAAAAAATCCAAGTCTGATAAAGATTTTTACTTTTTCAACTTTCCTATAATGTATCTATTAAACGATAAAATTCCACCATATAAATTGATGACGCAGTGGTTTGATGTAGTGCCTACAAAGCTGGCAAATAAGGAATACGAAGATTTTATAAATAACCCAAGTGATAACGTGGTATTGTATCAATATTCTGCTTTAGCATTTGATGTTCACAAGAGATTTTTACAAAAAGATCATTTTATGCAAGAAGAATTTCATAAAACTATGAATGAGTGGGTTAAAGAGGGTAAATATAAATTTATTAGATCTTTTATAGTGCCTAGTTATTTAGAATACGCTCCAAAGTATCAAAATGGAGCTATCAAAATGGAAGTAATAATACAAAATAGTGCTTTGATCGGTGAAAATTATAAAAAATTAAAAATTTGGCTTGATGCGAATGGAATAATTTTAGAGAATGTAAAACGAGATGGCGCGAATATATATAGCAACGATGATTTGGATGATGTATCGCAAAGTATAAGCATGGGTGATGTTATCGTTATTGAGGGGCCGATAAGGTATATTTTTGCCATGTTTCCTCAAATAGGCGTCATGCCGATCGATAGATCAGGGAGACTAAATTCGATAAATATATATGAAAGGGTCAAATAGTGAAGAGAATTACTCTAATAAAGATATTCGTATATTATATCTTAATAAATGCTCTAATTTATTTATTTCTCTTTCCGGCAGAGAAATTTAGTAGCCATAAGTATGCTTATAACGACTATGGTTTATCGTTTTTAGCAAAAAGTAATAATGTTTTATTTTTTTATCTATTTTATATATTTATTACATCGATAGTATTTACTATTCTGCTTTGGTTCATAAGATATAAATCTGGAGGAAGCGATGAATAATGCTATAAAGTATGCAATCAATTTCTTTGTTGCGTTATTGGTTGTAGTACAAGTTATATTTTTTGTATATGGAATTTTTACAGATTTTAAACTAATTAATGAATTTAAAAATATAGATGAAGAGACACTAGTGGGTGACAAATTTGTTAAAAATAGTGAATATATAAAACAGAATTTAATCTTTGAACCTCTAAAATCATCTATGTATCAATATAATTCTTATAACGATATAGTTTCAAAATGTAAATCCATATCTAGCGGTTGTAAATATAGTGTAATTCATGGCGATGCTCATAATTCACAATTTGCTACTTTATATAATAGAGATTATAATATAACCATGTTTGATGCCCTAATAAATCCTAGTAGTAATAGTTCTGCCAATGCTATAGTTAATACTTTGATGAATTATAACGATAGAACAAAAAACCAAGATACTGGCGCTTGGGATGCGTATCCTTTATTTTGGGCAGACTCTCTGGACAAGCTGCAGGAAAAAGTAGATTTTATTGCAAACAATCTTTATGAGCAGCAAACACAACTTATAAATCGCTATTTTTGGCATGAAGCCCCCTTTATGTTGAATGCCGTAAATGAACTAAATCTAGGTAGAGATAAATCTGAAATTTTTTCTCAGTATGGATTTTTGAGCGCCTATGCGGTAAAATTTATTATGCAGAGCTTGGGAGGTATAAATGTAAAGAATTTTGACAAGGCAAAGAATATAATTAATTTAATATATTATATTATTTCTATAGTATTTATAATTTTATTTACTAAAAATTATTTTATTAGATTTATTTTTATAATTCTCTTTAGCATATATTTTTTTAGCATAGGGTTTCATTCTTATCATTTTGCTCCAACGCATGTCTATATTAGGCATTTCTTTGATATTTTAATAGCATTAATGCTTTTTTGGTCTATGGAATTTAAAGAATCAAGAACGTGTTACATAGCTATAGTTTTTACATTGGGGATTTTATCTATACTTTTAGTAAAGGATTTTGGACTATTCCTATTTTTATCTATAGTTGGTACTTTTATAATAAAATATGTATTAGAATTTATCGAGCGCAGAAGGGTTGATCTAAAAGAACTTTGGATCTTTATAATTTTTATATTATTTAGCATAATTGCTTGTATAAAATATCCACTCATGGATAATCCATCCACGAAATACTTTTTAGATGGCTTTTATTCTCTCCCTATCAGTATGCCAATTTACATGCTATTATTATTTGCTATATCTCTGCTTTGGCTCGGGCTTATATGGTTTTATGTGGAGCTTAAAAGATCGAATTATCTTTTAAGCTATATATTTTTACTTTTCTATACTGAATTTTTATGTGTTTTTTTTGTATGGAAAGGGAATTTTGACAATATAAATTTTGCTATCATTACTTTGCCTATGTTGATACTATTTCATTTCATAGTTAAAAGAGTTAGAGATATTTTATATATTATAATAGTACCTATACTCATATTTGCTTATGCCAAATACTGCTATGAATATATATCCCAAATGACACTATATGAAAATACTTTTGCCACACACAGAAATTATAAATGGGATCATGAAAGAGCAGGTGGTATTATTACTACCTATTCATTTGAGCGCTTTGATGATGCTTTAAGACTTATAAACAAGTACTCTAAAAATTCAAATGAGTTATATATGATATCCAAATATGACAATATGTTGCAATTCTTTAGTAAAAAATATAGTGGGTTAAAGTATTTTGAACTAAAATCCTTTATAGTCACAGATAATGAATACAATGAAGTTTTAGATCTCATAAATTCCAAAGCCGATATCTTATATGTTGATACTGACATTTTTAATGTATATTATAAAGAGCTAAAAGAGAGACGTTTTTTCGATGTTTATAATAATCAATGGCTACCAAACGATGTTATGCGGCGGATTATACAATTAAAAATATTACTAAATCTTTTTGATGATGTTCGCGATAAATATGAGCTGGTAGAGCACGGTAAACTAATAGATGTGTATAAAAGGAAAAAAGAATAATTTTAATATTACTATATAGACTTTGGGCAAAAACTAATATTTAGGGGAGTTTATGACGAAAAGAAAAATTTTAATAGTATTTGGAACGCGCCCGGAAGCCATTAAGATGGCTCTGTTGATAAAAGAATTTCAAAAGCACGCGGAATTTGAAGTGAAGGTTTGCGTCACGGCGCAGCACAGGCAGATGCTCGATCAGGTGCTTGAATTTTTTGAGATAAAGCCTGATTTTGATCTAAATTTAATGAAGCAAGGGCAGGATCTGTACGATATTACGTCAGGCGTTTTGCTTGGTATGCGCGATGTATTTGGCGAATATACCCCAGACATCGTGTTTGTGCATGGAGATACGACTACTACTTATGCCGTTTCTTTGGCGGCGTATTATCAAAAAATAGATGTTGCTCACGTAGAAGCTGGGCTTAGGACGCATGATATCTATTCGCCGTTTCCTGAAGAGATAAATAGGCAGATGACGGGGCTCATAGCTAAATATCACTTCGCGCCGACCGTCGATGCGAGAGATAATCTCTTAAAAGAAGGCAAAGATTCAAGAAATATAGTTGTTAGTGGCAACACCGTTATAGATGCGCTTTTGTGGACGATAGATGAAATCGAAAACAACGAGCTACTGAAAAATAAAATTTTATCCTTTATAAATGCCAAATATAAGCTTAGTGATAGAAAATTTATTCTCGTTACAGGACACAGACGAGAGAATTTCGGAGAAGGCTTTGTTAATATTTGTGAGGCTTTACGTGAAATAGCGCTAAAAAATGAAAATATCGACATCGTTTACCCCGTGCATCTAAATCCAAATGTAAGAAAGCCTGTGGGAGAAATTTTATCGGGCATTCCGAATATATTTTTAATTGATCCGCTAGAGTATGATAGTTTCGTCTATCTTATGAGCAAGTCATATATGATAGTAACAGATAGCGGCGGCATCCAGGAGGAGGCACCGAGCCTGTGCAAGCCTGTTTTAGTTATCAGAGAAACTACCGAAAGACCTGAAGGGATAAGGGCGGGATGCGTTAAGCTTATCGGTACCAGGCGCGAAAATATAATAAAAGAGGTGCAAAGATTATTAAATTTAAAAGATGAATATGATAAAATGAGCAAAAGTGCAAGCCCATATGGTGACGGTAAAGCTTGTAAAAAAATACTGGAATTTTTAAAAGGAATATTGTGAAAAAAGTTTGCATCTTAGGTCTTGGATATATAGGGTTGCCGACGGCGGCGCTTTTGGCAAATAGAGGGTATAAAATCCATGGCGTTGATGTGGTGCAGAGCGTCGTAGATACGATCAATGAGGGTAAAGTTCATATCGTCGAGCCGGAACTTGACGTATTTGTTAAAAAAGCAGTGCAGAGCGGAAATTTAAAAGCAGATGTTAGGCCTGATTTCGCAGACGTTTTTATCATAGCTGTTCCGACGCCGTTTCGAGACGGATACGTGCCAAATATCGATTATGTCATAAGTGCGGCAAAATCTATAATACCATACGTAAAAGACGATAATATGGTCGTTTTAGAATCCACTTCACCGGTAGGTACTACCGAAAAGATAGGTGAAATTTTAAAAAATGGCGGTGTTGATATTTCTAAAATTTATATCGCTCACTGCCCTGAGAGAGTTTTGCCCGGTAAAATTTTGAAAGAACTCACCCAAAATGATAGGATCGTGGGCGGAACTACAAAGATTGCTACTAAAAAGATAGCGGAATTTTACGCAGAATTCGTAGAAGGCGAAGTTTTACAGACTGACTCAAAAACTGCAGAGATGTCAAAGCTTACCGAGAATTCTTTCCGCGACGTAAACATAGCCTTTGCAAACGAACTTAGCATTTTATGCGATAAATTCGGGATTAACGTCTGGGAGCTTATCTCGCTAGCAAATCGCCATCCGCGAGTTAATATTTTAAGCCCGGGCTGCGGCGTAGGCGGGCACTGCATAGCGGTCGATCCGTGGTTTATCGTCCATGCGGGCGGCTACGAAGCGAGGCTGATCAAATCCGCAAGAGAGGTCAATGATCACAAAGCTGAGTGGTGTATTAAAAAAATCAAAAACGCCGCTTTGAAATTTGAGCTGCAAAACGGCAGAAATCCCAAAGTCGCGTGCATGGGGCTCGCTTTTAAGCCCGACATCGACGATTTGCGGGAGTCGCCTGCGCTAAATATAACCAAGTGCCTGATCGCAGACGGCATCGATGTGGTCGCCGTAGAGCCCAATATCAAGGCTCACAAAGATTTTGAGGTAACGGATTATAAAAAGGCTATCGAAATTTCGGATATTATCGTATTTTTGGTCGGACATAAGGAATTTAAAGGACTAAAAATAGAAAAAGAAGTCTTGGATTTTTGCGGCGTACGAAATACTAATATTTAATATTTTTTAAGGTATGATTAATGATACAAGCAATAGTTAAAAAAGGTAAAGTTTTAGCAGAGCAGATCCCGGCTCCAAGCGTCTCAAAGGGATGTGTTCTTATAAAAGTAGTAAATAGCTGCATATCAGCAGGCACCGAGATAAGCGGCGTATCAAATAGCGGCAAGAGCCTGATCAGAAGGGCCTTAGAGCAGCCGGAGAACGTAAAAAAAGTTATCAATATGGTGAAATCAGACGGCATAGCTAGCGTCTATGCGAAGGTAAAGGGCAAGCTTGATAGCGGAAGCCCGACCGGCTATTCGCTTAGCGGCGTCGTCATAGCGGTCGGAGAGGGCGTTTCAAATTTTGAGATCGGAGAGCGCGTTGCCGCAGCCGGCGCAGGGCTTGCAAACCACGCAGAATACGTAGATGTGCCTAAAAATTTAGTTATGAAAATGCCACAGGACATGAACTTCGAGCGGGCTTGCACCGTGACGCTCGGCGGTATAGCGATGCAGGGCGTTAGGCGGATCGATCTAAGGCTGGGTGAGACCTGCGTAGTCGTGGGAGCTGGGATTTTAGGGCTTCTTGCGGTGCAGATGCTTAAAATTTCAGGGGTAAGGGTTGCGGTCAGCGATTTTGACGATAGGCGCTTGCAGATAGCAAAGGAATATGGCGCAGAGCTCGTCATAAACCCGTCAAAAGACGATTTGCTGGATGTCGTTTCATCCTGGAGCGGCGGATACGGCGCCGATGGAGTGCTATTTACCGCTGCTACGAGCAGTAGCGAGCCGTTATCGCAAAGTTTTCAGATGTGCAAGAAAAAGGGCAGAGTGGTGCTTGTAGGCGT
>CAUQPS010000015.1:0-33664 GCA_963520005.1 uncultured Campylobacter sp.
CGTTAGAATATGAAAAAGAATTACAAAAATATAATATAAAACTTAACAAACTAAGCGCTTTATTTAAATTTCAAAATTTAAATGTTAAAGATACGTCTTTACTTGATAATATAGTAAGACGCAGAATTTATTATTTTACACATAATTATCTAGACGAAGATTGCAAGCTTTGCCGTAATATGGATGGTTCTCCTATGTATTTGGATATAAGCAAAAAAGAGTATTGGTTAAATTTTAATGGATTTAAATATTCAAATCATACTTTTATATATTCCTATGTGTTATTAATGTTTGTAATATCATTTAAAAGGATTAGCTATAGCGAGAAAACTATAGAGTTTTCAAAAATAATGAGAAAATCTGGACCTATTTTTTTAGAAGTATTAAATTTCGCTTATGAGTATTTTAAGGATAACTCCAAAATGACAGAATTTATGAATTTTGATATAAGACAGTGGAACTTAGATAAAATTTTTCAGGAAGCCAAAAATAAAGCTTGGGATATATTTTGTTTTTATGGGATTCAGTATATTGAACTGTTTAAAAACGAAAAAGCTGATTTTGGTGTTGGATTTTTCCTAAGCGGAGATAAAAAATTTATTAATGATTATATAAAATTCTCAAAAAGACGAATAGTAGTAATAAACCATAGAGAAAAAACATTTCAAGCCATTGCAGACACAAAAGAGCTAGATAAGTTATTATACGAAAATTGCTTTAACAATACTCTACCTCCAGGGTATGTTAAGCATAAAAATCTTATAGCATTATCGCTTATATTAAAAGAATATGCTGAAAAGAGAGTAAAAGAATTGAAGCTGGCATTATAACTAACTAAGTTACTAGCGATTAGTTGTGCATTTCTACAAATCACTATGTGCTTTATAGCAAAAGCGATAGAGGTAAATAAACTTTTATAAAATTCATATTATAAGAAGTTTTTTGTGCAGTCTATTACAAAGCGAATCAAAAGTCCTACGAGTATGAGTGTGTATTTGTCTGTAATTGCTGCTCAATGAATATTTAGGCGACTGTGATATATTACTCTATTAAGGCGGCGACTTTTATTTCGCGCGGATTAAGAACCAGCACGCGAACATTTATGCCCTTGATTTCATGGCTCACCGCGGACTGGCAAATTTTCTTATTTGATACCGCACGGCGCACCACGACCAGTTTATAGCCGCATTCAGCGATAAATGACTAGCATACGATGCTTAAAAGGGCGAAATTTTAAAATTTTAGTAAGCGCTTTGAGCGATTTTATGCAATCTAAATTATGAGCTAAATTTTACGACTAGCGGGGTTAAATTTAGCCGCGTAAAGCGTCGGGCTAAAGCCAAATCAAAAGAAAATAGAGCCGCCGCAAAAATTAAAATTCCGCAAAAATATATTCGTTAAAAATCAAGCTCGCGCTCTTAAATTTCAGGGTATAATTACGAAACAAATTTACAAAATTTAACCAAAGGAGAGACCATGAAAAAATTTCGTTCATTGCTGCTGTGTGCGGCGGCGGCTGCGACTTTGAGCGCCCAGGGTGAGGATAAAGTAGAAAAAATCACTTCGATCGACATCTATGTTTCGCCGTTTTATTCGGCCAAGGATGGTAAGCCCGAATACGTGCATGTTTACGAGCCGATCGACGATCTGTTGATGAAAAACGACGTGGCGAGCCTAAAAAAGGCGATCAAAATCATCGAAGACGCCCCGGACATGGTCGCTCCGACCACGCTGATGACGGTCGCTGCGCGTGCTTATGATCTAGGGCTTAAGGACGACGCGGTGTTTTGGTTCTACGCGGGCAAAAATCGATTCCTAACCTTCGCTCGCGTCATCGACATCAAGGACGAGATGTTTCGTGAGACCGAGTCCACGAACGCAGCGTTTTTACAGCTCGTCGGCAACGTGGTAAATCCATACGCATTCTGCGATCTCGCTAAACAGCGCGATGCGGCGGCACGCGCTAGGGACTGGGTCAAGGCGCACCCGTACAAAGCGATATTTGATGAGAAATTTCCGTCTCGCTTCGCAGATCGCGCCGCCGCGCTCAAGGCAGCCGAGGACAAAATGGACGCCGCGCTACTTAGGCAGGACGAGTTTTTCGCAGACCCCGCTAAAAAGGCGGACTTCCTAGCCAAGCGCAAAGCAAATAACGCGGATAAGCGATTCTGCGATTAGTATCGCTTAATCAACGTCGCTTTTTAAAAATTGGCATTATTTGAAATTTTGAGCTATCAAAAAATTTAGTACCACATTTTCATCTTTTCAAGCAGATCTGCGCATGAATTTAAAATTTTATTACGTAGAATTTTATCACTAACGGCACGCAGTGAAGCTTTGATATAAATCAGCCTAGATCTGTTCAAAATTTAGCAGAAGCTCGCACGCAATTCTATTTCGCATAAATTCTATCGACAACTAACACAAAATCAGATCTAAATATTGCTAAAATTCCAGCGATTTGGCGACGTAAAATTCCGCTGCTACCGCCTCAAAGCCCGAGTTTTTTAAATTTAGCCGCGCGGCGAAATTTTATCCGTTTTTATATACGAACATTATATAATTATCAAAATTTTTCCAAGGAGAGAGGATGAAAAAGCTCGCTACGATACTTGCGCTGCTCTGTGCGGCGGCGTTTGCCAAGGAGTATGAGTATATGGTGCAAAGCATGAGCTACAGCTCACTCGGAGATCGCAAGCAGAGCACGCATCTAAGCTACGATGCGGCGGCGCGCAAGCTGGAGCAGGTAAGAGATACGAACTCCTCGGACGGCCTAGGCTCTAGCTACAAAGAGATCAGCTTCTTTGACGAAAAGGGGGATATGGTTAAATTTGAAGTATTTAACCTCGATCTTAAAAGCGGCAAGTGGAAAAAAATAGAAGACTACGCGGTAAGCGTAAAAGACGGCATCACGACGCGCGAGAGCAATTCGATAGCGGATGACGGCACGCGCAATGCGAGCAAAACCGTCTCCAGCTACGACGGTAACGCGACGCAGGACGTGCGATATAAGTTTATAAAGGGCAAATGGCAAAAAGATAGTATGAACAGATCCGTAAAAAACGCGTGGGATAAGGAGGAGCTTACGATAAGCTTCAAATGGGACGGCAAGAGCTGGCAGCCCAAAGATAAGACCGAAATTTTCTACGACGCCTCAGGAGAGATGAGCGGATACGTGAGCTACGAATTTATAAACGGCGCGTGGCAAAACAGCGAGCGAGAGATGCTTAGCGGCGATCGAAACGGCAGCTACGAGCAGATCCGCAGCACCTTTAAGGACGGTGCGTGGCAAAACGCGACGATGAGCAAGCACGAGCTTGATGCCGCGAAGGGCGAGGGGATCGTTACGAGCTTCATCTGGAACTACGAGAAGGGCGTGTGGGATAATATGAGCAAACAGATCGTTATCAAAAAGGGGGCGGATCTTAATATAACCTCGTATCTGTGGGACGAGCGGCTTAAAGAGTGGGTCAAAAGCTACTCAAACGGCGAAATTTACGATAAATCGGGCGAGCGACTGCTCGAGCAAAGCTACGAATCAAATTCCAGCAGCGGCAAATACGTCTATAGCTATGACGAGCACGGCAGCAATACCGCGATGGATATCTACAAGCCCAATGCGAGCGGCAAATGGGTGCAAACGGGGCGCTCAGAGGCTACTTACGATACCCAAATCCCGTCGGACAGCGTGGGGCACGGAGCCGCGCTGATGATGTTTGAGATGCCTAGCGCCTACGCGATAACGAGCTTTAAGGAATTTAAGCTTAAAGACGGAAAATACGAGCTCATAACGGAAAAGATGTGGAAATATAAAAAGATAAAGTAGCGTTTGAAGATGCGCTGGCAAAATTTCGCGGCTAAATTTTATCTTCGCGGCCTTGCACGCGTGCTGCGGTTAAATTTAGCAGGCGCGGCGTCGCGCGAACTATACGGTTAAATTTAACAGGCGTCGCGCGAGCTATACGGTTAAATCGAGCTATGCGGTTAAATTTAGCTAGCGCGGAGGTATTCGTGCGCCGCGTAAATTTTAAAATTTAATCCTACGCCGCGGCAGGTCCGCACGCAGCGGCGGCAAAAGAAAAGGTTGAAAAATGGTTTTAATCAGAGCGACAAGAGCGGCTATTTCGGCTTTAATTTCGGCGAGTATCTGTTTTGGCGCCGTAGAGGCGCAAGATCACGGCTCGGCGAGCGGACAAAAACAGACGATAGGGGGAGGCGGGAGAGATGATCAAACGCTCGCGGACAAGCAAAGTAGCAAAATAAGCGCAACAAAGCGCGCAGACGAGCAAGGCGGCGAGGCACAAAATTTTAAAATCAAAAAGCGCTATTTTCGTAGCTGTTCGTGCCTACACAAACAAAAATCAAAGGAGCCCGTCTATCTCTACGATGAAATTTCGCAAGAGCGGGCCGAAAAATCGGCGAGCTATTTCATCGGCTATTTCAAAGAGGGCAAACTAAGCCGCTATGAGAAAATTTATGAAGGCGAGAGAGTTTTTTCGAGCGAGGATATAAAGCGGTAAACGCGATTTAAAATTTAAATAAAGGAGCGGTCATGAGAGGTGTTTTTAAAATTTTACCCGAGGATGCGGCAGATTTTGCAGCGGCAAATTTAAAGGCGCGAGCGATTATTTCGGCAGGTGCTTTTAGAGCGCGGGCGGCAGTTTTAGCAGGCTCTATTTTAGCGGCGACATTAGCGCTTGCGATGCCTGCGGGCGCAACCGAGACGAGCGAGGCAGCGACGAAACATGCGGCGGCGGATAAAATTTGCCTGCAAAAGACGAGCTACAAAACAGAGGGCGGCGCCGTGCCGCGCTACGAATATGAAGTGAGCCAAAACTACGACGCCAAAACCCGCCGCCTAGAAAAAATTTACAAAACAAATAACGAAGAGGGTGTGTCTATCACAAAAAGCTTTAGCAAATTTGACGAAAGCGGCGAGCGCGAGATCGAAAATGTCGAATACGACTGGGACGCGGATACAAATAAATTTCGCGAAACTGCGATAAGCAAGCAGGAGATCGCTGCTCGGCTCAAAAATTTATTTCAGCCTGCAAAGCAAGGACGGCAAGCCATACGAGGGTGAAAAAGCCGTCGAAAAGCGCGAGGGCAAAACGGAAATTTTGCAAAATTTCACGCTAAAAAAGGGCAGATGGACGCCGACGCACCTTATAAAAAGGATTGTCGATGAGAGCGACAGAAACAATTTCGTAGCGACCTACGAATGGAATGCCAAAGCGAAAAAATGGATGCCGTACGAAAAATCGATATATCACTACAACGGCGATGTTTACGCGGGCTCCGAAGGCTACGCGTGGCGCGGCAAATGGGTACCTCTTACAAAACATACCGTCTTTACGGCAGCGGACGGAACGCGCAGCGAGATAAATTTTGCGTGGCGCGACGGCGCCTGGGGGCGCGACGAAAAGGCCTTATACAAGATCGAGCCTAAGCATAGGCGCTTTAGCGAGCTAAGATCGCGCTGGGACGCCGCAAAAAACGAGTGGAGAGAGTACTACAAAAACGTGCACGAGGAGACCGAGGAAGGCAGGCCTCTGCGCGAGCAAACCATGCTTTGGCGCGAGGAGCTGCAGCGCTGGGAGGTCGTGTTTGAAAACGAGTTTAGCTACGACGCGCGCGGCAACGTGATAAAAAATCGCGCGGCTTCCGACGGCAAGCAGTACGAGTATATCTACGACTACGACGAAGCGGGCAACAACATCTCGATCACACTGCGCGAGCCCGATGAGAACGGCAAATGGCACGAGACGCAAAGGACGCAAAACGTCTTTGAGCGAGACATTTTAGCGCACGACGTCCTGGATCGCGGCTTCATCGGCGACTACATAGCCGCTGGCGAAAACGCGATCAAAAGCAGCAAGCAGTATTTTCTAAAGGACGGCGAGTTTAAGCTAAACGAAACTCGCGAGTGGTTTTACGGAAAGTGCGAGCCGCAATAAAATTTTGGAAAACCTCATGAACGAGCCTTATATCGTTAAAATTTCAGATAGCGACGCGATGATGTTCGGCTGCGAAGCGGACGAGCGGGTGCGCGAATTTGCCGCTAAATTTGACGGCCTAGAGTACGAGAGCGAGTTTGAGCGGACCAGCTATCTGCTCGGCACGGACATTTTTATCGAGGTCGCGAGCGAGGAGAGCTTAAATGAAGGCGCCTTACGCGCTCAAATTCCAAACGAAAAGGCTTTGGACGCTGACGGCGGCACGATGGTTTTAAGCCTGCGCGAGTGGGACGGCAAGGTGCATTCGCGTGAGCGATGAAATTTTACGCGCGATAAGCGAGGATGAGGATGGCGGCGCGGCGTATCTGCTCCTTAGCCCGAAACATATCGCCGCAGAGGAGCTGCGAGGCGCCTTTGAGGGCAGAGCGCCGCAGGAGTTTGCACGCATTACCCGTGGCCTCGAAGCCAAATACGATTGCAAAGACCGAATGCTCTGCTACGTCGTTTGCTATTTTACGCCGAAAGGCAAAGAGGGGATGCGGGCGGACTTCGGCGTCTGAATTTAAAGCGCGACGGATTAAATTTAAAATTTGACCGTGCAGCGCACTCGCGCCAAATAGGGAGAGTTTTATCTTGCGCATAAGACCTGCGCCGTATGGGGCAAGTGAAATTTAAGCGACGAAATTTAAACCGCCACGACTAGCGGAATGGGGTCAAAATGATAAAATCCATAAAATTTGGGGGCGAAAGCATCGAGGAGCTGGAGGTTTGGTACTACACCCCAAAGCACGAATGCAGCGCGGCGGAGTTCGTGCGGGAGTGCGGCAAGCTCGTGCGCACGGACTTTGGGCTCGCCTCCCTTTACGAGATAAAATTTGAAAAATTTACGCCAAGCGAGCCCGATGATTTTATGAAAGAGCGGATAACGGCTGCTTTGAGCGCGGCAGGGCTATCTGGCGAGCCTGAAAATTTTGCAATGGGCGGCGAGAACGACTGGGACTGGCAGGAGTGCTCGTTTGAGGCGAGCGGACAGCGATTTTTACGCGTCTGGGCGACATCGGCTTGATAAATTTAGCCCCGCTAGCGGGCTTTGAGGCGAAGTACGAGTTTTTAAAATTTAAAGTTTCAAGCGGCGCATACCGTCGCGCCGAAACGCATTTCATCGAGCCTTAAATTTTAAAATTTCGGTCGCGAGCTTTCGGATTTTAAAAATTTAAACGGTGCTGGACTTTGAGGTACAGCGCGAATTTTGCGGCGCGGTAAAATAGCAGCGCAAACGATAAAAAACGGCGCTCACTAAGTGGAATTTTATAAAAGGTGAATGCGGCGCGCCGTATTTAGGACGCAAAAAGCTTAAACGGGCTTAGGGAGTAAATTTCGATCTAAATTTAGGCGAGGTGCCAAAAATTTTAAAATTTAAACGCAAGGAGTGAAAAATGGATGTTTTGCAGAGTTTCGGGCGAGAGTATGTGCGGCAGCTCAGAGACGGGTCGCTGGCGTGGTTGGACGGGGTCATAAGCGGTCGGATGAAAGGCGCGCGGTGCGAGCGGCTGTATGCATCGATAGCGGAGTTTTCGCCGCAGCAGAGGGAGGCGCTAAGGACGCTTTGCGCGCATCTTACCGATCACGTCCTGCATGAGACGCTAAGCTTTTTCGAGCAAAACGAGTGCTGGCGGCTTGTGGACGAGGCGGGCGAAAATCTAGCCGAGCTCTCGGACGGGCTTTGCGGCGAGCTCTACGGCGAGGACGGCTGGATCGAAAAATTTAGCGGCTATCCCGCGAGCCTAAAATAATGCCCTACGGATTACGTGCCTGAGCACCCTGCTTTGAGCCAAAATTTATTTGAAGGGAAAATATGAAAAACCTATTTCTAGCCGCGCTTGCGGCATTAGCGCTTAGCGGCTGCGCGGGCTTAAAATGCGGCGCAAAAGACGGGCGAGACGTCGCCGAGATCGACGTGCCCGAAGATGGCTGGACGAGATACCTAGGCACCGACGGCGAGATCAAGGAGGTCGCGTTTTTCACGGCGTTTTTCTCGGGGCAGTTCCGCCCGCACCCAAAAGATGGCGAAAAGATCGGCTTCGTGCTTACCAAAAAGAGCGGCGAACGAATACCGATAAGGCTCGGCGATATGTATAAGGCGGCAGACGGCGCATTTGCGCTCGCGGGTCTCGATGCGCAGGCCGGCATATGGCGCGGAGCCCAGGAGCTACGAGGAGCAAAACGGGTGAAATTTTATAAATTTCAAGAAGGCAGCGTCAAAGTAACGGACTATGAGGCGCAGGGCGGGCTTTGCGAGGCGTTTTACGCAGGCGAAAAGATACGCGTTAAAAGCGTGCTAAGCCGCCGCACGAGCAAGGCTAGCGGGGCTAGCGGCGATATTTCCACCGCGCAGACGCAGGGCGAAATATCGCGCGACGCCGTCAAAATTTCAAACTCACGCGAAAAGCCCTCGCCGCAAAGCTCTAGCAAAAATTTAGCGAACAAAAATAGCACCGCGCAAAAAACCGATAGCGAGACGTTAAAACCGGAGGCAGAGGCGCTAAAAAATATTATCTGCTACAGATAAAAACGAAGTCGATTGAAATTTCAGTTTAATGAGTGAAAATTTTGCTAAAATTTTAAATAAAAATATCTTTTCAAGGAGCAAAGTATGAGAAAAAGCGTTTTATTTTTCCTATTGCCGCTGTTTTTGTTCGGCGGCGAGGCGCAGAAGCAGCTAAACGTCTTTGAGCTAACGCCGTCAAAGATGCCGCCGCAGCAGTTTAAGGTCGAAGCGGTCTTTTCAAAAGAGATCGAAGCCGACTGCAACGACGCGTATCTGATCGGCGGCAAAATAGAGCAAAAAGAAGGCTCGGACGGGCTTTATTACGAGTTTAGCGGCGGCAACGAGCTTGCTCAAACGCTGATGCTGTGTAAAACCGAGAAGCAAAAAAAACGGGTCTATTATGAGTTTGGAGCGCCTTTTTTCTACACTCCGGGCGAAATTAGAATTTTAGCGCCCAAAGACGTCAAGGTCGAGCTTAGAATTTACGAGCTCGTAGAGAGCAAAAAGCCCAAAATCCGCAAGATGAAATAATTTCACAAGAAGCAGGGCGGACCGAGCTTATGCGTGGCGGAATTTCCACCACGCAATAGATTTTTCATCGCGCAATGGGTTTGCGCGCAGGCGAGATAAATTCTACGGCGCAAGACAAATTTTCTACGGAGAAGAATGGAATTTCGGCATCGATGGGTCGTTTGGTTAAAATTTCAGTATAATTTTGCAAAAACAAGGAGAAAGAATGTCAGAGAGAATTTTTGAAAGCCTAAAAGAGCTTTTGACGCAGCAAGGCGCGCGCTTCCGCGTAGTAGCTCACGAAAGCGCGGGCACCTCCGCAGAAGTCGCCAAAGCCCGCGGCACACAGCTAGGACAAGGTGCAAAGGCGCTGGTTTGCACGATCAAGGGCTTTAAGGACGGGCAAATTTCTTTTTCGCAAAATTTAAATTTAGCAAGCGCCGATGACGCGCAAAACCCTAACGCTTCCTGCATTGCAACCGCTCAAGGCTGCGAAAACGGCGCCTGCACGGAAAATTTAACTTTAACCGCCGATCAAATTTGCGCAAACGTGCCGCAGCAGCTGAAGCTTTCTAGCGACAAACCCGCGGGCAGAAACGGCAGAATCTACGTCTTAGCGGTCTTCGCAGCCGATCATAAAACCGATTTAAAGCGCTTGGCAGAGGGGCTCGGCGGGACAAAAGCATCGCTCGTAAGCCCCGATGAAGTTGGCGATCTCACGGACTGCGTCATTGGCTCGGTGCCACCCTTTAGCTTCCACGACAAGCTGCTGCTAATCGCCGATCCGTCGCTGTTCGGACGCTTTGATGAGATTGCTTTCAACGCGGGCTTGCTCGATCACTCGATCATTCTAAACGCGCGGGATTACGCGCGCATCGCAGCGCCGCGCATCGTTAGCTTCACCGAAGAGGCGCAGGACGGCGAATAGCCGCGCATCGTCCGTTTCACACAAGAAGAGGACTCGGATTAAATTAATCCAAAAGCAAGGGCAAAATAGAAAAAGATGGCTAAGGATGGCTGTAAAAGCGGCGCTTTGATTTTTGATCTTTTTTCTTCATATTAATAAGGCTTTAAAATTTTCAGTATGATTAGGAGAAAAGGGATCATGACCGAAACGAGGAGGAATGCTATGAAGCAGGTGTGGATATTTTTGCTGTGCCTACTTGCGCTATGCGGCATGGAAAATGCTGCAGCCAAGGAAGACGATGCGCCGCGATCGGAGATTTATCAGAGTATGAAAGATATTTACGACGATCTACCGATCGCGCAACTGCCGATTCGCTATCCGGGAGGAATTTCGCCCTTAGCGGCTATCGATAAAAATTTACTTGATAAAAATGAGCTGTTTTCGTTCACAAAGGAGAATTTTTTAATCGACAATCTAAGTGCGTATTGGGAGAGGATCAAAGACATAAGGGCTTGTCGTTTGCCCGAAAAGAGCGCCAAAACAATTCTGCTAAGGCTTTATCTGATGGATTTTCAAGATAGCGAACGCGGGCACGAATATGTTTTTATGTGCCTTTTAAACGACGCATTTCGTATAAGCGATTGTCGCGAAATTTACGCCGATTACGTGCACTGCGGTAAAAGCAAGCCGCCGATGCGCGCCAAGCAGGAGTTCGTCATCGACGCCGATTTGCGCTGCACAGTAACAACGCACTACTATAATTTAGATGCCGGCAAGGAGCTGCACAGAAATGCCCATGTGCACGAAATAAAAAACGGCGCGATCGTTACTAAGGATTAAAATCCGAGGCGATTTTGTGAGATGTTTTGGCCGTAAATTTCATAGGCAGAGCCGCAAACTTATACGTAAATTCGCTCTATCTATGAGCCCCAGCTATTTCAAATCGCGATAAAATGATGCTCAAGCCGAGCCTCGAATTCATCATATTGATGAGGCGCTGTTTCGAGCCGCGCCAAAACGGCTCGTAAATCTTTGGTACTCCGCAGCGCCCCACTAAGATGCGTCGCCTTGCGGAGCATTTTAACGACGACGAGCGCTTTATTCATTTTGACTTCCTGCAACAAGCTAAATATCAAATCTGAAATTCTTGGTGCACCCCGAAAGCAACGAGGATAAAACATCCGAATTTTAAAATTTAAAAATTTTTAAAATAAAAGTGTGAGTTTAAAAAGAATTAGTCGCGACGATATCGCATCGCCGCGATTGAAGAAGGCATCATCGTGCCCGCGAAGGTATTTATTTCATAGCGCCTTGTTGTTTCATCTGATCCATCATCTGCTTAAATATCTCTTTAGCTTGTTTGCAAGTGGCCTCTTGCTGCTCCTTAGGAAGTGCACTGATCTGATCCATAGACTGCTTTTTTTGATCCTCATACATCTTGACCTGCTGCTCTTGACCAGCTTGTTTATAGGTATCAACCATCTTATCAAGATCTGCGAAGTACTCCTTGCAGCTATCTGAAAGATCTGCGGCACTAAGACTTAGCGCAAAGCCAAAACTAGCCAAAACTAAAAGTGATTTTTTCATTTTTCTCTCCTTGTAAAAAATCAGCGAAAGTATATCATTTCGCTTAGTAAATTTGCCTTAAATTTTAATCAAATACAGCCGTTTTTTAAATTTATAGCGCTTTTGAAATTTTAAAATTTTACTCTCGTCGCGACGCTTACATTTTTTAAAATTTAACTCGTCTTTAAATTTTAAAATTTAGGCTCGCGGTTTAGCAACAACCGCCGGTGCTTTTTAAAATTTCGCTTCGCAATTTTTAAGCTGCATGCGAACCGCCTTAAGCTACATGCGGGCAAATTTAAGCCCTGAGCCGCTTTTTTAAAATTTCATTTCGTAATTTCGCTACCGCTGCAAAATCACTTCTCATCAAATCTAATCTGCACCGATTTTTTGTGCGCACCGAGCCCCTCTGCGTCCGCTAACGCCATGCACGCGCCTCCGAGCTCGTCTATGGCGCGCTTATTTAGCGCTATGATCGAGCTTCGTTTGATGAAGTTATAAACCCCCAAAGGCGAGAAAAATCGCGCGCTTCCGCCGGTCGGCAGCGTATGGTTGGGGCCTGCGAGGTAATCACCCATCGCTTCGGGCGTGTAGTGGCCCAAAAATATTGCACCTGCGTGGCGTATGCGCGGAAGCAGCTCGTAGGCGTTTTCGGTCGCGATTTCTAGGTGCTCGACCGCAAGCTCGTTCATCAACTCTACGCACTCGTTCATATCGCGCGCGATGATGATTGCGCCCTTGTTTTGCACGCTGGCGCGAGCGATCGGCTCGCGCGCGAGCGTAGGAAGTTCGCGCTCTATGTGCTCTGCGACGGCAAGAGCAAATTTTTCATCGTCGCTTATCAAAAAGCTGCTTGCAATCTCGTCGTGCTCGGCTTGGCTGAGCAGATCCACGGTGATGTTGCGCGGATTTGCCGCGGCGTTTGCGATGATGCCCACTTCGCTAGGGCCCGCGATCATATCGATATTTACGTCACCGAACACGAGCTTTTTAGCGGTTGCGACGAAGATATTCCCGGGGCCCGTGATGACATCGACCTTGCCGATCGTGCGCGTGCCGTATGCCATCGCCGCGATCGCGCTGGCGCCGCCCACTTTGTAGGCCTTTTTGATCCCTAGCACATGCATCGCCGCAAGCAGTAGCTCGTTTACGACGCCGCCCACGGCGGGGGAGCAGACGCTGATATCCTCCACGCCCGCGACGATTGCCGGGATCGCGTTCATTAGAAGCGAGCTTGGATACGCCGCCTTGCCGCCCGGGATATACAGCCCCGCGCGATCTACCGGCGTGATCTTTTGCCCGAGCATCGCGCCGCTTGGATCGAAGCTGAACCAGCTCCTCTCAAGCTGCTTTTCATGATAGGCGTAGATGCGCTCATATGCGACCTGTAGCGCGTTTTTTAGCTCCACGGCTAAATTTTCATACGCGCGGCTCATCTGCTCGCGAGTGATAGCCAGATCGCCCTGCACGCGCCATCTGTCAAATTTCTCGATCTGTTCGGCTAGCGCCTCATCGCCGCGCGCTCTGATATCCTCGATGATGCCGCTTACGACGGGCATTACCGATCTCATATCCGTCTCGCCGCGGCACATTAACCTCGCAAATTCCTCTTTGAAATTTACGTCCGTGCTTTTTAAAATTTTCATTTTCGCTCCTTGTACTGCTTGGAATTTTAACGCTTTTTGCTAAATTTCGCCTTTAAGCTTGCGGCTGCGCAAATTTACAGCTCGCCGATTTTCAAAAGATTAAGCGAAAATGAAATAAAATAGCCGAAATTTTAAATGGAGCGATGTATGAAAAAGATATTTTTAGCGCTGATCGCCACGGCGGCTTTAGTAGTGGCAAAACAGAGTGATTTTAATGAAAACGAACTGCAAAGTAAATGCGACAATAATGATACATCGGCGTGTGCAAATCTCGGTAGTGCATATTACTTCGGAGAAAATATAAAACAGGATTATAAAAAAGCAAGCGAACTATATTTGAAAGCTTGCGATTTAAAACATGGTAAAAGCTGCCATAATCTTGGAATTTTATATGAAAAAGGTGAAGGCGTGCAACAAAGCTACCAAAAAGCGGATCAATTCTATTCTAAAGCTTGTGATTTAGAAGTTGCCGAAGGATGTTACAATCTTGGAGCTTCATACTATTTAGGTACATCTATAAAGCAAGACGACAAAAAAGCGAATGAATTACTTTCTAAAGCTTGCAATCTAGGATATAGCGAAGGATGCTATATATTAGGGCTTTGGTATGACTCAAGAAAAGATGTAGAACAAAACTTCGAAAAAGCTAGTGAATTATATTCTAAAGCTTGTGATTTAGGACATGGCACAGGATGTAATAATCTTGGGCTCTTATACGCCTCGGGTGAAGGCATAAAACAAGACTATAAGAAAGCAAGCGAATTGTATTCTAAAGCTTGCGATTTAGAAATTGCCGAAGGATGTTACAATCTTGGAGTCTTACACTATTTAGGCGAAGGCATAAAACAAAATATCGAGAAAGCAAGAAACTTACTTTCTCGAGCTTGTAATCTAGGATATGGGTTAGGATGTAATGATCTAGGGGCTTTATATGAAAAACAAGATTATAAAAATGCAAGTGAGTTATATTCTAAAGCTTGTAATTTAGGATATGGCATAGGATGTACTAATCTTGGAATTTTATATGAACACGGCAAAGGCATAAATAAAGATTATAAAAAAGCGAGCAAGCTATATTCTCAAGCTTGCGACCTAGAACATGACGCAGGATGCTTTAATCTAGGAGGCTTATACATAAATGGCAAAGGCGTAAGGAAAGATTATAAAAAAGCAAGTGAATTATATTCTAAAGCTTGCGATTTGGGATTTGACAAGGGATGCTTTAATCTTGGAGCTTTATACGCAAATGGGCAAGGCGTAAAGCAAGATAAAAGTACAGCAAAAGAATACCTCGGCAAAGCTTGCGATTTGGGGCTTCAATCTGGTTGCGACGAATATAAAAAGCTAAACGAGCAAGGATTTTAACCCATATAAATTTAAACCATATTATCCGCGCGGAGGTACTAAAAGCGCGTCAAAATGCGCAGACTTAAAATTTAAACCCATTCCGCCGCGGCAGATGCTGCGTAGGCGGTGCGTAAAATTTAGCAAGCTGCCAATTTACGACATTCACGCCAAAATAAAAGGATGCGTTCCGCCGCCGTTGAAATTTCAGATGAGTCGTTAATTCGTCAAGAATTTTAAAATTTTAAACCCTCCCGTTTGCGGGTTAAAATTTCTAGCGAGCTTCTAATTTGTAGCGTTCGCGTCAAATTGCAAAAATTTCCTGATCTCCTCCATTGCCTCTTTGTTTGAAAGGGTAAATTTTATCTCGATGCGGCGGCTAGCGTCCTTATCCTCGACGCCTCTGCGCATCACGGGCTGCGTGTAGCTGCGACCGCTGGCGATGAGATATTTTTGCAGCCGCTCATCTTTATTCCACGAGTTGATGAAATCCATCACCGCAAACGCCCTGTTTTGCGAGAGCTCGAGGTTGTACAAATATCCGCCGTCGCTGTCCGTGTGTCCCTCAATGATGATCTGATCTAAATTTTCGCGAATTTCGTCGTTATTCAAAAGCGTGGTGAAATAGCTCTGCAGCGTCGAGCGGAGCGTCTCTTTGGCGCCCTCTTTCAACTCGCTTGAGCCCTTGTCAAAAAGGATCGACGAGCTTAGCGTCATCGCGCCGCTTTCGTTGTCGATGCGGATCTTACCCCCCAGCTTCTCCTTCAGATCGGCGATGATCTTGACCTTCATTCCGGTGAGGTTGCGGATGCGGTTTTTCGTGACGTTGAGGTCTTGTAAAATTTTATTAAAATCGCTCTCCTTCTTCGTGAGCTGATCGAGCAAAAATGCAATTTTAAGTTCGTTTTGGCTGATCGTAGCGTTGGCGTCCTCGCGCGCTTTTTGCAGAAGCGAGTTGATGTCTAAATTCTCTTTTTTCAGCTTTTCCGCCATCTCGGTTAGATCTTCGATCTGTATGAAGTAGATGGAATTTTGCTTGCGAAGGTCGGTGTTTTCGATATTTAGCTTCTCGAGCTGGTCGCTAAAAATTTTATTCAGCGCTTCAAGCTCGGCGCTTTTTTTCTCCTGGCTTTGCAGGCTTGCTAGCGCGCTTGAAATTTGACTTTCTTTCTCTTGCAGATTGCTTTGCGTGAGGAAGTATTTGACAATGATGCCGCCTACTAAAAGCACGAAAACAAAAAGCAGCCCCGCCATCAAATCGGCGTACGCGATCCAAAAGGTCTCTTTTTCTTCGTTATTCGTTTTCATCTAAAAGTGCTTTTTCATCGATGCTCGCAAGCGTTTTTCGAAGCTCTTCGATGATACTTTCGTTGCTCGTCCGCGCAGCGCCCTCTCCAGCTAAAAGTGCCTTCAAATCCGCGCTTAGCCCCTTAAAGCTAGCGTCAATTTTAGCGGCGTAAGCATTCTGTGAACTTGAAATTTCGCCCGCAAACCCGCCCAAGGAAGCATTTAGGCTCTTGATTTGAGCGCTTAATGCACTAGTAATGTTAGCCAGCTCGCCTTGCCCGTCCGTTAAAGTCTTAGACTGATTTAGATACTGCGCGGAAATTCCGTTTTGAATTTCGATTAGGCTTGCAGACACGGACTTAAGCGCAGATAAAATTTGAGCGAAGCTCTTATCTAACTCACCGTGAGCGAGATTTGTCCTTTGGATCATCTCTCCTGCTTTTTCAAGCTCTTCTTGTGTAATCGCCATACTTCGCTTCTCGGCTTCCATCACGCTTTCAAAAGCGCCGATTTTTTCATCGATTAGGCGGTTTAGCCTTTCGGTAAAATTCGTAGAGCTCATCATTGCAAATGAGCGCGAAATTTCAGAATTAGCGTTTAAAATTTCACTCAGATAGCCCTGTGTTATTTCGTCTTTGTTCCAGAAAAAATTTTTAGTGGAATTTTTATATTTGATAAGTAGGCGCTCATATTTGCTGATGCCTTTTTTCTCAAAATATATCCACCAAAGCGCTAAGAAAATTCCATAGATCGAGACGTAAAATGCCGTACCTACGCCGCCTAGAAGCTGCGCGATCTCGGTTTCTAGCCCATCGATATTGCTTGAGGAAAAGTGTGGCATCGAAATCGCAATCGAGATGAAAGTTCCTAAAATTCCAAGCATCGGAAAGACTGCCGACGCGACGGAAGCGTAGTTTTGATTACGCAGTGAGTAGCCGTATTCGTCCACAAAAAGATCAAAGCTGGCATCTGATTTTTTTTTGCCGCCGATACTTAAGAGATTGGCGACGATGTAATTTTTCAGCTCGCGCTTGAAGTCATCGATATTATTTTGAAAATTTAAGCAGCCATATTCTGCATTATGACGAGCTAAAATTAGTGCAATAATGAGCAAAACAGCAAGCATCAGGATCGAGTGCATCTCTACCTTCAGCCCGATAAGCCCCAAATAGCCCAGCAAAAACACCACAAAAACCGCGATCGGCAGAGCTGCAATCTTAAAAAAAACGCCCGCTAACGAGCGCTCCTTCGCCTCAGGTAGCGTGATATCGAGCACTTCGTTATTTGGGCGATCCATATTAGTTCCTATTTAGGCAATTTAGATTGTCAAATGCGACTTGCAAGCGCGCCACCATACTCTGCTCGCCCGCTCTGAGCCACTTGCGAGGATCGTAGAATTTTTTATTCGGTTTATCCTCGCCTTCTGGATTGCCGATTTGAGCTTGCAAATAGCCGCGATTTTTGGCCTCGTATCCGCGCACGCCGTCCCAAAACGCCCACTGCGTGTCAGTGTCGATATTCATCTTAACGACGCCGTAGCTCACGGCTGCCTTGATGTCGGAGGTCTCGCTGCCACTGCCGCCGTGAAAGACGAAATTTACGGGCTTTTCGGATTGTAGATTAAATTTCTCTCGGACGAATTTTTGCGAATTTTTCAAAATTTCAGGTCGCAGCACGACATTGCCCGGCTTATACACGCCGTGGACGTTGCCAAAGCTTGCCGCGATACTGAATCTATCGCTGATTTTGCCAAGTCGTTCGTAGGCAAGCGCGACGTCTGCGGGCTGGGTGTAAAGCCGCGCGTTATCGACGCCGGTATTATCGACGCCATCCTCTTCGCCGCCCGTGACGCCAAGCTCGATCTCAAGCGAAATTCCAAGATCGCTCAAAATTTCCAAATACTTCTCGCAGGTGGCCAAATTTAACTCCAAATCATCCTCGCTAAGATCGAGCATATGCGAGCTAAAAAGCGGCACACCGTGAGCTTTTTTATGAGCGGTATTAGCTTTTATAAGCTCATCGATCCACGGAAGCAGCTTCCTTGCGGCATGATCGGTATGTAAAATCACCGCGACGCCGTAATGAGCCGCCAGAGCATGCACTTGATGCGCGCCTGCGATAGCGCCCAAAACTGCAGCATTAGGGCAAGTAGCGCCCGCATAAAACGCCGCGCCGCCGTTGCTAAACTGAATAATAACGGGCGAATTTGCGATTTTAGCGCTTTCCAAGACGGCGTTTATGGAATTTGATCCCACTACGTTTACCGCAGGGATCGCAAAGCCCTGCTGCTTCGCATACGCATAGACCTTACTTACGTCATCGCCGCTTAAAACGCCCGGTTTTACTATATCTAAAACGCCCATTTTTAGCTCCTATATTATTTATACTCGATTTTAGCGTTTTTGTGAAGATCTGCCGCTTTTTGCTCGACTACTTTTGCCGCTTTTTGCTGTCTAAGTACGCGCTCTATAAAAGGCTTTGCCTCGCTTTGACTTAACTGCTTTTTAGCTTGAGACTCCTCTTTTAACACGACGTGATATCCGACTCTGCTTCTAATAGCTTTAGTAGTGATTTGACCATCTTTTATCTTAGAGATCGCATCGGCAAAAGGCTTGACCTGATCACTAGGCATCCAGCCTAGCTCGCCGCCGGTTTGTTTAGCCTGCGGATCGATAGATTTAGCTTTGGCAAGCTCTGCAAATTTAGTAAATAGCGCACTATCGCTAAGCCCTTTTAACTGCTTAATAATATCGTTTGCCTCAGCTTCAGTTTTAACGACAATCTGAGCCGCTTTGATTCTTGCAGGCTCGGTAAAGCGCGCTTTGTTTTTATTATAAAAATCGGCTATTTCTTTATCGTCGATATTTATTTTGCTGGCTTCTTTAGCCTGCCATACACGAAGCGCTAAGTTATCTTTTACGATTTCAAGCTCTTTTTTATAAACGTCCTCATCCATAACGCCCGATTTTTTAGCTTCATCCGTTAGCAGCATCAGATCGATGCCTTTATCGATAAGCTCCTTTTTTTGATCCGCGTTAAGAGCAGCGATATCTACGTTGCCTATGCCTTGAAGTAACGGAGCAAGCTCTTTTTCGGTTACATCTTTGCCATTTACGGTAGCGTAAACGGTAGCGTTGAGGCTGATAGCGGCAGCCAAACTAAGTGCTGTAAATAAAACTTTTTTCATCATAATTCCTTAAAAAAATTTTAATGGCGATTATAACTCAAAGTTGTTAACAATCAAACTGTACTTTAGAATTTTAGGGTAGAATTCCGCCTTGAGGAAATGCAAATGAGAAGTAAAAAAGATATTTTAGAGATAAAAAAGAGAATTTTGCAAAACTTCGCAGAAGAGCGCAGCGAGCTGAAATTTAAAGACAACTATCAGCTTTTGGTCTGCGTAATGCTTAGCGCGCAGTGTACCGACAAGCGGGTGAATTTGATCACGCCGCGCTTTTTTGCGGAATTTCCAAGCGTTGCAGAGCTCGCAAAAGCCAATCTGGCAAGCGTAAAGCTGCTAATCAGCTCGTGCAATTTCTACAACAACAAAGCGGTAAATTTAATCAAAATGGCGCAGGCGGTGGTTCGCGACTTTGGCGGCGTCGTGCCGCTTGATGAAGCGGGGCTCAAATCTCTTGCGGGCGTGGGGCAAAAGACCGCTCATGTCGTGCTTTTAGAGGGCGCGGGCGCAAACGTGATGGCGGTAGATACGCACGTCTTTCGCGTCGCGCATCGCCTGGGGCTGAGCCGCGCAAAGACGCCCGAGCTTACGGAGCGCGATCTGAGCGAGGCTTTTAAGACGGATCTTGGTAAGCTGCACCAAGGCATGGTGCTTTTCGGCCGCTACACCTGTAAAGCGATCAAGCCGAACTGCAAGGAGTGCTTTTTAAACGAGCTGTGCAGTAGCAAGGATAAGAATTTTCCGTAAAATTTTAGCCTGCAAATGCGGGTTTAAATTTACGGACTTAAATTTGACGGAATTTTAAAATTTTAATTCTTGGCAGCTGCGTTTATTATGAGCTGTGTTTTATAAAAAATCGCTGCAAATTTTAAAATTAAAATTTGAATGCAATAAGTCAAGGCAAAGTATCGTGAGATCGTTTTGAAAGTTGTGCAGAAAATTTTAATTAAGGCTAGGCATAAAGCCTATCTTAGATTAAAATTTTCAAAATTTATTTCAAAACCATCGTAGCGATGCTACAAGCGTAATTTCTATAAAAACACTCAAAAGAGGAACCGCCGTTAAAATTTAAAGGCGAAGTATTTTTTCTTTAGACTAGGCGGAAACGACGGAGGCGAGGGAGCGTATACGCAATACGTGACCGAAGCCGACCGAGTTTCCAACGACGTATAAAGGAAAAAGACAAGCCGCTGAATTTATTGCAGTCTAGCGACGATATTTCTAACTACTTCCGCCATCATCTCCACCGACGCTATCTCGCAGTGCTCGTTAACTGAGTGAGGCGAGTGGATGTTTGGGCCTATGGAGCAGGCTTGCAGCTCGGGCTGTTTTGCGACCAGTACGCCGCACTCAAGGCCTGCGTGTACGGCGGCAAATTTAGCCTGCGGCTTTTGTTTTTGCAGTTCCTCAAGCACCAGATGCGCGAAGTCGCTGACGTGCGGCGCCCAATTCGCCGAGCGGTCGGTTACTTTGACCTCAAAACCCAGCACGCTAGCCAGCGTAGCGGTTTCAAAACCCAGATTTTCGAGCCCCTCGCGCTTCATCGCGCGTCCGAAAAAATCAAACTCGATCACGCCCTCTTTTTGCTTAACGGTCGAGAGATTTATGCTTTCGTTTACCATGCCAAGCTGCGTGTCGTAGCTGCGCACGCCCTGGGCAAATGAGTTAATGAACGCTAAAATTTTGCCGCTATTTACCAGCACGTCCGCTTCGCCCTCGCCCAGGCTCTTTACCCACGCCAGGCCGCGCTGCGCCGGCTCATGCGCGCACAGCGCCTTGCACACGGCGTTTGCGGGGATCGAGTTGCTCCTCTCGCCAAAATCCAGGCTAATCAGCTCGCAGCCCTCCTCGGCTAGGAATTTCGCCAGCAGCTTCGTTGCGTTTGGGATATTTTTATGTATCTCGTTGCCCGAGTGTCCGCCGCTAAGCCCCGTGACGCCGATCTCGTAAATTTTACCGCTCTTTTTGACGCTCGCGGCGCCGATTTTTGCGCTTACGTTTATGCCGCCGGCGCATCCTAGCGTCACGCGGTCGTCCTCTTCGCTGTCTAAATTTAGCAAATTCGGCGATAGAATTTTACTCTTAAAGGCGTTTGCACCTACGAGCCCGACCTCTTCGTCATTGGTAAATAAGCACTCTAAATTTGCAAACTCCCGCATCGCACCCATCATCATCGCCACGCCGATGCCATCATCAGCGCCCAGAGTCGAGTTTTTCGCCCTTAGGATGCCGTCCTCTTCGATAAGCTGCAAATGCGGCGCCGCGCCCACGCAGACCATGTCGTAGTGGCTTTGCAGACAGATTTTAGGCTCGCCCTTTACGGCGTGAATGTTGCCCGCCTGATCGACGTTTACGCTAAAGCCCTGGCAGCGCGCAAAATCCACCAAAAACTCCCTCATCTGCTCCGTTTCGCAGCTGCAGTGCGGTATCTCGCACAGCTCCTTAAAATCGTTCATAACCTCGTTTTTTTGCATGTTTGCTCCTTTTGAATTTATTATATCCGCGCGTTATTGCGACACGCCCGTTAAATTTAAGCGCGCCCGCGCCCGCTTAAGTGCTTGCGAAATTATGCTAAATTTAAACGCGACAGCGCCGACATAGCGCTTCCGCAAAATATGCGCAGACTTTATCGATTGCGCTAGTTTACGCTGCAGGCAAGCCGCGCGAAATGAAATTTTACGCAAATTGCAGGAATTTTACCGAAATTTAGCAAGAATTTTATTTAAAATTTAGTCCGAATTTTGCCGGGGATTTTTATTTTACGATTACGCCTTCATAGCCCGTTTTAGCGATCGCCTCAAGCATCGCGGTCTCGTTTGTATCATCCTTTGCTACGACGATTGCGGTTTTGCTCTGCTGCGAAACCTTCGCGCTTATCACGCCTGGCGTTTGTAAAAGCGCCTTTCGCACGATCGTAGTGCAGAGCGGGCAGTGGATTTTTTCCACGTAAATTTTAACCTCTTTGTCGGCAAAAAGCGCTGTAAATCCAAGCATCAAAAATAAAATTTTACGCATAAAGCCCTCCTAAAATTTCAGGATATGTAAGCATAAAGGCGAGCAAGGCTCCTAAAAGCGCGTAGATTAAAATCCATTTTTTACGCCCGCTTTGCAGCGAGCATGCGCGCGGCTTTTTGAAAAAGAAAAATGCAGAAAGCGCGAAGCAAAAAAGTGCTAACGCAGAAAGCGGCGCACGGTAGTTACCGAAAGCCTCCGCGCCTGAAAAAATGGAAAAGCTCGCGCCGAAAATCAAAAATAAAAGCGCGGGCAGGCAGCAAAACGTCGCCGCAACCGCGCTAAAAATCGCGGCGAATGCCAGCCACAGACTGCGCGTGCTGAAGCGATTTTTGCCAGGATTTTCTCGCTTTTGCGCCAAGGTTTCTTGCGCGGAATTTTCTAGTTCAGTTTTCAAATTTTGCCTTTAAGTATAATCTTAATAATCTTGTCGCACCTTAGCCGGCTTTTGGCGTGGAATTTTATCTGCAAATTTTACCGCTACCAAATTTCGCACAGAGTGGCAAAGAGGCGAAATTTTAAATTACGTAAGCCGTAAATTTTAAAATTTCGCGCCGAAAAATTTTAAAATTTCGCCTCCATGTTGCTCGCAAAATTCTAAAAAATTCTAAAATTTAGCGCCAAAACAAGGCGCGCTTTTACGCGCCCCAGCGCGCATAGTCAAATTAGGCGCGGCAGCACGCAGATTAGGCGCGCTTTTACACATCCGCCCAAAGTCGCCTAGCCGAGCTTTTTGCATGCCGCTCAAAAGCCCAAGCCGACGTGCAGCATAGCAAAACACGAACCGCTAAAGCTCTTTCGATCTATAATCGTAGCTGAAATCTTTCGGCGAGTAGTAATTAAGCGTGTTGCCGTCCACTTCGCCGTAAGGATAGCCGAAATTATTGATCGGAAACTGCGCCGGGCGTGGGCTTAGCGTGAAGTCTCTGCCGTAGTTAAAGCCGATCCAGCACATCTCCCAGTTGCCGAAAAGATACTCGCGAATTTTAGCGAGCTTGCTATCGTCGTTGCTTAGCTTCTCGCCCAGGCGCACTTTCGTAACGTCCGCGGGATCGACGGGGATCCAGCCGTGGCCTTTGAGATAAAATTCCGCCCTGCAGTGCTGTGCGCCCGAGATATGGCTGACGCCGTCTTTTGGTGCGGCGCCCATTTGAGCGCTAAATCTCGACGCGCCGACGCGGATGCCAAACATCTCTCTTGCGGCGATGCCCTGCGCGCGGCAAAGTGCGACGAAAACACTATTTATGTCGGTGCATTTGCCGCTTAGCTTGCCGCTACTTAAAATTTGCTTCACGTCCCCTAAGCCGCAGCCTAGCACACTGTTATCGCGCTGCATAGTGTTCGCCACCCACGTATAAATCGCGCGCGCCTTTTCCAAATCGCCCTTTATGCCGCCTGCGATCTCGTCTGATTTTTGCTTAACGACGCCGTCGATTTGAATCTGCGCACTAGGCTCTAAAAACTTCGCCACCTCGGGGTTAAGCTTTTCGTTCGGATTAAATTTTACCTTGCTAAAGTCGGTGTTACGCTCAAAGGTCTCGACGCTAAATTTAATGTTTAGCGTGGGCTTTGCCACCCCGACGTAGCCGGCATAGAGCGTCGGAATTTCGCCGTAGTCCACGGACGGATCGTTGAAATTGCCGTCAAATTTTATGTCGCTTACCTTTTGATACTCCGTGATAAGAGGAAGCGGTATCCAAAGCCGCGTCTGCTTGCCCTCTTCCAAAATTTCGTGATTTAGCGATAGCCCGAAAGCTCTCTTTTTGCCAATGACTTTTTCCCCGCCCAAAATAGTACTCGGAGTTGCCATAACGGCGCCTAAAATCGCAGTGTTTCTTAAAAAATCGCGTCTTTGCATGAAATGCCTTCAAAATAAAATGGCTAAGCCTTAGCCCTAATTACGCGTGGATTTTAGCCTTTTGCGGCTTTGAAATCGCTAAATTTAAAATTCCGCAAGTCGTAAATTTTAGAATTTTGCCCGCTGCGGAATTTTAAAATTCAAAATTTCGCTTTAAGGCACAACGCGAAATTTCGCCAAAGCGGGCATGATAGCCCGCAAACTAGGCGCGTAGGCAGTATACGGCGGCGTAGGCAAAACAACGCAAAAGCGCCGCTGTCGCAAAGCCAAGCGTGCGCTTCGATGAAACGGTTAAGCTTCGACGAAGTGCAGCGGCTTAGCTTAAGCAAATCGCGGCAGCAAAATGCAAGTCACTAGAGGATTAAATTTCGCGCGAAAAATACTCGTAGATAAAATTTTTAGGCGAGTACGAATCTTTCGGCGTGCCGCCCACTTCGCAATACGGATGCGAAAAAATTTCGATCGGAACGTGCGCCGGACGCGGATTTAGCACGATTTCGCGAGCGTAGTTAAAGCCCAGCCAGCACGGCTCCCAGTTGCCAAAAAGATATTCACGCACCCGCACTAGCTTGGAATCATCCTCGCTTAAGTTCTCGCCCAATCGCACCTTCGTAACGTCCGCAGGATCGACGGGGATCCAGCCGTGACCTTTTAGATAAAATTCCGCTCTGCAGTGCTGTGCGCCCGAAATTTCAAGCGCACCGCCGCTTAGAGCGCCCATGACGCCCATTTCAGGCGAAAATTTCTGTGCCGTGCCCGTGCGGATGCCGTAAATAGCGCGCGCAGGAATACCCGCTGCCCTGCAGAGCGCGACGAACACGCTATTAATATCGGCGCATTTGCCGCTTAGCTTGCCGCTGCTTAAAATCGCTGCTGCGTCGCCGCTGCCGCATGCGATCACGCTATTATCGCGGCTCATATTTTTTGCCACCCACTCATAAATCGCGCGCGCCTTTTCCAGATCGCCTTTAAGCGAGCCGGTGATCTCGTCTGATTTTTGTTTCGCAGCGCCGCTTGCCGGAATTAGCTTTGAAGGCTTTAAAAACTCCTCGATCTCGGGACTCAAGCGCTCGTTTTCATTAAAACTTACCTTGCTAAAATCGGTGTTTCGCTCCGAAATTTCAATATCGAAGCTAAGCTCAAAATAATCATCCTCTTCGCCTACGACACCTTGCTCGCCGTATTTGCCGGCGCCCGCTCTTGCCTCTTTATCGGGTGCGAAGCGCGCGTAGTACGTGCTTATATGATCTCCGCAAATAGCCGACTCTCGCGCATTTGAGCGGGCATGATATTCGCCAAGCAACCTCTGATACGGCTCTTGCAGCACTAACGGTAGCCAAAGCCGCACCTCTGCGCCACCACTTGAAATTTCGTGATTAAACCTGAGACTAAATTTTCTCGTTTTTGCTTCTTGCATTTTTTGCTCCTTTGCTTGAATTGCAAGTCGATTTTATCTCTTTGCGCCTTAAAATGGATAAAATTTTATGCTAAAATGGCGCTAAATTTTGAAATTTTAGGATTAAAATGGATCTGCAAAAAATCAGAGACGAGAACTTTAAAAAACTGCAAAGCGGGCAAAACTGCGAAATTTTAAGCGCGATCGAGGCGCTGCAAATAGACAAGTGCTGCTGCGACTGCGGCGACGTCGTGCGCGCAAGCTTTAACGCAAGCGCGGAGCAGAGAGATGAAATTTCGCGTATCGCACGAGCGCTAAAGCCGTGGCGCAAGGGGCCTTTTGCGCTGAATGATCTTTTCATCGACGCCGAGTGGCGAAGCTTCATGAAATTTAAGCTGCTGCGGCCGTTTTTAGATCTGAGCGGCAAAACCGTCGCCGACGTGGGCTGCAACAACGGCTACTATATGTTTCGCGCAAGCGCTCTAAAGCCTGCGCGGATAGTGGGGTTTGACCCGAGCGCGCTATTTTATCTGCAGTTTCGCTTCCTAGAGAAATTCCTCCGAAGTGGCGCGAAATTCGAGCTTTTGGGCGTGGAGCATCTACCCTTTTACGAGCACAAATTCGACACGATCTTCTGCCTCGGCGTCATCTACCATCGCAGCGATCCCGTGAAGATGCTAAAAGATCTGCGCGCCTCGCTAAATGCGGGCGGCGAGGTGTTTTTAGACACGATGTATATCGAAGGAGCGGGCGATTTCGCGCTGTGCCCGAAAAACAGCTACTCAAAAATTTCAAATATCTACTTTGTCCCCACCGTTGGCGCGCTTCAGAATTGGTGCGAGAGGGCGAAATTTAGAGATTTTGAAATTTTGGCTCAAAAGCCCACGGATGCTAGCGAGCAGCGCAAAACGGAGTGGATCGACGGGCAGAGCTTGGAGAATTTCCTAGATCCGCTCGACGGCTCGCGCACGATCGAGGGCTACCCCGCCCCGAGGCGTATCTACGTGCGGCTTCGGGCGTGATCTGCGCCTTTAAGACATTTTTCGTGCACCCGCGCACCGATATAAAATGAGATCTGCGCTTTTAAAAAAAGCGTAAAATTTTACCGAATTTAATCAGTTTGCGGGGAAAATTTTGCATTCGGCGGGGTTTGAAATTTAGCTAAATTTGGCGGGCTCGAATTGGATTAAATAGCTTTGTAGCTGCTAGGATCGGTACAGCGGCGCAAATTTTAAATTTCGCCTCGTGCGTTACGCTTTACATGCGCGGCGGTACGAATTTTAAATTTTGCTTTTGCATTACGCTTTGCGTCTTGTATGCGCAGCGGCGCGAAATTTTGCTAAATTTAATCAAGCGGCGGTAAATTTTAAAATTTTATCTACGCAGAGCACGCTAATACGCGCGTGGTGCGAACTCAGCGCAGAGTTTAACGCCTGCAGCCTCAAATAAAGCGGTAAATTTCGGCGCCTACGATGCAAGTAAAGCGGCATAAATTTGGCGCCTGCGAACAAAGCAGTATAAAATTTAACGCTGACCAGCTTCACACCGCTTCGCCACTTCTCACGTAGCGAGACGCAATTGAATTTAAACTATCAACGCTCAAAAAGCTGCAAAAAATATTTTAAATTTTGCCTCTCGGCCGCTAGGCTAGTATTTGCTCCGTGCCCAGGATAGAGCGTAAAATCGCCCTCTATCTGCAAAATTTTATGCAGAGATTCTCTCATCTGCGCGCCGCTTGAAAAGGGAAAATCCCACCTGCCGATAGAGCCTTTGAATATTACGTCACCGCTAAAGATCACGCCGCCCGCTTCGATCATACAGCTGCCCGGCGTATGTCCGGCAAAAAGGCTAAATTTAACGTTAAAGCCCGCTATTTCAAGGCTTTGCTCCTGCCCTTTTACGAGTACATCAGCTTCTATGGGCTCTTGCATCGTCTCAAAGGGATCTGCCCGTAGCATAAAGGCGTCTTCCTCGTGGATATAAATTTTAGCGCCCGCCCTTTGCAGCTTGGCGTCGTCGTAAACATGATCGAAATGCCCGTGCGTATTCAAAACCGCCGCGATCTTTCCCGTATTTTGCATCACCCAATCATAGCTGCCCTGCCCCGGATCGATCACCAAATCGCCCTGCTCGCCCTTTAGAATGTAGCAGTTCGTCGCGTATTCACCGAAAGCTTTTTTTAAAATTTGCATTTAAATCCTCCTTTTAAGCTTAAATTAAAGCCGTAATTTAGCCAAAAATAGTTAAAATTCGCACAATTTAACGTAAAATTTTAAGGCTAAATATTATGTTTTTGGACGATTTGCTTCCGCAACTGACCGATTTTTTATCGGAGAGACTCGATGAAACGGGCGCGGACGCCTTTGTAGTGGGTATCAGCGGCGGGCTTGACAGCGCCGTGGTTTCTGCGCTTTGCACTCTTACAGAGATCCCTACTTACGGGCTTATCCTACCTAGTGCGGGTTCAAATTTAGAAAATATGGCCGACGCGATCTTTCACTGCGAATCCTTTAATATCCCCTACGAAATCCAAGAGATCGCGCCATTTGTAGAAAATTTTACCGCTTTAAATCCCGGTGCAAGCGCTCTTCGCATCGGAAATTTCGCCGCGCGCGTAAGAATGAGCTTGCTTTATGATTACAGTGCGGCTAAACGCGGCGTAGTCGTAGGCACGAGCAATCTTAGCGAGAGGATGCTAGGCTACGGCACGATCTACGGCGATCTAGCCTGCGCGTTTAATCCGATCGGCGAAATTTTAAAAACTGATCTGTTTAAATTCGCAAAAATTTTATGCATAGACGATGCGATCATAAAAAAAGCTCCCAGCGCCGATTTATGGGAAAATCAAAGCGACGAACGTGAGCTTGGATACAGCTACGAGATTTTAGATAGCGTGCTAAGAGATATTTTTTCGCGGCCTAATCTAAGGGCCAAATTTCGCTCGGGCGAGCAGATCTGCGCGGACGATCTGAAATATCTGAAAAACTCGCGCCACAATCAAGAGCTGGTGAAATTTATCGTCCGTAGAATTCTTAAAAATAATTTTAAGCTTCGCGCGCCCGCGGTCGCCCGCATAGAGCCCGCGCACTAAGGAGAGATTTATGAAAGAGATACCGTTTTATAAGGCTCAAATCGATAAAAAAGAGGAAGACTTAATCAAAAGCGCCCTCTACAACAGCGATATAAGATATAGCGAAATTTTTGAAGAGGATATTTGTAAATATTTCGGTGTAAAGCACGCCGTATCGACTACGAGCGGCACGACGGCGCTGCATCTGGCGCTTTGTGCGATGGATATTAAGCGCGGAGATAAAATTTTATGCTCCGTAAATTCCTTCCCTAACGTTGCCGAAGTTATCCGCCACTTCGACGCAGAGCCCGTTTTCGTAGATATCGATCCGATAAGCTTTAACATTACGAGCGAAAGCCTTGCTCGCACGATAGATCAGAACCGCCACAAAAAGCTAAAATGCGCTTTCATCTCGCACATCGCAGGGCTTGCTGCGGATATAGACGCCATCAGCGAGGTCGCCAAAAGCGAAAATATCATCCTTATAGACGATGCGTGCCGCGCTATGGGCGCTACCTATAAAGGCGCAAAAATCGGAGCGCTTAAAAGCTCGCTCATATCGTGCTTTCAGATCAATCCTCAAGCGCAAGACGCGATCTCTACGGCGGGCTTTTTCGTTACGAACGACGATGAGATCGCAAGCGCCGCGCAAATTTTAAGAAACGGCGGCATCGTAGGGGACGCCTTTTACAAAGACGGCAATATGTCCTTTACCTACGACGTCGATCGCATCGGTCAAAAATACGATCTTAACGCTATAAATTCCGCCTACGCGATCGCTCAGTTTGAAAAAACCGACGCTTTTATAAAGCGCCGCAAGCAGATCGCCGCAGCCTACCGCGAGCAGCTCGCAAACTGCCCGCACGTGACGCTTCCAAGCGACAGCGAGGAGCATATCTACACTCAATTCATCGTAAAGATCGACAAAAATCGCGACGATTTCGCCAAAGCGCTGATAGCGCGCGGAGTAAGCGTATCGCTGCACTACGTGCCGGTGCATCTGCTAAGCTACTATAAAAGCAAGTACAACTATAAAGTCAATGACTTCCCGAATGCGCTTAAAAACTATCAGCAAATTTTATCCCTGCCGATCTACACGGCGCTTAGCGACGACGATGTGAGCTACATCTGCGAGCAGATCCGAGAGATAGCGCAAAATCGTGTTTAAACTCCTAATCGAGCGAAACTTATACGACCCGAGCCCCGCGTGGCTTGCGCTCGGAGTGATTTTAGCGCCATTATCGCTGCTTTATACGCTTATCGTCTGCCTAAAAAGGCTCTTTGCTAAGCCGCAAAAATTTAAAATTCCAATAATCAGCGTCGGAAATTTAACCCTCGGCGGAAGCGGCAAAACCCCGCTAGTACGGGCGCTTTTTAAAGAATTTAGCGAGGAGTTTAAAACCTGCATCATTCTTCGCGGATACGGGCGCAAAAGTAGAGGCTTGCTCGAAGTGGCGCTCGGCGGACGGATACTTTGCGATGTGCGGCAAAGCGGAGACGAGGCGATGGAATACGCGCTGTTTTTACGCGGCGCAAACGTGATCGTCAGCGAAGATCGCGCTGCAGGGATTTTGCGCGCGCAAACTCTCGGCTTTGAGCTCGTGATCTTGGACGACGGATTTTCTAAATTTAATATCTCTAAATTTGATATCTTGTTGCGCCCTCAAAGCGCGCCGAAGCTGCCCTTTTGCCTGCCCTTCGCCGCGTATCGCTACCCGCCGTTTTTTTATAAATTTGCGGATTTCATACCCTCTCCGAGCGACATCTCGCAGGAGCTTAAAATCGTTTCGGCGGCGGATCTGCAAGGCACTCTAAACGGCACGGATGAAATTTCAAATCTTGCGGATGAAATTTCGGATTTAAATTTAAATCGCACCACAGATGAAATTTCAAATTTAAATTCCGCCGTCGCGAATAAAATTTTAAATTCCAAAGAGGCGAGTTTTGAGAGATCCCGCACGATCCTAATCAGCGCTATCGCCAAACCTTGGCGCTTGCAAGAGTTTTTACCGCTCGCAAAAGCCCACGCCTTCTTTCCGGATCATTACGATTTCAAAAAAGAGCAGATTTTAGAGCTGCTAAGGCGCGAGGACGCGGAGCATATCCTATGCACGGCGAAAGATTACGTGAAATTAAGGGATTTGAGCGCGGAAATTTCGGTGATTTTGTTAAATTTGAAGCTGAGCGAAAACTTTATCCGCAAAATTCAAAACTACATAAACCAAGCTATGATAAAATAAGGTTTTTAAAGGAATTTTATGATAAAAAAGAGCAAAACCGCCGAAGTAATCATCTCTGCGCTGCCCTATATCCGTAAATTTAGAGATAAAATTTTCGTCGTTAAATACGGCGGCGCAGCGCAAACCGACGATACGCTCAAGCTTGATTTTGCCCGCGATATCGTGCTTTTGCATATGGTCGGCATCAAGATCATCGTCGTGCACGGCGGCGGCAAAAAGATCAATCAGACCCTGGATAAGATCGGCGTGCAGAGCGAATTTTGCGACGGGCTTCGCGTAACGAATAAAGACGCTATCGAAATCACCGAAATGGTGCTAAGCGGCGCGGTAAATAAAGAGATCACGGCGCTTTTGAACCAAAACGGCGCGCCAGCGATCGGCATTAGCGGCAAGGACGGTGGGCTTTTGAGGGCAAAATTCCTCGATGAGAAAAAATACGGCTTCGTAGGCGAGATCACCGAGGTAAATACCAAGCTGATAAATGACCTGTTACAAAAGGACTATCTGCCGGTGATCGCCCCGCTTGCAGGCGGCGAGACGGACGAAAACGTGAGCTTTAATATCAACGCCGATCTCTGCGCTAGCAGGATAGCAGCCGCGCTAAAAGCGAGCAAGGCGATATTTTTAAGCGACATTGACGGAGTGCTCGATAAAGAGGGAAATTTAATCAGCAAACTCGATGCCGCGCTCATTTCGAAACTCAAAAAGGACGGCACGATCGCAGGCGGCATGATCCCAAAGGTCGATGCGTGCCTGCAATGCGTGCGAAACGGCGCAAATGCCGCGCATATCATAAACGGCAAAATTCCGCACTCGATCCTGCTTGAGCTTTTTACCGACGGCGGCATAGGAAGTTTGATAAAGGAAGAAATTTAGGCGCGAGGCGGATGCGGCGGGCTTAAAACCGCAATGCCGCGAGCACGCGCAAAAAGTCCAAACGATCAAATTTAAAGCGCCTAGGCGGGCGTAAATTTTAAAATTTTAAAAAGGAAAAAGATGAAACTGGTTTCTACGAGAGATTTTTCGCAAAAAGCCGATCTTAGCTACGCGCTGCTAAATCCGAGCGCGAGCGGCGGCGGGCTTTTCAGCCCCGAGCGACTGCCGCTTTTGAACGAGGATTTTTTTAAGCAGTGCGAGGATTTGAGCTACAAACAGATCGCGCTTAAAATCATCGAAAGCTTCGATTTTGACGTAAGCAGCGAGGTCTTTGAAGACGCGCTAAAGCGCTACGATAAATTTGAAAATCCCGCCTGCCCCGCCCAGATCAAAAAACTAAGCGAAAACGCCTATATTTTGGAGCTTTACCACGGCCCGACGCTCGCGTTTAAGGATATGGCGCTGCAACCCTTCGGCGCGCTTTTAAAAAGCATCGCAAAATCCAGAAATGAAAAATTTTTAATAATGTGCGCCACGAGCGGCGACACGGGGCCTGCAACGCTGGAGGCTTTTGCGGACGACGAGAACATCAAAGCGGTCTGCCTCTATCCGCAGGGCGGCACGAGCGAGATACAGCGCCAGCAGATGGTCAAACAAAGCGCGGCAAATCTTAAAATTTTAGGCGTGCGCGGCAACTTCGACGATACGCAGCGCGCGCTAAAATCGCTGCTGGCTGATGAGGATTTCAAAAACGAACTCGCGCGGGCGAATTTAAATTTAAGCGCCGCAAACTCGGTAAATTTCGGCAGGATTTTATTTCAGATCATCTACTACCTCTATGCTAGCATCTATTTCTCAAAGCACGGCGTATTGAGCCCCGAGCAAAATTTAAAGCAAAGCGATCAGTGCACGGCGTGCGGCAAAAATTTTGGCGCAGCGGGCGCAAACAGCGCGCAGAGCGCAAAGCAGAGCGCTAAATTTAACACTTTCGACGTCATAGTGCCTAGCGGAAATTTCGGCAACGCGCTGGGAGCGTATTTCGCCAAAAAAATGGGCGCAAAGATCGGCAAAATCAAGATCGCTTCAAACGCGAACAATATCCTGACCGAACTTTTTACGCGCGGCATCTACGATCTACGAAATCGCGAGCTCATCCGCACGATCAGCCCTGCGATGGATATTTTAGTTAGCTCCAACGTCGAGCGGCTGCTTAGCGATCAATTCGGCGATGCGCGCACGAGCGAGCTGATGCAGAGCCTGGCGCGAGATAAATTTTATAAACTCAGTGAGAGCGAGCTTGCGAAGCTGCGCGAGGTCTTCGAGGCGGATTTTTGCGACGATACGCAGTGCGCTAAATTTATCAAGCAAGAAAGTGAGCACGGCGTGCTGATCGATCCGCACACGGCAACCTGCTTTAAACTGCTTGACGAAAGCCGCCTAAATCTCGTCATCTCAACCGCGAAGTGGATTAAATTTACGCCGTCGATGATCGGCGCGATCAAAGGCAGGGCTTGCGAGGACGAGCGAGCCGATATGATCGCGCTTTCGAAGGAATTTCGCAGCGACATTCCGCCGCAGATCTCGCGCCTTTTTAGCGCACCGCAGGTTCACTCCAGCGTCGTGGAACAAAGCGAGATCAAAAACGCCATAATGGAGTGGATAAAAAAATGATAGTAATCCCCGCGCGCCTTGCTTCGACGCGCTTTAAAAATAAAATTTTATGTGAGTTTGACGGCGTGCCGATGTTTATCAAAACGGCTCAAAATGCCGCCAAGGCAGACCGCGTGCTAATCGCCGTGGATGAGCCGCAAATTTTAAAGATCGCGCAAGATTACGGCTTTGACGCCGTTCTCACCGCACGCGAGCATCAAAGCGGCACCGATCGCATCAATGAAGCGGTCGCAAACGCAGCGCTTGCGGAGAACGAGATCATCATCAATATCCAAGCTGACGAGCCCTTTTTCGAGAGCGAAAATTTGATTAAATTTAAAGATTTTGCCCGCGAGGCAATCATGCAAAATGGCGCATTTATGGCGAGCTGCTACAAATATATAAGCCCTCAGGCGGCGGAGGATCCGAATTTAGTCAAGCTAGTGCTTGATAATGCGGGCTTTGCGATCTATTTTTCGCGCTCGCTCATCCCCTACCCGCGCGCGGCATGCGAGTGCTACCTCGGACATATCGGCATCTACGCATACAGCGTGCGAAATTTAAAGCGGTTTTGCGCCCTGCCCGCCTCAGCGCTGGAAGATACCGAAAAACTCGA
>CAUQPS010000016.1:0-33575 GCA_963520005.1 uncultured Campylobacter sp.
AAATTTTCCCCCTCCGTAATCACCGGGGGGGTCCCCCCAAAAAAAAAAATTTAACGGGTCGTGCGGCGCCCCCCCCCCCCCGGGTGGGGGGGGGGGGGGGGGGGTTTGGGGCGGGAAGGGGAGCGACCTCGCAATTCAAGCCCCCCCTTCCCGCCCTGAGAGAAATAGAAATTACGGCATAAATTTCACGGGCTGTGAATTTGGTGATAAATTTTATTTTGTAAGTTTCTATAAAATTTCATGGATATAACTTAGCGTCTGGGTGCATTATGCGTAATATTCGTAAGGGGGTGGCGCTCAGAGTTGCGAGGCGCGCCCGCCCCCACGACTTTTTAAAATTTTGCCCCCACCCGCGCGACGCTAGAAGTGCGAGCTACGCTCGCGCTAAATTTTAATAAGATTTGAATTGCGATTCTCGAAATTTTACGCCTGTTTGTTTCATTAGAATTAAACTCAGGCGTAGCCTGCACCGCTAGCGTCGTCGGAGGTTAGGTGGGGTTTGTGGGCGAGCAGAGCAATGCGGCGCTGCGGGGCAGCGCCACCCTCTGCGAGAGGTGTGACCTCGCAATTGGGGCCTCCTTCCCGCCCCGAGAGAAATACACAAAGAGCTAAAAATACTAAAATTTAACATAGTGAAATCTTTATAAATTCGAGCCCGCGTATGCGTTACACATAATCCGTAAGGGGGCAGCGCTCAGAGTTGCGAGGCGCGCCCGCCCCCTTACCAACCCCCACCCGCGCGACGCTAGAAGTGCGAGCTACGCTCGCGTTATTTAAACTGCGGCTTACGCTACATATTTGAAATTTTAAATTCTACGTAAAATTTAAAACCGCGAGCCGCAAAGTGTTTCGGCGCAGCGGGTATAAGGCGGATGTAAATTTAAAATTTACCCGCTATAAGCCACAATCGGGATGCAAGCGAGTAAATTTTGCAATTTTAGGCAAATTCACTAGCAAAAATAAATTTTACAAACTCCCGCGAAATTCTACAAAATCTCCCTGAAATCATACCCTGCGTTTTTGAGCGCCCAGGCGATGTCCTCTTGATGAGCCTTGCCTTTGGTCTCAAGCGTGATCGTGATCTGCGCATCGCCGTACTCGATATTGGTCGAGAAGCGGTCGTAGTCGATCTTGACGATGTTTGCGTTGGCGCGGCGCAAAATTTCGGTAAGCCCCGTAAGCGCGCCCGGCTTATCGACAAGCGTGACATTGATCGTCATCTTGCGGTGCGATTTGATAAGACCTTTTTCGATGATTATGTTTAGCATCTGCACGTCGATGTTGCCGCCGCTTAGGATGATGCCGATTTTTGCACCCGCGGGGAATGCGAATTTCGCGTTCATCAGTGCAGCTACGCCTGCCGCGCCCGCGCCCTCGACGATGATTTTTTGCTGCTCAAGCAGATAGAGTATCGCACTTGCGATCTCCTCGTCATCGACCTGCACGAACTCATCGACGCACTCGATGATCGTAGAGAGCGTGATCTCGCTAGTATCCCGCACCGCGATGCCGTCGGCGATAGTGCGGACGGATTTGGAATTTAGCGGCTTTTTCGCGACGAAGCTATCGTGCATCGCAGGCGCGCCCTTAGCGGCTACGGCGATGATTTTGATGTCGGGGTTGATCTGCTTGGCACAGCTGCAAACCCCTGTAGCAAGCCCGCCGCCGCCAACCGGAACGACGATGTATTCAAGATCTGCGACCTCTTCGATCATCTCAAGCGCGATCGTGCCCTGACCCGCCTGGACGAACTCGTCGTTGAAGGGATGCACGAACGTCAGATTGTGCTCTTTGGCATATTCCAGCGCAAACGCGTACGCCTCGTCGAAATTATCGCCCTTTAGGATGATCTCTGCGCCCAGAGCCTTCGTGCCGCTTACCTTAAGTAGCGGCGTGGCTTCAGGCATTACGATCACGGCATGCACGCCGAATTTCTGCGCGCTCATCGCTACGCCCTGGGCGTGGTTGCCCGCGCTTGCGGCTATTACTCCATGCGCCCGCTCCTCGTCCGTAAGATGCGCGATTTTATTGTAAGCGCCGCGGATCTTATATGCGCCGGTGCGCTGCAAATTCTCGCTTTTGAGATACACTTCCGCGCCGTAAAGCTTGCTGAGCTTCGGCGCCAGAGCAAAGGGCGTTTTATAGACGAAATCGTTTATCGTACGCTTTGCTTGGATGATTTTATTTAGATCAACCATCTACTTCCTTTCGTAATTTTAAATTTTATTATTATACATATTTTAGGCGAAATTTTATCTCTCGGCCGGTCGAAATTTTTAAAAATCGCAGCACTTAAAACGGCGCCTTGCCGGGGGTTTGCTCGCTTTTGCCGATGAGCGACGTTTCGGAAAAATCTCAGCCGCTAGGCTCCTAACATACGAGGCGCAGCTCAAACTCTCGCCGCAAATGCGCGACTTCGGTTGTAAGCCCGCCTAACTCCTGCGCTTTAGCAGCACGCCGCATTCGATATGCGCCGTATGCGCGAACTGATCGAAGATTGCAAACCTGCGCACCTCATGCGTAGCGCAAAGTGAGCGTAAATTTTCAAAAAGCGTCTGCGGATTACAGGAGATGTAGATCAAATTTTGAAAATTTTTTATGAAATCAATCACGCTAGGCTCTAGCCCCGCTCGCGGCGGATCGATCAAGACGTGCGAAAAATCGTAGCTGAAAATATCGATCCCCTTTAGCCGCTCAAACTCGCGCCTGCGCGCAAACGCGCTCATCAGCTCATCCGCGCTAAGGCGGACGAATTGCGCGTTGCAAACGCCGTTGAGCTCGCAGTTTATGCGGGCATTCGCAATCGAGCTTTTTGAAATTTCGCTCGCCAGCACGCGGTTAAATTTAGCCGCAAGCGGGATGGTAAAGTTGCCGTGCCCACAGTACAGCTCCAGCATATCGCGCGCAGCGGAGCTTTCTGGGCACACGGCATATTTTTCGCAGCTAGAATTTTGCGCGGTCAAATTCTGTTCGATGAAATTTTGAGAGGCGGAATTTTGCACGTCCAAATCCTTGCGAGCGAAATTTTTATCCGCAGAGCTCTCGTCTTTGGACGCACGGTTAAATTTCACGGAATTTTCGCCGTTAAATTCTACGCGAGCGAAATTTGCCTTAACGGAATTTCGGCAAGCGGCGTCAAATTCGGCGGAATTTTCAGAAACGAAATTTCGATCCGTAGAATTCTGCGTGGCGGACTGCTCGCAGCCGTAATTTTGCGCAGCGGAATTTTGCGAGGCAAATTTTTTTTCAGTAAAATTCTTTGCGGCGGAATTCTGTGCGGCGCATACCTCGCCCATGCCCTCTTTGCCGAAGTCCACGCAGCTTCTCGCCCAGGCGATCATCTTTTCGTTCACGCCGCGGTTGGGCTGGATGAAGGCGTTTTCGCCGAAGCGAAATTTATAAACTCGCCCGTCCACACAAAGCTCATCCGTGAGGCTTAGCTCGCCACTTAGAAGCTTCTGTCCGCGCGCGCGAGCCATGATCGTGATATCTAACTTGTCCGCCAGCTCGCAAATCGCCTCCTGTTCGCGCTCGCCTAGGCGCTTGTGATAAAGCAGCGTCGCCAAAATCCCACTAGCGCACGAGATAAACTCGACGCCGAAGAGCTTCTCTTTTAAAGCTTCGCTCCGTCTAAGCGCCTCTAGCAGCCGCGGCATTAAATTTGCGATAGGAAGCGCTACTTTAGGGCATTCGTTAATTAAAATTTTCTTGCTATGTGCGCCGCCCATCGTGTAGGCAAGATCAAATGCGCCGTGCCAAATATCGTGCCAGATGCCAAATTCTGCCCTAATGCGGTAATTTTGCGGCTGTGAGGCAAAAAACTCAAACTCGCCGTCAAAGAATTCTCTAAATTTATCGGCGATCAGCTGCTTTTTGTATAAAATTTGATCCTCGTAAGACCCGCCGAGCGTGCAGCTGCCGCAGCTACCGAAGCTTTCGCAATTCATACATCCACTCTTTTACCCACCACGCGCAGTAAAAGAATGATAGCCGCGATACCCAAGATCAGGCAGGCCCACACGCTAAGTCCAAAGCCCGCGGGCAGGTAGCCGCAAATGATACTAATGCCGCAAACGACCAGTGCATAGGTCATCTGCGTGCTTACGTGCTCGATGTGATCACAGCCTGCGCCCATCGAAGAGAGGATCGTCGTATCCGAAATCGGCGAGCAATGATCGCCGAAAATCGCTCCGGTAAGCACCGCGCTGATATTTACGCACATGAAAACGTGAAATTCCTCGCCGCTAAGTCCGTATTTTTGCCCTACGGCATGAGCCAGCGGCACGGCCAAAGGGGTGACGATGCCCATAGTACCGAAGCTCGTGCCCGTTGAAAAGGAGATAAACGAGCTAAGTACGAAGATCACGATCGCAAGCGCAAAATGCGGCGTAGCGTCGCTTAGAAGTTCGACCAAGTAGCGCGAAGTGCCAAGCTCCTTAATAACCGAGCTTAGCGACCATGCAAAAAGCAAGATCACGACGGTATTTAGCATGCTTTTCCAGCCGCCAACCCAGACCTCAATCGCCTCTTTGACGCCGTAAATTTTTTGCGCGATGCCCAAAACGACGGCGATGATCGAAGAAAAGAGCGCGGATTGAAACAGCACGACCGAGGCATCCGCCGCGCTAAATGCGGTACGTATCGAAGTAAAGCTAAGAGGGGCTGCCTTGACCGCCTCCAAAGCCTCGCCCTCCAGCGAGCTGTAGCCGTTGAGATAAAATCCGATGACGGAAAGAACGATCATCGCTCCTAGCGGGATTATCGCGTTTAGCTTGCGAAGCGCGACGCCCTCTTTGGGTACGAAAATTTGATCCTCTAAATTTTTGATCTTAAAATCCGCAGCTCCGCTCTTTCCGCCGCGAGATGCGATCTCTGCGCGATACATCGAGCCAAACTCCCTACTCATCACTGCCGTGGCGACTACGAAAAAGATCATGAAAATATTATAAAATCTATACGGGATCGTCTCAACAAACACGGTGAAGGCGTTTATGTTTTCTATGCCGATCTGCGAGTAGGCCTCTTTGATCGCCGAAATTTCAACTCCGACCCACGTGGAGATCACAGCGATGCCGGTGATCGGCGCTGCGGTCGCGTCGATGATGAAGGCAAATTTCGCGCGTGAAATTTTAAATTTATCCATAAGTGGTCGCATGATGGGGCCCACGATCAACGCGTTTGCGTAATCGTCGAAAAATATCACGATACCCATGAGCCAGGTGTAAATTTGACCCAAAACGGGAGTATCTGCGTGCTTGCTAAGCCAGAGAGCAAGCGCCTTCGTGCCGCCGCTTTTGGTCACCAAAGCGATGAGCCCGCCGATACACATGACCTGAAGCAAAATGCCCGCATTCCATGTATCCGCCATCGATTTTACTACGCGCGAGCACAGATCGGTAAAAGCGAAAAGCGCCGAAGCCGCAATGCTGTGATCTACCATACCGACGAGAAAAGTCCCGCTTAGCACGCCCAAAAACAGCGACAAAATCACGTCCTTGGTGATAAAAGCAAGCACGATCGCCGCGACCGGCGGGATAAGCGTCAGCACGCCGTAAAGCTCGCTGTTTCGCACGGCGGGCTCCACGTCCGCAAGCGCCAGCGCGGGCAAAAAAATCGCCGTAAAGATAAGCAAATTTTTTAACATTTTAATCCTTGATATTGATAAAATTTTAAAATTTAACCTCCGATCGGGGGCTAAATTTTAAAATTCTGCGCGCATTGCAGCAATTATTCATAATTCGCGTGCTTTCTTTTACGGCGATTATTGAGCGCCTTAATCGCACAGCAAGCTCTACAATTTTGCTGCGTTTACAATTTCGAGCACGCATTTTTAAGCAATTTATCGCGCAGAAAAATCTCTCCGGTGCAAAATACCGCGCGCGGCGTAATCAAAAAGCGTTTTATAAGTGCATTTAAATTCTACTTAACATAGCAAAAGCCCCCAAGTCAAGGTAAAATTCCGCAATGTTGCGACACTTGCTTTGCCGCAAGAGCGATAAATTTCGTGCGCAAAATTTGACGAAATCCCGCTCTTGATCGTAAACCAAAATCCCTCGGCAAAAATTTTATCGCGCATAAACGCACAAATATCGCCATTTTTAAAGCTCGTCTGCGCGTTTACAAAATTTCAGAGCATGCAACCTGCGCAAGCAAAGCGATAAAATTTTAAAGCGTTAAATTCTACCAACTCGCGCTCGAAAAATCCGCTAAATTTATAGAATTTACAAAGTGACAAAACTCTAAATTTAAAGCTCATAAGGCTTTTGCAAACCCAAAACGCCGCAAACCTAAAACGACGAAGCGGCAAACGACCTTTTAAATTAAGCCCGCTAATTCTCGCGCTCAGGCGCATCTTGCGGATCGCTCGTAAAATCATCGCTTACTTGCGTAGGACTTAGTCCAAGCGAGCGCAAATAGCTCTGTGTAGCCGCTTCACCACCCGCAAGCGCGTAGTCTAGCGCATTTAGTCCCGCCTCATCGACTGCTTTTTCGTTTGCGCCTGATTTTACGAGCAATTCAACGATCTGCTTGGTACTTTTTTGCGCCGCAAACATCAGCAGTGTCTTACCCGCGCCCGAACGTTCACAGCCGTCGCTACGCTCGCCTAGCGACGCTAGAGCCTGAGCTTCAGCGCTGCCGATCTGGCGGACATTTACGCTAGCGTGCGAGTAGATTAGCAACCTTACGAGCTCATAATTTTTTGCCGCGGCGGCGAAAAATATCGGAGTTTGCCCAAGCGAGTTTTTATAGCCAACCAAAGCGCCTTTAGAGATCATAAATTTAGCGCTTTGAACGTTATTCATCGCATAAAATAGAGAGTTTTCCTCACCCGCATTCACCTGCGCACCTCGCTCGATCAAAGCACCACTAAAACGCTCGTCATATCCTAGCAAAAGTGCCAGATCCAGGGCATTATCAAGCTCGTAAATTGCAAAATCCTTGCTAAAAAGTAGCGTACGAAACTCATCTGCACCTACTCCGCCTTTTAGCGCCAGCTCAAGCTCACCGTAATCTCCCGCCTTGCGATCCTTTGCGGCGTATGCGATAAATTCCGCTATAACGGCGCTTGCCAGCTCATCGGCGTCGTTTTTATTAAATTTGGCGGCGAAATAATCTTTTAGCGCCTCCCTGGCTGCTGAGATCTCGCCCATGAACTTGCCATAAGCGATGAAATTTCCAATCTTGCGCTCGGAGTAAAATTCTAAGGCTTCAAGCGATTTTTCGCTAATTTGCGCGTAGTTTTTCTCTTTAGCATAGCTCAAAAAGCCCTCGCCATCCATCCCCGCAAATGCCAAGGTTCGCTCAAGCCTTTTTTCGTTCAGCAAAGCTTCGTTACCGACACAATCGATATTTTCGTCCCTGATCTCAGAAGCCGCGCTTTTTAAATTTTGCAAAAATTCTGCGCTAGCTAGCGAGCCTTTACAGCCAAAATCGCTTTGCAGCAACTCTTCGTCCGCAGGCTCTTTGCTAAAAAAGCCGCGCGGATCGCTTAGTATCTGCTCGCAAGAAGCGCCAAAAAGCGTGCCGCAAAAAACAAACGAACCCATTAGAATTTTTCGCATCGCTACCTCGAATTGCATTTGAAGCGTTATTTTACCTTTAAATTTATTTATTAAAACTTAGTGCGGGCAGTGGATTTCTATGGAATTCCTTTCAGCTTTATAAAATTTTGCAGAATTTTTAAAATTTTACGGCGTGGCGGCGAGCTGTACTGAACGGTCGGGTAGCGGCGTAGCGATGGACGGCGATAGATACGACGCGGCAGCGAGCGGTGCTAGGCGATAGTCGGACGGCGACACGGCGAGAGCGTCGCTAGAGGCGGCACGGCGACCGATGAAATCATACGACGGATAGGCGGCAAACAACGCCGAATAGCGGCACGGCGGTAAGTAGCGTCAGAAGTACGCCGGGCGGCGAGGCAACGACGAATAACGCTAGAGGGCAAGCAAGGCCGAAGCGAAGGCAAAGATCGGCGCGACTCAGGTGCTTTACGTAAGCGGCGGCAACACGGCGGACGGCACCGTATGACGGCGCGGCGATCTGCGACGTTAAAATTTTAAAATTTATACGTGGGGCTAGATGCAAAATAAAATTTCACAAACGGCGCAAATCTCGCAAAATTGCACGCGCAATTACCGCGGAATAAAATTATAAGCACTCAAATTCCATAGAATTTTACGCATTTACGCGTGATTAACCGCGGGAGTAAAATTTTGCGCGCTCTGTGCAGAGCAAAAGAGCTCTTTCAAAATGAAAGAAATTTGCAGCGAGTAGAGTTAAATTTCGCCCGTAAAAATTCCGCCGAATAAAGCCGCCCGCCGAAATTAACTCAGGCAAGCTTGTTAACGTGGAATCCGGCGGCGGGATTTGTGGAATTTTGCGCCGGATTAATAGCAAAATAAAATTTTATAAGCGCAACCCGTTCTGCAGAATTCTACATGTAATCAGTAGCGAGATAGAATTTGCGAGGTAAAATTCCTCGCAGAATAAAAGAATTTTGCAGCGAGTAGAGTTAAATTTCGCCACGCAACATTCCGCGCCTAGCGCAAAATCCGTCTCGTTAAAATTTAGTGAATTTCAATCTTATGGAATTTAACACGACCGTTACGGAGCTAAAGCACATCGCTGCGGCGCCGTACATCGGCTTTAGAAGCACGCCGAGCGCTGGATAGAGCGCGCCCGCCGCGATCGGGATACACACGGCGTTGTAAAACAGCGCCCAAAAGAGGTTTTGCCTAATCGTCCGCATGGCGGCACCACCTAGGCGAAATAGATACAGCACGCTTTCAAGGTCGTTTTTTATAAAAATCACGTCGCCCGCGCCCTTGGCTACGTCGCTGCCGCCGTTCATCGCGACGCCGATACTAGCGGCTTTTAAGCTCGGCGCGTCATTGACGCCGTCGCCCACGAAAAGCACCCGCTTACCCTCATCGGTCAGGGATTTGATGAACTCATATTTGCCGCTTGGAAGCACTCCGCTTCTTACCTCGTCGATGCCAAGGCTACGAGCGACGAAATTTGCCGTTTTGGCGTTATCGCCCGTTAGCATGACGGTTTTTACGCCTCTGTTTTGCAGCGTCTGCACGACGTCCCGCGCTTCGGCTCTGATCTCGTCGCTAAATGCGATGAAGCCCGCGTACGAGCCGCCTATCGCGCAGTAAACGACGCCGAAGCCCTTGTCTAAAAGCTCCTCCGCTTCTACTTCGACGCCCGCATCCACGCCGCGCTCACGCAGAAAGCCCGCGCTGCCGCAAAGGATTTCGCCGGTGGGATTTTTAGCGACGATCCCCTTGCCCGCGATGCTTTCGAACTCGCCGTTAAATTTAGAAATTTCGCCGAATTTCAACTCGGCAAATTTTACGATCGCCTTTGAGATCGGATGCTCGCTAAGCTTTTGCGCGCTTGCCAGAGCGTAGAGATCTTGGGTGCTCAGATCGCTGAAGCTTACCGAAATTTCGCCCTTGCTAAGCGTGCCGGTTTTATCGAAAACCGCAACGTCGGCGCCTTTTAAAATTTCTAAAATTTCGGGATTTTTGATTAAAATTCCAGCCTTTGCGGCGTTTGAGATCGCGCAAACGATCGCGATCGGCGTCGCAAGACCTAGCGCGCACGGGCAGGAGATGATAAGCACGCAGATAGCGGCGGATGCAGCGTATGAAAGCCGCCCGTCAAGCGCCATCCACGCTATAAAGCTAATAAGCGCGATCAAAATCACCGCGGGCACGAAGATATTTGAAATTTTATCGGCAAAGCGCGCGATCGGCATCTTTTTGTTGCCCGCCTCGTTTAGCAGATTTTTAATCTCGGCAAGTAGCGTCTGATGCGGGAATTTCATCACCTTCACGTAGATGACGCCGTCGGTGCTGACGCAGCCTGCGTTTACCTCATCGCCTACGCTTTTATAAACCGCCAAGCTCTCGCCGCTGATGAGAGAGGTGTCGATCTGCGCGCTGCCTTCTACGATAAGCCCGTCGCAAGGGATGCGCGAGCCGTTTTTTACGAGCACTTTATCGCCCGGCTTTAGCGCCTCTGCGCGCACTTCGGCTATCGTGCCGTCGTCTTTGATCAAAAGCGCGGTTTTAGGGCTTAGATCGATTAGCCCCTTGATGTAGTCGTTCGCCTTCATCTTGCTGCGCTCTTCTAGGTATTTGCCGAGCGAAATAAAGGCGATTATCATCGAGGCGGACGAGAAATAAAGATTGGTAAATTCATTCTGCGCGCCGTGCGTATAGACCCACGCGGCGGCCGTTAGCGAATAGACAAACGCAAAAAAGCTTCCCATCGCCACGAGCACGTTCATATCGAAGCTTCTATTTTTCAGCGAACCGTAAGCGTGATAAAAGAAGTTCTTGCCGCAGTAAAATAGGCTTACGCACGCCATCGCCGCGCAAAGTAGCGCCTTTGGAACGAAGCTTAAAAACCCGCTCATCTCCACCGCCATTACCGCCGCGGCTAAAATGAGAGCGAGGATTAGCCTAAATAGCGCCGCTTTGAGGTTACGCCGCTTTTTGCGCTCCAAATCCTCGTAATCCACGGCGATATCATAGCCCAGCTTTTTGATCTTGGCTTTTAGCGTCTCCTCAAGCGCCGGATCAGCAAGTACGAACTCGCCGCTGCCGTTTGCGAAATTTACGTGCGCGTCCTGTACCCCCTCGATCTTGCGACTTATCCGCTCGATCGCGTTAGAGCAGTTTACGCAGCTCATCCCGACGATATTTAGAGTGATTTTGCTTGGCATCCGTTAGTTTTCGCAGGCTAGCTTTTCTGCGACGCTAAAGCCCAAATCGTCCATCTCCTCTTTAAATTTAGCCTCGTCGCGCGGATCTAGGCTTAAACTCACCACTCCGCTTGCCACGTCCACCTCGATCTCGCCGAAATCGTCCTTGAGCGCGTTTTTGATCGTCCTCGCGCAGTTTTCGCAGTGGATATTTTGCGCCTTAAATTTTACGCTTTGTTTTAAAGCCATGAGCCTCTCCTTTGGATTAAAATTTCAAAACTTATACTACTTTTTAATAAATTTTATTTCAACGCCCGCTCCTGAAATTTAAGGGTTTTTCGTTATAATCACCCGTTTTTAAATTTAAGCTTTAAGGAATTTTATGGGACGAGCTTTTGAATACAGACGCGCTTCAAAAGAAGCTAGATGGGGGAAGATGAGCAAACTTTTCCCAAAACTGGGCAAGGCCATAACGATGGCTGCGAAAGAGGGCGGCGAAGATCCGCTGATGAACTCCAAGCTGCGCGCCGCGATCGCTACGGCAAAGGCGCAAAATATGCCCAAAGACAACATCGACGCGGCTATCAAGCGCGCAAGCGGCAAGGATAGCGCCGATATCAAAACGATCTTTTACGACGGCAAGGCGCCGCACGGCGCGCTTTTAATAATCGAATGCGCCACCGACAACCCGACCCGCACCGTCGCGAACGTAAAGTCGATTTTAAACAAAGCCAAGGGCGAGTTTTTGCCGAGCGGCAGTTTGAAATTTATGTTTTCGCACAAGGCCGTTTTTGAGACCAAGTTGCCGAGCCGCGACATCGAGGAGCTGGAGCTTGAGCTCATCGACTTCGGTCTTAGCGAGCTTGAGATCAACGAGTTTGAAAACGACAAGGGCGAGCTCGAAAAGACGCTTCTAATCTACGGCGAATACGAAAGCTTCGGCACGCTAAACGAGGGGATCGAAAAGATAGGGCTTGAGATCATCAGCGCAAGCTTAAAATTCGTCGCCAACGAAAAGCACGAATTTAGCGAGGAGCAGCTTGGCGACATAGACGCGCTGCTAGAGCGGCTAGAGGATGATGACGACGTGCAGGCAGTTTACACCAACATCGCATAGGAGAAAAAATGGAAAACTTAAAAATTTACGACATCGACGCAGCGGCTTTGGCGCGCGATAAATACGCCGTGATAAAAACCGAAAAGGGCGATATGAAGCTGGAGCTCTTCGGTGACGAAGCCCCGCAGACGGTTACGAATTTCGCCAGCCTTGCTCGCAGCGGGTTTTATAAGGGGCTAAATTTTCACCGCGTAATTCCAAATTTCGTGATCCAAGGCGGCTGCCCGCGCGGCACCGGCACGGGAGGTCCCGGCTGGCGTATAAAGTGCGAATGCGACCGCCAAAAGCACAAGCACGTGCGCGGCGCGCTATCGATGGCGCACGCGGGGCGCGATACAGGCGGTAGCCAGTTTTTCGTCTGCCACAGCGCGCAGCCGCACCTAGACGGCGTGCACACGGTGTTTGGACAAATCGTGGATCAGCCTAGCCTGGCGGTTTTAGACGCGATCAGACAGGGCGATAAGATCATCGACATCGAGATTAAAGAGAGCCTGCAATCGTGATTAAATTTAAACCGCGGGGCGCCAGACCGTGATAAAGATCGGCACGGACATAACCGCGGTGCGCAGGATCGCGGCGCTGCGCGCAAAATACGGCGTGAAATTTCTAAAGCGCATTTTGAAAAAATCCGAACGCTCCTCGGCACTGCGCGACGAAAGTATCGCGGGCATCTATGCCGCCAAAGAGGCGCTTAGCAAGGCGCTAGGCACCGGCATCGGCGCAGAATTCGGCTTTAAAGACGCTAAAATTTACAAAGACGCCCTGGGCGCGCCGCATTTAAAAATACGTAAAAAAATCCGCAAAAAATTTCATATCAAATCCACAAGCCTTAGCATCACGCACGACGCAAACGTCACAATCGCCGTAGTCGCACTAAAACTTAATAAGCCGCGCTCAAAGTAACGAAGCGAAGCGGCGCACGGTAGCAAAAATCCTACATAAACTTTATATAAATTTTGCGCGACGGAATTTTTGAGGTTAGGCGCAGGTTTTGTAGAGTAGTATTTCGCGGCGCAGTACACGATGCGGCAGCAAACTTTGCCTTCTAAATTTTATATTTGCCGACTTAAAATTCTACATTCATGGATGAAATTTTAGAGCACAAAATTTACCGCAACGAAATTTTGAAATTTCACCGCCCTACAGAATTTTGCTTTAAATTTAAGACATGGGATTTTATAGCGGCGAGGCGGTATAACTCAAAAGGTAAAATTTCGACCCGAAATTTAGCGACAAAAACATAGATTTTCTATTAAAATTTCACGGCGAAATCACGCTTCAAAATTTAAAGCAGGCGCAAAGCCGTTTTCGTCTGATGCATCTATCATCAAGGATTAAGCGGAAGTTCATAAGCCAATGAAACACGCGCGGCAGTGTCTATTCGTCGCGCCAATCTCAAGCAAGAGCTTTTGCGCCATACTTATGCCGAATGCCGCAGATAGCGCGGCGTTTTCTTTTGCTATGTACGAAAAAACGGAGGCGGGCTTGCGTAGCTACATTTACCGCTTAGTCTGCCACTAGCTTGAGCGTGCACAGATAGGCGGCACACGCAGCAGCGAGCGATTAAAATTTACGCGAAGAAATTTACAGATGAAATTCCGCGGGCTGCAAATTTAGCACTAAATTTTAAAATTTCACGGCGGCGCAAATTTTAAAATTTCATGCAGAGCGTATTTAAAATTTTAAGCCGCGAGCTCACGGGGCTAAATTTAGCCGCCAAGAAGTTTGCAAGTCTGTGCAAAAAGAAATTTTATAGCGGCGCGACGCCGCAAAATTTTCAATTGCTCGTATTTGGGCGGCAGGTTTACGCGGCTTACGTTTTCGCGCGAGGTATAAATTTCAATTCTCTATATTTCGGCTGCCCCGAGACTGCACCCAAAGCCGCCCCATATTCCAAGCCGTGTAAATTTTAATCGCCCGCGCCAAGCTACGATTTAAATTTCAAGCGCAAAGCGCTGTCGTAGCGCCGACTCTCGTTAAAGCTCCAACCTGCGATTAAATTCCAACCAGCAATAAAATTTAGAAATGAAATTCCGCGAGCCAAAAATTTGGTGATAAATTTTTAAAATTCCACGGCGATAAAATTTTAAAATTTCATGCAGAGCGCATTAAAAATTTTAAGCCGCAAAGCCTATGGGGCTAAATTTAACTCGCTAAAAGCTTCAAAGCCCATACAAAACAAAATTTTAAATGATAAAGCAAACGAACTAAATTTGATAGCATAAAAGCTTGCAAGACCTCTGCAAAAGAGAGGCCGGCAAAGCCGCATGCGGATGAAATTTAAAAAGCGGGATTAGTCCGCCTTTTTTAGATTATCGGCGAGCAAAAATGCAAGCTCTAGCGCCTGATCTGCGTTTAGGCGCGGATCGCACTGCGTTTCGTAGCGCTGTTTCAGCGTCTCTTGCGTCACATTAAATGCGCCGCCCGTGCACTCGGTGACGTTTTGACCGGTCATCTCAAGATGGATGCCGCCCGCGTGCGTGCCCTCCGCGGCGTGGATCTCGAAAAAGCTCTGAACCTCGCTTAAAATTTTAGAAAACTCGCGCGTTTTGTAGCCGTTCGCGGTCTTGACGGTGTTGCCGTGCATCGGATCGATGCTATATAGGATCGCCCTGCCCTCGCGCTTTAGCTCGCGTAAAATTTGCGGCAGCCGCGCGCCGATCTTATCCGCGCCCATGCGGATGATGACGTTTAGCCTGCCTGCTTCGTTTTGCGGATTGAGCTTGTCGCAAAGGCGCAAAATTTCATCCGCCGTGCCGCTCGGGCCGATCTTGACGCCGAGAGGGTTTTTGATACCGCTTAAAAAATGCACGTGCGCATCGTCCGCGCCACGCGTACGCTCGCCGATCCAAAGCATGTGCGCCGAGCAGTCGTACCAATCGCCGCTGGTGCTGTCGATGCGCGTCAGGCACTCCTCATAGTGCAGCAGCAGCGCCTCGTGCGAGGTGTAAAGCACCGTCTCGGCAAGGCTCGGGGAATTTGCGGCGCTCAGCCCGCATGCCTCCATAAATTTAAGCGTGCGAGAAATTTCATCGCTGAGCTCGTTAAATTTAGCCTCCAGCTCGCCCTTTTTCAAAAAGCCCAAATTCCACTTATGCACCTCGTGCAGGTTCGCAAGACCGCCGCGGGAAAAGGCGCGCAGCAGATTCAGCGTCGAAGCGCTTTGATGATACGCCTCAATCATGCGGGCAGGATCCGGCTTGCGCGCCGCTTCGTTAAACTCAAAGCCATTGATTATGTCACCGCGGTAGCTAGGCAAACTCACGCCGCCAACCTCTTCGAAGTCGCTGCTGCGCGGCTTTGCAAACTGTCCTGCGATACGACCTACCTTAACGACGGGACATCCCGCTGCAAAGGTAAGAATGATCGCCATCTGAAGCATTACTTTAAACATATCGCGGATATTATTCGCGCTAAAATCATTAAAGCTCTCCGCGCAATCGCCGCCTTGAAGCAGAAACGACTTGCCCTCGCTGGCGCGCGCAAGCTCGGCTTTTAGGTTGCGAACCTCGCCTGCGAAAATTAACGGCGGCAGCTTGTAAAGGCGCTCTTTAGCGGCCTGCACCGCACTTTCATCCTGATAAACCGGCTGCTGTAAAATTTTATAATCTTTCCATGACGTCCTACTCCAACTCATAGCCCCTCCTTAAATTTCGTAAATCCCGCGATTATACCCAAATAAGCTTTTATTAACCCAAAAAATCTTAAAATAGCGCCTTTAGGCAATTTGGAAGGAATTTTATGGAAAACGATCGCACTAAAGGACTGATGCTTGCATTTGCGACCTTTTTTATGTGGGGCGTTTTTCCGATATTTTTCAAGCTCATAAAGAACGTGGACGCGGTGCAAATTTTAGCGCATCGCGTCGTTTGGTCCTTCCTGCTGCTGCTTGTTTTTCTCTGCTTTATGCACCGTTTAAAAAACGTCGCGCGGCTTCTTAGCGCCCCTAAAATCGCTCTCACGCTGCTTTGTACGGGACTACTTATCAGCACGAACTGGGGCATTTATATCTACGCGGTAAATTCCGATCAAATTTTAGCCACCAGCCTCGGATATTTTATAAATCCGCTATTTTCGGTGCTTTTGGGCGCTTTGTTTCTGCACGAAAGGCTAAGTGCGGCGGCTAAGCTTTCCCTGCTGCTAGCCTTTGCGGCAATCGGTGTGCAAATTTACGCGCTAGGCAGGCTACCGATAATCTCGCTCGTGCTGCCGCTTAGCTTTGCATTTTACGGGCTCATACGCAAGAAGGTAAAAGTGCCTAGCTTTGAGGGGCTGTTTTGCGAGACGACGCTGATGCTGCTGCCTGCGCTTGCGTTTCTGATCTACTGCGCGCTGAAAGGAAGCGGCGCCTTTGGCTTTAACGTAAGCGGCGCGCTGCTATTTGCAAGCGGACTGATTACGATTTTGCCGCTGCTTACCTTCGCCGTAAGCACGCAGTATCTGCCGCTATCTACGATCGGCTTTATGCAATACATCAGCCCCAGCATGAGTATGCTGATCGCGGTATTTATCTACGGCGAGGAGCTTGAGAGTTATAAAATTTTAAGCTTTTCGCTAATTTGGTTCGGGCTCGCGGTCGTGGGCTTGGACGGCTTAAGGAGAAAAAATGGCTAATTTCGCTTTGATGTTCGCAGTCGCCCTTGCGGTGGGCGCGCTCGTGTATTTTCAGGTCCAAAAAGCTTCCGCTCGTGCAGACGCCGCAGACCCCGAGCTTAGCTCGCAAAGATATATGAAATTTTGCGATATTTTAGAGGGCAAACTACGAGATCTAAAGCGGCTAGAGCTGCGAGAAGAAGGGGCTCGTGAGGGTTATCTAGACGAGCTTGAGGCTCTTAGCAAGGAGTTAGTCTATATCAAAACGATGCATCAAAGCAACCTAAACCCCGCCGTGTGGGAGGGCAAGCTATTTGAGTTTCTAAGTAAAACGGACGCGCTTATCGAAAAATACGCCGCGGGCGCAGAGCGCTCGCTGCAAGACTGGCGCAAGCAGTTGGAGATGGAATTTAAAAACTTATAGTCGTGATCCTTAAGATATCAAAATTAGGCTACATATAATAATCGGCTCAGCATAAAAGGCTTAATCGATGAACCTAAAATTATAAAATTTAGCCGAAGTACTAAGTCAAATCCAGCTACAAGACAAGCTCGATCCAAAAATCAATAAAATTCCAAGCGCGCTGAAAAATCTTAAAAATTTACAAACTCTGCAAAGATTCGAAGGAAAATTTATAGTCTTGCCACAAGGATCGCAATAGATCATACCAATCTTCATCGCAAAAATTGAGCCCATGGGCGAAGCCACAAGACCTGCTAAATTCAGACGAAATGGGAGGCGCAGCAAAGCTGATGGAGGGAAAAATATGAATTAGACAGGCAGCGCTAGCAAAATAACGCAGGCGCAACTAAACACCACTAAACTAGCGAAGCAGACGAATGAGCAATATAAAATTCTATCTCCTAAGCCGGCAGAGAGTTAAATTATAGCCCAAAACCGCGCGCCGTTTATAGTCATAAAAGAGCGCGCCATATTAGATAAACGAAGAGGGCTTGTATTTATTTAATTGGCATATCGCAAAACGACACCATACCTGCGTACCAGATAAGCAAGGGAAGCTTAAAATTCTAAGGATTAGAAATGGTGCGTCAAATTTCAAGCCATCCTTGCATCTTTTTGGTAAAATCTCCGAAAGTTCGCCCTATGTGAGCCCTAAAATATGCCAAATTTTAAACCGCCAAATATCAAGGCATATCAAATTTAAACCGCTCGCGCGCTCTTTTTGGCGAAAATTCCTAAAAATTTAACTGCCAGCCTTTGTAACAATCCCTGCTTTTTACGCTTGCTTAGTAAAAATTTTGCCGTTTCACTCCTACCAAACATCACGGCAAAGGCATATGGTGTCATACCAAGACCACTCGTAGCCTCTACGTCCGCGCCGGCGTCTACGAGAGCTTTGACTACCTCCAAATGTCCTTTGAAGGCCGCACCCGCGAGCGGAGTTTGCCCGCGGTCATTACGCTCATCGACTCTGGCGCCGTTTGAGAGCAGCATATTTACAGTCTTTAGCGCGTTACTGTAGCTAGCCAGCATTAAAAGCGTGTCGCCTTTGACGGATTTTAAATTTACGCTAAGACCCGCCTTTATCATCTTTTCTAGCTCGTCAGCATCATCTCGCCTGGCAAAATCGAGCGCCATAGCGCAAAGCTCGCCATATCTTTGCTCCTCGGCCTGCGTTAAGCTCGTCAATTTTTTGCTTTCAAAGCGGCTCTTACGCCATTTGCGTAGTCAGCGGAAATTTTTTCAAAATGTCCTATCGCGCGCTCTTTTATCGCTTCGCTCACACCCTCCATGCTATCTGCGATATTACTAAAAAGCTGTGATTTTTGGCTCTGGCTCATTAGCTCAAAAAGCGCTCTAGGTTGCGAATAATAATCCTGATCCTCGACTCTGTGATCGTATCTTTGCATCACGCCTTCTATGCTTATATCAGGCTCTAACAAAGCACGATCCTCTTTGGCACCGCCAAAGCTGTTAGGCTCATAGTAAGCCTTATCGTCAAGCTCATACATTCCGTTATTCATCGCGCCACCCACGACGTAAGTATTGACCTCGCTTACAGGACGATTAACATCTAGCTGCGCGTAGTGCGTACCGATACGATATCTTTGAGCGTCGGGGTAGCTAAATATCCTTGCTTGCAGCATCTTATCGAGACTAAAGCTGATACCAGGCACTATATTTGACGGGCTAAATGCAGCCTGCTCAACCTCATTGAAATAATTTTTCGGATTTTCGTTTAGCGTCATGACGCCCACGTCGATGAGTGGGAACTCCTTATGAGGCCAAGTTTTGGTTAGATCAAATGGGTTAAATTTGACCTCTTTTGCCTGCTGTAGAGTCATTATTTGAATTTTAAAATCCCAGCTTGGAAAGTCACCCTTTTCTATACTCTCAAAAAGGTCGCGTTGATTGCTCTCTCGATCTTTTGCAATGATTTGTGAGGCTTGAGCGTTGGTTAAATTTTTAATGCCTTGGCGGGTTTTGAAGTGAAATTTAACCCAAAATCTTTCGTTCTTGTCATTTATAAGGCTATAGGTATGACTGCCAAATCCGTGCATATGACGGTAGCTGGCCGGAATACCGCGGTCACTCATCAGGATGGTTACTTGATGCATACTCTCAGGGCTTAAGCTCCAAAAGTCCCATGCTGCCTCATTTGAACGGAGATGTGTGCGAGGATCACGCTTTTGCGTGTGGATAAAATCTGGGAATTTATATGGGTCTTTTACAAAAAAGACGGGAGTGTTGTTTCCGACCAAGTCCCAGTTGCCCTCTTTGGTATAAAATTTAATCGCAAAGCCCCTTACGTCGCGCTCAGCATCAGCTGCTCCAGCTTCACCGGCAACGGTAGAAAATCTCAAAAGTAGCCTTGTTTTTTCGCCTTTTTGTAATACCTTGGCTTTAGTATATCGCGAGATATCGTGCGTAATCTCTAATGTTCCGTATGCAGCACTACCTTTTGCGTGAACGGCACGCTCAGGAATACGCTCTCTGTTTTGATGAGCTAGTTTTTCAAGTAGCTGATAATCTTGCAACATTATACCGCCGCGGCTGCCTGCGGTAAGGGAGTTTTGGTTATCCGCGACAGGATTACCCGAAGTAGTGGTTAGTTTTTTCATATTTATTCCTTTCTAATAAAATTTATTTATAATTATACATATATAAATTAAAATATTCATTAAATAATAAAAATTATTGATAAAAGTTTAGCCTTAGAATTTGTAATATTTTAAAATTTTATATTTCTAACCCATCTTTAACATTATGAATTTCATAAATTATGAGATCTGCTATATATAAATTTATCTCATATTAATATAAGAAAGATGATATTTCGCGATCTTATATAAATATAGATGCTATATGCGATGATCAAGATATTAAAGAGAAACGACGATAAAGTGGTTGATCTTATTTATCAACACGGCAAGCCGCTCGAATATTTTAAAGATTTGACGAAAAAGGATCTTAATTTAGATCATACTTTTTGGAATTTACTGCGGATATATCGAAGAAATGCGAAATTTAAAGATTATCTTATGGAGCTAGAAGATGCCAAAAAACGAATTCTTTAGATTCGAACAAGTCTACATAGCGAAAACGAATTTGTGGAACTTCGAGATTAAAGACTGTAATAACTGCTAAATTTAACAGCATCGCATTCATAAATTTAAGTAAAATTTAATTTAAAAAACAAAAAAAGCTTGACGCAAATTTAAAATCATTAAAATTTTACCAAATACATAGCGATCATAGCCAAAAGCTTTACGAAATTTTATTTATTGGCGGACGCAGTATCTGCAGTCTTGGAGCTCGCTTGCTCTAGCTGCTTAGAAGCATCGCGCCTTAAAATTTTATCGTACTCCTCCACTCTTATCACCTTGCCCTCATACTCTATTTTAAGATCAAATTCCAAGCCTTTTAAGTGCGAATATCTAAAAAATTTATCCAGATCAAAGCCGCCCGCACCCTTAAGCTCATCGCCGCAGAGCGCGGAATAGCGCTTTATAAGAGTATCGTAGATACCCAGCAGCGCCGTATTCGGCGTTACCGAGCCGCATCTATTAAGATCGGGCAGCGAGCCTCTGTTAAGCCGGATTGCACCCTTTTCCCAATCCTTTGGCTGCTCCGCCATAGTAAACCTGACCATATCATAATTAAAGCTATCCAACCAGCTCCAAACCAAAATAATCTCATCGTAACAATAATCATCCATATGCTCTAGGTATATTTTCTTATACTTCCTCAACGTATCCAAATCCTTACGGCAGTCATCGTATTTTTTTCGAATACGCTCATCGTCCGGAAGCCCTGCTAAATCGTATTTAAGCAGCAGATTTAGCATACTTGAGTCATATCGCTGCGGTAGCATCTGATAGATGGAGCAGTTCGGCTGCCGCTTATCTTTGCGGTGTTTGAGCGTAAAAGCAATACAATGATCGTCCGTCCAAGCGGTAATCTCAGGTCTTACACCGCTGCTAAGCATAAGCTCCGTCATCTGCAAAAATCCGCCTGCTACGGCGTAATAGAGCGGATCAGATACCGCGCTAGTACCCTCGCTTTTAGGCGTTTCGTAATATTCCCTTACCTGCGCATCGCTAGTATCGGCGACCAAATAGGAATCGCAGCGTCCCGGAGTCGTAAGCCACGGACGAACATATTTAACGCTAGAAAAGCTAGCTCCATGCTTAAGTAGAACTTCCGCGGCGGCGGTAGAGTTATTTTCGATAGCATAGCTTAGCGCCGAATGAGAAAAATCATCCGTGCGGTTGATATCCGCTCCGTGATAGATCAGCTCCTCGGTAGTGTTTGCATCGTTGTAAAAGCTAGAATACATTATCGCCGTTATACCAAACTGCAGCGGATCGCCCGCAGTGATGCGCTGCTCTCGCATAAATGTTAAAATACGAGCAGTGTCCTTGGAGCGCAAAAGCTTGCGGAAATACTCCATCCGCTCATCGCCCTGCACTACGCGCTCGTCTAAATTTAACTCGGCGCCCAGCCTTTCGTACCGGTACCTTGCTATTGCGGCGCGATCCTCGTCCGTTAGCGGCCGATTGGAGGAATTGCCGGAGGTTGCGACGCGGCTTGCCGTGGAATTTTGCGCGGGCTGAGTTTCGGATATATCCATAAGTGCACCGCCTGCGATCAAGAAAAATAGGCCTGCCGTAACAACCAAGCACGCTATGATGAGCTTGGATTTTATCTCTTTCAAAGCAACCTCCGCAAATAAAATGGCAAATATTACCGAGTGTGAGCTTAGCTGAATATAAACGGGCGGAATTTCACAAGGTAATTTCGCTCGAGCGGAATTCGCAAAGCGAGATTTAAGAGGGTAAGGCGTGAAATTTTACCTTCGAAATTTTACCGATAGAATTCCGCGTAGAAATGTCGCTCGGGTAAAATTCTACCGACGAAATTTTATTCCAGCGGCAGGCGGTTAGAATTTCAACAAGCGCTTCTACGCATAAAATTTAGCGCTAAATTTGCCGTATTTGCGCTCGGTATCGCTACGAAATTTAGTGGCGGCTACCATAAAATATTGAAATTTTAGTTTTAAATTTACCGCCCCTTCGCATATCCTCCTAGATAAAAACCGTATAGTCTTTTTTAATATAGTCTATATTTATATTTTTCTGCAAAAAATACTCTCTAACTTCGTCGTAAATTTGACTGCTATACAAATAAATCAAATAGTAGTGTGCCGATACCACAACGGAATAATATAAATATCCGCCATGCCACGGCTCATCGACTTTTATAAATGGAAAAATTTTAAATCCCTTTATGCCTTTATTTATGCAAAAATATATGACGAATTTTATCAACACATTTGTCACATACATAAAAAATAAGAACACCCAGAAAAACCCAACGAGTCAATACGATAAAAAATTCTGACATTTTTGGCAAATCAGAAAAATATTCTTATAACAATTTAAGACTACCTGTAATAGGTGCACCTTTACCAATGCTTTTTCCACTCATTTATATCTCTTTTATTGGGGGATTTGACTACATAAAATAATTTACTTTATCGCTAATATCGATATCGAGTTTATTTAAAAAATATTCTCTTACCTCTTTTGTATCTTTTTTTGAAACCAAAGGAACTATCTGTATTTCGGTTCTTGTTTTAATGCATAAATATCCTGGATTATAAAATTCAAATTTTTTATTTTGAAGTATCGAAAATAGGAATATTGGCAAAAATCTAACGACAAGTATAGAAATGACAAAAATAATTTCTTGATAGCCAAAACCTGACAATAGAGAAATCAAACACAAAATAAAACATAAAACATTTATTTTCAATTTATAGTTTTTCTTAATAAAGCTATCATTGTTTATTTTAAAAATTTCCAACCCGCTTGATATGTTTTTAAAATATGTCATGTGCGAATTGTTGATAATAATATCATTTTCTTTTGCAAAATAGCAATACAAGGCGAACAGGCACAAAAATAAAACACTTAAAATAAAAGTTGAATTTTGATTATATAGCAAATATGTTCTACCGCCATAATATAAATCCATCAAACCTTTGTTATACAAAATTTTTATGAAAATAGACGGAATAATGATTGCTATGATGATATAAAACAGCAAGTGCATAATGCTGTAATTTTTTATAACTATAGGCTCTTTATCGTAATCCCTAGCCTCGGTTTTAGAATTTTTATTAGGAGTGGCATCATCGGAATCTGAATTTTGAAATTTTAGATTTCCTTCTACGTTTAAATTTGAGTTATCGGATTTTGAAGTATCAAAATTTAAGGCATCAAAATTTTGAGCGTCATAATTCCCCTCCGAGCCTTGCTCCACATTTTGACGTCGTTCATTTAGAATTTTCTTTAGCTCTTTGGACTCTGCTTCGTTCATCCTTATCCCTCGCCTGCGATCTTAAGCGATCATATTTTACTTCTTTATACCTTGGGATAGTATTAAATTTAAGGCTACCTTGCTTGCCAGACTCAAGCATTTTTGAAATTTATTTGTTGAGTAAAATTTAGTGAGATAAAGAGATAAATTTAAGCGGGAAGAACCCGCTTAAATTTTATTTGCCGCAGCCGCATTTGCCCTGAGCGGCAAGCTTGCGGCGAACATATGCGATTTTGCTTTGAAGCGGAAGGTGCTTAGGGCAGTTGTCCTCGCAGCCTAGCAGCGTCATACAGCCGAATACTCCGTCATCATCGCCGATTAGCTCGTAAAAATCCTCATCGGTTCGCTTATCCAGCGCATCGATCTGAAAACGCGCTATACGGTTGATACCAACGGCGCCGATGAAATCCTTTCGCATTATAGCGGTGCCGCAGCTCGCCACGCAGATGCCGCACTCGATGCAGCGATCCAGCTCGAAAACCTCTTGCGCGACCTCCGGCTCGACCTTCTCCTCAAGCTTAGAGATGTCGGTCTCGTGATCGGTGTGGATCCAGCTCTCTACGCGTTTGCTCATCGCGTTCATCCAGTTGCCCGTATCGACGCTGAGGTCTTTTAGCAGCTTGAAAACCGGAAGCGGCATAAGCTCGATCACGCCGTCCGGATAATCCTTAGTAAGCGTGCGGCACGCAAGCTGCGGCTTACCGTTTACGAGCATACCGCAGCTACCGCAGATACCCGCGCGACAAACGAAGTCGAAGCTTAGCTCGGGATCAAATCTCTCACGAATTACGTTAAGCGCGATAAATAGCGTCATGCCGTCGGTTTCTTCGATCTCGTAAGTAGCGAAGTGCGGCTTTGAAATTTTGCTTAGCGGATTATACTTAAATGCCTTTATTGTTATTTTTCTACTCATATCCTATACCTGCTCTTTCGTTAGGTGCTTTGTATTTTGGCTGCAATTCATAATGCATCAATGCCTCTTGAATTTCATATCTGCCCTTACCCTCGGCTTGCATTTTCTCGCGAATTTCATCGACCTCTTTTTGGCGCACGGCGCTGTCCGGATGCTCGATGATATTGCCTTTGGCGCCATACCCGCGGAACGCAGGCGGCATCTCCATCTTCATAATATCAAGCGGCTCGTAGCTTAGAGTAGGCATAGTATCGCCCTCCTTCCAGCTCGCAAGCGTTCGTTTTAGCCAGTTTAGATCGTCGCGTTTCGGATAATCCTCACGGAAGTGCGCGCCGCGGCTTTCTGTGCGATCAAGCGCACCCTTGGCGATACAAAGCGCAAGCTTTAGCATCTTTGGTACGCGATAAGCCTCCTCAAGCTCCGGATTTCCGAAAAGCTCTTTATTGCTTACTTTGACATCTAAGGACTGCTTGTAAAGCTCCTCAAGCTCTTTTACGGCTTTGGCTAATCCCTCGCCGGTGCGGAAGATCGCGCAGTGCTCCCACATAACGTCTTTCATCTTGTTTTTAATCTCGAATACGTTAAATTTACCCTCTTTTTCAAGCAGGCTCTTAATGTAATTTTTCTCTTTATCTACGAATTTTTGTATATCGTGCGTATTGATATCGACGTCGTGTCCTTGGCAATACTCCGCAAAATACTCTCCCACGATCATTCCCGCGACGACGGTTTCGGCGACGGAATTTCCGCCCAAGCGGTTAAAGCCGTGCATATCCCAGCACGCAGCCTCGCCGGCGCTGAAAAGTCCAGCTAGCGTTGGACTCTCGCCCGTAGCTTTTGTTTTGATGCCGCCCATCGAGTAGTGCTGCATAGGAAGGATCGGAGCCCAACCTTTACCGCGCTTTCTGCCCTGCTCGTCGGTTATTACCTCGGTGTCGGCAGGATCGATGCCGTTGAAAATTTCGCAAATTTCTTGTACGTCGCGTAAATTTTTCTCGATATGCTCGCGTCCAAGGATCGAGATATCAAGCCAAACGTGCTCGCCATAAGGGCTCTTTACCCCCTTGCCTGCGCGGATATGCTCCATTATGCGGCGGCTTACGACGTCGCGGCTAGCAAGCTCCTTTTTCTCGGGCTCATAATCCGGCATAAAGCGGTAGCCGTCCACATCGCGTAAAATTCCACCGTCGCCGCGGCAACCCTCGGTAAGCAGAATTCCGCTCGGAACGATAGGCGTAGGGTGAAACTGCACCGCTTCCATATTTCCAAGCTGCGCGACGCCGGTCTCAAGCGCGATAGCAGCACCTATACCCTCGCAAACGACGGCGTTTGTGGTGTGTTTATAAACTCTGCCGTAGCCGCCGGTAGCGATTAGCGTGCCCTTTGAGACGTATGCGATCAGCTCACCGGTAACCAAATCCCGCACGATTGCGCCGTAGCAGCGGTTATTTGCGTGAATTAGCGCGATCGCTTCCTTGCGATCGTGGATATCGACATTGTGCTTTAACGCTTCGTTTGCAACGGCAAAAAGCATCGTGTGTCCCGTAGCATCGGCGGTATAGCAGGTTCGCCATTTTTTCGTACCGCCGAAGTCGCGGCTGTGGATAAGCCCGTGAACCTCATCTTTTTCGGTGATCGTGGTTTTTTGAGCGTTGATAATAGCGCTTCGCTCGCCTCTAGTAATCCTGGTCCAAGGAACGCCCCAGCCCGCAAGCTCGCGGATCGCCTTAGGCGCCGTCTGCGCAAACATCCTAGCGACGTCTTGATCACAGCCCCAGTCGCTTCCTTTTACGGTATCGGCAAAGTGCACGTCCTCATTGTCGCCCTCGCTCATCTTGGAATTTCCCAGAGACGCCTGCATACCGCCTTGAGCTGCGGCAGAGTGCGAGCGCTTAACTGGGATCAGACTCAAAACGATGGTGCTAAGCCCCTTCTCACCGGTAGCGATCGCAGCTCTTAAGCCCGCCAAACCGCCGCCAATAACTAAAGAATCGCAATATATTACATTCATTCTAAACTCCCTATTCTAAACTTAACCATTTGAAATCGGCGATTATCGAAAGCAAGAAAAATGCACCCCAAACGATGAAAACCGTCTTTTTGATGAGGGCTCTTTTCCTTTGAATTTCCGCCTTCGTGCCGTCTATGCTAATCCATTTCATATAAAGCCTATAAATTCCAATACTAGCGTGAGTTACTACGAAAATCAATAAAACAAAATAAAATAAATGAAGCTGTCCGAATCTCGCGATAGCAAGATCTGCAGTAATTTTCGGACCGAATACGATCATTAAAATATGAGCCGCCGCAAAGAAAAATAGGAAAAATCCCGTCCAAAACTGAAACCACCAAAGCGTCGTATCGCAATGCTTCATTCGCATTTTGTGCGCTTTAAACGCTCTGTAAGCGGCGTAGTTAGCCGGAAATTTTCTCATCGCCAAAAACGCGTGAACTACGAAAATCACGAAAATTACAAAAGCGACGATGTTTGTAACGAAATAAATTCCGCCCGGTTCTGCGAAATGTACGACGCCCTCAAACGCGCCCTTACCGATCAAAATCGTGCCGGTAAATATCATATGACACAGCATAAAACAGGCCAAAATCAGCCCGCTGATGCTTTGCGCCACGTCTTGCAAAGCCATAATGCGGCTCTTTTTGCCGTCTATGGATCTGCCCGTAAAGCCTTCAATGCGACCTAGCATAGGTTCTCCTTAAAAAAAGATGATTATAAATCCCCGCTAAACGAAAATTTACATTTTTGTAAAGAGATTATATTACTTTTTAACTTTAGATTAATTTAATTTCTGCAAATTAGTTTTTTCTTCAAAGACTGCTTTAAGAAAACTGCTATCAAAAACATAACTAAAGATAAAATTTGCCCCATCGATAAATTTAAAAATATAAAACCGAGTCCATCATCCGGCTCTCTAAAAAATTCTACGAAAAATCTAAACGCCGTATATAGCATCGCATACAGGCATATCAGCTCGCCGTTAAATTTCTTAAATTTACGGTAGAAAAATAAAATCACGAAAATTACCAGTCCTTCCAAAACCGCTTCGTAAAGCTGGCTTGGGTGACGTAATGTGCCGCCTACCAAAATCCCCCACGGCTCGCTCGTCTCGCGCCCGAAAAGCTCCTGATTTAAAAAATTTCCCACGCGCCCGAAAAAATACCCAAGCGGTACGCTAAGTGCCACGAGATCGAGCAGCGCCCACATATCGGTTTTAAATTTTTTGCAAAACCAAACCGTCGCGATCACGAATCCGACGACCGCGCCGTGATAGCTCATACCACGAATGCCCACGAACTTGCCGTTATGAAAGGGGTTAAAAATTTGCCACGGATGGCTGAAATACCACGCCGCCTCTCCCGAATAGATCGCGATGTATCCAAGCCGCGCGCCCAAAATGACGCCAACCTCGACCCAGATAAAGTAGCGATCAAGCATCTTATCGCTAAAGCCAAGACCGTCTTTTCGCACGAAATATTTGGCGATAAATAGCGCCGTAAGTAGCGCCAAAACATACATAATGCCGTACCAGTGCACGTTTATACCAAACGCGCTGAATGCCACGGGGTCAAAATGGGCGTAAATTTCGTTCCAGTAATTCAAATTTTTCCTTTGTTTTAAATTTTAAAATTTAACGGCACGCATCGGACGCTGCGGACGCACGCTCTGTAAAAGACGCAGAGCGGCGCATGCGCAGGCACTAAACCTCAGTTTTCGAACGCTCGATCACACGCGCGAAACACGTAATGCGCGGATGCTTAGCGATAGCGTCAAACGATGCGCAGACCACCTCGCATGAAATTTCGCACGACGGCGCCAGATGGCGCGTAAGGCGCCTCACGTAAAATTCCAAATGACTATGCCAGACGACATACGAAGTGACACGCAAAGTGGCGCGACGCAGACAAAGCACGCAATACCCTAATGCAGGCGGCGCAAAACGAGCACCGGACGCCGAGCAAAACTCGCAGTGCACGCAAAACAAACGTCGAACGGCACATGCGCAAAATACCGAATGCCGCGCAGAATTCAAAACGACGCGCGCTATGTATCAAGCACCGACGCACCGAAGCTGCAAGATAGGTGCTTTGCAACCGCGCAGATAACGCAGATAAAATTCGCCCGTCTCGCTTAGCTTATCGCGCCCACAGGAGCCGTACCGGCTATAGCGCAAGAAATCCCGAAAGCAAGCTTTAAATTCTATCTCTACGCAGCACTCTCCGTGTCGAACACGCAAAAAAACACCGAGCGCGCGTTTTAAATTTTAAATTCCAAGCCCCAGCGTCTCTTTCACCACGCGGCAAAAATCCGCCAAAAACCACCCGAGCGCCTTGTAGTAGCTGCTTTTGGCGTTTATTTGCACATACGTAGCGAGCGCGGAAAAGCTAGGAATGATAAATTGCGCCAGATATAGCGTCAAAATTTTATGCGATTTCGCGTCCGTGTTTTGCTTAAAGATCATGGCAAGCAGCGCTAGCATATTGGCCGCATGAGCGCTTTTAAGCTCTGCAAAAGGCTTTTTAAAGCGGCATTTTTCATAAAACAGCTCCACTTCGCTTTCGCTTATGAGCTTGAAAAAGTCCATCTCAAACGCCTCTTTTAGCGCCTCAAAATCGCACCCTAGCGCCGCGTAGTCTTCGCCCTGCACCTTTTGCCAAAGCTCGTGGCCGTTTTTGTTCTCGATATTTTTATTTACGATAATCCAGTTTTTGCCCAAGCCGCGCAACTTCTGCTCATCTATCACGCCCTTAAAATTCGTCGCGAAGATTATGCAGATCACCGAGTATAGCTCGCCTAGTTTCATCTTTTTCCTTTAAATTTAATCAAATTTCGCTTGCCTTTTTCAGCTTTTCGATGCCGAATTTTTCCCAAATCCTGCTTAAAGATCGATCCAGGCTCTGCTGCTTTTTATCGATCTCGCCAAAAAGTAGCGAGCCGCCCGATCTGCCGCCAAAATTTGAAAGATTTAGCGCTACGTGGATTATCTGCGCGCCTTTTTTCACGTCGCAGAGCTTAAACAGCTCAAGCGCGGTCTCGCTCAGCAAGCTTAGGCTAAACGCCCTATCTTGGCTGATCTGGTGCGAAAACTCCTCGCGCGATTTGTAGCGGATCTTTAGATCATACGTCGCGGGCTTTAGCCCCCTTGCGAGCACTTCGCCCGCCAAATGGCGCGCCAAAATTAAAATTTTGCGCCGCAGCTCGTCCCGATCGGCGCACGGCGCGAAGCTGCGCCCAAAGCCGATACTCTTGCGCTCGCGCTTTGAGACGACCTCGCCCTCGTCCTCGCCGCTAAGGGCTGCGAAAATTTTCCTGCCGTTTGCGCCCATCTTTTCAAAAATTTCTCTGTGCCCTAGCGCGTCGCCGAAGCTTATGATGCCGTATTTGCCGAGCGTTTTTTGCGCCGCTTTGCCGATGCCGGGGAATTTTGCTACCGGCACGGCGGATAGTTCGCGTGCGATCTGTGATTTTAAAATTTGACGCACGCCGAAGGGCTTGGCAAGGCTAGTGGCGAGCTTTGCGATCAGTTTTGCTTCGCTAAGGCCTACGCTACACGGAAGGCTAAAGCGGCGCATAATCTCGCTTTTCAAAAACGCGGCAAAGCCCAGCGCGTCCACGTCGTATGCCGTGCCGCGTAAATTTAGAAAAAACTCGTCGATGCTAAATTTTTCGATCTCGGGCGTAAAGCTTAGTAAAAAATCATAAATTTCGCGTGAAATTTTTCGGTATTCGCCGTGCCGCGCGCGCACAAAAATAAGCTGCGGGCAGAGTCCGAGCGCGATTTTAACGGGCTGCGCCGAGTGCACGCCGTCCGCTCTGGCCTCGTAGCTCGCGCTTAAAATCACGCTGCCAAGCTCGCTCTTTCCGCCGAAAATCTCCTCGTCGCCGCCTCCGACGACTGCGATCTTTTTGCCGGCAAGTGCGGGATCGGCAAGCCTTGCTACAGAGACGAAGAAGCTGTCCAAATCGATGTGAGCTATCAAACTATGTCGATCCCGAAACCGCTAAGCCCCGCGTAGTCTTTCGGCTCGCTCTTGCTTAAAATTTTGATTTTTCTTACGCCCAGATGCGCTAAAATTTGCGCTCCGATGCCGAAGCTCTTAAAATCGGCGCGATTTTGCGCGGATTTTAGCATCAAAAGCACGCCGCCTTCATTGCGCAAAATCTCCAAATCGCGCATGAAATCGTTAAATTTCGTATCGCTTAAAAACTCCAGATCGCTTGAAATTTTATGAAATTTCACGTTCGTCTGCGCGCTCTTTCCCAGCTCGCCGAAAATATAGGCGCGGTGCTCGTTGCCCTCGTGATCGCTCACGTCGTAAAATTTCGCCGCCTCGCCGCACAGCAGAGCGCTTTTTGGCTCGCTAAATTTAACGAGCGTTTCGTGTTTTAGGCGGTACTGCACGATCTGCGCGACCGAGATCATATTGATGCCGTGCTGCGCGCAGAATTTTTCCAGATCGTCCCTGCGCGCCATATCGCCGTCGTCTTTGACGATCTCGCAGATCACGGCGCTTTGCGAAAGCCCAGCCAAGCGGCACAGATCCGTAGAGCCCTCGGTGTGCCCCGTGCGGGCGAGCACGCCGCCGCTTTTGGCGATGAGCGGGAAGATATGCCCAGGGCGGACGAAATCATCCGCGCGAGCGCCTACGCGCGACATCAGCTCGATCGTCATATTGCGCTCATACGCGCTTACGCCCGTCTTGGCGTCCTTCGCGTCGATCGTGACGGTGAAGGCGGTCTCGTGGCTCGAAGTGTTTTTATCGACCATCAGGCTTAAACCCAGCTGCTGCGCAATCTGAGGGCTGAGCGCCACGCACAGCACTCCGCGAGCATGCGTGATCGCGAAATTTACCTTCTGTGCGCTGCTAAAGGTGCTCGCAAACACCAAATCGCCCTCGTTCTCGCGATCGACGTCATCGACCATAACGAGCATTTTGCCGTTTTTCAGATCCTCGATCGCTTGCTCTACGCTGATCATTATCGCTCCTTTAAATTTAATTCTACAAATGCCGCCTTTAACTTCTCAAAAAGCGGGGCGAACGAAACGCCGTTTACGCGGACGTTTGCTATCGTCGTGATGAAATTCGTATCGCGCTGCCACCGAGGCACGAGATGATAGTGCACGTGCTCGGCGATACCAGCACCCGCGGCAGCGCCGAGGTTCATGCCGATATTTACGCCGTTTGCGCCCAGCGTGCGCTTCAAAATCCCCACTCCGGCGCGCACGTAGCGGCTCATCTCCGCCCACGTATCGTCGCTAAGGCACTCGATATTATCGACATGCTCGTAGGGTATGACCATAAACGCGCCCGGGCTGTAGGGGTAGAGGTTCATCACCCCAAAGCAGTGCTGTGCGCGAAAAAGCACGCCGTTGCGATCGTCAAACGCCGCATCCACCGCCGCGTCGCAGAAGGGACAGCCGCTTCTTTTTTCGGTAAAATACTCGCTTCGCCAAGGGGCGCAAAGATAATCCATCTCTTTTCCTTTCCGAAATTCCAAAATTCTATGGAATTTTAAAATTTGCGTTTCGCAAAATTCTATGAAATTTGGAATTTAAAACTTCTAAATTTCATAAAATTTTATTTACGCAGCTCGCGTTTGCTCGCACGGCGCAAAGCTATGCGCGCGGGCAATACGCGCTCTTTACAAATCTCGTGCTACGCAAGGCGCTTCGGTGCGACATACGCTTCGCAGATCAAAGCGCACGGTGGGCGATATTAAATCCGCGGGCAGTTTGCGTGCGCATTATAACAAAACTTTGACGCACTCACAGGCACGGTACGCGGTGCCAAACCTGCGCCGTAACCACCGTCGCCACACGCGGTAAAATTTAACGCGGCGCAGCCGCGTAATACAACCAAGGCTCAATCGCGTCGTATCGTAGGGTATTGCAGCCCTAGCCCCTACGCCGTCCACTTTTGTGATAGCTCGCTTTGCGCAGTTATCGTACGCGCAAGCTCCTCTGGGCGGCTTAGGTCGCGAGCTGTGATTAAATTTACGGCGCCATTTAATCGCCGATACCGAAGCGCTAGGAATACAAGGTGCTACGACGGACGCACAATCTTTGGCGCTTAATGCTACAAGTGCAACCCAGCTCGCGCGAAGCTTCGCAAACGTAAAGCTAAATTTAAACCCGCGCTTTTTGCAGCAGCTCGTGATGCGACGGAAAACTATACAAACGAAAGGCGTAAATTTAAACCTCACTCCGCAGCCGCTCGCACGGTGCGCGGTAACAAACTCACGACGTCAAAGCACGGCGCGAATGCTTACGCGGCGTGTGATATTAGATCACGTCGCAACCGCTAAATTTAAAGAACTGATAAATTTTAAAGTCCGTCGAATTCTACGAATTTTAAAATTTACCGCCTTAAAATTTCACTCCCTTCGCTAAATTTAACTTCTCGTTCCGATCTGATCTTACGCGATCAAACAAGCGGGTTTAAATTTCGCCGCCCGCGCCGAGCTTTATCTCACGCAGTGCCGCGCCGACGTCATTTTGGCGCATAAAATGCTCGCCGATCAAAAACGCATCGACGCCCGCCTCGTGCAAGCTTAAAAGCTGTTCGTGCGAGTGCAGACCGCTTTCGGCGACGATGATCTTGCCGTTTGGAATCAGCGGGATTAGTCGCTCACTCAAGCTCGTATCGACCTCGAAAGTCTCTAAATTTCGATGGTTGATGCCGATAATATCGGCGCCTGCAAAGACCGCCTTTTTCAGATCATCCTTATCGTGGATCTCGCACAGCGCCTGAAGTCCCAGCCTGCGGGCAAACTCGAGCAGCTCTCTTAGCTGTTTGCCTTCCAGAGCTTTGGCGATCAGCAGGATAAAATCCGCGCCGTAAACCAGCGCCTCGAGAATCTGATAGCGATCGACGATGAAATCCTTGCGCAAAATGGGCGTGCGAGTGTAGCGGCGGATCTGCGGGATAAACTCCAAATCGCCTCTGAAATAATGCGGCTCGGTTAGCACCGAAAAGGCGCTCGCACCTGCATTTTCGTACTCCACGGCAAGGCTTAGCGGCTCAAAATCCTCGCGGATAATCCCCTTGCTCGGACTTGCCTTTTTGATCTCGGCGATGATGCGAAGCGGGTCCTTCTCATCGCTTCTAAGTGCCTTTATAACGTCACGCGGCTCGTAGGGATTGGCGCTTAGCGAGCGGCCGAGCAGATCCTCGGGCAGCTTTTCTTTGCGAAGCGCGAGATCCTCGCGAGTGCGTTTTAAAATTTCATCCAAAATCATCGCTACTGCTTTGGTGTCTGGATTTTAGAGCCGGTGGGCTCTTTCGACGTAGAATTCTGCTCTGGCATAAAATCCCGCCTCGATATGGAATTTTGTCTTGACGAGGCAGAATTCTGCGCGGCGGAATTTAT
>CAUQPS010000017.1:0-32917 GCA_963520005.1 uncultured Campylobacter sp.
AGCGCAACCTTGCCATGGTTGATGTCGCGAGTTCGACTCTCGTTTCCCGCTCCATTTTACATTCTGTTTTGTATTAAACGTGCCCGGATGGCGGAATCGGTAGACGCAAGGGACTTAAAATCCCTCGGAATTTTTTCCGTGCCGGTTCAAGTCCGGCTCCGGGCACCACCTAATAAGCCGGCGCGGCGACATAGCCAAGTGGTAAGGCACGAGCCTGCAAAGCTTTGATCCCCGGTTCGAATCCGGGTGTCGCCTCCAGATCCTAAAAAGGAGTTATTATGAGATACATACTAGCGGCTCTTTTGGCATTGATGGCTTTTGGCGGGTGCTCTAATACTTGGCACGGCGTAAAAGAGGACTCGCGCAACGCGGCTCAATGGACCAAAGAAAAGGTTCATAACGGTGCCGAGTGGGTCGGAGAAAAAACCGAATAAATTGCACGTGCAGGTCTTGATCTGCGCGAACTACGGCGGGATTTACCCGCCCTTAATCGGGAGATGGCTGAGCGGTCGAAAGCGGCGGTCTTGAAAACCGTTGAGGTGAAAGCCTCCTGGGGTTCGAATCCCTATCTCCCGGCCATTTTAATCTAATCCAAAACTCCATTTTAACTTCAAAAATTTCACATTTTATTTATACTAATTTTCATTTAATGCTCTTTAGGCTAAAATTTTATCCTGTAGCAAACGGCAGTTTAGGGCGGCGCGTTTATAGGCGGAGCACCAAAACGTCATACGGCGAAGAAGCCAAGATTGCGCGTCAGTGGCTTGTTTGATCATTCCGTATTAAAATAGCGAGCAGCAAGAAAAAAGCGATGTCAAATTTAAATATTTGTCCGTCTGGACATAAAAGCGACTGTGAAAGATAATTGCGAAATTTAGTTATAAAATTTCAAAGCTTAGCAGCTCGCCGCGTTTAGCGCAAAATTTTAAAATTTACCGATTTGCGCTTTTTAAATTTAGCCCTGGTGCAAGTAAATTTTAAAATTTGCGCCCGCGCCGCTATGCTGTCGCGCCGCCGCCTCAGCGCAGAGCAAGATCGATGCATTTGCCGATTTGGGCGATGCGCCAAACGAGAGAAGTTGCTCGGTATGGAGCTAGAGCCGGTAAACTAGCGAAGCAGACCGGGTTTGGCACAGCAAACAGGCGGGTTAAAAGTTGGCAAATTTAAGAAATATCGCAGGCTGACGGGTCGAAGCGAGCAAATCTAAAAAATAGCGCAGAATAGCGCAGGTCGGCAGCTTGATAAGCCGAAAGAGAAAAGTCTGCCAAATATCTGCGAGACGGAATTTAACTAGAAATAAATGAAAGGCTTAAATGCGAAAAATTTTACTATTTTTACTGCTATGTGCGGGAGCTTTTGCGCTTGATTGGGACGAAGCCGTCCTGCGAGGATCGCTGCCAAACGGGCTTAGATACTATATTTTAGAAAATTCCGTGCCTAAAAATTCCGCCGTTTTTTATCTCATCGTGGATGCGGGCTCGATCGATGAGACCCCTAATGAGCGCGGGCTTGCGCATTTCATAGAGCATATGTCCTTTAACGGAAGCCGCGATTTTAGCAAAAACGAGCTCATTAAAAAGCTACAGAGCCTGGGCGTGAAATTCGGCGCCGACGTAAATGCGCAGACGGGCTACGACAGCACGATCTACACGCTTAACATTGCCGTTAGCGAAGAAAATTTAAAGGACGTTTTTAAAATTTTTGCTTCGATTGCGGACGGAGTGGAGTTTAATCCGCTCGAGCTCGTAAAAGAAAGAGGCGTCATAATCGAGGAGGCGCGCAGTCGCGATACGCCGATCGCGAGGCTTTACGAGCGGATGGATGAGGAGCTTTACGGCGGCAGCGCGTATTTTAATCGTGCGCCGATCGGCGATATGGCGGTCGTAAAATCCGTAAGCACGCAGCGAATCAAGGAGCTTTATCAAAAAATTTATCAGCCCAGGTCTATGAAATTTATAGCCGTGGGTGATTTCAAAAGGGATAAAATTTTAAAATTGCTAAAGCAAAATTTTTCGCCTCTTAAAAATACAAGCTCCTACGCCCGCCAGGATATGGCCATTCCGCCTAGGCAGGGTTTGAAAATTTACAATTACGATACGAACGAAACATCGCTAAATTCCGTCAAAATTTCGTTTTGGGAGGAATTTGCGCCACCAAATAGTGAGGCGAATGAGAGAAAAATTTTAAAAAGCGAGCTTATCTCAAGCCTTATTTCTACGATTTATGAGCGAGCGAAGGCTAGCGAAGGCGCGCTGCTGCGAGTTAATTTTTCCAGATCGAATTTGCAGTTTCAAAAAACGATCTATAGCTTTGACGTCGCCGTTTTGGGCGGAGACTTTGACGGCGCGATCTCGCAGGCGCTCGGGCTAATCAAAAGCCTGCGAGATAGCGGCTTTGATGCGCGCGATTTTACTCTTGCGAAGGATGCCTTGATCAGCTCGCGGCACAGCGCCTTCGAACGCAAAAAAAGCGCGAATTCCGCGTTTTTTGCAAGGGAGATTCTTCATGCCGTAAAATCGGGAGCCGTTCTGCCTAGCGCCGCAAAACAGAGGGATTTGGAGGTAAAACTGCTGCGTGAGATCAGCCTGGAGGAGCTAAATTTAGAATTTAAGCGCCTTACGGACCTAGGCGAGGTGCATGCAAGCGTTTTTAGCGGCTCAGGATATAATCTGGATGAGGCTAAATTTAAAAAGCTGCAAAGCGGCGCTATGGCGATAAATACGCATGCCGCGCATAAAAAGCTGCCGGGTAGCTTGGTTTCTAAAAATCTGCCTGAGGGCAAAATTTTAAGCAAGAGCCTTGATCCGCGATTTAAATTTTATACCTACCTGCTTGAAAATAACGCGACCGTGATCTTAAAGCCTCTTAAGACGCGCAAGGATTTCATCTCGTTTGCCGCGGTAAGCAGAGGCGGAATGTCCAATCTAGCGCATCCGGGGCTTGGCAGTTTTGCCGCGATGCTTTCAAACGAAAGCGGTGCAGGCGAGTTTAACAATTATGAAATTTCGCAAATTTTAAGCGGGCGGCAGGTGAATTACCGCAAAAACATCTCCGCATTCTCGCACGGATTTTATGGAAGCTGCGGCTCGCAGGATCTAAAATGGCTGCTGGAGGCGATAAACTTAGAGCTTAGCTCTCCGCGCGTGGACGAGAAAGCGCTGCAAAATTTAAAGATCAAATCGCTCGATGAGCTTGCGCGAAACGAGAAGCTGCCCGGGTATAAATTTAGCAGGGAATTTAGCGAGTTTTTTTACGACGGCAATGCGCGAATGCGCCCGCTAAGCGCCGCGCAGATCAAAGCTCTTAACGCGGAGGAGTTAAAAAAGATTATCTATGATAAATTTAGCAACGCCGCATCCTACACTTTCGTACTTAGCGGCGATTTTGAGTTAAAAGATGCCGAAGCCCTCATAAAAAAATATCTGGCGAACCTGCCCGCTCGCGGCGAACGCGAGGATTTTAAAGACGACGGTATCCGCAGTTTAAGCGGACGGCACGTCTTTATGCGCAACTATCAAAACTCCCCTAGAAGCGACGTTGCGCTTACCGCGATAAATAGATCCGCTCCGTACTCGCTTGAAAATACGATAAAAATTTCCGCCCTAGCTTCGGTGCTTCAGGAAGCACTTAGAGAGCGCATCAGAGAGGACGAGGGGCGTACTTACGGCTTTTCGGTCGCTTCGAGTCTAAGTCGCATCCCGTACGAGCACTCGAGCCTTCATATTTCGTTTTCCTGCGCGCCGCAAAATACGGATCAAATTTTATCCGCAATTAGAGAAATTTTTGCAGAAATCGCAGGCGGCGGATCGGACGTAGCGCGGCATCTTGAAAATTTTAAAAAATCCCAGATTATCACGGCGCGTACCGCTCGCGAAAGCCCTGAGTTTTGGAACGACGCGCTCGTAAAATACGCGCTTTGGAATGAGGAGATCGCCGATTTTAAGACCTTTGAAAAGATCATAAATTCCATCTCGCCGAAGGATATCGCGGAGGCGGCGCAGACATATATTTTTGACACCGATGAGACGGTGAGGATAAATGCGCCGAAATTTTAACGGGCTCGGCGCATTTAAATTTTGCTCGTTAAATTTACTTGGCGAGTTTAAATTTAACGGCGCTTGCACGGTAAATTTTTGTGCTTTAAAAACGAACTCAAGAATAAAGCTCAATTAAACCTATCTGCGCCGCGCATATATCTTAGATAAATTTTATTATAGAATAGAATTGCCTCGCCGATATATCGCTATTTTGTTACATTTTTTCTATTGTTTGCATAAGTTGTATAATTGTTATCACTTTTATTGAAATTTAAAATATTATTGGCTAAATTTCATCAGTCTTAATTTTTATTTTCAAAAAAGGAGAAAAAATGATTGTCGGTTTTTGGGCCTGTAAGCCATGTAAAAGCGGCGCAGGCCGCAATTATTCCGCTTCCATAAAAGGCGAGAAATCCATTCAAAATCGCTGCAGGGGGGGGCTTGCACGCTCCTTAATAGTCGCGGCGTGTCTTTGCGGCCTAAGCGTCGCGCAGGATTCGTCTGAAAATAACGTAACAAGAAGCGTTGCTACCAAAGGAAGCTCGGAGGCACGAAGCTCGGCTGCGACGACAAATAGTTATAAATTTCCCGAAATAGTAGTCGTCGGCAACATCGACTCGAGTCTGACGAGCGTCGGCGACAGCTACGGCGGTACGCAAAAAATAAGCAGGACGATGATTGAGTCAATGCCTAGCGGTAACGGCGATTTCGTGCAGCTTCTGCGTACCAACCCAAACGTGCAATTCAGCTTCACAAACCGCCAGAGCACGACGCTAGGCGAGATTAGCCCCGCAAACATAAGCATTAACGGCGCGAAGTATTGGCAAAATAACTTTATGCTTGACGGCGCGAATATGAATAACGATCTCGATCCCGCTAGAAATCCGGGCGGCAATCCTACGCGCTTTTCGGCGTTTGATACGATGAATTCCGTCTCGCAAGGTATGGCGATCGATAGCGATTTTTTACGGAGCGTCGAGGTGCACGATAGCGGCGTCTCCGCCAAATACGGCGGATTTACCGGCGGCGTGGTGGAGGCTAAGACGCGAGATCCGCGCGCGGGCTTTCACGGTAAGTTTTCGATGCAGCACACCGAGGATAGCTGGACCAGATACCATATCTACGGCGATGAACAGAGCTTTGAAAACTCCGCTACGCCGCTAAATCAGCCGAGATTCGATAAGTGGATCACTAGGTTAAATTTAGAGGGCACCGTTACCGAGAATCTGGGCTTGATGTTCGGCTACACCAACACTAGAAGTAAAATTCCGCTCAAGGCCTACGACAGAAGATACAACGCAGATACGACCATCACCGAGCGAGTTCAGAGGCGAAATATAGACAACTACTTTCTAAAGGCGCTTTGGTATGCAAGCGACCGCCTAACTATCACGCCTAGCGTAACCTACGCGCCCGAGCGAAACAAGATGTTTAACGACCACGTCAAGGATTCATACGCAGATATGAAGTCGGGCGGTTTAAATTTAGCGCTTAAAGCCGACTACGATGGCGATTTTGCTAGATTTAATCAAATTTTATCCTACAGCAAGCTGGAGAGTTCGCGTGATGCCGAGAATGAATATTACAGGGCTTGGCAATACTCAAACGTAAAGAATTGGGGCAGTAAATTTTTATCTGCTGCGGCTATAGAGGGCGGCTTTGGGGATCTCGATCAAACTCAAAAGAGCTTTTCATACAACGCGGATTTGGAGTTTAATGAATTTGATCTCGGCGGCAGCAAGCATAGATTTATCACAGGCTTTGAGTTTAAAAAGCAAGAGGCTAAATTTAACGTAAAAAAGGAGTTTATGACCGCCAGCGGAATAGCACCGCTACCTGCGGGCGTAAATGCTTGCGATCCTGATGACGAGCTCTGCTCGATAGACGATTCTTTTGCGAGACTCGGCAGAAGCGGCCAGTTTTTTACGCGAAAAAGCTATTACAAGGGCAATACCAAGGTAGATATGAAGAGCTTGGCGGTTTATCTGGAAGATGAGATAAAAATCGGCGATCTTACCTTGCGACCGGGCGTAAGACTAAATAGGGACGATTATATGAAGCAAACGACTGCGGCGCCGAGATTTAACAGCTATTACGATATTTTCGGCGACGGCGATTCGATCATTAGCTTCGGCGCAAACCGCTACTACGGACGCAATCTCTTTACCTATAAATTAAGAGAAGGTCGAGAGGGCCTCGCCACCACCTACACGCGCCCGCGCAATGCTTATACGCAAAACTGGACGCAACTGCCAAAAGACCCGTCTCTAACTAAATTTAACGAGCTAAAGGTGCCTTATGAGGATGAGCTGGTATTCGGAGCAAAGCAAAAGCTTGGAAATTTTGAGTTTTTCGGCAAATATGTAAGCCGCAAGGGCAGGGATCAGATCATCAAATCCACGCGAAGAGATCTAGGTCTAGCGCCGAATCCGAACTACCAAAACAACTATCAAACCTTCACTAACGGCGGCAGAAGCGATAGTAAAATTTTAACCTTTGGCATTAAGACGATCGAAGATTACGAGGCGTTTGGGACGCTAAACGGCTTTGAGCTAGGCTTTGAGCACATCAAGATGAAGACGAACAACACCCTTTACGACATATCGCTTGATAGAGAAACGCTTGAAGATGAAAAGATCGTCGAATACGACGGCAGACTGATGAGGTTATCGGAGCTGCCGGCGCAAGACTACGCTAGGCCTTGGACGGCGAGCCTAAACATCATCACGAAAATTCCAAGCTATGGCATCAGCGTGAATAACTTTCTATCATTTAAAGGCTCGCAAGAAGCGATCGCCCGCACGGGCAGGACGCCTGCGGGCAAGTATCCTGCCAGATACGACAAATACGAAAAGGTAAATCTCGGCAAAAGCTACAGCTGGGATGCGCGCATCGGATATGCTAAAAAGATGGCGGGCGAGGTGGAATTTTTTATGAATTTAGACATCTACAACGTCCTAAATAAGCGCAACAAAGCAAGACTTAGCAGCGACACCTCGCTCGATCTAGTCTATGAGGCGGGCAGGCAGTTTTGGCTGGAGGCGGGCATTCGGTGGTAGCGTGAGCTAAATTTGCGGAGCTTTTAAAATTTTTAGGGCTCCGCGAAATTTTGTGAAATTTTTTAAAATTTAGGGCATTTTGCGGAATTTCAAATTTCACGCCGCGCGTCTTAAAATTCCGCATCGCACTCCATAAAATTTTAGTGCGTGCAAGCCGTAAAATTTTAACGCACGCGAAATTACAAAATTTACGCCCAACCTAAGAAGTCGAAACAACTTTTTAAATTTTAACGCCGATATCGCTTAATAAGCCTTTTCATTGAAATATCACAAACTGCTTTTGAAATTTTGACGGGCTAATCCGCTGCTCTTTTAGCATGTAGCGGCAAACCCTTTCAAAATCCGCCGCGCTCATCATAAAACTGATAAATCCGCCCTTGCCGTCATAGATGATCAAAATATCGATCGCGCGGAAGCTAAATTTCCCCTCCGTGATCTTTGAAAAAATCAGTTTGGCTATGAAAAAAGGCAAAACTAATGCCGTCAGGCTCATAATAAAAATTATAAATCCCTTAAGGCTCTGTGAAAATCCGGCAAACGCAACGCCTATCACGATGAACGAAAGCACAATACCTGCGGAATTTCTAGCCGGCACGATATGTCCGAATAGCGGCGTAGCGGTGAGCTTTATGAGCGATATCTCATCAAATTTTATAGATTTCGTGATTTTGCCTTTATTGACGTAGTTGATGCTCCTGTTCGTCAAATGAACAAAACGCGTATGGGCGCTGTTGAGATAGGACACGACGGCGAATACTACAGGAACAAACAGCGTATAGTATGGGAAATATCGTCTATATACAGAAACACCGGTATCGCCAAGGGAGCGAAGAATAGATTATAAATAAAGAATACTACTATGTTGTAGTCTTTTACGACGAGGGGTTTATTATCAAATTTCGGCGGATTTCGGCGCTCGGCGCCGTTTCGCTCAGGCTGCTGCGACTTCTGCGATTCGCCTTTTAAATTTTGCATTAAATTTACCCCCGTTTTTAAAATTTACCGCTAGCGGCTCGGGTATTTTGCGCTGTTAAATTTAGCTTTTGATTTCATCGTCAAACAGTGCGCTTTCATTCGCGTTATCGCTTCCGTTGCGCTTGAAATTTTAAATCATTCGGCAGCACTTATGTCTCTGTATCGCCATCAAAGCCGCTGCGAAAATTTAAATTGCCCTCTCGCAAAAGCTCCGCGCTCGCACAAAGCCGCAGCCTGCCTAGGCTTGGCGCGTCTATCGCCATCTCATGACCTTCAAATCTCGCACTAAATTTGTCGTCCTCGCCGTACGCCTTAGCGATGCAATCCCAAGCAGAGCCTGCTTGCGTCCTTTCAAAATTTTATTTCGTTCAAATTTATCAGCACCGCGTATCGGCACTGCGTGCGCTTACCGCACCGCTGAATAAAATTTCGAGGTCTTATAGTTCAAAATCAAAGCAATAAAAATAATCCGCCTCGCTCCAAAGCTCCTCTAGCGAGCACCCGCCTCTTTTTCATATTCTTTAAAATAAGCGGGCAATCAAAATAGATGATTATCACATACTTTCTGCTACGCAGACGTAGGCTTGGTCATCCATCCTATAATAATTCATTTTAATTGCGTCGGCTCCACGTTTTTGAATGAATAATTTTAGCATTTGTTCACTTTGGGTCATTCAAGTATCTACGACAGAATAGCAATGTATATGCTGGATTTTATAATCCTTTTTCTCATGAAAATATGAGTTTAAGTTGATATAAAATTCCTGCAGCAATAACGTTTCCAGTAATTCCTTCAAGTATATTTCTAAGGGTTTTTAACGATTGACTTAAAACTACTTTAGAGGGACTTGCTTTTTTTACTTCATTATTAATCGCGTCTAGTTCTTGTTCAAAATCTTTTGGATTATCTAGCGATACCAAAATGTCTTTTTTATGGGTGTTAATTAATTCTAGGACTTTAACTATTTTATCAATATCCAAACTATTATTAATTGTTTGCGAAGAGTAATTGCTATTCTGCTGAATTTGGCTGCTTGAAACATTACCATAAAAATTATTTACCGTGTAGTTCTTTTCACTTGCAATTCTCTTTTCTTCATCTGTAAATTTCATATCCACTCCTATAATACCATCTTCCTCTAATTTTAATATCCACTCCATAATAATATTTTTTACGGTTTCAATAATGCCGATTATGCTAGCAGGGCTTAATCTTTGTATATATTTAGTTGGAAAGCCATCGCTTATAAGTTGATTAAACGAGTCTGGTAAATTTATGCTTACCATACCTTTCTTTCCCGATTGATTGATTATATTTTCCAATTCTGGAATCCCTTGCCCAATTTTAGACATAGTTAATTTATCGTACACTTCAATATCATCAATTATTACAGGAACCCAACCCCGATATGGATTCCATGCTTCAATATTTCCAAAAATATTTCTATACTCTGGAATACTAGCATCTTCTTTATACCCATTCAACTCATTGCTAATCCAAATTTCAAAATCTTTGGTCTTTAATTTTCTAGCAATAATATATGCTTGCCTAAGAACATCCGTAGTACTTTTACTCAATATTTGCTTTTGTATATTGATAACTATTGGATCCATAAAATTTATCCGTATTCAAATTAATTTTTTCGCTTTCGCATCTTCTTAGTATAATTAAGCTCATTATATAATAATTTTACCATTTTATACACTAAGTTCACTTTCAATAACAGATTTTAAACTTTGAAATAAGGCTATTAAGAAGTTTAAATTTTGTCGATATATTATGCAATTCAACATTAGATCCTTAGCGCATTGGATTGATTGTTACTTGCTCTTTTACTCCGCCAAAAACTCGAAGCGCTCGATCATATCCAAAGCATATCGGCTCTGCAAATTTCATCGTCCAGCAGATCGTCGTATTGATCTCGTAGTCGCTCGGCGTCTTGCGCCACGGGCCCTAGATATTCCTTGGCCTGCGCGGGCTCGCCCTTCATCACGAAGTATTCGCCTAAGATCACGCGAGCTTGCGTCTTGCTAACCTCGTCGCCTTAGCCCTCAAGTGCTGCTTTTAGGCTCTGCACGCCGCCCTCCTCAAGCCCTCGCGAGAGCTGCGTTACCTTCTGTAAAGCTTCGCATCCATTTTCGCTCCTTTGCAAAATTTTATTTAAAATAATAGAACAAATTTCCGCCGCACTCAAGATCCACGAACTCCTTGCTGTCAAAAAACAGCTTAAATTCCATGTAGCTCAGATATTTAGCGTCCTGCGCTTTCTCTATAAAATTTCTTATCAGCCGCTCTATCTTTCCGTCCCCTTCGCGGCGCGCCGCATCCTGCCTCGTGAAATAAAAAACTACGGGCGCGTCGGACACCGCTGCGATATACCAAATTTTAAGCGGCGCTAAAAGCTCGTTTCGGTTTCGCAGCAGCTCCTCTACCGCGCCTTGGATCAGATCGGTGCGGATCTGCGACTCGAAGGACTCGACCGAGATATAAAAGCTCTTAAGTCCGTTTAGTTTCGCGCAAAGCGGCGTGCGGGCAAGGTAGCGCTCGATGCACTTTTTATCGGTGATTTTTGCGGCGTCTTTATCGAAGCGAAGCACGATCTTAAGCCACGCCGAGTCCCTGCCCGCGCCGTAAAACGCGCTGATCGCTCGAGCTTTAAATTTAGCGTCTATGAACTCTATCAGACCCCTGACGTTTTCACTATTTTCGACTTTGCCCTCTATGATCTCTTTGCAGCGCCTGCTCTGATACGGGCTTAGATCGCAAAACATCGCGCGCCTTTAATTTAAAGCTAAATTTACTCTGCGCTATAAGCCTGCAGCATATCGAAGGTCGGAGCGAAAAAGAGCGCGCCCGTCTTTGCCGTGCTAAAATCTAGCAGCCGGTCGTAGTTGCCTCGCGGACGGCCGATAAACATGCTCTCAAGCATCAGCTCCAGCGTGCTAAAGGTGCTTGCGTAGGCGATGAAGTAGGTTCCCGTCTCACCGCCTTGCACAAACGGCATATTGCCGCGCACGACTTTTTTATCGTCGCCGACGTTGGCTGCGGCGGAGTGAGAGTTGCTAGGCTTAATCTCCTCGCTCATCTCAATGTCGTTTTGTTTGCTACGCCCGATGACGCGCTCCTGCTCTGCGACGCCCGCGGCGTTCCACGCGCTCATATCGTGGATATATTTTTGCGTAAAAAGATAGCTACCGCCCTTGTATGCCGTATCTTCGTCGCCTACCTTGGCGAAAAAGTCGCGATCTGCGCCTTGTGGGTTTTCGGTACCATCCACAAAGCCGATGATAGCGCGCCCGTCGTAGTATTTAAAGCCGCAGATCTCCTCCTCGCACGTCGCGACGTCCTTTAGCGCGGCTCTGATCTCGCTTGCCATATCGTAGCAAACGGCCTGATTCCCCGCTCTGATGTGGATATGGATATCGCCTCCAGTAGCGGGCGCGATGTGTTTATCGCCCCTAATCTCTTCGAAATTTTTTAGCTCCTTCGGCAAAGGCTTCGGCAAGCCGAGCATTTTCCACGCCTCAAAGCCCACGCCCAGCACGCAGCTCGTTTCGCTAGCCGCGCCGAATCTCGTAACGGCGGTTTTGTTTAAATTTATCACCAGAGCGCAAAGACCCTCGAAAGCCTTTTTGCAGGCGGTCTTGCCCGCACCAAAGCGCCAGATCATAAATACGGTGTTGTTGCCCGGTGCATCGGTTACGTTTTGGGATTTTGCGTGCGCACAGGCGCAACTTTTTTCTTCACTCATTTTTCTCTCCTTTAAAGTGAAATTTTAAAAGGAATTTTAGCGCAATATCGGTAAATAACACGCGTTTGGACAGAATTTGCGCAGGATTTAGGTACGAAATTTTGTGGATAGAATTTTGCAAGCTTAGCCCCCAGATCTAAATTTGAAACGAGTAGAATGCCGCAGAGTGGAATTTTATGAAATTTTAAGGCGCAACGCGCGAAATTTTATTTCGGCGACGGAACGATGATTTAAAAGCGTGGAATTTTATTTGCGCGGACGAGAGCCGTTTGCTGCCAACGAGCGCTGCCGTCTCGAAGCTTTTTTGCGATTGAGGCGCTTGAGTCTAAGAATACGAATTGAAGTAGTGGCAGATGGGAAGGGATTCGAACCCTCGAAAGCTTACACTTTACACGCGTTCCAGGCGTGCTCCTTCAACCGCTCGGACACCCATCTAAATTAAAAGTCGCGATTATAGCGAAAATCTAAAATTTTGCCAAATTCCGTTTCGGCGCGCAACCCGTTTCGCCTTTAAATTTAAAACGCAGCGCTTAGAATTTTACCGCAGCATTTGGAATTTTATCGTGCCGCTTAAAATTCTGCCGTGCTGCTTGAAATTCTATCGAGCCGCTAAGCCAGTCCGCTTCGCGCTTTCTAGCCGAGCGGCGATTTTATTAGGCTGCGCTATTTTAAAATTTAGATTATCTTTGAAATTTGGACTTGCCGCCCGCCGCAGGGCTAACTTTAAAAAGCGCAAGCAGATTTTTCTTTCATACATCCGCTTGCGCCGTAAAAGCCGAGCTGCGCTTTAAATTTACGGGTATTTTAAAATTTCGCGTCGCCCGTAAATTTAAAGCTAATTAAAAATTCTATCCTTCGGGAAAGCGGACATATCGGGCTGCACGTCCTCCTCTGCGCCGATAAGCGCCTTTATTTCGCTATCTTCTATGCTAAAGCCGCCGCCGAGCGCCTTGTAGGCGTTTACCGTTGCGCTTAGCACGTCAAGATCGGCCTGCGTCTTATTGAGCTGTACGCTAAGCAGGTTCCGCTGCGAATCCAAAAACTCCAGATGGTCGCTGTAGCCTGCCTGATACCTGCTTGAGGCGTTTGAATAAATTTTACTCTGCGAGGCGACGAGATCGGCGAGGCTTGCCTGCCTTAGTTTGGCGTTTTGCACGCCTACAAGCGCGTCGCGAACGTCTCCGAAAGCGGTTTTAAGAGCTTTGTCGTATGCGATGAAGCTCGCGTTTTGATCCAAATTTGCAAGCTCTACGCGTCTTTTTTGGCGGCCGAAGTCAAGTAGTGGCCCTACGAGCGAGCCGCCGATACTCCACGTGCTCGCGCCCGCGGTAAATAGCCTGTCAAACTCGCCGCTTGCATAGCCGTAGTTACCCGTAAGCGAGAAAGTAGGGAAGTAACCTGCCTTGGCGACGCCCACTAAAAAGTTACTCGAGCGCAGGCTTTCTAGCGAGCTTGCGACGTCGGGGCGATGCAAGATCACGTCGCTTGGGATTCCGCTTGGTATCTGCGGCGCGCTAGGCATTTTCGCAGCGGTTTGTGGCGCGCCACGTAAAATTTCATCGTAGCTCTTGCCCGTTAGGATATTTAGCGAGGTCTGCGCCGCGGAGAGCTGATTTTGCACGCTTATGAGGCTTGCCTCGGCGCTTTGGACCGCGGCTTTGGCCTGATAAAATACTATCTCGCTGACCGCGCCCGCATCGAGCTGCTTTTTGCGGTAGTTTTGCGTATCTTGATAGCTTTTTAGGCTGTCTTTTAAAATTTTCTCCTGCTGCTTTAGTGCTAGTAGCGTAAAATAGGTCGTCGCAACCGTGCTAGTAATCGTATTTTTGGCGGTTTCGTAGTCGTATTTCGTCGCATTAAATTTCGCCTGCGCTGAATCTACACTGTTGCGCACGCGCCCCCAAAAATCAACCTCGTAGCTTAGCACGGAGCCGATCTGATACGAGCCGTGAGAGTTACGATCGGGTTGGTTGCCGAAATTATTTTGACGCACCGCACTGCCGCTTAAATTTACGTTCGGCAGGTATTCAAGCTTGTTCAGCCCTAAATTTACCCGCGCATACTCGACGTTATTCAGCGCGGTTTGCAGATCGGAATTTTGCTCCAGCGCGCTTTGGATCAGGGCGTCTAGCTGCGGATCGTTAAAGCTTTTCCACCACTGCGTGCTAACGTTCGTGCTTGCGTAATCCGCCTTAAAACCGGTCTGCTTTTGCGGCGTGACGGGCTTGAAGTTGCAACCGCAGAGTAAAATTCCAAGCGTCAAGGCGCTTAAAAGAGCATTATTTATTTTCATCGTTCACCTCGTTAGTTTGGACTTTTTTGCCGCGTCTATCAAGCCAAGCGTTGAAGCTTTCGAGCAGGTAGAAAAATAGCGGCACGAAAAAGATCGCGATCGTAGATGCTGCAAGCATTCCGCCTACGACGCCCGTTCCTAGAGCATGACGGCTAGCAGCGCCCGCGCCGGTGGCGATAACCATCGGAAGCACGCCGAGGCCGAACGCAAGGCTCGTCATAACGATAGGGCGGAACCTCATCTTGGCGGCTTCTACGGCAGCATCAGCGATAGAGCGATGATTATTTAGATGCTCGTTCATCGCAAATTCCACGATCAAAATCGCATTTTTCGCCGCCAGACCGATTAGAAGTAAAAGTCCGATCTGAAAATATATGTCGTTATTCAGCCCGCGGAAATATGTAAACACGAGCGCGCCGAATACCGAAAACGGCACGGCGGTAAGCACGGCAAGCGGCATGAGCCACCTTTCGTATTGAGCCGCCAGGATCAAAAACACGAAGATCATTCCAAATATAAATGCCTGCGAGCCTTTGCCGGTCTCGCTGACCTCTTGATATGCAGAGCCAGCCCATCCGATAGAATATCCGCTAGGAAGCTCCTCTTTTATGACCTCTTGGATCGCTGCAATCGCCTGACCCGAGGTATAACCGGGTTTTGGCTCACCCATAATCTGCGCTGCTGGGAAAGCGTTAAATCTATTAACGGAATCAGGGCCCAGCGAGCGCTCAAGTCTAACTAAAGAATTTAACGCGATCAGATCGCCGCTAGCATTGCGGACGTAGAGAGATTTTAGATCGTTAGGATCGTCTCTGTAGTTTTGAGTAGCGCGGATATAAACCTTAAACGTGCGGCCCATAAGGTTAAAGTCATTGATATAATACTGCCCTATGGTGGAATTTAGTACGGTGAAAATGTCTGCTATGCTGACGCCTAGCATTTTTACCTTCTCTTTATCTATATAGAGCTTATACTGCGGGAAGTCCGTTTCTAGCGTCGTTCGCACGAGCGTTAGAGCTGGGTGTTGATTGGCTTTGGCAGTTACGCGATCCATATCTGCGCGAATTTCATCGTAGCTCTTGCCCGTCGTGCTTTGCGCGTAGAGCTCAAATCCGCCCGTAAGCGAAAGCCCCATAATAGGAGGCGGCGTGACGACGTAGGTCATCGAGTTGCGATCCGCGCCGTAGAGCTGCCCGTTTAGTGCGGCAGCTAAGGCGAAGTTGGAATTTTCATCACCCGGGCGATCTTTCCAGTCTTTTAGCTTCATAAAAAAAGCTCCCGCATTTTCTCTAAGCGCTCCGGCTAGCATATCGTATCCCGTGATTTGGGTTATATCTTTTACGTTTGGATACTTTTTAGCGATGCTTGCGATGAAATCCTGATCGGCTTCCGTCCTAGGTAGAGTAGATGCGGACGGAAGCGTAGTCATCGCCATAATCGAGCCTTTGTCCTCGTTAGGCACCAGACCGCTAGGGGTTAGCCTAAGAAGTTCTATCATTGCATAGATGATGATGCCCACAAAAACGAGGCTGATTAGTACGTGGCGAAGAACCATGCCGACGCCTGCGGCGTAAATTTTAGTCGAGACGTTAAAAAGATTATTAAACCATCTTATAAAGAAAAAAGGCTCAGATTCCTTTTTTTGCAAGATTAGAGCGCAAAGTGCGGGCGTTAGTGTAAGGGCTACGAAGCCTGAAAAACATACCGAGGCTACGAGCGTTAAAGCAAATTGCCTCTGCATAACCCCGGTAAAGCCCTCCATAAACGCAACCGGCACAAAAACCGCCGAAAGCACGAGCACAATCGAGATGACGGGCGCTACGATCTCGCCCATCGCTTTCGTGGTAGCTTCTTTGACGCTAAGATCCGGCTCCTCGTGCAAAATTCTCTCTACGTTTTCGATTACTATGATCGCATCGTCCACGACGATACCGATAGCAAGGATAAGCGCGAAAAGGGTGATTAAATTTATAGAAAATCCGAAGGCATAAATTCCGATAAACGCGCCGCAGATCGATACGGGCGCAGCAAGCGTCGGAATGATTGTCGCTCTAAGGTTGCCTAAGAACATATACATAACGATGATGACGAGAATTAACGCTTCAATGAAGGTATGAATAACCTCTTCGATCGAGACCTTTACGAAGCTCGTCGTATCGTAGGCGACGTCGTAGGTCAGCTCGCCTGGGAAATTTGGTTTAAGCTCGTCTATGCGCTTATTTACCGCTTCAACTACGGCTAGGGCGTTGGCGCCGCTTTGCATAAAGATAAGCACAGGAACCATCTCTTTACCGTTAAATTTCGCCGAGATATTGTAGCTTGCGCCGCCAAGTTTGACCTCGGCGACATCTTTTACGCGCAAGAAATTCCCATCTTTTTGCGCGCGTATGATGATATTTTCAAACTCTTCGACGGTTTTTAAACGACCCTCGGGCTTGATCGCATAGACGTAGGGATTGCCTAAGTTCATCGGCTGCTCGCCCATCTTACCCGCCGCGTATTGGCTATTTTGCTCGCTTATTGCGGCGATTATCTCGGCGGTCGTAACGTTAAATTTCTTAAGTAGCTCGGGCTTTACCCAGATCCTCATCGCATAATCTTTCGTGCCCAGCGCTTGAGCTTCGCCGACGCCCGGCACGCGCTTTAGCTCATCTACGACATTGATAGCTACGTAGTTTTGCATCTCTACGACGTCCATCTGTTCGCTAGGATCGTAAAACGCAAGCACTTCGAGCATCGTACTGCTACGCTCGGTGACGGTTACGCCGTACCTACGCACTTCGTCGGGAAGTAGCGTAAGAGCTGGCGTGACGCGGTTGTTTACATTGACTTTCGCATCTGCTGGATTTGTGCCGATTTGAAAATATACGTTGATACGAACGTCGCCGGAGGAGCTTGCTGAGCTTTCCATATAGATCATATTTTCAACGCCATTGATCGCGTTTTCAAGAGGGGCTGCGACGACGTCGGCAATCGTCTGCGCATCCGCGCCGCTATATGTAGCACTTACGACGATTTGAGGCGGCGTGAGTTGCGGATACTCCTCGACGGAGGAATTTTTAAGAGCCAAAACGCCTGCGATTACGATGATGATCGAAACGACGCAGGCAAAAACGGGGCGGTTGATGAAAAATTTAGAAAACATTATTTCCCGCTTTCCGAATTGCTCTGAGATAGTTGCTCGTTCGGCTGCCCCGCTACGTAAGGATCGGTACTGGCTGGCACTGGAGTTACCTTGGAGCCTACGTTGATCTTTTTAAAATTATCCAAAATAATCTGATCGCCGTCTTGCAACCCGCTTGAGATCGTCGCCGTGCGGGTATCTTGAGCCGCGATTTTGACTACTTTTTTAGCGACCTTTCCGTCTTGCACGACGTAGACTATGGTGTTGCTAAGATCTTGCTTGAGCGCAACTTGCGGAATTTTAAAGCCGTTTTTCTGATAAAAGCCCTCGACGCTTACTTTAGTAAAAATGCCCGGGCGAATTTCTAAGTTTGGATTTGGAATTTGAGCTTTGGCGCTGACGGAGGCGGTGTTTGTATTGATGACGCTATCGATAAAGCTTAGCGTGCCGTTGTAGTCCTTGCCGCCGAGATTTATGCTTACTCTGCGCCCTAGCTGCTTCCACTGCCCGTTTCTTAAATTCGCATCAAGCTCCAACCTATCGGCGTCTGCGATACCAAATTCTACGTCGATCGGATCAAATTTGCTAAGGCGCACCAGATCCTCGCCCACGTTTACGTATGCGCCTACGTCTTTTTGCGTATCGCCCGCCATGCCGTCAAAAGGCGCGGTCACGAGTGAATGGTCAAAATCGATCTTGGCGCTTTTAAAATTTGCTTCGGCTACCATAAACGCGGCTTTTGCGGTGTCGAAATCCTTTTGAGAGATCGTGTTGCTAGCCTTTAGCGCTTTGGCTCTTTTGTAGTCCGCCGAGGCGTTTTGCAGATTGGCGTTTGCGCTGTCAAACGCCGCTTGGTAGCGCGAGCGGTCGATCTCGTAGAGCACGTCGCCCTTTTTGACGCTGCGCCCTGGCTCGAAAAGCTGCTTTTCGATCGTGCCCGAAACCTGCGGCTTTAGCATTATCTCAAGCTCGCTTACGGTCTGTCCGTTAAATTTCAAAATTATCGGCACGTCGGCGGATTTGGCGATAAATACGCCTACCGGCAGAGCGGGGGTCTCGCCGCTTTGTTTCGCGCCGCTCTCCTCCTTTTTTTCAAAATAGGAGCAGCTCGAAACCAAAAACGCTGTGAAAATCAAACTGGCGACTTTTTTCATGTAATTTCCTCTAAGTGGGTTAAAATTTTTGTACTTGTAATAGTTATTACGAATAATTCGTAAATTATAGTAAAAACTATATAAATAAAGCTTAAATTTAGCCCGTAGAATAATATATCGGACGGAATTATAGCGGAATTTCGATATAATCGCGCTAAAATTTTAAAGGCTTTTTATGAAAAGAATTCTTACTATCGCGGGTTCTGATAGCGGCGGCGGTGCGGGCATCCAAGCCGATATCAAGACGATTAGCGCGCATAAGATGTTTGCTATGAGCGCTATTACGGCGCTTACGGCGCAAAATTCGCGCGGCGTATTCGGCGTGCTGGACGTTTCGCCAGATTTTGTGGAGGCACAGCTGGACGCTATTTTTAGCGATATCTTTCCGGATGCCGTTAAAATCGGAATGATCTCCAATGAGGGGGTTGCCGAGGCTATCGCAAAGAGCCTGAGCAAGCACTGCGCGAAAAACGTCGTCTTAGATCCCGTGATGGTCGCCACCAGCGGCGGAGTTTTGATGAAACAAAGCGCGCTGCATGCGCTAAAATACAAGCTCGCCCCCACTGCGGAGATTATCACGCCCAACGTGCGCGAGGCTGAGGTCTTGGCGGAGATGAAAATTTCAAGTTTAGCCGGTATGCGCGCCGCAGCGGTTAAAATTTCGCAGTTTTTCAGCGGCGCGATTTTGATTAAAGGCGGCGATCTTGCGAGTGCGAGCGTGGCTTGCGGCGCGGTGGATGCAGTGCGAAATTTTAATGCTCCGCAGCGCAAAACGGGCGAAAACGGCGCACGCGAAAATTTTGCAGATTTGACGGAGCGCGCAAATTTCGCGAGTGAAAATTTTACTAGCGAAAGCGGAAATTTAAAGACGAGCGCGGTGCCCTCTTTTGAACAAAATTTATCCGCAGCGCCTTCAGATGCAGGTTTTAAACCAAATAGCGAGGGCGGGGATTCGAGAAATTTAGCAGTTGATATTTTATACGAAAACGGCAAATTTTATGAATTTTCCGCGCCTAAAATTGCTACGCGCAACACCCACGGCACGGGCTGCACGCTCTCAAGCGCGATCGCGTGCGCTCTGGCGGCGGGGTTTAGCCTGCCTGCAGCCGTCGCCCATGCCAAGGGCTTCGTGCGCAGGGCGCTGGGCTGGGGTGAGCAGATCGGGCACGGATGCGGCGCGATAGATCATTATTTCACGGTCCAAGATCCCTTCGGCGCGGACTTTGGCGGATCTTGCGCGAACGAAATCAAAATCATCTCTCGAGACTAAAATTTCAAGCGCTCGTTGAAATCCCCGCATTCGTAAAATTCCAAAATTCCGCTGCTATTAAATTTAATCTAGCGGCACAAGATCATACAAACGGTTCGTCGCGACTTGTGATAAACGATGAGATTACGTGGCTAAAAAGCGTGCGCTACGGGGATATGCGCACTTAAAATTTTAGTTGATTTTTAGGCATCATAATCCGCGTAGAATTCTAAAGAATTTTTGAATTTTATTGTAGGGTTCGTGCTGCAAGTTAGAGCTTTTCTTATTTGCCTTATGCTACAGCTCTGCTTCGTGGCATTGTTAAATTTGCGTTATTTCTCATAAGGCTTTATACGCGAAAAAAGAGAGTTAGAAATATAAAACTGGTCATGCACTCACTGCTCACGTTACTGTCTACCTTCACCCCTATAAGATAGACGCATCATTGTATGCCGACCGTTGCGCTATACTTGCCGCATTGTGCCCTCTAACTGCAAACTTGCGATCCATGCCTATCGCCTCATATTCACTGAGCTTGCTAAAATTCCAAATTTTCTAGCAAAAGAGTTATAATGGCTAAAATTACGTAAATTTAGGAATTTAAAATGCTCTGCAAAAAAGGACTACTACTCTTAATCATCGTCTCAGGGATAATCTCTGCCGCAGATAACTGGATCGCATCGCTACTGCTACCTAGCATCGCAGATACGTTTGGGGTGCAGGTAAGCGCCGCCTCCGCAGTTTTGACGGCATATCTGATCCCCTATGGCTTACTTCAGCCGGTTTACGGACATCTTAGCGATCGCTACGGCAGAGGTAAAATTTTAATTCTGCTAATGCTCTTTTTGGCGATATTTACGCTTCTTTGCTCCACTGCAAAAAGTCTAGCGTGGCTTGTTTTATTTCGTTTTTGCACGGGATGCGCGGCGGCGGGTATAATCGCCGTCTGCCTCGGCGTTATAGGCGATGCATATGACGAGAAGGATAGACAAAAAATCGTAGCGATATTTCTGGGCTCGGTATTTTTAGGGCAGGGGCTGAGTGCGGCTTTAGGCGGATGGGCGGTGGCCATATTTTCTTGGAGGGAGATATTTTTAGCCTTTTCTGCGCTGTCTGCGGTATCTTTCGTATCACTATTTACGCTAAATTTCAAAGACGCTCCGAAAAGCAAAGGCGAAAGCTTCGTAAAGTCCCTAGCCAGCTTGCGCGGCGATGCTGCGCTTTTGAGAAGCTATTTTTTGGCTTTATGTAACGGCGTAATTGTGCTCGGGGCGTACTCGTTCATAGGAGCTTATCTACTTAAAAAGCTGGGCTTGAGCTCAAATTTTGCCGGGGCCTGCCTTATGCTTTACGGCGTCGCTTGCTTTTTGGCAGGAAACGCTGCCAGATATTTAAAAGAGAAGTTGCCGCCAAAAGAAATTCTATCCCTCGGCTTTTTGGCGTCCGCTTCGGCGCTGTACCTTTTGGCGAGTTGCTTCGCTGCCACCGCATATGTAGGGACGTTTTTGCTGGGATTTGGCTATGTTTGCGCGCAGTCCGTCTTAGCAAGTGCAGCGCTTCGTTGCGGCTCCGCCAAAGGTCTATCCTCTGGGACCATAGGCACGGCGATATTTTTCGGAGGCGGCATCGGTACTGCCGTAGGTGGCAAGGCGCTTGAATATTTAAGCTACCAAGGGCTATTTTGCGGCTTTGCCGCGTTAGCCGCCGTACTGCTGATTTTTTACCGTGCAAGCTTTAAGGGCACGCGTGAAATTTAATGCTTCGCAACAATAGCAAAATTTAAAATTAAGCACACTTCGCTGTCGAGAAATTACCTAAAATTACGCTATTTCAGAGCGCCGCATTGGTATCGTCATAAATATCGCGGTGCATTGCATCACGCTGCCGCTTTTTCAGCTTCCGTGGTATGAGTTCGTTTCGGGATTTTTTCGGCACGCGGTTTGGTTTTGGGCGATCGAAGTATTCCGCCGCGATCTACGAAATCGCGTAACGGGTGAGCCCGATCCCGCGGACCGCTCGGGCGCTTCGCTCTTCTAGCTAAATTTGGAATTCCGCCCCGTTTAGTGCGGAATTCCATCATTTTTTATAAACGCAGTAAAATCACGATAAATTTTTATGTTAAAATTATGATTAATAAAATTTCAAAAGGAGCGGCAATGAAATATAAAATTCTAGTTGCAACCTTTACGGCTGCTCTGGGCTTACAGGGAGCGCTTGCGAGCGATTTTGACGAGCGGGCTTGCGCGGCGCTAAAGGGCACGAAAATTTACGATACAAAGATTAGCGAAGCGATCTGGAATCAAAGCGGCGAAATCGGTGCCGATAAGATGTCTGCGCTAACTGGCGGAGCCAAAAAGACGCTAAAAGCCGCGCCGCACTGCATAATTCACGGCGAGATAGCCTCGCGTACGGGCTCGGACGGCAAGCATTACGGCATAAAATTTGAGCTTCGCTTGCCAGGCGACTGGAACGGCAAGTTGCTATTTCAGGGCGGAGGCGGTTTGGACGGCTTTGTAGTGCCGGCTCTTGGCGCCGTATCTATCCGCACTAGCACCGCAACGCCCGCGCTTATGAGGGGTTATGCGGTAGTTACGACCGATTCGGGACATCCTACGCCTACGCCCGAGTTTGGACTTGAGCAACAGGCGCGGTTAGACTATGCCTATCAGGCCATCGGCAAGGTCGCGAGCGTCTCAAAGCAGCTGGTTTTCGCGGCATATAAAAAAGCGCCTGCGCACAGCTATTTTATGGGCTGCTCAAACGGCGGGCGCTCGGCTCTTATGGCGGCGCAGAGGTATCCGCTGGAATTTGACGGCGTAATCGCGGCAAATCCCGGCTTTAGGCTTTCGCGCGCGGCGATCGCGGAGCAGTGGGACAACCGGCAGCTTATGAAGATCGCGCCTAAAAACGCTGCAGGGGAGAAAATTTTTGCAAACGCCCTTACGCAGGAGGATTTGGATAAGCTAAGCAAGGCGGTTCTGGATAAATGCGATGCGCTAGACGGCCTAAAAGACGGAATCATCGGCGCTTGGGAGCGTTGCGAGTTCGATCCCAGCGGACTTGATCTAGCTAAAGAAAAAATTTCTGCGATAAAGGCGATATTTGAGGGCGCAAAAAACAGCAAGGGCGAGCAAATTTACAGCGGCTGGTTTTACGATGCCGGAGTAAATCAGCCCGGCTGGCGCATGTGGAAGCTTGGCGACTCGCAAACGGCAGAGCCAAATGCTAGAAATATCGTGCTCTCAAAGGGTTCGATGAATTATTATTTCTTGACGCCGCCGCAACCGGAGTTTGATCTAATGAACTTTGATTTCGATAAGGACGTAGAGCGAACATTCGAAACCGCGGCGATAAACGATGCGATTTCGACCAAGCTAGATAGCTTCCGCGCTAACGGCGGTAAGCTCATCATTGTAACGGGCGTTTCCGATCCCGTATTTTCGGCGATGGATCAGCGCGATTGGTTCAAAAAGCTACAAGAAACGAACGCGGACGCGGACGAATTTGCGCGATTTTTTGCCTTGCCTGGGATGAATCACTGTGGCGGCGGTAACGGCATCGATGACGTCGATCCGCTAAGCGCGCTTGAAGCGTGGCGCGAGCAGGGAACGGCTCCATCTAGCCTGCTAGGCAAAAGCACGAGTCGCGCCGGCAAGCAGATTAAGGTCTGCGCGTATCCAAAAGTGGCTACCTACGTAGGCGGCGACGAAAATAGCGCGAGTAGCTTTGAATGCAGATAAAATTTATTTAAAGGAGTAAAGATGAGAGGTAAAATTTTAATCGCGGCCTTTGCGGCGGCGCTTTTGTGCGGTTGCGCGGCGCACGATGCAAAGCTGGGCAAGGCGGCAAATGCAATGAATGAGAGGAGTGAAAGCGCGGCTGCGGACTGCGGCACGAGTGAGGACGTCTGCAAGGTGCCCATGGTGCAGGGACCGATGGTAGGCGGCGGCACGGACGAGCACGGCTGCCTAGTCGCCGCAGGGCAGAGCTTTTCAAAGATCAAGAATGGCTGCGTGCAGGTTTTTGATGTCGCTGACATGAAGCTGGACGACCCTGATAACGCTACGCTTGCGATCTACGGGATATTTTCCGCGGATAAAAGCAAGGTAGAAATTTTTTGGGCGAGCTTGCCGCAGAGCGAAATTTTAAGCAAAGTTAAGGGCGGCTACTACGTCTCGAAGGACGGAAAAATTTTGCTGCTAAAAACAAAAAGCGGCAAGGGCTATAAGATCCGCAGAAAATAGCTGGTGAAATTTTAAGCCCGCTAAATTTCGCGCGCCGCGAAAGAATTTAATCCAAACGCGCCAGGACTTAGGCCTGCTCAGCAGGCTAAGCCTTAAATTTAGAGCAAATTAATACCGAGCCGATTCGATTATTCGCGGTATCTGCCGTCTATAAAAATTTAATCAAAGGAGCAAAAATGGGAAAAACGGCTTTGGTCGTGGGCGCTACGGGAGCGGTCGGGCGCGAGATCGTGCGAGGGCCTTGCGAAAGCCAAAACTACGATAAAGTCGTCGTTTGGGCGCGCAGAGAGCTGAAATTTAGCCACGAAAAGCTTGAGGTGCAGATCGTAAATTTCGACAAAATCAAAGAGATAGAGCCGCGAGGCGTAGACGAGATTTTCTGCGCGCTTGGCACGACGATGAAGCAAGCCGGCAGCCGCAGGCAGTTTTACAAAGTGGACGTGAGCTACCCCGTAAACACCGCAAAATGGGGCATCGCCGCGGGCACTCGCCGCTTCGTGCTCATCTCCGCCTACGGCGCAGACGAACGGTCGAGATTTTTCTACATGAGGGCAAAGGGCAAGGCCGAGAAAAAGATCGGCGCGCTGGGCTATGAAAACCTGCAAATTGCCAGGCTGCCCGCGATAAAAAGCGAACGTAACGAGCTGCGCCTCAGCGAGCTCTTTACGATCTGGTTGTTCGGGCTTTTGCCGAGGGGCGTCTTAGCGAACTACCGCCCGATGAGCGCGCAAAACGCGCGCCACCGTTATCGCCACCGCTCAAACGGACGGCAAGGGCGTGCAAATTTATCATCCAAAAGAGTTTGCGTAGTAGCTCGAATTTGATGGGCTTGTAGGATTAGGCAAATTTTGCAAGCCCTCGCCTCTTAAATTTATCCACGGATAATCAAATTTACGCGATTGCCTCGGCGAGCGTTTAAATTTACCGCTACCTAAAAGCGAAATTTGATAGAAAATTTGGGGCTTTGACTTCCGTGCGCGTTGGCGTTTTTGCGCGTTTATCGTTCCCGGCGCGCGGGTTCAAATTTAGCGCGGCGGACGAGGTTTGAGCTAAAAAGCTAGCGCCGAAAATATCCAAAGCCGACAAAACGCCAAAAATAGTGACAAACCTGCAAAGAGGCGCCGAGGGCAGGTACGTTAGCTGAAAATTTAACGGAAAAAGAAGGAAAAAGAATATGAAAAATTTTAATCAATCGACAAAGCTGTGCGAGATTTTGGGCATCAGCTTGCCTATCGTGCAAGCTCCGATGAATAACGTAACAAACGCCGCATTAGTAGCTGCCGTATCAAATGCCGGCGGAATGGGCGTGCTGGGGCCAAATGCCGGCAGAGACGCTGAAAATTTAAATACGAAAGAGCGATATAAACGAGAATTTGAACGCATAAAGGCGCTAACCGATAAGCCTTACGGCGTAAATATCGTTTGTCTAAACGATAATAACAAAAAATATGCGCTAAAGGTTATGGAAACGGCATTTGAGGCTGGCGTAAAGGCGTTTTTCTTTGTCGGCATTGTGGAAACGGAGCTATTTAAATTTATCAAAGATAACGGTGGAGTTTTGGTGCATAGGGCGCTTACGCCAAGCGCAAATTCGGCTCGCGCGGCACAAGAAGAGGGCGCAGATATTATAATTGCCACGGGATACGATGAGGGTGGAGTGCTCCCGCAAAATAAAATAGGTACTTTTAGCATCGTGCCGATCATCGCCGATGCCGTGAGCGTGCCCGTGATGGCTGCGGGCGGGATAAACGACGTTAGAGGCGTACGAGCAGCCTTTGCACTTGGGGCTAGCGGTGTTTACGTGGGTACTAGATTTATCGCTAGCACCGAGTGTCCGGCAGTGCAACCGGCAAAAGAGAGCATCGTATCTATGGGCTCTAGCGAGCTATTTTTTGTTTCGGACTATCAACGCGTAGTGCCAAGTAAATTTGCCAAAGAGCTAAACGCAATGTATCTAAACAGCGACAAGGAAGTAGTGGCGCAAAAAATCGAGCGACTAAATCCGCTAAGGCTTGCAATGATAGACGGCGATATAGAAAACGGCATAATATACGTAAATTCGGGTATTAGCTTAATAAAAGAGATAAAAAGCGCCAAAGAAATCGTCGGCGAGCTTATGGCCGATTTTGTTTAAATTTGCCAAATTTAGGGCATTATCGGCAAAAAATAAAATTTAAATTTTATCAAAATCAAAGGAGAAAAATGACATTAAAACCTGTCGAACTTCACAAGGCGTATCGCTTGATAAATCACGGGCCGACCGTCATGGTCTCGGCGGAATTTGACGGCGTGCGGGATGTCATGGCGCGTCATGGGTCTGCCCTCTGGACTACGACAAGCTAACGGCGGTCATGGGCGCGGGCTCTTTTACCCACTCGCTTTTTGAAAAGAGCGGCAAATTCGCCGTGCAAGTCCCTACGGCCGCGCAGGCGGAGCCGCTTAGCGAGCTGGGCGCCGAGAACAACTCACGCTTTGATAACGCGGACAAGATGAAAAACGTGGAAATTTTTTATAAAGAGGAGTTTGATGTGCCGCTGATCGCGGGCTGCGCCGCATGGCTCGTTTGCAAGCGTATCCCCGAGCCTCACAATGAGCAGAGTTATGATCTTTTCATCGGCAAGGTCGTCGCGGCGTATGCGGACGAGCGGATATTTGACGGCGGGCACTGGCTGTTTGAAAAGATCCCTGACGAGCTAAAAACGCTCCACTACGTCGCCGGCGGTCGGTATTATCTTGACGGTAAAGCGATAGATACCAAACGCACGCCCATAAGCGGCGAATAAACCGCCTCGCAAAACGCGGGCGAGTTTGTAAATTTAAGATGAGCGCACGCGTAAATACGCGGCGAGCTTCGGTAAAATTTCAAGCCAAAGAATCTAAAAAAGGATAGAAAATGAAAAAATATATCGTCATCACCGGCGCAAGTTCGGGTATCGGAGCGGCCGCGGCAAAGGCATTTGCAAGGCGCGGAGAAAATTTGATCCTAATCGCGCGCAGAGCGGAACTGCTGCAAAGCTTAAAGGACGAGATCGCGCAGATCGCGCCTGAATCAGACGTCGTGATTAAAATTTGCGACCTTGCGCGCAGCAAGAACGTCCTAGCGCTTTGGGACGAGCTAAAAAGCTACGAGCTAAAGGCGCTCATAAATAACGCGGGCTTCGGGGATTTTGGCTTAGTGGGAGAGCAGGATTTACAAAAAACGGTAAGAATGATAGATCTAAACGTAACCGCGCTCGCGATACTTTCGAGCTTATTTGTGCGAGATTACAAACGCAAACAAACTCAGCTGATAAACATCTCCTCCGTGGGTGGCTATTTTCTGGCGCCCGGCGTCGTGCCGTATTGTGCTACAAAATTTTTCGTAAGTGCTTTCACTGAGGGTTTGCGCCACGAGCTGGCGCAGGATAAAGAGGCCAAAATGCAGGCTAAAATTCTAGCGCCCGCCGCGACTAAAAGCGAGTTTTGCGACGTAGCTTCGGGAAAGCGCGGATTTGATTACGATGCAGCGTTTTCGCAATATCACAGCAGCGAACAAACGGCGGAATTTTTGCTCACGCTTTACGATAGCGATGAATGCATCGGAGAGGTTGATTTAGCTAGCTTCGAATTTAAACTTAGCGAACCGAAATTTAATTATATAGCAGCCGCCAAATAGCGGATCGGGCAAGGCGTAAGCCTCACCTATAGCTTGCGCTGCTAAGTTGCTTCTTTACGTGCGAGCAGGATTTGATCCGGCTTCGTAGCGACAAACTGCGCAGGTAGGCGCCTTTAAATTTACGCATTTATATATCGCGCGACGAAGCGTAAAATTTAGAATAACGCAATGCCGGAGTTAAATTTGACCGTAAAGCGCGTTAAAATTTAAAGAAATTTAGGATCTAAAATGGTAAATCCGCTCTTGTGGTAGGCGCTACTGGCGTCGTGGGTAGGGAGCTGGTGCGCAAACTTTGCGAAAGCCATGGTTACGATGAGGCAGAGGCATGGGCGCACCGCCAGACGGATTTTTATCGTTTTAAGTTTTGCATGCGGATCATTGATTTTGATGGCATTTAGGATATCGCGCGCATAAATATTTGACGAAATTTTTGCGCCAGGTATGACGATGAAGAGATGGATTCGCGCGAGGCATTTTTGCGCGTGGATGTAGACTACATCTATGCGGTGGCAAAGTGGGGCAAAGCAGTGAGCACGCGGCGCTTCGCACTCGCATCATCTCCGAGTGCGAAAGAGAGCTCGTCAAGCTTTTATCTGCGCGCCAAAGAGCAGGTTGAGCGATGCGTGAGCGAGCTTGACTTTGAGTACCTCCAGATCGCTCATCCGCCGCTAATCCTCGGCGAGAGATTCGACACTCGCCCGATAGAGCAGATCGCTGCGGCGTTTTTTAAACTGCTACCTGCTCGTTCGATAAATTTAGACTACTTGATGGCGCAAGTAGTGTGCGCTGCGAGCGTGATTTTGGCTCAAAATCCTATAAAAATTCGCTCATTTTTTCTCTTTATTTTGTTTGATCTCCTCAAGACTTAGACCGCTTTTACCGATGCTGTCCATATCGAGTGTTTCGATCATCACGAGTATTGCGGCTGGGTCTTTGCCTAATACGCGTGCTAGCGTGTCCGTAATCTCGGCGATGATTTGCTTTTTTTGCTCTTTTGTAGGCTCCGGAGCGGCTACTTTTATATTTACGAATGGCATTTTCTCTCCTTAAATTTGATAAAGCAGGGCTAATTATATCAAATTTTAAACTGTTACCCGTCTCGCTTGTGTTCTAAAATTTAAGTAGATATATTAGAATTTAACTTTAAATTTGATTTAAAGCTAGTATGATTATTATGTGACTCGGTAGTAGTAAAATTTGAAAAATTTACCCAAAAGGAGCGAATATGCGTAAGAATTTTTTCGGTTCTATCGTTTTGGCTGCGGCCTTGGCGGGCGGCGCGTTTATAACGGTGCCGCAGACGGCGAGTGCGGGCGTTTTGGCGCATCAGGTAAAAACCCAAGGCGAGCTCGGCTCGGTGTTTATCAACCCATACGACGTGGCGCCTCTAACCGCCGTCATCGATCGCACAGGCAAGGACATCAAGGATGTCCACGTGCGGGTGCTGGGCAAACCTAACGGCGGTATCGACATCGCCTATAACGTCTCCGAGCATGCGCTGCTGACGCACGACGGCGTGCCGATCTGGGGACTTTATCCGGACTATCTAAACGAGGTTGAGGTAAGCTACGTTTTTAACGGCGAAAAGAAGGTCGAAAAGTATAAAATTTACGCCCAGCCGATCGTGACGTATAGCCGCGATTATAGATTTAGCCACATGCAAAAGATGAAGGTCAAAAAGGTCGATCCTGCGTTTAAAAACAGGCTCTATCTCATCAACAACACGATCACGAGCGTTTATAAGCCGCTTGATTGGAAAAACGGCGGTGCGGCTAGCTGGAATGATTTTACCGAAAATTTCGTCGTCGATACTCAGGGCGAGGTCAGATGGTATCTAGATTATCAGAAATTTTACGACCGCAGCGAGCGCAGAGTGATGGACGGCGGCATGATGATGGGCTTTCATCAGCTGCCAAACGGCGATCTTAGCTGGGGCATGGCACAGCGATATATGCGCTACGATATGATGGGCAAGGAGGTGTATAATCGCGAGCTGCCGCGCGGCTACATCGACCTTAGCCACGAGGTGATGCCGCTTAAGGGCGATCACTTGCTGCTTCGCGTCGGTAAGTACAACTACCATCACCCGGACGGCAGAATTTCGCACACGATCAGAGATCACATCATCGAAGTGGACGGCAGCGGCAAGGTCGTGGACGAGTGGGATCTGAATGAAATTTTCGGTAAAAACGTCTACCGCAGCAACCTCATCAAGGCTCTTGACGCTCGCGCCGTGTGCCTGAATATCGATATGGACGCCAAAGAGATCAAAATCAGCGACGATCTGCCATTCGGCGACGTGACCTCGACCGGCACGGGACGCAACTGGGCGCACGTAAATTCCATCTCATATGACCCTAGCGACGACGGCATCATCCTCTCGCTTCGTCACCAAGGCATAGTTAAGATCGGCCGCGACAAAAAGGTAAAATGGATCCTCGCATCGCCTGAGGGCTGGAGCGCGGACTTTAAAGAAAAGGTGCTAGTGCCCGTCGATAAAAACGGCAACAAAATCAAATGCGAAAACTCAAGATGCGAGGGCGATTTCGACTGGTCGTGGACGCAGCACACCGCGTGGCTCACTCCGCGCTACGATAACAAGGGCTCCGTAAAGCACATCAGCGTATTTGACAACGGCGACGGCCGCGGCATGGAGCAGCCTGCGCTAAAAGAGCAAAAATACTCTCGCGCGGTCGAGTACAAGATCGACGAGCAAAAGGGCACCGTCGAGCAGACGTGGGAGTTTGGCAAGGAGCGCGGATTTGACTTCTACAGCGCGGTTACTAGCAACGTGGAGTGGCAAAAAGATAAAAGCACGTACTTCATCTCAAGCTCGAACGTCTATCTGTTAAAGCCCGATAAGACGATCAAAATGGTGCTAGTGGAGATCGATCCGAAGAGCAACGACATCAAATTTGAGATGGACGTGGAGTCCGCGTCTAGAGACGACGTAGCATACCGCGCGATGGTGATAGATCCGAATATCTTTGATTATTAAAAATTTTGTGGTTGGTTGAAATTTGGCTTTTAAATTTCACCTACTGCTTTGGTGTGGATAGAATTTTGCAAATTAAGCGCGAAATTTTAAATTTTTATATAAGATGAATTTTTTAGCAAAGGAGCAAAAATGCAGCATTTAACCTTAAACGACGGCAACAAGATGCCGGTTTTAGGATTTGGCGTATTTCAGGTAGATCCGAAAGAGACGCAAAGATGCGTTGAGGATGCGATCTCGGTCGGCTACCGCAGCATCGATACGGCAAAGGCGTATTTCAATGAAGAAAGCGTAGGTGCAGCAATTAAGACGGCTCTTGCAGGTGGGTTAAAGCGCGAGGAGCTGTTTATCACTACTAAGCTTTGGATTAACGATTCAGGCGAGGAACAAGCGCTAAAAGCCTTCGATGCGTCGATGAAAAAGCTAGGGCTTGACTACCTCGACCTTTATCTCATTCATCAGCCATATGGCGACATTTACGGCTCGTGGCGAGCGATGAAACGCTTAAAAGAGCAGGGGCGCATTCGCTCTATCGGCGTTAGCAACTTCTACGCCGATCGGATCGTCGATCTGTGCGAAAACAGCGGCGTCATCCCCGCGGTAAATCAGCTTGAGTGCCATCCATTTTATCAGCGTGAAGCGTTAAAGCGCACGCTTGATGGTTACGGCATAGCGTTTGAGTCGTGGGCTAGCTTCGCCGAGGGCAAAAACGATATATTTAGAAACGCCGTGCTAAGCGGTATCGGTGAAAAATACGGCAAAAGCTCAGCTCAAGTTATTTTGCGCTGGTTAATTCAGCGTGGTATCGTCGTCATTCCAAAAAGTATAAAAATAGAGCGAATGAAGCAAAATTTCGACGTTTTTGATTTTACGCTTGCGCCTGATGATATGGCTGCCATCGCTGCGCTTGATACTGATAAGACGCTGTTTTTCGATCACGCAGATCCTGAACGTGTAAAGTGGATAATACATGCCTTTGATAAATAAAATTTATTAAATTAAAGCGGATTGCATGCTTTAAAATTAAGCTGCGAGCGTGCAATCCTTGCTATTAAATTTAAACCTGACGGGATCAGAGATAGAGCTTGTAGCGATAAATTAGCCCGCTTGCTCAAGCGGTGTTGATGGTGTAGTCTGCTTTTATATATTTTCTGTGGGAGCCGCCTTGCCTTTGTCCGCTTTAATCTCAAATTTACCCTTTATTTTATACAATCTTTGAAATTTACCGCAAAGGAATTTTATGAAAATCGCTAAATTTTTAAGAATTTTAGCCGCCGTTTGCCTGCTCGGCTCGGGCGCAAACGCGCTAGAGGTGGGCGTTAATTATCAAGTGCTACAAAAGCCGCTAAACGTGCCGAAAAACAGCGTCGTTAAAATTTTTAACTACGAGTGTCCGCACTGCTATGCGTTCGATAGGACGGTCACGCCACAGCTGATGAAAAAGCTTGAGGGGACGAAGTTTTTGCCATGGCATCTAAAGACCAAAGGCGTGTTCGGACAGACCGCAAGCGGTATATTCGCAGCCCTCATCGTGATTGATGAAAAGGACGATGTGAGCCTGCTAAGCGATGAGTCAAAATTTAAAAAGGCGAAATTCGCGATTTACAAAGCGATCCACGACAAAAAGGATGATTTCGGCGGCGGTAGCGATAAACAAAGGTTCATCAAAACCGCGCTGGATGCTGCAGGCGTGAGCATGAGCGAATACGAAGCGGCGCTTGCTAGTAAAAAGGCGCAGGCTCTGCTTACGCAGTGGGACGGAGGCTACGAAGTCGCGGTGATTTCAGGCGTGCCGGCATTTGTCGTCAGCGGCAAGTATCTCTTAAACACGGCTTCGTTCGGCTCCGTCGATGAAATGGCCGCTGCGGCAAAGGAGCTGCTGGCGAAATAGTCTTGCCGCGCCAAAGCAAACTTTGTTTTATCGCGCTGCATTAAATTTAGCCGCAGCGGCAGGGTTCTAGCAAATTTTATCGCTAAGCCCTGCGGCACGATAACGATTAAATTTTACGTTTTCAAAGCGCGGGTCTCGGCGGGTAAGGTTTGAGCCAAAATTTAAAAATTTGACTTTAAATTTAAATGTAAAATTTCAAGGCGAAGTATTTTTGTCATAGACGAGGCGGATGAGCAAGGGCAAAGGAGCGTATAATATAATACGTGACTGCAGCCCGCAGCGAGATCCAACGAAGTATATGGCAAAAAGCCAAGCCGCAAAGTTAAATTTGATCGCCGCTTAGCAGTATATATCCACTTTCACTGATATTTTTAAATCTCACCCCCAGCTCCCGCTTCAGCCGCAGCACGACGTTTTGTATCGCGCCCTTACTTGTTTGCTCGCCCTCGTAGACGAACTCCTCGATCATCTCGTAGCTCACGAGCTTGT
>CAUQPS010000018.1:0-31303 GCA_963520005.1 uncultured Campylobacter sp.
TTTGCTATAGGGTTGCTGTCTATGCCTTTTGGAATAAAACTATTACTATTTTTATCTTTCTCAATAAAAAGCCCCAAGGAATTAGAGTCGATATTTATATATATGTCAATATTTTTCTTGATTCTACTGAGATTTTTATCCAGCAATAGTATGTTTTTGTAGGCAGATAACGAGCTTTTAAAAGAAAATTTATCATATTTTAAATTTGTGATCTGCCTTAAAATATCTTGTTGTATAAACGTATCATCATTAGTTCCAATCATAAAAGTATAATTCTCAAATATTTGAAAATTATACGAGTATAACTTATAGATTTCTATTATATCTTGATTTTTTTGTAGATAAATAATATCTCTACAAAAGTTGGAAACTTCTTTATTCATCATCTATTTTGTCCTTTTTGTGTACTAAGTACTTGCATGTGTTTGGGTTCTATTGCTCCTATCAACATTATAGCATGTAATTCTTGCATGCCGATCTCGATCTTATCGTCGAACCCAAACTCACTATCGTAGATAAAGCGCACCTAGCACTGATGGAGACTAGAGTGCTATCTACCTTTTTGAACTCTATATTACCGTAGTTTGCGTCTAAATCACCCGAATGTTCACGGAGAATGCACATACAAACACCGTCTGATTATACTTTGCACGCTTTTGATCGTTAACTAGCGACAAAAACTATTTGTCGTAGTCGCTCTTGCAATCGCTCGTATCCTTGTATAAAACATATCTATCTACTAGCTGTTGCTCTAAAATCAATGGCGTAACTGTTCACACGCTTGTTCTTGATCTGCGCGAAATAAAGCCCCTGAAGCGCCACCAAAGTTTTAGTTGCTAAAAAATACTGCACCGTCATCTCGCAATGGAATTAAATTTAGCTGCAGCCTTTGACTTTACTGCCTTTGGCTGCGCTTTAAATTTTACTTTCAAAGCCCGTTTTCGCCGCGTCGCGGTAGAAATCGATCTGATCTTTTTTGATGATGCGGATGTAGTCGGTGCTGCCGGGATGCCCGCTTTGAAAGCCCGCCGTCATCACGTAGGTGCCGTCCTCTTCGATGAGCCCGCGCTGCAGAGCCTCGCTTATGATACGTGCGAGCAGCGAGTTGATGCTCGTTTTTTCCCTGACCATCGCCGGATTTACGCCCCACACGAGACTTAGCGCGTGCGCGGTCTGCTCGTCGTGTGCGATTGCGATGATGTCGATTTTAGCGCGGTTGCGTGCGAGTTTGATCGCCGAGCGCCCCGAGCCCGTGATCGAAAGTATCGCGCCCGCGCCCAGCCTTGCGGCAAGCGCTGCGGTGCTTGAGGTGATCATATCGGTCTCGTCGTAGAAATCGTAATCGTTAAATTTATCGTAAGGATAGATCTTTTCGGTCTCGCGGATCGTCTCGCTCATCGCGGCGACTACGGCTGCGGGGTTTTTGCCGATGGCACTCTCCTCGCTTAGCATCACGGCGTCGGTGCCGTCGAGCACGGCGTTTGCGACGTCGCTGATCTCGGCTCTGGTGGCGCGCTCGTGCTCGGTCATGCTAAGCATCATCTGCGTGGCGGTGATGACGGGCTTTGAGCGGGCGTTGGCTAACGCTATGATGCGCTTTTGGATGCGCGGGATCTCATAAAACGGCATCTCGATGCCCAGATCTCCGCGCGCGACCATTATGCCGTCGCTTGCTTCGATGATCTTTTCAATATTTTCGACCGCGTCGAATTTCTCGATCTTGGCGTAAATTTTAGCTTTTGAGCCCAGCGAGTTTAAAATTTCGCGCACGCGCAGGATGTCGTTTTGCGACTGCACGAAGGAGATGCCTACGAAATTTACGCCGTGCGCCGCGCCCCAGCGCAGATCCTCGAGGTCTTTTTGCGTGATGACGTCGATATTTAGGCGGGTATTTGGGAAGTTCACCCCCTTATTCGAGCTTAAAAAGCCGTCGTTTTCGAGCACCGCTCGCACGCCTTGCTCGCTTACCGCGACTACCTTGGCGCGGATCGAGCCGTCGTAGAGGTAGATAAACTCGCCCGCCTTCATCAGCGGCAAAATTTCGGGGTGGTTGATACACAGCTCGTATTCGCCTTCCGCGCTCTTTTTGCCGATCATTTCGCGAGGAAGGAAGGTGATTTTATCGCCCGTTTTTAGTTTAAAATTTTCTTCGAGTTTGCCTACGCGGATCTTTGGGCCGCTGATGTCCTGAAAGACGCCTATACGCACGCCCAGGCTCTTTTCTACGGCGCGAATTTTGTTTAAATTTGCCTCGTGATATTCGTGCGTGCCGTGGCTGAAGTTCATCCTAAAGGCGTTGCAGCCCGCCTTTACCATCGCGCTCATCATCTCCTCGCTGTCGCTTGCAGGCCCGATGGTAGCTAAAATTTTGGTTTTTTTAAGCATCTTTTCTCCTTTAAATTTAAAATTTATCGCCGCATTAGGCGAAATTTTGCGCAAAATTTTGAAATTTCTAAATTTTAAAATTTGCTAGACGAAGGAATTTTAAAATTTTATGGCTCGAGAGAATTTCAGAATTCTACGGCACGGCGAAATTTTAAAATTTCATAATATGCGGTGCAGGTTAAATTCTAAAAATTCGCGTTTGAATGAAATTTTTAAATCCCCTATATATATGAAGCGCGAGCAAAATTCTAAAATCCTCGCCGAAGTAAAATTCAAAATTCTTGCCCGAGCGAAATTTTAAAAATTCCTCTTTATTGCATCATTTCCGCGTCAAATTTTGCATCATCAAAGCTCGCTCCTAAATATTCGCAGGCGCTTTTTGCGTCGCGAAGTGCGTTGCCTAGGCAGCTCGTAGCGCCGGGGCTTGGGGTCATATTAAAGATAATCCCCGGATTTTCACCTATTCTAGCTTCGCCTAAAAGCAGCTTTTTTTGCGAGTGTGAGATTACTTGCGGACGCACGCCGCCAAAGCCCTTGGCATAATAAATATCCTCCTCGCGGATGCTAGGTATGATCTTGCGCGCATTTTTGACGAAAAGCTTTTTGCCTAAAATCGGTATCTCAAAGCCTATATTGCGGATTAAGAAATCCCTTACCTCGCTATCGCCAAAATTTTGCCAAATAACCTTGGCTACGTCCATGTCAAAATTTAATGACTGAAAAAATTCCGGCACCGAACGACAGCCCTTGTAGCGCTCAAGCTTCGGCATCGTAAGTGCGGTAGGACCAAATCTCGTGCAGCCGCCTGCGAGCAAATCCGGATCGCCGTGAAGCGCGGCAAATGGAAGCTTTGGGTTTTGCACCATGTAAACCTTGCCGTTTAGAAGTTTTTGCTTGGTTAGATAGAAGCTGCCCGCAATGCAAATCGTGCTAAGATCAAGCCCCAGTCCCATCCGGTGCGCTAGCCACAGCGAGTGAGCGCCTGCATCTACGACTACGAAATCAGCGCTTAGCGAGAGTCTATTTGCGGTGCGGATATAGAACTTATCGCCTACCTTGGTGATGTTTTGCACCTCGGTGTTGAGGTACAGATCGCAGGTTTTGCCCTCTACGTTTTTAGCGTTTTGTACGAAGGAATTCGCCATCGCGCCGTAATCGATCGTCGTGTAAACTCCCGATTGCACGCCCATTGCTACGATATCCTCCGCTCGCTCCTCGCCGCGCCCGTCAAAAACTAGCTTGGGCTCGATTTTTTTGAGCGCTTCCTTGTCGAAAAGCTGCAGATACGGATAAAGCTCTTTAAATTTCTCGAAGCGCTCTTTAATTAGCTCTACCTCACTCTCACCCACGCCAAGAGCCATTTTCTGCCCCTGAAATAAAAATTTATTCTCATATCCATGCTTTTGGCAATACTTCACGATCATATCCGCCTTGCGCTTGACTTCGGTCGCTTTTTGCAGGTCGTAGTTAGTCTCGATGTCGCCGCAATGAATCGTCTGAGAGTTTGCGCTGGCTTTAGAATTTAGCGTCGCAAGCCCTTCGTATTTTTCAAGTAGAGCGATATTTTTGATCCCGCTAAATTCTGCCAGCACGTACGCTAGCGCACTGCCCGTTATACCGCCGCCTATGATTATTACTTCGTAATGTTTTTCTTGCATACCCTTTCCTTATCGAATTTGGCTGCAATTGTGCGAAAATTTCGCTTAAAAGCTAGTTATAAAAGCGTGAATTTAGATGATTTTATATAAAATTCGCACCATTTCATTTTGGGAGTAGTATATGAAAAAATCGATTCTTGTCGGATTAAGTTTGATTATAGCCACGTCGCTGTGGGGCGCAGATAAGAAAATTTATCGCCTTAAGCTAGCTCAGACTTACGAGCTTAGTATGCCTATCGTAGGCGATGTCGCCAAGCGTATGGCAGATCTTGCAGATAGTATGTCTGATGGCAGGCTGAAAATCAGCATCGACGCGCCTAGCAAACATAAAGCACCTTTTGCGATCTATGATATGGTTAAAAACGGGCAATACGATTTAGGCTATACTGCGAGCTATTATTATAAAGGCAAAAATAGCGCGAATATGCTGTTTACGACGGTGCCTTTTGGTATGACGAAAGACGAACAGCACGCTTGGTATTACTTCGGCGGGGGTAAGGAGCTAGCGGATAAATTCTATGCTAAAAGCAATCTAAAGGTCTTTAATATCCTAAATAGTGGCATGCAGATGGGTGGCTGGTTTAAAAAAGAGATTAATACGCTAGATGATCTAAAAGGGCTTAAATTTAGAATTCCAAGCTTTGGCGGGGAGGTTATGAGCCGCCTTGGCGTCGCAGTCGCTACGATACCGGTAGGTGAACTATATATGGCGCTAGAGATGGGCACCATCGATGCGGTTGAGTGGGCAAGTCCTAGCTTTGATATACCTCTAGGCTTTCACAAGGTCGCAAATTACTATTATACGGGATGGCAAGAACCCGCTAGCGAGCAGCAGATCGTGATAAATCTACAAACTTGGCAGAAGCTTCCTAAGGATTTGCAAAATATCCTGGAGGCTTCGATCGCAAAGGCGCGCGAATACGCAGAGAACGAGACGTTTTATAAAAACGTAATAATTTGGGACGAGATCAAAAAAAAATATCCGAACGTTCAGATTCGCTCTTTTTCGCCTGAAATTATGCGTGCGCTTCGTAAGGCGACAGATGAAATTTTAGCCGAAGAAAGCGAGAAAAATCCCGATTTCAAAGAGATTTGGGAGAGCCAAAAGGCGTTTTTAGCTAAAGCTAGAACGTGGACGAAGATGGGCGATTTTACATATATCGAAAAAACGGGCGACGTTGAAGCCGAGCAGAATTTCACTGCTTCGGTGAAAAAAATCTCTGTTCCTGAGCCCGTAAATAGCGCAGCCAGCGAGATAAATGCAAGCACTGCCGCACCAAAAAAAGAGGATAATCAGACGAAATAGTGCTTCATTTTTTAGCTGTATTTTTATGCCGCGCGGCTAAACTAAGCGCCAGATAAAGGTGTATGCGGCTTAAATTGATCGGCAATTTAGGCAATTTAGGCAATTTAGGCGAGGCGCGGGTGATTAAAATGAGGCGATTTACTTATTTGCAGCTGCATAGTTTGGCAGTATCTTTAAAATTTTAATTTATGAAAGCGGTGATGAAATTTTATCGCCGCTTTAGCATTTAAGTTAAGGTGCGCAATTCGCATCACTGCGTTTAAGCCCAATTTAAAAGCCGCTCGGTCGCCGCCGCACAAAGCTAGAATTTTATCAAGCTCCAAGCCTCTTCTATTTTTGCTTTATTCTTTTATCTTTTGCGTTTATCTTTTGCGTTATTTAAGCTTGATATTTTGCCGTGCTCGCTTGCGGGCGACATCGCGCGGGAGAGAATTTAATCTTGCTTTTTCATTTTACGTAGTTAGCGGAGGAGCTTTGGCAGAGTGTGCTAATCTGAGATTTTAAATCGGTAACGTTCATAAATTCCACATTTTAAAATTTCAGCGCTTTTATCTTGCAAATGCCGCTTTTAAATGAAATTTACTTCGGGTTTTCTTGCTGTATAAAGCAGTGAACTTCAAATAAAATAGCAAAATTTTAAAATTTACACGCTTGAACATCACAAGTAAGGAGAATATAAAATTTTTGTCCTTCGGAGATTAAGCACGAAGCATGTTAGAAAAAAATTTATAGGTCAAATTTTGCTTTAAGTGATTGTAAATTTAAAAGCTTGCGTGTAAATTTTTTAAAGCCTGCTCTAGTTAAAATTTATCACTAAACTAGACGGGCTCAGCCTTGGAATTTCACCGCGTAAATTTTAAAATTCTGCGCGAGCTGGGCTTAAAATTTTAAAATTAGATTCTAGCTGCAAAAACTCTTAAATTTCATGGCTTAGAATTTTGATGGAGAATTTTGTCGCAACGCTACTTTTGGGCGCGCGATAAAACTAAACGGCATGCAAAGCCGCGTAGAATATTGAGCTAGGCTCGCTGTTGCAAGCCTAACGAATATCGTAAGCTAAAAAGGCGCTACTGCAAAGTGTAAAATTTTATTTCAAAGCCTTAAAAAGCTCCACGCTATCGAGCTTCTCCCACGGGTATTCGTCGTTTCCGACCTGTCCTCGTGCGGCGACGTCGGCGTAGAGAAAGCTTCCTTTGCCGGGGCGATCAAGGTCGAATTTATCGATGATCCAGCGCGGCGTGAGCGGAAATTTTTCAAGCACGAAAGCGGACAACTCATCGTCGCTCGCCGCGCCTAAATTCGTCCCCATGCAATCGACGCTGACGCTGACGGGCTTTGCGACGCCGATTGCGTAGCTGAGCTGGACGATGCATTTTTTCGCAAGCCCCGCCGCGACGATGTTTTTGGCGATATAGCGCGCCGCATAAAGCCCGCTGCGATCGACCTTGGTGTAGTCCTTACTACTTTGAGCGCCGCCGCCGATCGGGCTGTAGCCGCCGAAACTATCTACGATCAGTTTGCGCCCCGTTAGGCCGCTGTCGTGAAGTGAGCTATGATTTACGTAGCGACCGGTCGGATTGATGTAGATGATCGTTTTGCTTTTGTCGTAAAGCTCCTTTGGAAGCCCTGCAGAATCGATCAAATTTCCGATCAGATCTCGGACGCGCTCGATGCTCATGCTCTCCACGCATGGCGCTGAAACCACGATCGTATGGATGCTTTGCGGCTTGCACTCCTCAAAATTGCTCTTCGTGCCGTAATCGACGCTAACCTGCGTCTTAATATCGACGCCAAGCTCGTTAGGGTGGGACTTTGCATAGGCATAAACGTGATCGCAAAGCGCTCTTGCGTAAGTGATCGCCGCCGGCATAAAATTTTTCGTCTCGCAGCTTGCGAAGCCGAACATTATGCCCTGATCTCCCGCTCCGATCTCGCCGCCCTCTTGATCGACGCCTTGGTTGATGTCGGGGCTTTGCTGGTTTAAAAATACGTCCACTTGCAGATCCTGCGGATGCAGGCACTGCGCGCGCGTAAAGTAGGGGTTGTCGTTGTAGCCGATCTCGCTAAGCGCGCCCTTTACGATGTGGCGGTAATCGTCGTGGGTGAAATCGACCTTGGCGTTTACTTCGCCGCCGATTACTACGTGTTTTCCCGCGATGAAAACCTCTGCTGCTACGCGCCCGTTGGGGTCTTGTTTTAAAATTTCATCCACGATGCTGTCTGCGATGATATCGGCGCACTTATCCGGATGTCCGGGGCTTACGACCTCGCTGGTAAATAGATACATATCTGCTCCTAATTAAAATTTCGGGGCATTTTATCTAACGAGGTTTTAAGATTGACTAAAAATTACGAAATTTCGCCCAAATTTAAATGTGCTTAAATAAAATTTCGATATATTTCAAACGACGTTTTGATTGAAAGGTAAAAAATGAGTTCGATTCAAAAATTAGTAGCCAGCTACAAAGATAAAAATCTAGTTCTGCGCATAGTTACCGGCTTGATAATAGGCGCCATTTTGGGCTTTGCCGCGCGTTCGGCGGCGGGCGATATTGCGGCAGAGCACACTTTGTTTTTAATAAACGTAGTAGCTTTTGCGGAAATTTTAGGAAATTTATTCGTAGGTGCCCTTAAAGCGGTAGCTCCGATTTTAGTTTTTATCTTGATTTTAAGCTCGATCGTAAATAAACAATACGGCAGCGCAAGCGGCTTAAAACGCGTGGTCGTCCTATATATCGTAGGCACCTTTTTAGCCTCGTGCGTGGGGGTAGCAGCTAGCTTTTTATTCCCTACGGAGCTTGCTCTAAGTAATGTCGGCGCGGCGGAAAATACCGCTCCTGCGAGCGTTTGGATCGTGCTAAAAGACCTACTTTTTAAGGTCGTGGATAATCCGCTAAACGCTATCGCGCATGGAAATTACGTAGGAATTTTAACCTGGGCGATAGGTCTTGGCGTCGCGCTTAAATTTTGCACTAATGAAACAAAGAAAATTTTTACCGATCTGAGCGAAGCGGTAACTAAAATCGTGCAGTTTGTAATCCAGCTTGCGCCGTTTGGAATTTTCGGCCTAGTATCTTCTACTGTGTATCAAACCGGCGTCGATGCGCTGCTTGGATACGTGCGAATAGTAGTCGTGCTAGTAGGTACGATGGCGTTCGTAGCCCTCGTGGTAAATCCGCTCATCGTCTTTGCGGTGATTAAGAAAAATCCATATCCGCTCGTATTTACCTGCCTGCGCGAAAGCGGCCTTACGGCGTTTTTCACCCGCAGCTCGGCGGCGAATATCCCCGTAAATTTAAATTTATGCAAAAAGCTCGGCATCAGCGACGAGCTAAGCTCGATCTCGATACCTTTGGGAGCTACGATAAATATGGCGGGCGCTGCTGTGGTAATCGCGATCTTGGCACTTGCTGCGGCTCATACGCTTGGCGTGCGCCCCGATTTTTGGACGGCGCTACTGCTTTGCGTGGTCTCGGCGGTCGGTGCGTGCGGCGCTAGCGGCGTGCCTGGCGGCTCATTGATGCTGATACCGCTTGCGTGTTCGCTCTTTAATATCTCAAACGATATCGCAATGCAGGTAGTCGCGATCGGCTTTATCATCGGCGTAATCCAAGACTCGGTAGAAACTGCGATCAATAGCTCCACGGACGTGATTTTTACGGCGATCGCGTCGCAAAGTATGCAAAAATAACTCACCTTAAAATTTTACCGCAAATTCCGTCCCTGCGGCGGATTTGCGGTTTTTAAAATTTTACTTATTCTTTTTTGATAAAATTATCCAAAAAATTTAAAAGGAAATCGATGAATTGGAATTTAGGCGAGCTGTTTGCAAACGAGGCGGAATTTAGCGGCGCGATAGATAGCGCAGCCGCGCAGGCTAGGGATTTTGAGCTTAAATTTAAAGATAAGCTGCACGCCCTTAGCGCGGAGGAATTTTTAGGCGCGCTTGAGCTTTATGAGAGCATCAGCGAGCAGATCGGCAAGATAATGAGCTTTGCACATCTTAGATTCGCGCGAGATACGAGCCTTGGGGCGCAGCAGGCTAAGACGGAGCAGGCTTGCAACGACATTTCGCAGAGCCTGCTTTTTTTCGAGCTTGAGTTTAACGAGCTGGACGCCGCAAAACAGGACGAGTTTATCGCAGGGGGCGGGAGATTTAGATACTATTTGAGCCTACTTAAGCGGCGCAAGGCTCACCAGCTAAGCTTGCCGCAAGAAAGCGTGCTTTTAAAAACTTCGCCCGTAAGCGGCGAGGCGTTTTCGCGACTTTTTGACGAGAGCATGGCGCGGATGAGCTTTGATTTTCGCGGGCAAAAGCTTGGCGAGGAGGAAATTTTAAGCCTGCTTCATAGCCATGATCGCGAGGTGCGAAAGGACGCCGCAGCCTCGCTAAGTGCGGTGCTAGAGCAAAATTCCCACCTGCTTGGCTACATCTACAATATGATCAAAACCGATCTTAAAATTCGCTGCGAGTTGCGCGGCTACGATAAAGCCGAGGCGGTGATGCATGAGGAAAATCAGATAAACATCGCAAGCGTCGATGCTCTGATCGCGGAGACAGAGCGAAGCTTCGCTCTGGTCGGCAAATTTTACGCCAAAAAGCGCGAAATTTTAGGCTACGACGCGCTGTATGATTACGACAGATACGCGCCGCTCGGTAGAGACGAGAGCGAGTTTAGCTTCGAGCAGGCTAAGCAGATCGTGCTTGCGGCGTTTGAAAAATTTAGCCCGAAATTTAAGCAGATCGCGCAGGTGGCATTTGAGCGAAACTGGATCGACGCGATGCCTGCGCAAAATAAGCAAAGCGGTGCATTTTCGCATTCTGGCTCGCGCGATACGCACCCTTTCGTGCTTTTAAATTTCACGCGCAAGCGCCGCAACGTATTTACCCTCGCGCACGAGCTGGGGCACGCGATACATCAGTATCTAAGCTACGGCGCGGGCTATTTTAACTCCTTCACGCCGCTAACGACGGCAGAGACCGCGTCGGTTTTCTGCGAGATGCTGGTGTTTGATTATATGCGCGAAAATTTTTCGAATTTAAACGGTTCGCAAAATTTAAAAAGCGACGTCGCCTCGGACGGCTCGCAAAATTTTAAACGCAGCGCTTCGCAAGAGGCTCAGGGCGGTGAAATTCTAAACGAGCGCGCCGTAAAACACGCCGCCTCGCAAGACTCTGCGGGTTCGTGCGAGCTTGCTGCGAGCGATACGGATACGCCCTCGCAGACTGCAAACGATAAAGCCGCGCTGCGAGCGATGCTTGCGGCAAAGATCGAGGATATCTTCGCTACGCTTTACCGCCAGATCGGATTTACGACCTTTGAGCGGCGCGTGCATGCAAGCGCGGATGAGCTAAGCGTTGAGCAGGTGGGTGAGCTTTGGATGGAGGAGTCGCGCAAGATGTTTGCGGGCGAGCTAATCTTGCAGGATCATTACAAAAGCTGGTGGAGCTACATTCCGCACTTCGTTCACACGCCGTTTTACTGCTACTCCTACGCCTATGCGCAGCTTTTGGTGCTCGCGCTTTACGGGCTGTATAAGGGCGGTAGGCTCGAAAATTTCGTTCAAATTTACACCGAGTTTTTAAGCTCGGGCGGCAGCGATGCGCCGCAAAAGCTGGTGGCGAAATTCGGCTTTGACATCAATAAAAGTGAGTTTTGGCGCATCGGCATAGAGCAGGTCGCGACGCTTGTAAATGAGTTTGTGAGGGGTTAGGATGATAGATAAAATTTTAAAAGACGATAAATTTATCGCTGCGAGTAGTGCAAATATAGGCGCGGTTTTGGATTACGTTTTGGCTCTTGGATGCGGATTTGGCATCGTTGCGAGGACGGATCAGATAAAATTTGACCCGCCGCTACCAGAGGAAATTTTAAAAAGCTTCAAAATACCCGCGATCTTTTTGCAGCTGGAGGAATACACGCTCTCTAGCGCGCATCTTAGTAAGGATGAGCTGGTTTTCGAGGCGGGATTTGGGCCGCAAGATTTTGCAAGCACGCTTAGCGTGCCGTTTTACGCGGTTTTGCAGATCGTCGTGGACGGCAAGCCTATCGCGGTAAATTTCTCCCAGCCCGAGTCTGAGTGGCTTAAGCGCGAAAAATCGCGTAAAATTTTCTCAAAATGAGTGATATTTTAGAAGGTCTTAATCCCGCTCAGCGCGAGGCTGCGAGCCATGTGGATGGAGCGATGCTAATCTTAGCGGGTGCTGGTAGTGGCAAAACCAAAACGATCACCGCGCGTCTTGCCTATCTGCTATCAAACGGCGTGCCTGCGGAGAATACTCTCACGCTTACGTTTACGAATAAAGCCGCCGCCGAGATGCGCTCGCGGGCGCTTAATCTGATAAGCGGGCTAAATTTAAGCGGCGTGCCGCTTCTGTGCACCTTTCATAAATTCGGGCTTTTGTTTTTGAAATTTCATATTAGCGAGCTTGGCCGCAGTGCAAACTTTCAAGTAATCGATACCGACGATAAGAAGAAGATCATCAAGGGCTTTGAGATAAATTTGCCCACGTCGCTATTGGCAGCCAAAATTTCAACCTACAAAAATTCTCTAATCGGCCCCAAAGATATCGACGAGCTTCTAAAGGGCGAAGAGGACGAGCTAAGTAGGATGTATAGCGGATTTTACGCGCACTGCGCTAGAGCATATAAGCGCTACGAGGCGTATTTGGCGGCGAATAATCTTGTGGATTTCGATGATCTGCTAATTTTGCCGTATAAAATTTTAAACGCGAATGAGCGACTATGCGATGAAATTTCGCGCCGTTACGCCTATATCACGGTCGATGAGTATCAGGACACCAACGACATTCAATTCAAGCTGCTGCAAAAGCTTTGTACCGTGCACGAAAACCTCGCGGTAGTGGGCGATGACGATCAGAGTATCTACGGCTGGCGCGGCGCGCGGATAGAAAATATCTTAAATTTTAAAGATCAGTTCTCAAACGTAAAATTTATCAAACTCGAGCAGAACTACCGCTCCACGGATGAGATTTTAAATGCCGCCAACGAGCTCATCTCGCATAACAAAAACCGCCTCGGCAAGAGCCTTACTAGCATGAACGGCGGGGGCGAAAAGATCGAAATTTTGCGTTCGGACGAGGAGGGTATCGAGGCGGCAAAGATCGCAGAAGCTATCAAAAAGCTGCTTTCAAGCGGTGTAGCGCCCTCTCAAATCGCCGTGCTTTACCGCGTAAACGCTCTTTCGCGCGCGCTGGAAGAGGGGCTGAATCGAGCCAAAATCCCGTACAAAATGGTAGGCGGCGTGAAATTTTACGAGCGAGCCGAGATTAAGGATACGATCGCCTATCTGCGCTTGGTAAATGACGAGCACGACGACTTTTCGATGAGGCGGATCATAAACGTGCCCAAGCGCGGCATCGGCAAGATCTCGCTGGCAAAGCTCGAGGAGCTTTCGCGCTTGCGGCTCATAAGTCTATTTGACGCCTTTAGCGAGCCGGACGCGGGGCTTAGCGCCAAGGCGGCGCAGGCTTTAGCGGAGCTTAAAAGCGGCATCGCTTCTATCTCCGCGCTAGCGGATACGATCAAAAAAATAGACGCGCTAGAGTCCGCTTTCGGGCTAAAAGCTTACTACGCCTCGCTTCCGGACGGCGCCGATCGAGTCGCAAATATCGACGAGTTTTTGGCGATGCTGAAGGACGAGGCGAGCAATAAGCCCGATTTTGATCTGGCGGAATTTTTAAACGAGCTGAGCCTTCTTAGCGATCAAGACGCTATCATGGGCGATGCGATAAATATAATGAGCGTGCACGCCAGCAAAGGGCTTGAGTTTTCGCACCTTTTCGTAATCGGGCTGGAGGAGGGCTTTTTCCCGCTTTTGGGCGACAGCAATGACATCGAGGAGGAGCGTAGGCTCGCATACGTAGCGATTACGCGCGCCAAACGCACTCTCACGCTTAGCTTTGCCGCTAGCCGCTTTTATCGCGGTAAGCGCGAGAGGCTCGATGCGAGCAGATTTATAGCCGAGGCGGGTTTGGGAGTCAAAGAGCCTCCGCGCGAGCAAAGCAGCGGCTTTAGCAAGGGCGAGCTGATCAAACATAAGCTATTTGGGATCGGACAGATCACGGCGGTAAACGGCGATCGGCTCACTATAAATTTCGGCGGAATTTCGCGCGTGATAATGTCGAATTTCGTAGAAAAGATCGGCTCTTATGAATAGATTGTTTTTGGCGGACAAACCCGCGGGTATTGGGAGCAATAAATTTTTAAGCGCTCTTAAACGCAAATACGGCGTGAAGAAGGCTGGCTTTAGCGGTACGCTCGATCCCTTCGCAAGCGGCGCGCTGATCGTGGCGTTCGGGCAATACGCGCGCTTTTTTAGGTTTTTGAAAAAAGAGCCAAAAGTTTATACCGCGACGCTGTGGCTGGGCGCGCAGAGCCCAAGCGGAGATAACGAAAACATAGGGCGCGTAGAGCAAATTCCGCCGCTTTCGCGCGAAATTTTAGACGCTGCGATGGCGCAAATGCGCGGCGAGATAAAATTTATCCCGCCCGCTTTCAGCGCCAAGAAAATTAGCGGCGTGCGCGCATATAAGCTCGCTCGCGCAGGCGAAGAGGTGAGTTTGAAAGAGAGCTCGATGCGGGTTTTTGATGCTGAAATTTTAAGCTACGCTCACCCCTTCGTAAGCTTTCGTGTAGCACTCAGCGAGGGCGGCTACGTGCGCTCTTTCGCGCAAATTTTAGCAGGAAAGCTAGGCGTTACGGGTACGCTAAGCGCGCTTAGACGAGAAAGCGAGGGGGCTTTTGACCTGCAAGATCCGCGCTTTGCGGATGAGGCGGCGCTAAATCCGCTCGAGTTTTTAGATCTTAAGCCAAACTTTTACGACGGCGATGCGCGCGACGTGATCTTGGGCAAGAAGCTCGCCGCAAAGGATCTGGCGAGCCGCGCGGACGGACGCTATCTGCTTATCTGCGGCGATTTTTACTCGATCATCGAGATTAGCGCGGGCGAGGTGAGGTATCTTTGGAATGACGTCCCGATCGCGGGCGGCGTGTTTTAATCGGCGCCTCTAGCCTGCGACGGAATTTTGATCGGGCGGCCCTGGCTTGAAATTTGAGCGGTTATAAATACGGCGCATTTTAAATTTGCTCGCATAGCGCGCCGCCCTGCGCGGTTAAATTTTATCGTGCAAAACAGCGGGCAAACGATCACGCTTTTTTTGTTGTGCACAGATCGTAAATCGGCATCGGGCAGAGTAAATTTAAAATTTAAACGCGCGGCTCCGTAGGCGGTGCTCGCTCGTGAAAGGCATAAATCCGCGGGGGCTAAATTTAAACGTGGCTAGTGGCGTTTTAATCTGCTTTTTGCCGAGCGATGGCGACGCGCCGCGAGATTAAAATTTCTCGATTTAAAAAGCGCGCAGGTTGGGGCTTATTGCGGCGCAGCAAGCGGCCTGTGTCGAATGAAATTCTAGCTCGCGGCGGTGCGTAGTATGCGTCGACGGGTTTGATTTTGCAGCGGACGGCATACCGATAAACTAAATTTATGACCTAGTACGGCGTGCAGCGGTGCGGCTAGAATTTTGCCGGCTTGGAATTTTAATCGCAAAGATAGATTTGCGCCGCGAGTTGAAATTCGGCCGCGTGCGTCGCGGATTAAAATTCCGCGCTTTATAAAATTTACGTATCGGGCGCCGCGATCGTGGGTTAAATTCCGCGGCGCGCGCTTCACGGCACGCGGTTTTAAATTTTGATTGCACTGGATAGGGCGCGTCGCAGGCTGAAATTTAACTCGCGCGCGGACTAAAATTTTAATCGCGCTAGATGAGCTTGCCGCTGGCTAAATTTAACGCAAGCGCGCCAAGGCGCAGAAGGAGTAAAATTTGAAGGCCTATGCAAAGATCAATGTTTTTTTAAAAGTCATCGGCACGCGCGGCGGCTACCACGAGATCGCCTCGCGCTTCGTGTTGCGCAGGGAGCTGTTTGATGAGATAAGCTTCGAGCGCGCGAGCGGCTTTGCGCTCGAATGTGATGCCGCGCAGATCGCGGATAATATAATTTTAAAGGCCAAGGCGGCGCTTGAGCAGGCGGGCTTTGCGCGCGAGCTTGCGGAATTTTTCAGCTCGCACAAGATCGTGCTTAAAAAACGTATTCCGATCGGTGCGGGTCTTGGGGGCGGCAGTAGCGATGCGGCGGCGTTTTTGCGGCTTGCGAACGAGGAATTAAGCTTAAAAATTCCGAGTGAGCGGCTTATAGCGATTGCGCAAAATATCGGCGCGGACGTCGCGTTTTTTGTTAGCGGACTGGAGGCCGCAAACGTGCGCGGTATCGGCGAGATCATCGAGCCTTTCGAGGACCTCTTGCCCGCGATCGAAATTTTAACGCCCGCGATCTTTTGCTCTACCGGCGCGGTTTATAATGAGTTTCGCGTAAGCTTTATGCAAAACATAAACGCCGCGCAGGCGCAAGAGATGTTACGTTTAAGCAGCGAGCAGCTGCTGGCGCGATACGATGGCTTTGCGCTAAACGATCTTTTTGCGCCGTGCATAAAGCTATATCCGCAGATGGATAGGTACCGCGATATGTTTTTAAGCGGCAGCGGCAGCAGCGTGTTTTTCTTAAAATAAGAATTCCAAGGCGCGCGGTTAAAATTTAAAAGCTAAATTTAAAGATAAAATTTAAAATTCGCTCGCCCGCTTTTAAATTTAAGCAAAAACGGGCTAAGCTTAGGACTAAATTTAGAAGGAAAAAGATGAAAGAACTGAGTAAAAATCGCAAGGCATTTCACGATTTTACGATACTTGAAAGCTTTGAAGCGGGCATCGTGCTAAAGGGCAGCGAGGTCAAAGCTCTGCGCGCGGGCAGGGGCAATCTCAAAGATAGCTTTTGTCGCGTGATCCGCGGCGAGCTGTTTTTGCTAAACGCGCATATCAGCTATCTTGAAAGCACAAACGCTCACTTTCGTCCCGACGAGGGGGCGGCGCGAAAGCTTTTAATGCACCGAAAGCAGATCGATAAGCTTCTGGGCGCGGTTAGCAAAGAGGGCCTTACCATCGTGGTTTTGTCGCTGTATCTGAATGATAAAAACCGCGTAAAGGCGCGTATCGCTTTGGCAAAAGGCAAAAATCTGCACGACAAGCGCGAATCGCTAAAGCGCAAGGAAGCCGATCGCGAAGCGCAAAGCGCGATGAAGCGATACGACAAGCATTCATTTTAAATTCACAAAACTTTGGTTAAAATGCGGGCTTAAATTTAAACCCGAAGGAAATGCAATGAAGAAATTTTTACTATCATGTTTGGCGATTTTTGTTTTAAGTGGCTGCGGAGATGATTCGCAGAAAAAGACGGGCTCTGCGGGCGAGAATCCTGCCGCGAGCGAGAATCAGATGGCAAAAAATTCCCCTCAAGATAAAAATGGCGAGCGTATTGGCGGAGAAAGTGGCGAGGAGGTAGCTTTTGCGCCGTTTAAAACGGGCGAGCGCCTTACGCTTAAAAGCGTCGTAGGCGGCGAGGTAACGATTGAGCGGACAGAAAAGGGCTTTAAGCTTGCGGACAGCGATAAAATTTTAATGTTTGATATTTTTGGTACATACTGTCAGCCGTGCCGCATCGAAGCGCCGCATCTGATGGACTTTCAGCTAAAAAATTCCGCGGATTTTCTGATGGTCGGCTTGATTTATTTTGAGGATATTACCGATGCGCAGGTGATCGAAAATTTTACGAAAAAATTTAACGCGTATTATTTCATCTCCAATTCAAAACAGAACGAGCGCATAGTGGGTCAAATTTTAAACGACATCGGTTATCGCCACGCGCTTTCGATCCCTTTTAAGGTAGTACTTAAAGATGGAAAATATCAAAGGCTTACCGACATTAACGAGGGTGATGAGCGCGGCAAGCCGTATTACTTAGGCATGGTCGATACCGATGTGATAAAAAGCGATATCGCCAGGATAAAAAATGGCAACTAAAACCGGCGTGCAGATTCGCACTCGCGCCAAAACAAAATCTTTTGTGCCTCGCCCGTATAAGGTGATTTTACTAAACGACGACGTGACGACGATGGATTTCGTGGTTTATATTTTGATGGAGATTTTCGCCAAAAACTTTAACGACGCCGTAGATTTAATGATGAAAGTTCATAAACAGGGTCGCGCGGTTTGCGGCGCGTATCCTAAAGAGATAGCCGAGTGCAAGCAACAAGCGGTTTTACAAGCGGCAAAGGCCGCAGGATTCCCTCTTAGATGTGAGATTGAAGAGGATTAAATTTAAAGGAAAGCAATGATAGGATTTTTTTTAAACAAACATTTTGAACAAGCAATCAGCGTCGCAAACGACGGCGAGGACGAATATATCACCACTTCGCACGTAGTTTATGCGATTTTTAAATACAATAAGCCTTTCCATGGGCTCATCGCCAAAGAAATTCCGGATATTAACTACCTAAATATCTTGGATAATCTGGGCGGGCTTTTGGATATGATGCCTAAATCAAGCGGTAAGGATCCTGTGCAGACGATAGAATTTAAGCAGTTCTATACTGAATTAAATAACGCTAAAGAGCCTAAAAATGAGCTCGATTTTATGCTTAAAATTTTAAATGATAAGGAAAACGACTGCACTAAAATTTTAAATCACTACGGTATCAATGCCGCGATTTTTGAGCTCATCGTGCGAAAGTATAAATCCGCTTTCGATCACCGCGACGAGGTCGTTTCTCGCGACGAAGCCGCAGCGATTAAGCTAAACTCATACGATATCGATGATATCACGCATGCGATGAATTATGACGAAAGCCGCAGGCAGTGGCAGAATACGGAATTTGAGCCTGCGTTTGAGGGCGAAAAGGACGCGATAAACGAGCGCGATATTAAAAAGGATTCGCCTAGCTCACTTTATACAGCAAACCTCAATAAAATCGCGCTTGAGGGCAAGATCGATCCACTCATCGGACGCGAAAAAGAGATCGAAAAGACGCTACAAACCCTCTGTCGCCGCAAGAAAAATAATCCGATCTTAGTGGGCGAAGCAGGAGTTGGTAAAACCGCGATCATCGAGGGTATCGCGCTAAAAATCGTCCGCGGCGAAGTGCCAGAAAAGCTAAAAAACAAGGTGATTTACGCCCTTGATGCTGGCGCGCTGATCGCAGGCACTACGTTGCGCGGGGAGTTTGAGGAGAGGCTAAAGGATCTCATAGACGAGTTTAGCGCTAATCAAAATGCGATTTTATTTATCGATGAAATTCACACGATCGTTGGCGCAGGCACGGGCAATCGCAACGAACTTGATATGTCAAACATCCTGAAACCTTCGCTTGCAAGCGGCGAGCTATCGGTCATCGGCGCTACTACATACGGTGAATACCGCTCGTTTTCGCAGGATAAAGCGCTTAGCCGCAGGTTTTGCAAAATCGACGTGAGCGAGCCTAGCATTGACGATAGCGTCGAAATTTTAAAAGGCGTAGCCAAAAAATATGAGGAATTTCACGGCGTGAAATTTAGCGACGAAATTTTGCGTGATAGCGTAACGCTTGCTAAAAAATATCAAAACGATAAATTCCTTCCCGACAGCGCCATTGATCTCATCGACGAGGTGGGCGCTAGCTTTGCGTTTAAGCCGCACGAAGCTCCGCTTGAAATCAGCAAGGACGATTTGGTAAATACGCTTTCGATTAGCGCAAATATCGCAAATTTAAGCAGTAGCGTCGATAATAAACAAGTACTAAAAAATCTGGAAGTCAATATCAAGCGTGAAATTTTCGGTCAAGACGAGGCGGTTAGCAGCCTTTGCAAGGCACTTTTGCGCTCTTACGCCGGGCTTGGAGGCGCAAGCTCCCCAATCGGCGTATTTTTGTTCGCAGGTAGCAGCGGCGTGGGCAAAAGTGAGCTAGCTAAGGTCTTAGCCGCGCAGCTTGGAGTGCATTTTGAGCGCTACGATATGAGCGAGTATATGGAAGCTCACAGCGTCTCTAGGCTCATTGGCGCGCCTCCCGGATACGTGGGCTTTGAAAATGGCGGAATTTTAACGAATAACATTAAAAAGCACCCTTACAGCGTCATTTTATTTGATGAGGTAGAAAAAGCTCATCCTAGCATGACGAATATTTTTTTAGGAATTTTCGATAACGCAAGTCTTACCGATAATAACGGCGTTACGACCGATTTTAAAAATACGATCATAATAATGACGTCGAATTTAGGCACAAAAGAAGCGCCGCAAGTTGGATTTACGAAGGACGAGAGCTATAAAGTAGATAGCGCCATAAAAAGCTTCTTTGCGCCGGAATTTCGCAATCGTATCGATAAAATCATAAATTTTAACCGCTTAAGCGGCGAAATTTTAGAAAAAATCGTGGATAAAACTATCGGCGAGCTAGAGTCGCAGCTAAAAAACGTAAAAATTAGCCTAAACAAGGAAGCAAAAGATTTGATTATCTCGCGCGGCTATTCGGATGAGTTTGGCGCGCGAAATTTAAAGCGCGAAATCAGCTCTCATATAAGCGATCATATAAGCGGCGAGCTTCTTTTTGGCGCGCTACAAGAGGGTGGCTTAGTTAGCGTGAGCGTAAAAGATGGCGAGCTAAGCTTTAGCTTTGCTTCTATGCCTTTGCCGCAGATAGAAAAAAAGCAACCCGCACTAGCTCAAAGCAGTGTCGTTAAATAATGGCTCGGTTTTACGATTTTCCAGATCCTATGGATGCGCCCGATTTTGCGCCGCTTGCAAGTGGCGGCGATCTGAGCGAGGATTGCTTGCTTAGCGCTTATAGCGCAGGGATATTTCCATGGTTTAACGAGGATGAGCCTATTTTATGGTGGTCGCCCGATCCGCGTGCAGTGCTTGATCCGCGCGAAGTGCGTGTGCAAAAGTCTATCAAACCCTATCTTAAGCGATATGAAGTGAAATTTGACGCAAATTTTAAGGGCTTCATCGAGCGCTGCAAAGACGTGCGCAAAAAAGAGAGCGACGGCACGTGGATCAGCGAGCAGATCGTGCAGGCTTACTCGCGTTTGGCGGCAGACGGTTACGCTCACAGCGTCGAAGCATACGAGGACGGCGAGCTTGTGGGTGGGCTATACGGGCTAATTTTTGGGCGTGTGTTTTGCGGCGAGAGTATGCTGAGCCTAAAGAGCAACGCTTCGAAAGTCGCGCTGATTAGGCTTTGTGAGGTGCTTGCAAATTTCGGCTTTCTAATCGATTGTCAGATTATGAACGAGCATCTGAAATTTATGGGTGCTAAAGAGATGCCGCGAGCGGAATTCCTCGCTTTATTTGCTGAGCTTAGTGTGCAAGATAGCGGCTTTGAGCGCTTCGCGGATCTTAAAGCTCCGCGCGGAGCGCAGCATTGAGCCAAAGCTTGAAATGCGGCAGCGTAAAAAATGCACGGAATTTAGAATTTTAAAGAAATAAGATGTGGCAAAGAGATAAAAGCTCCTCGGTCGGTATGATTATCGTGATGTTTATATTCGTGCCGGCGGCGCTTTTCGTATTTTTGGCGATTTTATATTTTTGGGGCAGCACCGAGCGCAAGTTACCGCGCCTGGATGTCAATGAAACCAACAGCGCGATCCGCGGCGCGATAATCGCAAAAGACAACTATGTCGCGGCAAATTCCGTCAAGCTCTATAAAGTTAGCGTCGATGCGCGAAGCATCGATAAAAACAAGCTTGATCTTTTCGTGCGGCTATACTGCATCTACACGGGTGATAGCGAAAAGCGCGTCAAAAGCGCTATCGAGGGCTCTGGCGGCACGACAGTGCTGTCGTATAAGATCGACGCCAAAACCGCCGTGCACCTTAAAGAGCTTGCGTATAAGCTAAATTTAAAAAAGGTCTTTGTTAGCTTTATAGGCGCAAACGGCAGGCTAAATCCGCCTATCCGCATGAGCGTGAGCGAAAGCGGCGAGAAGCGCAGCTACAATGTCGGTGATTCGCTCACTCCGTTAATCGGCTATATCAATAAAAAAGAGGTCGGCGGCATCACTAAGGTTAGCGGCATCAAAGGGATTGAGAAGTACTACGAGTATTATCTAGCGCCGGTTAGAGATGAGTTTATCGTGGGTCCGCGCGATATCGGCGGTAATATCATTCTAGAGCGCAGCAGCAAAAAGACGGGCAGGATCGACGGCTACAATGTCCGCCTAAGCGTGCCGCTAACGCTGCAAAGAAAGATAGAGCGCCTAAGCGATGAGGGCGCTGATAATTACGATGCGCGAGAAATCGTGGTAGGCATTATGAACTCCAAAACGGGCAAAATTTTATCCCTCGCGACCAATGCCCGCTATGATCCCTCAAACATCACAAAAAACGATCTTAAGAATTTAAATTTTACCGCGAGCGAATACGCCTACGAAGTGGGCTCGATTATGAAGCCGATAATTTTCGCAATCGCCTACGACGCTAAAGCTGTCAAACCGGGCGAGATCATTAATACCTATAACGGCAGCTATAAGCTTGGTACTCGCACGATCCGCGACACGCACCCTGCTAAGCAGATGAGCGGCGAGGAGATCATTATCCACAGCTCAAACATCGGAATGATTAAAATTTCAGAGCGGCTGGAGGGCCAGGCTATTTATGACGGGCTTATGAACTTTGGTATGTCGCAAAAAACAGGCATTGATCTGCCGTATGAGCAAAGTGGAAATATCCCAAGCATCAAAAGCCTGAATAATAAAATTTACAAAGCCACGATCAGCTACGGCTACGGCGCGCAGATGACCTTCCTTCAGATGCTCAATGCCTATACCGTCTTTAACAACGGCGGCGTCATGATTAGCCCGCGCTTAGTCGAAAATCTAGAAAATAACGGCAAAACTTACATCGTTAACGAAAGCGAAACCCGCCAGGTCATCTCTAAAACTACCGCCGACGTAATAAAAGGAATTTTAATCAAAACGGTCGAGAGCGGCACGGGGCGCAAGGGTCGAGTAGCGGGGCTGCAAATCGGCGGCAAGACGGGCACCGCGCGCATCGCCAAGGGAGGCGGCTATTCGAGCGCTTATAACAGCTCGTTTTTTGGCTTTGCCAACGACGCGGACACCAGCTACACGATCGGCGTTTTGGTGCGCGAGCCCAAAAGGGGCAGCTACTACGCCGCTCAAAACGCGCTGCCGATCTTTAAGCGGGCGGTAGGAATTTTGATTGAGGAGGGCTATCTAAAGCCCGCAGCCGACGCAAACGCCACGCAAAAGGTCGAGATCAAGGATGAGGCAGTTGAAATTAAAGATTAAATTTGCTAAATTTCGCGAGGTTTTTTAAAATTTTGCGGCGATGAAATTTTACGAAATTCGGCGCGGCTTTTTGAAATTTTAAGGCGTTTAAATTTTATGGCGCGGAATTTTGGCGGCATAGAATTTATCGGCGCAAAATTTTAACGGCACGAAGATGGAAATTTATCGCGATGCGGGATTTTGGCGCGGTAGTAAAATTTTATCACGGCTTGAAATTTTGCATGGCGCCGCTCGCTGCGCTAAAGCAACGGAATTTTATCGCGATACAGAATTTTGCCGCGGCGTAAAATTCCGCGTCAAGTCAAAATTTTAATTTTGCCGTCGCGCAAGTAACGCAAATAAAACGGCAAGCGAGCCTGTAGCATTAAATTTTAAGACGCGCAATGCGAGCATGAAATTTAGCGAGTTTGGCTGCGAAATTTAACGCAAAGAAAAGAGGAAAATATGAAAGCAAATGAGGGAAAAATGAAAATAGCGATAATTGGGCTTGGCTACGTGGGGCTTCCTTTGGCGGCGGCGTTTGCGGCGAAGCACGAAGTGGTGGGCTTTGACGTCTCGCAAGAGCGCATAGACGAGCTGCGCGGTGGGCATGATCGCACGCTGGAGCTTAGCGACGAGGAGCTTGCCGCGGCGATTCAAAACGGGCTAAAATTTAGCGCAAATCTAGATGATATGAGGCAGAGCAATTTTTATATCGTGTGCGTGCCGACGCCCGTAGATAGGCTAAATCGCCCCGATCTTACGCCGCTAATCAAGGCCAGCGAAAGCGTCGGAGCCGTACTTAAAAAGGGCGACATCGTCGTGTATGAAAGCACCGTCTATCCGGGCGCTACAGAGGAGGACTGCGTGCCGGTGCTTGAGAGAGCCAGCGGGCTTAAATTTAACCGCGATTTTTTCTGCGGATATTCGCCCGAGCGGATCAATCCTGGTGATAAAATTCACACCGTCACTAAGATCAAAAAGATCGTCTCGGCAAGCACCGCGGAGGCTTTGGACGTCGTAGATAGCGTCTATCTTAGCATCCTGCAAAACGGCACCTTTCGCGCTAGCAGTATCAAGGTCGCCGAGGCCGCGAAGGTGATCGAAAACACCCAGCGCGACATCAATATCGGCTTTATCAACGAGCTTGCGATCCTATTTGGCAAGCTCGGTATCAACACCAACGACGTCATCGACGCAGCGGCTACGAAGTGGAATTTCTTAAGCTTCCGTCCGGGCCTCGTAGGCGGACACTGCATCGGCATCGATCCGTATTATCTGGCGCAGAAGGCGACCGAGGTGGGCTATCACCCCGAAATCATCCTCTCAAGCCGCCGCATCAACGACAATATGGGAAGCTACGTCGCTACGGAGGTCGTTAAGATGATGATAAAATACGACGAAAAGGTAAAGGGCGCGAAGGTCTTGATCTTGGGGCTGACGTTTAAAGAAAACTGTCCCGATACCCGCAATACGCGCGTCGTGGATATGATAAAAGAGCTTAAAAATTTCGGCTGCGAGGTGGGCGTCTATGATCCTTGGGCGAGCGCCGCCGACGCCAAGAGATACTACGACATCGATCTGCTGCAAAAGCCCGATTTGCGCAAATTTGACTGTGTCATAATCGCCGTGGCGCATAAGCAATTTTTCGAGCTTGATTACGCAGGCTCGCTGGTTTACGATGTGAAAAACGTCTATAAAGACGCACAAGGAAAGCTCTGAAATTTAGCTTGGGGGTTAAATTTAGATTTTATCAATGTAGTTTGCTTTTTAAGTTTGAAGCTCAAACACGATGCTAAGCTACAAAAATAGATAAAATTTTTTGGTATAAGTGAAAGTTAATCCTCATCGTTATATAATCGCGGCACTTTCGGAGGGATAAAACGAGTTGTCGCTTTAGGTTTTGCTTAAAAGCTAAAGCTCTTTACAGGCTAGTGTTTTAAGGCAGAAGGATCAAATTTGAAGACCTTTTTGAAGACCTTGCTTAAAATCATAAAAAACATTTTAAAAAGCATTCCTTATATAGTTATTGTTCTCATCGCCATTGTCTTAGCGTTAAAATTTGGAATCGGCTTAAGATTTACATCAACCTCCCATCACTATACCGTCACTGCAAACACCAAAGTAGATCCTAACTCCGAGCTAGCTAAATACGTAACGCAAAAGGAGATAAACGCAGTTGGCTATAGATATTGGGATATAGACGAAGAGGAGGTTAGAAATAACCCCACGATGGAACTTTTACGCAGGAGTTTAAAATCAAAAGATACGGATAAAATTTTAAAATTTATGCAGGATAATAATATAAGCGTAGACACCCCTCTTCATTTCGGCGTTACCCCTTTGATGTATGCTAGCTTTTACGATGATGAAAAGACAGCAAAAAAGCTGATAGAGATGGGTGCCGATCCTCATAAGAAAGATAATTACGAGCTATCCCCTATGGCATACGCTATGGAAAATAACGCCACTAAGTCGGTCAAGCTTTTGCTAGATAGCGGAGTTAAGTTTGACGAAGTAGAGATCGTGCAGGAAACTTACGGGATTAGAGATGTCGAAAACTGGATAGATTCTGTAAGCTTTGACGAAAACGCTACGCCGATCATACATTACCGCACCAAAGAGGTTCTTTTTAGCGGCGGAGGCGAGCCGTATTATTTTATCAGCCACCTAGTTAGAAACAATATGTACGATATAATGAAAATGGTACTAGAGAGCGGCTATAGACCGTATACCTACTCCACTTTCAATATGGGAGAGGTCTCCGTTTCAAATAAACTAGAGGAGATACCTGGCTATAAAAATATAAAAAATACTAACAAAGAGTATGGGGTAGAGGAGTTTAGGCTTTATATGTCGGTATATGGAGGGCTACTGGACGTGCCCGAGCCCGGAGCTATGATAGATCTACTTTTGCAATATGATATAGGCGGAATCCCAAACGATGAATTTTTAAAAAGAATGTATGATGATAAATGCTATGGGAATTATCGATATTTTATAGAAAGCGAATATTACAAGAGAGCCCCTATCGCTATGTTTGAGCTTGCTTTTTTACAAAAACATTGTTCCGACAAGAACGCTACCTTTAAAAATATTAAAGAGTATATACTATTTGCGGTAGGGCAAAAAAAAATCGATAAAATCGAATTTGCAGCAAATAGAAAGCATATAAAAAATCCCAACTTCCATATATCTAAAGAGGAAGTCGAGAGGCTAACTAACGACTATAAAGAATATAAAAGAAATTTATTTAGTAAGGAAGCGGAAGATCAAAAGAGTAAGGCTACGCAACCCGCTGCGAAATAATTAAATTTAAAGCTCTTTCTAATTGCTTAGAATGAAATTTAGCCGATTTTATCGACATCGTATTGGGCTTGCAAACTCCGCAAAAAGCATAAAAGGCTCGAATAGAAAAGCTAATTTTAATCTCTAAATTTACAGCGCTTGCGCGAGTATAAATTTTGCAAAATCCTCGCGGAAGTTCGGGCATTTGCACACTTCGTAGTATTCATAACCCAGCTCGCGTGCACTAGCTCGATAAAAAATATCCAGCTCAAAATCGGTCTCGGAATTATCCACGCAAAACGCGATCGGAAATATCAGCGCTTTTTTGCTCTGCAGATCCCGCAAAACGTCCGCGATATTGGGCTCTAGCCACTTCACGGGGCCCAGGCGCGATTGATACGCCAAGATAATCTCTTTAAATTTAATCCCGCGCGCAGCCAGCAGATCTTTTAAAATTTTTACGTGCGCCCCTACCTGCGCCTCGTAGGGATCGCCCGCGGCGATAATTTTTAGCGGCAGCGAATGGGCGGAAAATATGAGCGAAATTTGCGAAATTTCATCCTCGCTAAATTTCGCAACGCAGCTTGCGATTAAATTTAGCAAAATTTCGTTGTAAGCGGCGCTGTCGTAAAAAATGTCGATGATTTTATAATTTTTTATACCGAGCCGCTTAAGTGCCGCTTCGGCAGAGCACAGGCTCGATTGTATCGTCGTTTTCGAGAAGTGCGGATACAAAGGCATCAAAATTATCTCGTCAAAATCCGCGTATTTTTTAAACACATCCTCCGCAAAGGGCGGCGTGTAATTCATCGCATAATCGCAAATTAGCTCGTCTATCGGTTTTTTATCCTGCGGCGCCTCGTTTTGCGGCGGCTCGCCCTGCGTCGGGACGTCTTGCGGCGGCTTGCTCTGCAATGAAATGTCTTGCAGCGGTTCATTTGCAGCGCCCGCATCCGCCGCGCCTTCAAATTTTAACCGCGCGCTTAATTCGGCTCGCACGAGTGAATTTACACGCTCGCAAAGCGCTTCGGTAATGGAGCATATCGGCGAGCGTCCGCCCAGTTTTTCGTAGTTGCTAAGCGCCGCTGCCGCTCTACTTCTTACGATGAGTGCGGCCAAAACGCTACGCCAAAAATCACTTTTAATGCCTAAAATAAAGGGGTCGTTAAACATATTTTTTAAAAAAACTTCAACCTCGCTCAGATTGTTCGGACCGCCCATGTTGAGTAAAATTAGGGCTTTTTTCATGAGATGATTTCTCTGATTTTTATCGCATCCTCTACGCTTGCAAGACCTGCGTTAGTGCTGCTGTCGCACATCGCGCAAAACGCTTCGTGTTCGCGGCGTAGCGAAAAGTCGTCGCGATCGACGCGCAGATTTACGCGCCCGTCAGGCGTAATTTTAAAAAGAGTTATTGAGATTAGATCGCCGAAATATACACCGCTGTCGGTGCAAATCTCGATACCGTGGCGTCTGATCGGATAGAGATTGGACTGCATTAGCGTGCAATAGCAACCGCTTTTTGTGTGGAGTGTCGCGCATGCAGCTAGAGTGCGCTCTTTAGAGATATTTTTGCTAAGTTCTATGCAGGCGATCTCGCTGTGAGAAAGCAGCCGCACAAGATCGATATCTCTAAAAAGGGCATTGGCTACGATATCTGCTCTATCGTCGTTTGCAAAGCCGCTTACGAAGCTCATCGAAAAAATTTTATCCCCCTTGGCTAGCTCGCGTAGCAAGGATACGATGACAGGATTGTAGCGGTCGGAGTAGCCTACGGCTAGGCGCGTGCCGTTAGTAGTGACTGCGTAGTTTATCTCTCTAGCTTCGGCTAGGCTTTGTGCGAGCGGAGATTCTACAAAGATATTTTTGGTAAATGGAAGGCATTTTAAAATCAGCTCTTTATGCGATGGCGGGGGAGCCGTGATGACTACGGCGTCGGGCTTAGCTACGTTAAAAAGATCGGTTAGATTATCAAAGATCGGATAGCGCGGGCCGAAATTTTCGCTGCTGCCCTTATGATAAAGCGCTACAAGCTCGAAATAATCGCTCCTTCTTAGCTCGCTGAAGTGCTTTTGACCAAGCTCGCCCATGCCTATGATCGCTATCTTTTTTTTCATCGCCATGCCCTAAATTTAATCTTTCGCGCCATTATAACTAAGAATGGTTAAAATTTATAATTTTTAAAATCTAATTTAGCTAAAATGCGCCTTTAAAATTTAACTTGAAATCAGGACAAATCATGGATATTAGAAGCGAATATTTAAATTTCTTTGCAAGCAAGGGCCATCAGATCATCCCTAGTGCACCGCTGGTGCCAGATGATGATAGCTTGCTGTTTACAAACGCGGGCATGGTGCCCTTTAAAAGCATATTTACAGGAGCCGTTCCGCGCCCGACGCCGCCTATCCGCACGAGCTGTCAGACCTGCATCCGCGCCGGCGGCAAGCACAACGACCTAGACAACGTCGGCTACACCGCGCGCCACCATACGTTTTTTGAGATGCTTGGAAATTTCAGCTTCGGCGAGTATTTTAAAGAGCAAGCGATCGCCTATGCGTGGGAGTTTATCACTGAAATTTTAAAGCTTCCCAAAGACAAACTCTACGTTACCGTGCACGAAAAGGACGACGAAGCTTACGAGTTCTGGGCACGCCACATAGCGCAGGAGCGCATATATCGCTTCGGCGATCACGATAATTTTTGGGCGATGGGTGATACCGGTCCGTGCGGGCCGTGCAGCGAAATTTTTTATGATCAGGGTGAGGAGCATTTTCACTCGCCAGAGGATTATATGGGCGGCGACGGCGACCGCTTTTTAGAGATTTGGAATTTAGTTTTCATGCAGTACGAGCGCAGCAAAGACGGCAAGCTTAGCCCGCTTCCAAAGCCTAGCATCGACACGGGCATGGGGCTTGAGCGCGTCACAGCGATTAAAGAGGGCAAATTTAGCAACTACGACAGCTCGCTTTTTATGCCGCTAATTGATGAGGTTGCAAAGCTTTGCGGCAAGCCTTACGTTTATGAAAGCGGCGCGAGCTATCGCGTCATCGCCGATCATATCCGCTCAGTTACGTTTTTGCTAGCACAGGGGACAAATTTTAACCGCGAGGGCAGGGGGTATGTTTTGCGTAGAATTCTGCGCCGCGCCGTGCGTCACGGCTATCTGCTCGGTATCAAAGAGCCCTTTATGCACCGCCTCGTGGATAAAGTATGCGAGCTGATGGGCGGGCACTATGCCTATCTGAACGAAAAAAAGCAAGCCGTAAAGGAGCAGATCAAGCTCGAAGAGGAGCGATTTTTTGCTACTTTGGCAAATGGCATCGAGCTTTTTAACGAGGAGCTTGCGCGCACTAAAGAAATTTTTAGCGGCGAGGTCGCGTTTAAGTTATACGATACCTACGGCTTTCCGCTCGATCTGACCGCCGATATGCTGCGCGAGAAAAATTTGCGCGTGGATGAGGCTAAATTTGATGCACTTATGAGCGAGCAAAGGCAGATAGCTAAGGCCGCATGGAAGGGCAGTGGCGATAAAAACGTCCGTGGCGATTTCAAGGTGCTGCTAGAGAAATTTGGTGAGAATAAATTTAGCGGTTACGAAGAGCTTAGCCGTACGAGCAAGGTTTTAGCGCTACTTAATGAGGATTTTGCGGAAGTAGATGAGCTCAAAGCCGGTGATATCGGCTGGGCGATGTTTGATGTGACTCCGTTTTATGCACAAAGCGGCGGTCAAACGGGCGATAGCGGCGAAGTGGAGTCCATAGCCGATGTGTTTGATACGCAGAAATTTTATGGGCTAAATTTATCCCACTTGCGCCTTAATCGTAACCTAAAAATTGGCGATATCGTCGGGCTCAAGGTTTCTGAGGAGCGTGAACAGATTGCACGCCATCACAGCGCGACGCATCTTTTGCACGCGGCGCTTCGTGCGGTGCTAGGGGCTCATATCGCTCAAGCAGGAAGCTTAGTCGAAGCAGACCGCTTAAGATTTGACTTCTCGCATCCTAAGGCGCTTAGCGATGAGGAACTAGCTAAAATCGAGGAATTTGTAAATAACGCCGTTTGCAAGGGCTGTGCGGCAAAAACTGAGATTATGGATATAGATGATGCTAAAAACAGCGGCGCGATTGCGCTTTTTGGCGAAAAATATGGCTCAAAAGTGCGCGTCGTGAGCTTCGGAGAGATTAGTAAGGAGCTTTGCGGCGGAATTCACGTGCGTAATTTAAGCGAGATAGGACCGTTTTTTATAGTCAAAGAAAGCGGCGTAAGTGCGGGTGTTAGGCGTATCGAGGCAGTTTGTTCGCGCGCTGCTTTAAATTTAGCGCTTCAAAATCGCGCTAAGCTTGCTGAAATTTCTGCGGAGCTAAAAGGGATTGAGCCTCTCCGCGCGATTGAGAAATTAAAAGATGAGATCAGATCGCTAAAAGATCAGATCAAGCATGCAAGCAGTTCTCATGCACTGGCTTTTTTAAATGTCGGTGATACCAAACTTTGTGTAGCCTCGGTCGAAAGCGGTGATATAAAAACTATGATAGATGAGTTTAAAAATAGCCACGAAAAGGCGGCGATAATGCTGATGCAAGTAAGCACCGACGGTAAAATTTCAATCGCGGCAGGTGTTAAAAATGCGCCGATCAAAGCGGGCGAGTGGGTTAAGCTAGCAGCGCAAATTTTAGGCGGTGGCGGCGGCGGACGCGATGATTTTGCGACCGCAGGCGGCAAGGACGTGCTAAAAATCGAAGAAGCGATCAAAGAAGCGATCTCTTACGCAAAAGGTAAAATTTGAACGAAATCGATACCGGCTTCATCAAAGCCTCGCAAATTTTGCCGCTGATTCACATTTTAAGCGTGATTTTTTTGGTCTGCGCGCAGATCTGTGTATTTTTGATCGCGCGGATTTTTATGAATTTAAGCAGTAAAAGCCAAGTGGATGCGAAGGACGTAAAATTTACAGAAATTTTACGATATATGAAACGCTATGAGCAGTTCTTTGCGCTATTTTTGGTGATCGTTTGCGTAAGTGGATTTTTTCTTGCGGATGGCGGAGGTTTTAAATTTTCAGATCCTATGGTAAAAGGCGCGATTGCCACGTTGTGGGCTGGCGCCGGCTTTATACTACTAAATTTTATCTACATGCATTATAAAATTTCATCTTTGAAGCGAGCTTTGGATGCGGGAGATGAGCTTGAGGCGAATGAGCATTTAATCATCGTCGTTAAATATTTCATCCCGCTAAATATCGTAGTCACGCTGATTTGCGTTTATCTAGGCGTGACGGTGGGCGAGTTTTGATGATCTATTTAGCTTCAAGTTCGCCTACTAGAGCGCAAATTCTAAAGGATAACGGCGTAGAATTTACGCGAATTCCTTTTAATTTCGATGAAAGCGGCATTAGCAAGGATGATGCACGCACCTATGCTTACCGCGTTGTCTTAGCCAAAAAAACGCAGTTTTTTAAAATTTATAAAAATTATGATAGAGTGCTGTTTGCCGATAGCTC
>CAUQPS010000019.1:0-25154 GCA_963520005.1 uncultured Campylobacter sp.
TCAGAATAAATAGTAGAGCTATCAAGCTCGCTATATTGAGATAATATAGGTATCAACTCACTAGCAGAGCAGTTTTTAACTATCTGGGTATAAACTTTGCCGTCTCTTTTAAGCATGCCGAATACGGGTGTTTTATTTGCTGCGCCTCTACCTCTTTTTCCTCTTACTCTTTTAGATCTGAAGTAGTTTTCATCTATTTCTATCTCACCGCTAAATTTGCTTATCTTTTCACACTCTTTAGACATAAGAGCTCTTATTTCTCTAAAGATTTTACATAGGGTTGCTTCTGAAATTTTAGTTAAATTTGATATCTTTGATGCTTCTATATCCTCTACAAAATACTTTAAAATTTCTCTAAATTTCTTTTCTGAAATTCGGGAACGGACTATATACCTGTTTTTCATAGTTCTCATCGTAACTTAATACTCCTTATGTTTGTATTAAGTTAAAGAGAGCCTTTTATTATTCCAATCTATTCAATATAAATGGAGCGACGAATCTAGAGCCTCCATAACTTAAATGATCTCTATCATTATATAATATTACATTATCTTTAGAGATATAGCAATTATTTTCATCACAAAATGGTTCAAAAAGATCATAGACTTTAACTAATGGATAATCTTTTATAACCTTTTTTATTATATTATTATACTTTTTTTGACCTTCTGAATATTCTTTTGAGAAAATGCATTTATTTCTACCTATAGGTCTGATAGATCTTATAGCGCAATTTGAAGGATCATAAGGCAAGTGTGGCGAATCTAATAAAATTACAATCTCTTTTTTACTTTTTAATAATAAATCTAGCGTTCCTCTAACGCCATCTTCCAATATTTTATCGACATCTTTTTTCTTGTAAATTTTCCATATCTTTCGCATCTATATATGAGCAATCAGGATTATGCCCTAATATTACGGTTTTAATATTTGAATCTTGTAATATAAAATTATATGCCGAATTTATAAGTTGATAAGCGTTCTTTCTAACTCTAACTATATTGGGATCAATATCACTAGTGCCGCTAGAAATATCTATAAATGATGCAGCGCAACTTGCCGGAAATAAAGCGACGCCATCTTTTGTTTTCTATGCAATGCCTAAATATAAATGATTGGCATGAGAATCGCCTATGATAGCAATCTTGTTCCCAAAAGGTTTTTGCATCATACATTCGTGATCGATTATCTTCGACCAATCAGGAAAATACTTTTTACAATTCTGAGCGCTATCATGTAAAAATTTAGCAGGGTCAAGCTGGGTAACTGAACTGAATTGAGTGATTGAGTTTGCATTTTTACCGTTTCTGAGATAAATAATATATCCCAAAATCCCAATTAGGACAATTATGGCAAATAATATAGGAATTTTAAATTTAAAATTATTTTTAAAGCGCAATGGTCTTTCTATAAATTTATATGTAACCCAAGCCAAAAGCACTGATAAAAGAACACAAAATATTCTTATAGTTCTATTGGGAGTCTCGCTTTCTAAAATTCTAGCAAACGATAATAACGGCCAATGCCATAAATATAACGGAAAGCTAATAAGCCCAAACCAAACTAAAATTTTATTTGATAATATCTTTTGGCTGATATAAGCCCCCCCCATTAGAACCTGCGATAATAATAAAAATAGAACCTAGAATAGGTATTATTGCCCATTTACCCGGAAATGGCATAGTCTTAGATATATGTAAAAATCCATATATAAGTATGAAGATACCCATAAAGGCATATACGTTAGATAAAGATCTGCCATCATTTGGAATGCTTTCTCTATATATAATTTTTGAGAAGTAATGATCTATTCTTAATTTAAAATTTTTAGTAGTATTATTTTTATGTATATTTAACCATGCCAAAACAGCACCAGACAAAAGTTCCCAGAAACGTGTCTGCGGCGAATAAAATATAGCTACTAAATCTTGTTTTATACCTTTTAGATTTAAAACAAAAGAAATTAACAGAATAATAACTGATATAGTTAGCAAATTAAATTTTTTCTTCCATGAAAACCATAATAAAAAAAGACCAAATTATATAGAATTGTTCTTCTATGCCAAGGCACATAGGTGTAGTAGCGGTTTAGTTTCAGCAGAGTTATCGAAATATCCGGCTTCGCTCCATAATATGAAATTTGCAATAAACCCTGCTCCGCCGGCCGTATGCTTACCAAGCTGCTTATACTCCTCCGGCAATAAAGCAAACCATCCGAAAATAAGACATGCGAATAATACGACGAAAAGTGCCGGATAAATTCTTTTAATACGTCTAGCGTAAAATTCATAGAAACTAAATGTTCCTTTTTCTAAATTATTAAAAATAATCGTAGAAATTAAAAATCCAGATATTACAAAAAATATATCTACACCTATAAAACCGCCACTTATTTTATTTGGAAAAGCATGAAAAGCCACAACAGATAAAACGGCTATTACTCTTAAACCGTCTATATCTGGTCTATACTTTGGATGCTGTAAATCATTACTCGTAGAATTACTCACTTATATTGTTTAATTTTTATAGATTTAAGCTCATAGAGAGTATGTTGTACTCAAAAAAATGAGCTGACCTATTCCTCCACAACCAAAATCCTTGACTATCTCTTATCAAAATCTAAGTCGTTTACATAAAACCTAACGCAAGAATAATAAAGCATTAAATTTCATAACGAATCAATTTAATAAAATTTAGCCGTTCATTATCGATAGCAGCTCGATGTTGTCTTTGGTTTTTAGCATCTTGGCGTATAAAAATTTCAGTGCCTCGACGTCGTCCATCGTCGAGATCGCCGAGCGCAGCGCCCAGATCTTTTGCAGATTTTCGCTACCTTGCAAAAGCTCCTCTTTACGCGTACCCGACTTGGTGATATTGATCGCGGGGTAAATTCTGCGGTCCGAGATGTTGCGATCGAGGATGATCTCGCTGTTGCCCGTGCCTTTGAACTCCTCGAAGATCACGTCATCCATTCGCGAGCCGGTCTCGATGAGCGCGGTAGCGACAATGGTAAGCGAGCCGCCGTTTTCGATATTTCGCGCCGCACCGAAGAAGCGCTTCGGCTTGTGTAGGGCGTTTGCGTCCACGCCGCCGCTTAGGACTTTGCCGCTGCTAGGCGTGACGGTGTTGTAAGCGCGCGCAAGGCGGGTGATGCTATCGAGCAGGATGACGACGTCCTTGCCGTTTTCGACGGCGCGTTTTGCTTTTTCGATGACGAGCTCGGCGACGCGAACGTGGTTGAATGCGGGCTGATCGAAGGTCGAGCTAAATACCTCGCCGCGCACGCTGCGCTCCATATCGGTCACCTCCTCGGGGCGCTCGTCGACTAGCAGCACCAAAAGCTCAACCTCGGGGTGGTTGCGCGTAATGCCGTTGGCAAGCTCCTTCATAAGCTCCGTTTTACCGCTACGCGGAGGCGCCGTGATGAGCCCGCGCTGCCCCTTGCCGATTGGAGTGAAAAGATCGAGCACGCGACCGGTAAGGCGCATAGGGTCATATTCGAGCTTTAGCTTTTCGGTCGGGAAAAGCGGCGTGAGATTGTCAAATAGAGGGCGCTCTCTGGCCTCTTGGATCGATTTGTAATTGATCGCCTCGATCTTTAAGAGCGCGTAGTACTTCTCCTGATCCTTCGGCTCGCGCACCTGGCCCGTGACGATGTCGCCGACACGAAGGGCGAATTTGCGGATCTGGCTGAGACTCACGTAGGCGTCATTGGCGCTGTCGCTTAAATTTGAATCTATGCCGCGCAAAAAGCCGTAACCCTCGGCGGTAACCTCTAAAATCCCCGTAAAAAGTATGAAGCCGCCCTGCTTCGTCTGCATGCGTAAAATTTCAAAAACGAGCGCTTGGCGGCGGAATTCGCGCGGATTTTCGACGCCCAACTCGTCTGCTATGGCGATGAGATTTTCAAGATCCATCGAGCGGAGCTCCTCGATCTGGTAGCCCTCGACGGGAACGTGCGTTTTGGCGTAAGTTTTTCTACCGTTTTGATTAGAATTTGAAACGGCGGTCTGTGCGGAATTTTGATTTGTATTTTCCATTTGTCCTCTTAGAGTGTGAAGTTATTAAATTTGGTTTTAAAAAAGTCGCGAAATTTAAAATTTAGTTTTCTTTATAAGCACCGAACCTTAAAATTTTTTGTTGTCTTCTGCTGATGAGCTCGTCTATGCTAAGATCGTCTAGCTTGTGCAGCTCGGTTAAGACGTAGTTTCCAAGCGCTTTTATCGCGCCGTCTTTATCTCTGTGGGCGCCCGTTTTAGGCTCCTTGATCACGTCGTCGATCAAGCCCAGCTCTTTTAGCTCCTCGGCGGTGATCTTTAACGCTTTCGTAGCGGCCTCGCTCTTACTTGGATCGTTCCACAAAATCGCAGCACAGCCTTCGGGAGAGATGACTGAAAAGATTGAGTTTTGAAGCATCGCCAAACGATCGGCCACGCCGATCGCTAAAGCTCCGCCGCTACCGCCCTCGCCGATAACGACGGCGATCGTAGGGGTTTTAAGATCGCTAAGCTCATATAAATTTCGCGCGATAGCCTCGCTTTGACCGCGCTCCTCAGCTCCGAGTCCCGGATATGCGCCCGGAGTGTCGATCAAAAACAAAATAGGAAGGTTAAATTTCTCGGCAAGTTTCGCTACGCGCAGAGCCTTACGATAGCCCTCAGGATGCGGCATGCCGAAATTTCGCTTCAGCTTGTTTTTGGTACCGCGACCCTTCTGCTCGGCGATCACGGCAATTTTACGGTTGCCCATAATGCCCAGATAACACACGATCGAAGGATCGTCTCTAAAGGCGCGGTCGCCATGGAGCTCCCTGGCGTCCTGCAAAAGCGCGCGAATATAATCGATCGCGTAAGGGCGATCCGGATGGCGCGCAAGCTGAAGCCTTTGGTATTCGTTTAAATTTTTATAAACTTTGGAAATTTCTTTTTCGAGGTTCTTATTTAAAATTTCGACCGCGTCCTCATCACCGCGAATTTTAGCAGCGACGATGTCCTCGTCGATCTGCTTTATAGACTTTTCGAAGTCCAGATAGCTAGCCATTAATCTACTCTTTTGAAAATAAGCGATGCGTTCGTGCCGCCGAATCCGAAATTATTGCTCATAACGCAATCGAGTTTAGCTTTTCTGGCAACGTTTGGCACATAGTCCAAATCGCAATCTGGATCTTTTGAAATTTGATTTATCGTAGGCGGTATGATGCCGTTTTGCATCGCTAAAAGACTGATCGCAGCCTCTACCGCTCCGGCAGCGCCCAGGCAGTGTCCTAGCTGACCCTTAGTGGAGCTGACCGCAGGCACCTTGCCCTCGCCGAAAAGCTCTTTTAACGCCGCGGTTTCGTTTTTATCGTTTATCGCAGTGGACGTTCCGTGGGCGTTGATATAATCAATCTTCGGGCGCCCCGCCATCTCGTAGGCCTTTTTCATAGCGCGGATCGGTCCGTCTAGGCTAGGCGAAGTGATATGATAAGCATCGCCGCTAGCGCCGAATCCTACGAGCTCGCCGTAAATTTTAGCGCCGCGCGCTTTTGCGTCCCCTAGCTCTTCTAAAACTAAAGCCGCCGCGCCTTCGCCCATCACAAAGCCGTTTCGCTCCGCATCAAACGGACGTGAAGCATGCGCCGGATCATCATTTCTAGCGCAAAGCGCCTTCATCGCGGCAAATCCGCCGATACCTACGGGACAAACCGCGGCCTCGGCACCCACTGCGAGCATCTTTTTCGCTTCGCCGATCATGATAACTCTCGCAGCGTCCATAATCGCATGTGCTGAAGCCGCACAAGCCGTAACGCTGGATAAATTCGGACCTTTTAATTTATAATATATAGAAACAAAGCCGCCGAGCATATTTACTAACGCAGAAGGGATAAAAAACGGCGAAATCCGCCTAGGACCGCGCTGCAAGCAGGTATTGGCATTTATCTCGATATTCGGTAAACCGCCGATACCGCTAGCCGAGCTAACGCCGAATTCGTCGCTATCGAAATCACTAAATTTAGCGTCGTCTATGGCTTCGCCCGCAGCTTTAAGCCCGAGTTGGATAAATCTATCCATCTTTTTTATCTCTTTTCCATCCTCGATTATGCTCGAAGGATCGAAACCTTTTACTTCAGCTGCAATTTGAACCGGAAATTCGCTAGCGTCAAAGAGCGAAATTTTATCAACCCCGGTTTTTCCGTTACAGATATTTTCAAAACTGCTCTGTTTGTCAAGCCCGAGAGAGGTTATCATCCCGATGCCCGTTACTACGACTCGTTTCAAAACCGCTTCCTTAAAATTTTATTTCTTAGGCAAATTTTCTATATAATCTACTACGTCTTTAATGCTTACTAATTTTTCAGACTCGCTATCTGGGATCTCGATACCGAATTTCTCCTCTAAAGCCATTACTAGCTCAACTACGTCAAGAGAGTCCGCGCCCAAATCCTCAATAATTTTAGAGTCAAGTTTAACCTGATCCGGGCTAACGCTTAGTTGTTCTACAACTACGTCTCTTACATCTTCAAATACTGCCATTTTAGCACTCCTTTAAAAAAATACCGCATAATTCTATAATATTTAACCTTAAATTCCGCTATTTAACACTACATATAGAGCCCGCCGTTGATTTTAAGCGACTCTCCGGTGATGTAGCCCGCACCGTCGCTAAGCAAAAACGCAACTCCTTCGGCGACGTCGCTCGTGCTTCCGAGGCGCTTAAGCGGGATGCTCGCTTCGTAGCTTGCTTTTACGTCGTCGCTTAGCGCATCCGTCATATCGGTGGCGATGAAGCCAGGAGTTATGCAATTAAAGCGGATGCCGCGCGCTGCGCCCTCCTTTGCAAAGCTCTTGCTCATCGCGATCATTCCGCCCTTGCTCGCGCTGTAATTGACCTGCCCGGCGTTTCCCATTTCGCCGACGATCGAGGCGATGTTTACGACCGCGCCGAAGCGCTTTTTGCTCATCAGCTTTAGAGCTTCGCGGCAGCCGATAAAGGCGCTGCTTAAATTTGCTTCGATCACGCCCATGAAATCTTCCAACTTCATCCTAAGTGCGAGCTTGTCGTTCGTGACGCCCGCGTTATTTACGAGATAGCTTAGCTCGCCGTCACTTTGCGCGATCAGGGCAATCGCCTCGCTAAATTCCGCCTCGTTCGTCGCGTCAAATTTTATCACCGCACCCTCTCCGCCGTTTGCGCGGATCTCCTCTAGCAGCGCGTCGGCTATCTCAGGCTTTGAGCGATAATTGATCCACACCTTAAGCCCATAGCCAGCCAAAGTCCTTGCGATCTGTGCGCCGATACCGCGGCTCGCGCCCGTGATTAAAACGTTTTTTCCGCTAAATTTCATACTTGTCCTTTTGTTAAAATTTTAATCTCTAGCGTAAATTTATCCAAATTTACCTAAATTTTAGCAGTTTAAATCTACTCGCGACCCGCGCCGTTTAAATTTCAAAATAGCGCCTCATCCATCTCCGCGGGCTTCGGTAGCCCCATTAGCTTTAGCACGGTCGCTGCAACGTTGCTAAGCCCAAGTCCGCTCTTTAGTTCGCGTACGCCGCGCCCTAGCACGAAACAAAATACGTCGAAGGTCGTGTGGTTGGTTAAAATTTCGCCGTCAGCGTCTCGCATCGCCTCGCAGTTGCCGTGATCGCTAATCTGCACGTAGGCGTAATCGTGCGCCTGCGTCGCGCTTAAAATTTTACCGATGCACTCATCCACCGCCTCGACCGCCTTTATCGCGGCGTCGTAATTGCCCGTGTGGCCGACCATATCGCCGTTTGCAAAATTTACGACGATGAAATCGATCCCCGCTTCGATGCCGCGGATCACCGCATCGCACACCGCAGGCGCGCTCATCTGCGGCTGCTCGTCGTAGGTTTTTACTTTGGGGCTCGGAATCAACACGCGAGTTTCGTTCGGAAGCGGCTCCTCGACGCCGCCGTTAAAGAAAAACGTCACGTGGGCGTATTTTTCGGTCTCGGCAGTGTGAAGCTGCGTAAGACCGGCTTCCGCGATCACTTCGCAAAGCGTATTTTTAAGCACGGGCTTCTCAAATAGCAGTGGAAATTTAAAGCTCGCGTCGTATTCGCTCATCGTGATTAAATTTTGCACGACGAATTTTCGCTCAAATTCGCTGAAATTCTCATCACCTAAAGCCGCGCAAAGCTCTCTAGCGCGGTCGTTTCTAAAATTTATAAAAATCACTCCGTCATCCGCGCCGATACCGCTAAAGCCGTTAAAGCTCGCAGGCTCGATAAACTCGTCGCTCACGCCGCGCTCGTAGCTTTGCAACACGTATTCGCTCGGCAAAATTTCAAGCGGAGCCGCTTCGCCCATAAGCACGTCGTAAGCGCGCCTTACGCGATCAAAGCGCTTGTCGCGATCCATCGCGTAAAAGCGCCCGCACACGCTCGCGACTTTAAATTTGGCCTGTAAATGCTTTAAAAATTCCGCTCCGCTGCTCGGCGAAACGTCGCGCCCGTCGGTGATAGCATGCGCCCACGTCTCGCAACCCGCATTCTGCGCTATCTCGCAGATCGCGTCGAAATGGCGCAGATGTGAATGCACGCCGCCGTCACTGTAAAGCCCTATGACGTGCACTCTGCGACACTTTGAAAGCAGGCTTTGCAGCGCTTCGTTTTTCTCAAGCAAGCCCTCATCGATCGCGCGATCGATTTTGACTAGGTTTTGATATAAAATTCTACCACTTCCGATCGTCATGTGCCCCACTTCGCTGTTTCCCATCTGCCCCTGTGGCAAGCCCACGGCAAGCCCAGAGGTATGCAGCAGCGTATTGGGCACGTTTTTAAAAAGATAATCGTAGGCGGGCTTTTTCGCGTTTGCAAACGCGTTAAATTTATCGCTAGCGTTAAAGCCGATGCCGTCGGTGATAAGTAAAATCGTCTTTTGCCCCATTTTGGCTCCTAAATTTCGTCTAAATTTCGCTGCGCAGGTCTTTTAAAGCAGGTCTGCGGCGCTGTTTTTACGAGCGGCATTATACTTTTTTTTGGCAAATGCGGCAAAATTTCATCCGCCCTAAAAGCTAAATTTTACCTCTTTTATACTAAAATGCGCGTTTTCGTATAAAATTTCATAAAATTTAAAAGGCAAACTTTGTTTTATTATCTTTACCATCTTACGAATATAAATTTCTTCCAATACATCACCGCGCGCGCAGGAATCGCGTTTTTTATCGCTTTTTGCTTTTCAGTCTGGGCTATGCCGCGGTTTATCCGCTGGGCGCAAGCCAGACACGCCGCGCAGCCCATCTACGAGCTCGCGCCGCAAAACCATCAAAAAAAGAGCAAAACCCCGACGATGGGCGGACTCGTTTTCGTTACCGCCGCGGTGCTCGCAAGCCTGCTGTGCGCCAAGCTAAACAACGTCTTCGTGCTCTGCGGACTGCTTTGTTTGGTAGGCTTCGGCTACATAGGCTTCAAGGATGATATCTCTAAAATTTTAGGCCGTCAAAACCACGCAGGTCTTAGCGCGCGGGCTAAATTTGCACTGCAAAATTTCTTGGCCTTTCTGATCGGGGCGACGCTTTATGCTTTTAGCGATCTGGGCGGGGAATTTTTCGTGCCGTTTTTTAAGTACCCCCTGCTAAATTTATGGATCTTCGCGCCGCTGTTTTGGACGATCGTGATAAGCGCGAGCTCAAACGCGGTAAATTTAACCGACGGACTAGACGGGCTAGCTACCATTCCGTCGGTATTCTCGCTATGTAGCCTAGGCATTTTTATCTATCTGTGCGGACACGCGATCTACTCGCAGTATCTCTTGCTACCGCGCGTCGCAGGCGCAGGCGAGGTCTGCATCATCGTATCGGCGCTCATCGGCGCGCTGCTTGGGTTTTTGTGGTTTAACTGCTACCCCGCCGAAGTCTTTATGGGCGATAGCGGCAGCCTCAGCGTGGGCGCGTTTTTAGGATACTGCGCGGTCATCACGAAGAATGAAATTTTACTCATAATGATCGGCTTCGTCTTCGTCATCGAAACGCTCAGCGTGATCTTGCAAGTGGGCAGCTTTAAGATTTTTAAACGCAGAATTTTCCTGATGGCGCCGATACATCACCATTTCGAGCTTAAAGGCTGGGTCGAAAACAAAATCATCATCCGCTTTTGGATCATCGCGCTGATCGCAAATATCATAGCGCTGACGTCGCTGAAACTGAGATAAAATGCGAGCGCAGATTGAACCTGATTTCGAAACGGCGCGCGAAAGATATGGCGAAATTGCCGGGCTTAGCGCGGATGAGATAACTCAAATTTTATGGGGCGAAAGGGGAGAAAAATGAAAAAATCGCTATTTGGCTACGGACTTACGACCAAAGCGATCGCCGAGCACTGCCAAAAAGACGGCTCCTGGGAGATCTACGACGATAAATTTGAAATTTCTTCAGGCGCGCCGAAGCTGGACGAGTTCGGCAACGCGCTTTTAAACCCGAGCGAGTTCGATCCCGCCGCAAGCGAGCTTGAAATCCCGAGCCCCGGCTTTCCACCGCATCACGAGCTGGTGCGAAAGGCGCAAAATTTAATCAGCGAATATGATTATTTCGACGATTACAAAGGCCTTAAAATTTGGATCAGTGGCACGAACGGCAAGACCACTACGACGAAGATGATACAGCACCTACTCGAGCGATACGGCTCGCAAATGGGCGGCAACGTGGGCGTTCCGCTTGCAAAACTTGATAAAAGCGCCAAAATTTGGGTGCTGGAGACGAGCTCGTTTACGCTGCACTACACCAAACGTGCGCGCCCCGACATCTACGTGCTGCTTGCGATCACGCCCGATCATCTCAGCTGGCACGGCGATTTCGCGGAGTATGAGCGCGCCAAACTCTCGCCGCTGCTAGCAATGCGCGAAGGCTCCGTGGCGCTGATCCCGCGCGCCTACGAAAGCTCCGCCGCCGCGCAAAACAGCCTAGCCCGCGTGATCTGCTACGAGGACGAAGAGGATCTGGCGCAAAAATTCGGCATCGATTTAGGCGAGATAAAATTCCGCACTCCGTTTTTGATCGACGCGCTTTTGGCGCTGTGCGTGGAGAAAATTTTATTCGACAGATGCGACGCCATGCGACTAAACGACTTCGTGATCGAGGGAAATAAGCTCGAGGAATTTACCGACGCGCGCGGCAGGATCTGGGTCAATGACACGAAGGCCACCAACATCGATGCGTGCGCACAAGCCCTTAAACGATATGCCGGGCGCAAAATGCATCTGATCCTAGGGGGCGACGATAAAGGCGTGGATCTGCACCCGCTTTTTGCAGAGTTTAAAAAATACGATCTGCAAATTTACGCGATCGGCTCAAATACCGATAAAATCGTGCTTTTGTGTGACGAATACAAACTTCCTTGCGTGCGCTGCGAAATTTTACAAACGGCGGTGAGCGAAATTTCGAAGCGCTACCGAGATGCGGACTTTAAAAAAAACGGCGCAAGCGAATTGAAAGTACAAAATTTAGACGCAGATGACGGGTGTGACGGCGGCGACAAGGCGAAAGAAAACGCAAAGATCGGCGAAAATACGCCATATGAAGGCAGCAGCTCATCTGCTGCAAACGACGACGCCTCTTCGCCGAAACGCCGCACAAACGACGGCAAAACTCGGAATTCGCAGAATTCTAAAAATTTCGAAAATTTTAAAAATTCCATAAATTCTGTGAGCGAAATAGCGCTGTTAAGCCCTGCGTGTGCGAGCCTGGATCAGTTTAAAAGCTACGCACAACGCGGTGAGGAATTTAAAAAGTGCGTCGCGGCGCTCGCGGATTAAGCGGACTCATTAAATACGCCTCAACCCATAGATCAAAAGAAATTTATTAAAATCGACCCCGAGCGTGTGCTTATCCAAATAGACCCGTTATGCCGATACGAGCAGGCGCGACGCCGCGCCTGCCGCGCTAAATTTTAGCCGAATAAGACGGCGAATTTATTTCCCTAGAGCGATCGCTTGCCTCGGCGCCGCAAAGGCTTACCGCTAGATCTCGGTTTAAATTCCAACCGAGCGACCGGTCGTTTTGCTGCACAGTGCGTAAAAATACGGCAAAATCGCAAATTTTAACCGAGATTTAAGTATTGCATGGCTAAAATTACTTTTCCTTTTTGGTGGTTGGATAGCTCAGTCGGTAGAGCAGCAGACTGAAAATCTGCGTGTCGGCAGTTCGATTCTGCCTCTAACCACCATTGCCTATTTTTTACAATCTAACGCAATCTAATAAAACCCATAAAATACGGACTTCAAGAGATTTTAACCCTCTAAAGCAGTCTAAAATAATCAGGCAAAGCTACCAATTTAAAAACATTTTAAAAATATTTTTGGCAAAATTCCGAAAGTCAAGCGAAAAAATATTTTTAAAACTTACCAAATGCCCTATCTAATGGGCTTACAAGGCACTCCAAAAAATGTTTTAAAACGCTTGAAACGCCCAAAATAGGGTTTTATGAAGCTTAAAAAAATCGCTGCAAAAGCAAAAAATATTTTAAACCTCATCAAATCCCCTATTTTAGGCACACGCAGAGCAAAAAGGCGGCGATTTTAAAAATATTTTTGCGCTAGATTTTGGTCTAAAAATCAAAAAAATATTTTTAAATCGTCTCAAATAACGCATTTAAGGGAGTTAGAACGCAATGGCTAGGATAGTAAAACCGCTTAGCGATAAGCAAATCAAAAAGAGGCAAAGCCGAAAGCCAAAGACTACAAGCTAACAGACGGCGACGGCTTAGGGCTGATAGTAAGCAAGAGCGGGCGTAAGCGCTGGGTATTTGCTTTTATTAGCCCCGATACGGGCAAGCTGAATAACACGGGGCTAGGCAACTACCCGGTTTTATCGCTAGCCGAAGCGCGAGAGAAGCGAACCGAGCTTAAAAAGCTAGTGATGAGAGGTATCGACCCTATCACGGAAAAGAAGCGCGCCAAAGCTCAAAGGATAAGCGAGCATAACCGCAGTTTTGAAAAGGTCTTTAACGAGTGGCTAGAGTTTGAGGCTAAAAGCATACTGCCCCAAACACTAAAGACTAAGCGTGGGCGCATTGAAAATCACGTAATGCCGATACTAAAAGACAGAGGCATAAAGAGCATTACTCACGGCGAGATAGCGGACATCCTTAAAGAAACGTCAAAGACTACGCCGCAGACTGCCGAGATAATCAACCAAATTTTAAACCGCGTCTTTTTATTTGCCGTATCGAGCGGATACGCAGAACTTAATATTATGGCGAACATAGACGCCAAAAGCCTAATCCCCAAAACCAAAGTCGAGCATTACGCCAAGCTTACCGAGCGCCAGGACTTAAAGGCATTTTTTAACGCCATCTATGATTATCCTCATTTTGAGACGATTAAAAATGCGATGAAGCTATGCCTACACCTGCCGCTAAGAGCCGCGCCGCTGTCGCGCCTAAAATGGGATTACGTAGATTTTAATAGGAGGCTTTTAACCATTCCGCGCGCCGAGCAGAAAATCAAGCGCAGCGAGATAGGCGATTTCAAATTGCCGCTTAGCGATGAGGTTATGCGGATCTTTAAAGACCAGGCGAAATTAAGTAGAGCATACGAGCATATTTTTATTAACTCGCACTTTAGCGGGCATATCCACAAAGACACTGCCACAAACGCGATTAAGGGCTTTGACTTTAGAGATAGACAGACGGGGCGCGTCGTAACCCTGCATAGCCTGCGGGGCATATTTATGACGCAGGCGTTTAACAATATGCAAAAGCACGGAGTAAGCAAAGAGGCTATCAAAAAGGCGCTAGACCACCTACACGGCGATAAAGTAGATTTAAGCTATTCCGAAAAAGCCGATTTTTTGGACGAGCTTAAAATCTTGCTCGATTGGTGGAGCAGTTACATTCTCGAGATAAAAAACAACTAGGAGGTAAGAAATGGCAACAAGCGAGATACTAAGCAAGGGCGTAAAAATATCTGAAAGAAGAGATACACAAGGCGCAAAAAACAATAAAGAAAAACGAGATACGGAGGCGATAGAACAGGTTTTAACCGATATTAGAGAAAAACTAGAATACATCGATAAGGCAAGGCATAATCCTAATTTACTGATTGCCTTTAACGAAATGATAAAAAATAAAGACGATGATGAATTTTTTCCTACTACTTACAACCCCGATTTATTCCCCGAGTTTGAAATTTTAACTCATTTTTACCAATCAGACGAAGCTAAAAAGGCAATTTTAAACGCTTTCGTAGATTTCTTTAAAAATATTAAAGAGGCAAAAGCTAAGAAAAGCGACATCGTCATAAGATACGAAAATTATCTCGAGGCATTGGAGCTTTTAAATCACGCTTTTTATTTTAGCGAGTATTCAACAGGCGAGCCGTATATCCACGACCCTTTTGGTCGCAATTGCGACCCTTATCCAGAATACGAAAGCTTTACGAGAGCAGCAACCGAATATCTTGCGCCGTTTAAAGAGGAAAAGGATAGATACGACTTTTTAAACAACACTCAAAAGATAAGAGATAAATTTTCAAACACTTTAATTTTAAAGGCGAGAATGTATCAGATCGTCGGCGTGGATAAAAACAAAAAAGCCACGCTAGCAAATAAAATCTACAAATATTTTTATCCTAACGACAAAGACGTGTAATCCGCCTAAAAATATTTTTAGCCCCGATAAAAGCTCTATTTTAAGGGCTTTTATCCTTTAAATTACCTGATGATTTTATTCACAATCTAACACTTTTATTCATTCGCCTAAAAATATTCTTTCTTGTTTAACTTTTTCAATCTTGCCATAATTCGCCTAATCTTTGCAAGGATAATCCAAATAATAAAGGCTAAGCGATGAGAAAAAGCGAAGTTAAACCAAAGTATCTAAGAGCGGCGCAGATTGCTAATATCTACGGCATAGGCTTAAGCACGGTGTGGTATTTTGCTAAACAAGGTTTTCTAAGACCGATAAAATTTAGCAAAAACATCACTTTTTTTGACCCCTCCGAAGTAGAGGCGTTTTTTATGAGAAAGGCGGCGCAAGATGAAGCCGCTGTTTAAGGACGAAGCCGAGAAAAGGCGGTATTTACGTTTTTACGCCTATTTATCTAAATATCCCGATATTAAGGCGATATACGCGCAGGCGGACGCACAGGAGCAGGACGAGCGACGAAGGGGCGTGATTGAAGCCCTAAGCGTAGCGTTTGACCTATTCGAGGAACGCGAGAACGAGATAAATCAAAAGGCTATCGCGGACTTTGCAAGCGAGTGCAAAGATTTAAAAGACGCGCCCGAGCATTACGAAAAGATGCTTAAAGCGTGCTATCCCGATATTTATCTCAAATACTTACAAGACGAGCTAGACGGAAGCAAAACGGCAGATTTTAAGGATGTAGCCTTTGATTTATTCCTAGCGCTATCAAAGCAGAAAGAGCAAATGCGAGAGCTACTAACCGAGAACGAAAGATTTGCCCTAACCTTTTTAACTACAAAGGGGGCGAGCAATGGGGCGAAGTAAGCTAAATTTTACACCTAGCGCGTTTTGTTTTAGCGCGGGCGATAAAGATATGCTAAAGGCATTTAAAAGGCAGCTACATATCTACAAGGTGCAGAGCCTGGACGGAGCGTCACAGGAGCTGTTAGACTGCGCTTATGACTTATTCCACATCACAAGGACGCAAGAGCAGAGCATTAAAGCCCTAGAGGTCAAAGCGGGCATAAGAAAGGATAAAAAAAATGAGAACGTCGATAGTAAAAAAGCAGATTTTGCTAAAAATGCTAAATAGCGATAAGCCCATAAGGGCGGCAAGCATTATCGCAAGTAATCAAAACGTCTATTTGCTACAACTAGAGCAAAGCGGATTGATAAGTCGCAGATGGCGCGATGAGGTAAAGAAAGACCACAAAATCGCCTATTTCAAAGATGACGCCCAAAGAGCTAAAGCTGTCCGGTGGCTAAAGGCTGTGGGCGTAGACCTGAAAGAGCAAGGAGGTCAAAATGAGCGCGATAGTAAAATTTAACAATCTTGATTTAGAGATTTCGGAGTATCGCGATACTTGGAGCTTATCGGATAGACAAGCAGCCCAAGCTTACGGCGCAACCCAAGAAGCGGCAAGGAAGCAACGCACGCAGGGCGCAACCGAATACGTCGAGGGCGCGCATTACTACTTAGAAGACGTATATCAAGACGGCAAAGGCGGAGTTATTGATGCCCCCGTGTGGATTAGACACGGGAGTGTAGACGCCCCGCCCGATTTGTCCGGGGTGTATCCGACGCCTCAAAAAATGGTATTTTGGACTAAAAAGGGCGTTATCACTCTAGGCTTTAAACTGACAGAGACCCCGCAGACGATAATCTTTAGGGATTGGGCGAGCGATTTTATCCTATCGGCTAAAGCTACCAGCATTCAAGATGTCTTAGCAAGCCCGCGCGCTGCTGCAGCGGCTAGCCGACGTTTGCAAGGCATTAGGGCTTACTAATGCAAGCGTGGTAAAAGATGCGATACTATCGGAGTTTGAGCTGGATAAGTTAAACTTAGGTAGCTTTGATACCGGCTACGGCGTTAAAGAATTTACTATGATAACAGAACCGCAGCTTTACTTCGTGCTGATGCGAAGCGATAAAAGCAAGGGGCACGCCTCGAATAAAAAGCTAAATATCTCAAAAGGATTTAAGGGCGGCTAGTATCAAGCGAAACCGCCCCTAGAACGGATAGTAAAACGTGGAAATTTTATCATACCTAAACAAAATATTGGCTGAAACCCAAAACATTCACATCGATACGATCCGCGCTAGCTTTTTTAAAAATGCCATAACCAAAAAGCGGTTTAGCAAAATTGAGCTGCTTAAAAGCATAGCCAAAGCGCACGGGCTAAAGTGGCGAAAAATGCAAGACACCAAAGAGATTAAAATCGCGGGGCGTTATGAGTTTCGCGGACTAAAGATAACAGATCTTTACGAACTTGAAAATCTTAGCATATTTTACGCTACCACAAAAGCGCCTAATGATTGCCGTCAAAAAGCCATTATCGAGTTTTATGGACTAAGGCAATATCATAAGCCCGCCCCGCTACCCCATTTAATAGCAGAGCTGCTAGACGCGATAAATAACGTTTCAAGTATCGACCTTTGTTATGATAGCCACACACCTTTTAACCTAGACGCATTTAAGATAATCAGATACGGAAGCACCGCCTATGTAAAAGCAGAGTTTGGCACGCTGCAAAGGATTTATTTTTACGATAAGGCGTTAAAGAACGAGCTAGGCTTTCCTTTGTATCGAGCGGAGGCAACCGCACCCATAATCGATTTAAATAAGCCCGCCCTGCTACCCAAAGCCGAACGCCTAGAACTTCAACTACGCCAAGCCGTGAGCGATTTCAAAGACATTTTAAAGTTAGCAACCTCATCACTGAACAATCGATAAACTACAACCGCCCTATTCTATCCGTAACGCTATGCCATAAAAAAAGGGGCAGATTTAATCCTGCCCCCCCTTAACGACAAAAATACGCCTAAAATTTACCTCAAACCTTAAGCCAATTTTTACTTTTCTCATTTACTTTAAGGTTTGATAAAACGTGTATAGGAAGCAAAACTAAAGCACATAGTAAATGAAAACACAAACGCCCATTTTACTTTTTTTAAAAAATGCCCGCCCGCCCCTATGCTTTGGCGCTTTGCTCCGCCTCAAAATCAAAACCCAAAAATGCGATTTAAGTTTCAGACCCCTTAGTATACCCCCTTTCGTTTACTTTCCCTTTCTCACTTCCACCCCTTTTATGATAAAACAGAGCTCTCAACCTTAAACACTCTCGCGCATTTTTTCAAAAAAAAGGTGGCGTGCTTGAAAAAGTAGCAGGTGCATAGGATTAAAATAAAGGGGCTACAAGACAAAAAGAGGGCGCGCCTCATACAAACCGGCTTAAAATCAATCAGAGGGCTTTATTTACGAAATGTGAGGGTTAAATCAAAGAGCTTTAAATCAGCTTTTGGCACTTAGTTGCTTTATCGTAAACGCTACTACAAAGCCAATGCAAAGCAGGCTAATAACAATAAATGCGATGCCGTAAGTCATTTTTAAATCTTGCCTAGCTGCAATAATCCAATACTAACAACGAGGAGAGAAGCTACGACAAAAAACACTACAAAAAAAGTAACCATAGCTTACCGCCTTTCTTTTAAATTTTCCAAGTCTTTTAAACTCTTAATCGATATTCTAACAAGCAAAAACACCACAACAGATAATGCAAGCGTTGCCGTGCCAACTAAAAGCACATCAAATAATTCAGCCGTCTTTCGAATAGTAACTAACCAACCTGCCATTGCGAATATTGCCGTAAGCAATAATACGACAATTGTTTTTAAAAAATCGATTTGTGCTTTCAATCTCTCGTTTTTACTCATAGCCTTAATATTACACTGCAAAACATTAAAACCGCATAAAACGATAGACGCTAAGAGAAGCTAAAGGATATTAAGAAACATCATAAGAAAGCATAAATAAAGCGAGATTTAAGCTCAATGCCCGCCCTTAGAATATCCAACCATTCAAACGCATTTTAACTCAGCTCAATTTTAAGCTCAGCCCGTGCGCTTAATTTTCGGCTTACGTAGCAATGCCCCAAAATGCGAGCTTTATCCGACGCCTTAAAAATAAGGCAACGAGCCGAGCCACTAAAAATCGTCATTCCATAAAACAATGGAACGCATAACCTAAGCGATGAGGTAGATTTAATCTAGCTCATAGGCGAACTTGTGCCCTAAGCCGGATTTAGCCCATAGGCGCAAAGTAAAAGGGCGTAGCCGTTACCGACACCCCCTGAGATAGAGGGCGGAGGCATTCAATCCGCCCTTTTTGGATTTCACGAAAAAATGAAAACGGACTTATTCAAAAAATCCTGAAAAATGGCTATCACTAAAAATGGGAAAACTAACGCTCTTAAAATTTAGGGCGTTAAAGGTGTAGGTATCAAATACCCCCACCTTTTTAAACTCTGCATTCCTTGTTAAAGCTACCTACATTTAACGTAGGGAGCTAAGCGCGATTTACGTAAATGTCAAGGCAATTTAGATTTCTCAACGAACGCAATTTTGCGCCCGTTAAAGCTAGGTGAGTTTTATTCATAGAGCTAAACGAGATTTACGTAACTACCAAATTGTCATTTACGTAAAAGCTTTAGGCGGCGTAATACTATGTAACGGATATGTAACAGATAAAGGAGGCGATGAGGTTAGATGTCTTTAGTTAGCTCTTTGATTTTTTCGTAGCGTGTGGATTTTTCATAGTATATTAAAAATGGCTCAACCCAAGACGGGATAGGTTTTTTTTCGTTATTCCAATTGTATATGCTACCCGCGCTTAATTTTGTTAAATTTGCAAAATCATTAACCGATAAACCTAGGTCGCTTAATCTCTTTAAAAAATCACTTTTTAGCATTTTCGCCCCTTTAAATTTTAGCTAATTGTATCATTTTTAATCATAAATGTAAAATATTATCTAAATACTTCATCAAAGATTGCAAAAATGCTTGACTTATTAAATTAAAGATGATATGATTCTATCAAATATTTAACTAAAGATGAGAGTTTTACCATAAGGAGCTAAAATGCAACACAACCATTCAACAAGGCAAGGATTTTCACAATTCCTAGCCACATACGAGAGCGCGCAGGACTGCGCTTATGACCTATTCGCTAAGCTTACGGAGCTATCTAACGCTTATGACGCCCTAGAGACGAAAGCGGACGAGCTCGCGCAAAGCCTAGCAAGGATTGAGCGCATAGCTCGTTTATGCGAAAGCGGCGCGCTAGAGCAGGAGGCGCTTTATCGTGTGATAAAGCAAAACACAAATCAGCAAGGAGCTTAAGATGATTTTAAATGACACTGACAGATCAGCAAGCAAAGAGAGTTTTAACAATCTTATTAAACAAAACAATGGTGGTGGCGATGAGGTAAGCGAACAGGTGCTTTATGATGTGGGTTATTCGCTATTTTACCAGCGTAATCACATACAAAACGAGAACAAAAGGATTTTAAAAGGTAACGGCGTATTGCATAGACGCACTGCTGAAGCAGAGGAACAAAACGCAGAGCTAAAGGAGGCTCACGAATATTTTTTAAGAATATTGGGCGAGGATAGGATTAAAATTCAGACCCTGCTAGCCGATAAGATAATCCTAGAGGATAAAAACAAGAAACTAAGCAAGCTCTACAATGAACTGCACCTAAAATGGTGCGAAACCTGCGACGAGCTTTACGAAGTGCAGCAGGAGCGCGACGCACTTAAAAACAAACTAAGCGAAAGGGCAAGCAATGAATAAAAGAGATTTTAACATCGCTTTAAAGTATTTAGCCAAGGGCGCAGACGCGCCCAGCTACGAACAGCTAAAAGATTTTGCCTTTAGGTTATGGACTAGTCTGCATAAGCGCGAGCTAGAGCGAGCCGCAAACGATAAGCAGAGGGCTAAATTTAAAGCCGAGATAGCTAAGCGAGCGCAGGATATGGACGAAGCGCGGGCGACATTTGAAGTAGGCTTACAAGCTTACCGCCTATTCAACTACTACGCAAGCGAATGCGAAAAGCTAGAGGAGCGCATAAGCTATCTTTGCGAGCAAGCGGGCGCGTTACAAGACGAAGCGGAGCCGAGAGGTAGCCACAAATGGCATACTCCGCTAAAAGGCGCGTAGATATTTAGGGGAGCGAGTTAAATCACAGCTCCCTTTATTAAAACTTTAAGCAAACGCCTAAACTCTATCCCATTAACCCACACATCTAAAATCACGGGGAGGGTTAAACAGATTTTGCACCTAGTAAGTGTAAAATAGGTGTAAGAGAAAAGGCATATATGAATAGCAGTTATGGATTTCTTAAAGTCGTTTGAACCCCCATTCTAGCGAGGTTTGAGAGGGATTTAGAAAGGCAAAAAATGCTCTAAACTTAAATCATTTACTTTTTGTTTATTAAAGGCTCTAACCCCCCTTTTATCGTGCTTTGCTTATTACCTTGTGTCAAAATGAGACAAAACGCATAAACGCTTAAGAGCTAAAATTTAGGTGCAAAAAAATCATATGCGCTAGCAAGAACTTAAACTACCATACGAACTAAGCCTAAACGATACCCTGCACAAAAAAGACCCTCCCCACCCCCAAAACGCAAGCGCAAAAATTGATATATCATCCCCCAAAATTTTATCTAAATTTTAAACTCGGGTGCCCTTATCAAACCCTAAGCCTCAAGAAGTTAAAATATCTCTAGGATTTTAAAATAAAGGCTAAGAAATGCAGACCCTAACCATACGAACGGACGAGACCATAATGCGCCAGCTCGTAGCCATAGGCAAGATTTTAGCTAGCAGCGCGAATGCAAGCTTTGAGACGCTTACGACCGAACTAACGGACGAATACGCCAAAGAGTTAAACGCTCGTGCGGACGAAGCCCTAAAAGGCAAAGGGCTAATAGACGAAGCGAGCGCACGCGATACGATAGAGCAAAAAAGCGAATATCCAATTTATGACGACGGCAAAACTATGGAGCAAAGGATTGCAGACTACAAAGCAGACATAGAAGCTATCAGGCGCGGCGAGCTTAAAACCTATCCGCTAGAGACGTTAAAAGCCGAGATGGAAAAATGGTAATCAAGCGCACGGCGCGTTTTAACCGCGAGCTAAAGGCGATATTCAACTTTATCGCAAAGGACAGCCCGAGCGGGGCGCGAGCGTTTAGAGATGAACTTATCTTAAAGCTACAAACGACGAGCGCCAATCCCTTTATGTATCGTAAATCCGTGAGCTTTGATGACGAGAACATACGAGATTTAATCTTTAAAGGCTACGTTATCCCGTATCTAATAGAGAGCGAGACGATTTACATTTTAGGCATCTACAAAGCTAACGAGTGGCAAGAGTGAAACGATTAAAACGGCTTAGTTTCACAAAAAAACCTTAATTAAGTTTCGAGCTAAAAAATCTGTGAAATTTCTCAATTCTTAAGAGAGATTTAGCCGTTTAAGCTTGCGAAACTTAAAAACTGCAAAACTTCTAAATCGTAAAGCCCTATTCTAGGACACTTGCTCGCCTTTAATATTGAAAAGTAAACTTTTCATTATCGCATTTTTGAAGCTTAAAAACTTAATCGTCCAAAAAATATTTGAAAAATATTTTTGCCGTTTTTATCGTCGAAACAACGTATTATTGGGCCTATTAATGACATTGTCAAGTCGCCTCTAACCACCATTAAGTCTTTTCTTTTTACTTTCATTTAATTCCGATATATAGGTGCTTATCTTATATTTTTATTATTTTCCTTTCCTTTTATTTTTGTTTGTAGTATAATTACTTCTGAAAAAATAGGGGTTTTATTAGGGGCTTTTTTTGCATTAGGGGTTTAGAATTTAAAGATCGAATGTATTTTAAAGTTGTAGGTAATCCGAAAGAGCTTTATGTATATGTCTCCTCCAAAGGGCTAAAGACTTTTAAAATCAGACTTAGAAAAGATGGCAAAGATACTACTAAGACGCTTAGCGAATTCCGCTCGGGTATCTACTCCGTAGCAGAAGCACGCAGGGATGCCAACGCTCTTTTAGCTTAACTAGCACAAGGCAAGGAGCTAGACGTAATCTTAGGGAAGTCGGATAGGTATAAATCCAAAAACTTATTTGACAAATTTATAAAAATAAAACTTATATCAATCGTGATAATGCTAGCGTTTAAATAAGGGTAAATTTGCTTTAAACCTATCTCTTGTGGTCTTTTTAACCGCTAGGCTATACGCTCTGTCGTCAGATAAACCCACTGCCGCTTCTGCAAAATTGCCGCCCTAAACCGCTATGATTTCTTATGGCTTGACTTTAGCATACACGATTTTCTAAGCATTACCTGAAACGCGCCGGTAATTGATTTGCTGATACCTTGCTATAGTTCGGCGGTCTTTAGGGTAATTTTAGTCCTGCTTAAAAGTAGTGAGATTAAAATTTATGAGAAATCAAGAATTTACACCTTAAAATTACAAAAAATATTGGCTCGCCGTACCATAAAATAAAATTGCATCCGTAAGTTTAAATCAGACTGGAAACTCTAAATCTACAGTATAGTCGATCACAAGCTAATTACGCAAGATGCGAATTGAAATCTTGCACACTTCCATGGCTCCGCCTAAAATTTATGCGCTTGCTGCCTGACCCTTGCATTCGCCGCAAGCGCCAGGTTTGTAGAATAATGAGCTAAGGTCGGGAGAAATTACTCTCCCTTACCCTTCTTACCCCTCTTACCTTTAGCCTTAGACGATCCCTCCTCTTTAGCTTCGTCTTTCAACTTAGCCGTAGAGCTTTTTACTTTACCATCCTCATTCATAGCCTTATCCATGCTATCATCCATTCTCTCTTGCATCTTTTCCGATTTGGCATTTGCTTTAGCTTTAGAGGATTTGACGGTATCTTTAGCTTTTTTGTTTGCTTTAGCTTTTGCGGATTTTAGATCGCTTATATCGGTCTGTCCGCTTACGGTAAGATCATCTTTGATAAGCTCAAATCTCTTATCGCCTATGCCTTTAATGTTTTTGATATCCTCGATATCTTTAAATTTATTATCCTTGCGGTAATCTATGATAGCCTGAGCTTTTGCCTCTCCGATACCGGGAAGCGCCATAAGCTCCTCTTTGCTTGCGGTGTTTAAATTTACGGCTGCTAGCATAAATGCAGGAAGCGATAGAAATAGTGCGGATTTAAATAGGTTTTTCATTAAAAGTCCTTTTAGGTTGAGATATTTGTATTGCCAAATAAGACGTCTATTAGCATTGAGGCTTTTATATACCTATCCCGCGTCTGTGCTAGAGAAGGTATGCCGCCCATAGCTATTACGCTACCTTGCAATACGGTAGGGATTATATTTGTAGCGGGCTTAAAGGGAGATAAATTTAAGAGATATATTGAAATTTTATCTACTTCGATCGTTTTATTAAATAAATACGTTAAATTTTAGCTTGATCTTAAAAAGCAGATAGGCGCGGATAAAGCTAGATATATTAAATTTAATACAGACTATACCTATATCTGCTAGTTCGGTTTGCATCGGATAAAGCTAGATATATTAAATTAAACTGCAAGCATTGAAACTGGATTTGGATTTAAATCATGTAAAAGGCTAAGCGGCGGTATTTATGAAATTTAACCCTACCTTGCTGCGCACGGAGACTTTTTACGTGCGAGACTATATACAATACGGCAACGGGATGCTGGTGTTATGAAAGGCAAGGATACTTTACATGCAAAGATAGACGAGTAATCTTAATAAAATTTAGCTGCATTCATAAGCTTGCTTTTGTAGAACATGCTTTTTCTGGGCTTGATTTTTAATAGGGTTTTATCTACTTATGGGACGTTTCATTATATTAATTAACAATGCTTGCCAAGCTTTATTTGGCATCTAGTTTAAATCATACGAAAGCTTTATAAGTGCCGGCGGCTTTATAATTTAGATATAAAAGCGCGGCAATGTATTGAAAAACGAGTGAACGAACGAATAAATATAAATAAGGCTAGGAGAGGCTAGAATAAAGATCGCGCCATAGAAGTTAAAAAACAAACGCAACAGGACAGTATGGAAAAACGATACGAACGAGTAAGTATTATAGAGAAATTTCAATCCATATCATTTTTAACTCAATATAAGTCAAATTTAATGCAGAGTTTTGAGATTTTGTATTGATGGAGGGCTAGATTTAAAATTTGTATTTGCAGAAGGTTCTAAAATTCTAAAAGGCTATGGAATTTTAAATTTATCAAGCAATATTTATTAGATAAAAAAAGCGATAAGCTAAAGATACCGGAATAGAATTTAAATTTAAAATTGCATGGAAAGTTATGGAATTTTAACAAAGCCTGCAGCGACCTACTTTCCCCGTCCGAGTAACGGATAGTATCATCAGCCAGGACGAGCTTAGCTTCTTGGTTCGAGATGGAGCAAGGCGTTTCCTCGTCTGTATAGCCACAGGCAGTGTTAAATAAGGGATTGTCTTATTGTTTGATAGTAATATTATAATACTGCGAATACGTTACGAGCTTTAGCCCTGTAGTATACGAGCTTTACTCGTTCCTGCCTGTTCGCCTCATATCAAAAATACTTCGTAATCTAACTTGGACTAATCGTAGATTACGGATATCTTTTATAATCTCTTATTTAACACTGCGTTCATCGTTAAAGTCAGATCTTGTTTTATAAAAC
>CAUQPS010000020.1:0-25121 GCA_963520005.1 uncultured Campylobacter sp.
AATCCACGCTGTTGTTCGCGTGCGCGCCGCCGTTAATGATATTAAACATCGGCACTGGCAGCACGCTGGCGTTCGCGCCGCCTAGGTAGCGATACAAAGGCACGTCAAGGCTTTTGGCCGCCGCGCGCGCTACCGCCATAGATACGCCAAGCACCGCATTTGCGCCCAAATTTGAATAGTTGTCGGTGCCGTCAAGCTCGCGCATCTCGTCGTCAAGCGCCTTTTGATCGAAGGCATCCAGCCCGATCACGGCTTCGGCGATCTGCGAATTTACGTTTTCTACCGCCTTTAGCACGCCCTTACCGCAGTATCTTTCGTCTTTGTCGCGAAGCTCCAGCGCCTCGCGTTTGCCCGTACTTGCGCCGCTTGGGACTATCGCGCTTGCTACGGTGCCGTCGCTTAGAGCCACGGTCGCCTTTACGGTCGGGTTGCCGCGGCTATCTAACACCTCTATCGCATAAACATCTTCGATATAAATCATCATTCATCTCCACTTTGTAAATTTTCTTCATCGTCCGCGTCTGCGCTGAAATTTACGCTACCCATCTGCTCACGGATCTTTGCAGTGATCTCTTCAGCGACGGCAGGGTTATTCTCTAGATAAATTTTAGCGTTTTCGCGCCCTTGACCTAGCTTAGTGTCGCCGTAGCTGAACCATGCGCCGCTTTTATCGACAATGTCGAGCTTGACGCCGTAATCGATCAGCTCGCCCACCTTGCTGATACCCTTGCCGAACATTATGTCAAATTCCGCGATCTTAAACGGCGGCGCCACCTTGTTTTTCACGACCTTGACCTTGGCGCGGTTACCGATACTCTCTTCGTTTTGTTTCAAAGTAGCGATCTTGCGTATGTCGATGCGCACCGAAGCGTAAAATTTAAGCGCATTGCCGCCGGTCGTCGTCTCTGGCGTGCCGTAGCCCATCGCGCCGATCTTCATACGGATTTGATTGATAAAGATCACCGTCGTATTCATCTTATGCACGACGCCCGCAAGCTTGCGTAGCGCTTGGCTCATAAGTCGCGCCTGAAGCCCCACGTGCTGATCGCCCATATCGCCCTCGATCTCGTTTTTCGGCGTGAGCGCGGCGACGCTATCTACGACGATGAGATCGATCGCACCGCTTTTTGCCAGGGTCTCTACGATGTCAAGCGCCTGCTCGCCGAAGTCCGGCTGGCTGACGTAGAGATTGTCGGTATCTACGCCTAAATTTGAAGCATATTTGACGTCCAGCGCGTGCTCGGCGTCCACGAATGCGCAAATTCCGCCCGCCTTTTGACATTCGGCGATGATGTGAAGCGTGAGCGTCGTCTTTCCCGAGCTCTCCGGCCCGTAAACCTCGATGATACGCCCTTTCGGCACGCCGCCGATGCCAAGCGCGATGTCAAGCCCCACAGAGCCCGTAGAGATGGCGTCTATCGGTTCGACCTGCTTATCGCCTAGCCGCACGAGCGTGCCCTTGCCGAAAGCCTTGTCGATCGATTTTAGCGCCGCGTCCAGCGTCTTTTTCTTTCCCTCGTCCATGTTTTTCCTTAAAAATAAATTTATCTGATTTTACCAAATTTGAAATGAATTTTTGATTATTCGCCCAAATTCGGTGTGCTAATCGGAATTTGAAATTTTTCAAGAGCGCAAAAGTTCTGCAGGGCGAGCGGAGAGTATTAAATTTACACTTCTAAGCACGCTCGGTTTTTTACGTTTTTCTTTAGAAATTCCTTATTTTTATGAGGGCTGTAGCAAAAATTTACTATAATTTCGCAATTTAGCCGCGCGCGAAATTTAAAGCGGAGCAAAAAGGATAAAATTTGAAGATTTTTAAGCATATAAACGTCGCTCACTCGCCCGACGCCGACGATATTTTTATGTATAAGGCGATTGATTTCGGTTGGGTTAGTTCAAAAAATCTAAAATTTAGCGCAACGGCGCTTGATATCCAGAGCCTAAACGACGAGGCGCTAAAGGGCACCTATGAGGCCACGGCGATTAGCTTCGCGCTATATCCTCTTATCTGCGACGAATACGCGCTTTTACGCACGGCGGTGAGCTTCGGCGAGGGTTATGGGCCAAAGCTCGTTAAGAAAAAGGGCGCGGTTTTAAAGCGAAATTTCAAAGTCGCGCTCAGCGGGAAACACACGACAAACGCCCTACTTTTTCGCATGGTATACCCGCAGGCGCGCATAGTTTATAAAAACTTCCTAGAAATCGAGGGCGCGGTCTTAAGCGGCGAAGTGGACGCGGGCGTGTTGATACACGAGAGTATTTTGGACTTTTCGGACGAGCTTTGCGTGGAGCGCGAGATCTGGGATATCTGGAGCGAGCTAGCGGGCGAAAATTTGCCGCTGCCGCTAGGAGGCATGGCGGTTCGCCGCAGCTTGCCGATAACGGACGCCATCGAGTGCGAGCGCGTGCTAACGGAGGGTGTACGCATCGCCACCGCGCATAAGCCGTTTTTGTCGCACATGCTTCTCGAGCGAAATCTCATCCGCGTAGACGACGCAAAGCTCGAAAAATATCTGAGCCTTTATGCTAACGAGGCCTCAATCGAGCTTTCTGGGGCACAGATAAGGGCGGTGGATAGGCTATTTGAGCTTGGGTATGAGCGCGGATTTTATCCTGCGCCGATTAGCGCGCAGGAGAATTTTATCCCGCGCGAATATAATGAGATTCGTTTTGCGGACTGTGGCGGGCAAAACCCGATGTAAAGGCGGGCGAGGTTAAAATTTAGCGTAAATTTAACATCAAACTTGCCGCGATTTTGCCGCCAAGTTCGTCAATCGACCGCGTGCTGTGGCGCCATTGTCGCGGTGCGATGTTCCGCCTCAAATTTACGGCTACGCGGCGATGAAATTTTACGCGCGGAGGCGCATTGTGCGGCTGTATTTTGTGCCGCAGGGTGCGAGCTGCGCGTGCGACGTAGCGCGCCGCTGAAAACGTATCGAAAGCGAGCTAAATTTAATCGCGGTGGCGTCGCTAAATTTTGAAATAGCGTTCGCGTTTCGCACTGTGTAGTGCAGTGGTATTGCTAAATTTTAAAACGATAGGCGGCGAGCAGCAAGCGCGAAATTTAGAAATGAAATTTAAAAGGCAAAATTTTGAAAACAAAGCAGATAGATTTTAGCAAATACACCTCCGTGCGCATCGGCGGGAGCTTTGCGGTGCAAATTTTAAAGGATGAGGCCGATTTTTCGGAGTTTGAGAGCATCCGCGAGCGCGCGATCATCGGCGGCGGCAATAATCTGCTAATCTCGCCCGCGCCGCCGCACCTTGCGATGCTAAGCGAGGAGTTTGATCGCATAAGCTTAAGCGGCGATGTCCTTAGCATCGGGGCTGCGACGAAGTCGGGTAAAATTTACAACTTCGCCAAAAAGCAAAATATCGGCGGCTTTGAGTTTTTGCGCAACATCCCAGGCCAGCTCGGCGGGCTAATCAAAATGAACGCAGGGCTCGCCGGCGCTAGCATCAGCGATAGCCTGCTTGCCGTGCGCCTGGCTCGCGGCTGGGTGGAGCGCGAGCGGATAAGCTTCGGCTACCGAAGAAGCGGGATCGAGGAGCCGATTTTGAGCGCCGAGTTTAAAATTTCGCGCGGCTTTGATGCCGAACTCGCCGCGGATTTCGCCGTCAAGCGCGCCAACCAGCCAAAGGGAGCCAGCTTTGGAAGCTGCTTTAAAAACCCGCCTAATGACGCCGCGGGCAGGCTGATCGAAGCGGCAGGGCTTAAAGGACACGCGATCGGCGGAGCGAAATTTAGCGAGCAGCATGCCAATTTCATCATAAATTTCGGCGGCGCGAGCTTTGAGGATGTGATGAGCCTGATAGAGCTCGCTCGGAAGCGGGTTTTGCAGCGCTTCGGCGTCACGCTCGAGCTAGAGGTTAAAATTTTATAGTTCAAGCGCAGACTTTGCAGGCTAAAGCGACGAGGAGGCGCGACGAGCGAGCGTAGCGCGCACGGCGGCGAGGAGATAAAAAGCTGCGTCTATAACGAATACGGCGCGCTTGTAGGCGGCTTTTGTCTAAGAGCGTTTATTGTGGCGGTCTATATATTTTGATCCCTCCTTTCTGATACCGGTCGGGCACAAGTCCGACCTTATTAAATTTTATCGCTCTTCGGGTTTTGCAATCGGGCCTCTACTTGATTGCTCGCATCTGCTAACGGCGCAAATTCACACTATTTAGATAAAATTTTGATATAATTTCTCGCTTTAAAAGCAAATCTAAAGGAGACGAGATGAAATTTATTTCTCACAAAATTTTAAAAAGCGCGGTTTTGCTGGCGGCATTGGGATCTTTTGCGACTTGCGGCGCCGAGACGCAGCAACCTAACGGCTACGCCATAAGCGGCGCGGCACTATCAGCGATAGAAGAGGACAATAGAGCAAAAGAAAATTATCTAGTCATTGACGTTAGAAGCGCAGATGAGTACGCTGCAGGCCACATAAAGCACGCGATCAACATCCCTCTTGGAGAGCTGGAAAGCAGGCTGGACGAGATAAACGCCTATAAAGATAAAAACGTCGTGCTTTATTGCAATACGGGCAATCGCAGCAGCAAGGCGCTTGATCTGCTTAAACAAAAGGGCTTTAGTATGCTTATGAATGCGCCTGGCGTGAAGCAGTACGACTACGAGCTGTATAAGGTCGGCAGCATAAACGCGGAGGGGTTTTTAAAAATAGCAAATGAGCCGAACGTGCTGATCATCGACGCTAGGCAGAAGCAAGACTACGACGCGGGGCATATGAAAGGCGCGATAAATATTCCTGACGGCGAGCCTTTAGAAAATTACAAGGACGTGCTTGAGGCCAATAAAGACAAAAAGATGATCACGCACTGCTACAGCGGCAACCGCAGCGCCAAGCTAGCCAAAGCCCTAAACGAGCGAGGATATGACGTCACAAATCTACTCGACGGCACGAAAGAGTATAATTACGAGTTGGTGAAATAAATCGGGATTGGCTCTTGAGGTAAAATTTTACGACCATTTTTTGTATTCGCCGCGTCTTTGTAATATGCAGCTTCGCGGCATCCGATAAGACAGGCGCCGCTAAATTTGAAATTATTTGCTCCGCCTGCTCATTTAGCGTGCACTTTGCATAGGATTTGCCTTTGATACAAAGCGAAATTTTGGCTCCCCCATACCGAGGTGACAATAGCGCTTGGGAGTTTAACTCCTTTTAGAGAAATTTTTGAAATTTAAATCATAAAGTTGTAGCAAAAAAGCAAATATTTAGAGCTAAAAATAGAATTTTATAAGTTAGCGCGGATTTTACGGAACGTAAAATTAAAACGGACTCTATAAAAGTTGCATAAATTTTAAATGCAGCCGAATCGCTTAAAAATTTTACTTCCGAAAATGGAATTTCGCGCTAGTAGTGCGTGCGTTTTAAATAGCCTCACAAATCCCGATAAAATTTGCGCTTTAGGAGAGGCAAGCAAAATCAAGACAGAATTCTAAAAGCAAATTAAGCCCGCAACGTATTTTTCTCGCTCTATCATTACAATGAACCGAATTTTGCGCGGAAGTCAAGCGCACGTTAAATTCTGCACGAAATTTTATTCAACCAAGAATTCCTTCTTATCGATCGTGCCATGATAAAAAATCCCGAGCGTATCATCAAAAGTCTTATCCAAAAATCCATCTTTTTTTAGTCCTGCCACAGATGTATTGATTAGCTCTAGCAGCGCATTATTGCCCTTCTGCACGGCGATTGCGTTGTAAGTTTGCTTACCTAGACCATCCAAAGCAACCTGCGTTTTATTATCGATGATCGCGTATGCGTGCAGGATTAGGTTATCATCGACATGCACGGCGTTTTTCGCCCTTTTGAAAGCGCGGTAGCATTTAGCCGAGCTGGCGCAAAAGTTTAAATTCTTTCTAAAGCCAGCTTTGCGTAAGAAATTGTGAATAGGAGAGTGTTTGATGACAAAAATCCTCTTTTTGCGCAGCTGATCGAAGCTCGTGACATTTTCGTCTTTTTTAGCTAGCACACCTACCTGCACCTTAAAATAAGGCTCCGAAAAATCTACTTTTTTCGCTCGCGTGGGCGTAGGAGTAAAGGTCGCAATCACCATATCCGCTTCATTGCGCTGTAAAGCGCTAATGCGTCTTGAAGCCGTGATCGGGATAAATTTTACCTTGCCGGGATTATCGCCGAAAATCTCCTTACCGAGCTTTTCGCCAAGAGCAATCTCAAATCCCCTGTATTTGCCGTCTACGAGCGCACTAAACGGCGGCTGATCGTTATATACACCGATGCGAACGAGCCTATCTTTTTTGATCTGATCCAAAGAATTTGCAGATAGAAAACCAAGTAGCAGAGCCGCCAAAACAAATACTTTCATTTGCTCCCCTTTTAGTTGAAATAAGGCGCAATTATAATAAAAAGAAATTATAGCCAGCTAAAATTCTGCGATTTATGGCGCATTTTCGTCTAAATTTATGAAAAGATGAAATTTGCGGAGAAATTCTATGTCCAATTTACAAACGAAATCTCATAAAAAACTTACACGAGCGAAATAAGGCGTTTTTAATTAAATTTATAGACAAAATTTTATAGATGAATTTCACGCTAAAAAACCTTAGCTAAATTTACGATATTCTTAAAAGCAAGCACCGAAATTCTACTCAGATTCAGCGTCTAATTGCAGATTTAGCTAAGGGGCGGAATTTAGCTCCGCTGTTGTGCAGAAGCTTAAGCTCTTAAAATTTCGTAAAACTAAGCTAAGATGCAAACGTAGCAGTAATGGCCCTAAATCGGCATTACGCGGATGTTTGGACTAAGGTTTTCTTGCAAAACATTTTCGATCGCGTATAATGTACCGCTCGCACCACTGGCGCAGCCGCTACAAGCTCCTAGGTAGCGGATGTAGATATCGGTTTTGCCGTCGTCTGCAGGCCTGATGTCTATGACGTCGAGATTGCCGCCGTCCATCTGGAGCATCGGGCGGATATCCTCGTCAAGCACCCCTTCGACCGCTTTAAATTTACCGATCAAATTTAACTGCTCAAAGCTCATCTCCGCTCCCGCTTTCACGTTATTAGCGGCACTCGCCTCGGCTTGAGCTTGAAGTCTCTCCCGCTCCATCTCCTCTCTGGTTTGTTTTAAAATATCGACCAGATAGTAGTCTTTTTCCTCGTGTCCGCCCGGGCGCACGCAGGATTTGCAAAACGCACCCGCTTTTGTGTATTGCGTGATCTCCTCGACCGTGTGAAGGTCGTTTAGGCGGATCACCTCTTTGATCGTACCGAGGCTTACGCGCGCGCAGTCGCACACGATGATCTCATCCTCAAAATGCGCGGGATCAACCCCCTTATAGTTCGCCGCAGCCTGCTTGATGACGTCGTATGCCATTACGGAGCAGTGCATCTTTTGCGGTGGCACGGCGGGCTCATCTGGGGTATCGCGCATCGCGTGCTCTACGTCTAAATTTGTAATCTTTACCGCTTGATCGACGGTCTTTCCTATACAAAGCTCAGCCATCGTGTCCGAACTCGCAATCGCCGTGCCGCAACCGAAGCTTTTAAATTTTGCGTCTAAAATTCTATCAGTCTTAGGATCGATCAACCAATACAACCGCACCGCATCGCCGCAACTCTCGGCGCCGAAGTCCGCGACCACTAGCTTGCCACCTCTGGCCTTCGCTTCCTCCTCGGTGATCTCGCCCATATAGCGAGGATTATTCATGCGGTCCTGTACTTTTTGCGAGTATTGCTCCCAGATCGAGCCGTTTATTAAACTGTTTTTTGCCATTTTTTATCCTTTATTTTTCTCATAACCTTGTGGCGCGTAAGCAAACGTGCTTGAAATCCCGCGCAGACGGGCGATAGCTTTACCAATATGTTCGATCGCATAATCGATCTCCGCCTCCGTCGTAAAGCGCGACAGCGAAAGCCTTAGCGCCGTATGCGCCAGCTCCTTATCCGCGCCGATTGCTTCCATTATCGGGTTATTCTCAAGCGCCTCGCTCGCACATGCAGAGCCCGTAGAAGCGGCGATACCCGCTTTATTCAGATCCCACAGCATCGCCTCTCCCTCGACGCCTTGGATTGAGGCAAGAATGGTGTTTGGCACGCGAATGCTGCGGTCGCCCACGACGCTTACGTTTGGAATTTGCAAAAGCGCATCCTCCAGCTTATCGCGCAGTCTGCTTACCTGCGTGCGCTCAAAATCCATAAATTTATTCGCTAGCTCCAAGGCTTTGCCGAGCCCCACGATGCCCGCTACGTTTAGCGTGCCGCTGCGGCGCCCACCCATCTGCTCGCCGCCGTGAAGCAGGCTCGTAAGTGGCTTGCTATCTTTGATATAAAGTGCTCCGACGCCCTTTGGAGCGTGAAATTTATGCCCAGATAGGCTTAAAAAATCCACGTCCGCATCGCGCACGTTTACCTTTATCTTGCCTATCGCTTGCACCGCGTCGGCATGATATAGCGCGCCATGCTCGTGTGCGATTTGCGCGATTTTTTTTACGGGGAAGATCGTGCCGGTTTCGTTATTTGCCCACATCACGCTAACAAGCGCAGTTTTGTCGTCGATCTTTTCGCTAAGCTCGTCAAGATCGATTAGTCCGTCTTTATCGACGCCCAGGCGAGTGATCTTTACGCCGCAAATTTTTTCTAAAAAAGCACAGGTCGCGCTGATTGCGGGGTGCTCGACGGAGCTTATTATGATATTATCCTTCTCGCCGGTTAGAATTTTATCGTAGTAAATTCCTTTCAAAACCCAGTTATTGCTTTCGGTCGCACAGCTTGTGATGACTATATCGTCCGCATCCGCAGCACCGAGTCCCGCATAGAGCCTATCCATCGCAGTTCTTAGCGCAGGGTGAGTCTCGCTGCCGAAGCTATGAAGGGAGTTTGGATTGCCATATTTATCGCAAAAAAACGGCTTCATCTCCTCAAAAACTTCGGGATCGACCATCGTAGTGGCGTTATTATCTAAATAAACGCGCTGCATAAAATTCCTTTCTAAAATTTGTCTGAAATTTAATCAGACAATTTCGCTCTTTTATCAATTTCGCACGATAATATAACATAATTGCTAAATTTTTCTTTAACGCTTGCCGTTTTAAAAACCTAAAGTTTTCGGAGAATTTATTAGATCGAAAAATTCCTTGCGCGTATCGTTTCGGCTTATAAAAAGCCCCCGCAGTGCCGACGTAGTCGTGGTCGAGTTGATCTTTTGCACGCCGCGCATCTCCATGCACATGTGTCGCGCCTGCAGCACCACGCCCACGCCGAGCGGATGGATCACCTCCTCGATGGCGCCTGCGATCTGCTCGGTAAGCTGCTCTTGTATCTGCAGCCTGCGCGCGAAAATATTTACCATACGCGGAATTTTGCTAAGCCCTACGACCTTCTTATTCGGGATATACGCGACGTGCGCGCGCCCGATGATAGGCAGCAGATGGTGCTCGCAGAGACTATAAAATTCTATATCTTTTATCAAAACCATCTCGTTGTTGCTGCTCTCAAACAGCGCGTCGTTTAAAATTTCTTTTGGGTCCAGTTCGTAGCCGCTAGTTAGAAACTCATACGCTTTAGCCACGCGCTCAGGCGTCTTTGCGAGCCCGTCGCGCTTCGGATCCTCGCCTAAAATTTCAAGCATCTGCGACACGCAGTTTTCAAATTTTACTCGGCTTTTTTCGTCCATTTTTAGCAATCCCTTAAAATATTGATGCGCGATATTACTCAAAAACGCCTTTTATAACGCTGATAAATTTTAAAATTCCGCGCGAAATTTTATCAATCTCATTATGTTAATGATAATATATTTAAATTTAAGAAATTTTTGTTTAAAATCCACCGTTTCGATAAGCTTTATCTATAAGGAGTTCGGTAATGAAATTTAAGATGAGTTTTGGCGCGGCTTTGGCGCTTTTTTCTTTTGCTTGCGCCGAACAAAACGCCGTAGCAAACTCCGCCTCGGGCGAAAACCTAGGCGATATCGAGGTCGTAGAATGGGCGAATAACGACGACGGCTACCGCGCCGTACGCAGCGAGATCGGCAAGACGACTAAGAGAATTTTAGAAATTCCGCAAACCGTAAATGTCGTAACGCAGCAGCATCTAAAGGACAAAAAGCCAGAAACCTTAGCGGAATCGCTGCAAAACGTAAGCGGCATAAGCTATGCAAATACGACGGGAAATATTTTCGATGCGATCATCAAGCGTGGCTTCGGCGAGGGTCGCGACGGCTCGATTATGCGCAACGGCGTACCGGGCGCCGTGATGCACAACTACAATAAAACTATTCAAAGCGTCGAGGTTCTAAAAGGACCCGCAAGTATGCTCTACGGCGCGCAGCAACCGGGCGGCGTCATAAGCATGGTAACCAAAAAGCCGCAGTATGAGTTTATAAATGAGCTTTGGGGGCGGGCTAGGCAACCACAACTATTGGGACGCTGGATTTGATACTACGGGACCGATCGCAGATAGCGGCTTTGCGTATAGATTTATATTCGATTACTACGCGAAGGATTATTGGCGGAATTTCGGCGGTATAAAAAACACGCTCTTTGCGCCGTCGCTTGCGTATCAAGGAGACGATTATTCGATAAATCTAGGCTACACCCATAGCCGCTCTACCGATCCTGTGGATCGCGGCGCATTTTTGGTGCCGAGTACAGGTAAAATTTACGGCAGCGGCAAAGTCCGCTTCGACGAGCCTGTAAATAAACTACAAAGCAAGCTCGATACGGTTGATTTCGGCTTTGAGAAGGAATTTAACGAGGATTGGATATTAAAAGGCGCCTACGCTTTCTCGCGCAGCAAGCACGAATACGGCTACGTCCGTCCGAACAATCCATTCACGCCTCAAGGCCTTACCGGCACGACGCGATCGTATAACTACTACGATAATTTCATACACCGCACGCACGCAGCAAGCGTCACGCTAAACGGCAAATTTGAAACGGGTCCGCTTAAGCACGATGTTCTTTTCGGCACGGATTACAAAAACTACTACAGATACCGTCCGGGCGCGCTAAAAGACACCGCAGAACGCATCAATATGCTTACCGGACAGACCGCTTCGGGTGCCGTCTTAACGAACGATAGAGAGCCAAAAATACAATATCAAAAGCTAAGAACGATCGGTCTTTACACGCAAGATAATATAAATTTAACCGACGAGTTGATACTTTCTTTGGGCGTGCGTAGGGAATTTTACGATCAAGTAGCCAAGCAAAGCTGGCAAGGACCGAACAACACCGATCAGAAAAAGGCCGCTACGACCTATCAGGGCGGGCTTTTGTACCTGTTAAGCCCGCAGTGGTCGGTATATACTAACTACGCACAAAGCTTCACGCCGCAGATGTCCATAGGCGAGGCGATAGGCGGCGATTTAAAGCCGGAGGAAGGCAAATCCGTGGAGCTCGGCACTAAATTTCAAAACGATCGCGTCACTGCGGGCGCGGCGGTGTTTAATATCGATAAAAGAAACATCCTGCGGACGGTAAATAATATAAGCGAGACGATCGGCAAGGCCCGCTCGCGAGGATTTGAGCTCGATATAAATGGGCGCGTGACGCAGGGGCTTAGCATGTCGGCGAGCTACGCATACACCAAAACAAGGGTGCGCGAGGACGACGGCGCTTTTGCGGTGCTAATCGGCAAACCGCTGGAAGCGACGCCGAAGCACCAAGCAAGCCTATTTGCCAACTACGATTTCGCACATCTAGGCGCAAAGGGGCTTAGGCTGGGCGGCGGCGCGCGATACTTCGGTTCGTGGTACACTTACTATATGCGCACGAACCTACCGAGCGTGCCCGCAGGAACGGCGTTTAAGCTGCCTCACGCCGTAGTTTATGACGCCTTCGTGAGCTACGATACTAAAATTTCGGGCTATGATACGAATTTTTCGTTTAACGTCAAAAATTTGACCGACAAAAAATACTATACCTCATCCTCGACCGGCACGACTACGAGCGTGATACCTATTCAGATGGGCTACGCGCGGCAGTTTATGTTTAACGTATCGGTAAAATTTTAGCCTCAGCCCGCTTTAAATTTCAAGGCGGGCTCTTAAAAATTTTAAAATTTAAAAGCCGCGAGCCGCTTAGGCTCGGCAAATTTTAGGAATTTATACTTTAAATAAGAAATTTTTTGATATATTACGAGCTATTTTTAAATTTTCTAAAGGAATTTTATGGAAGTAAAAGCAAAAATGAAAGACGCCGCAAATGCGGTAGCTGCGAGCAAGATCGAAGCAAAGCAGATCGCAGCCAAAGTAGAAGAGCTAGCCAAAAAGGCCTCCAAGCAGCTAAGAATCGACGGATTCAGACAGGGCAAAGTGCCTACCGCAGTAGTTTTGAAGCGATACGGCAAGCAGCTTGAGGGCGATGCAAAGCAGGAGCTTCTTAAAGATATGATCGATCAGTCTCTTAAAATTTTAAAGAAAAAACAAGATGAAATTTTATCCGAGCCGGTCTTTTCTAAATTTGACGAAAAAAACGGCGACATCGAAGTTGAGATCGAAATTTCTTTCAGACCGGAAGTTAGCGTAGAAGGGTACGAGGAGCTGATTCCTAAGTTTAGCAGCCCGCGCGTTACTCAAAAAGAGATCGATGAGAAAGTGGCGGAATTTTTGCAGATGATCGCTCCGCTTTCTAAAACCAACAAAAAAATTCTAGCCAAAGACGATTTCGCAAAATTCGACTTCGAAGGCTTCGTGGACGGCAAGCCATTCGACGGCGGCAAGGCGCAGGATTACGTCCTTCGGATCGGCTCAAATCAATTTATCCCGGGCTTTGAAGAAGGTATGATCGGACTTAGAGTGGGCGAAGAGCGCGACGTGGCGGTTAAATTTCCGCAAGATTACGGCGCAAAAAATTTAGCCGGTAAGGACGCGATTTTTAAAGTCAAGCTTCATGAAATTCAAGCTAAAAAACCTGCCAAAGAGCTCGGCGAAGAGGAGCTAAAGCAAGCGCTTCCTGGCGAGAAAGAGCCGAGCAAGGAGAAATTTGAAGCGCGCATCAAAGAGCGCATCAAAAACGATAAGCTTCAAAAGCTTATAAACGAGGATCTAAAGCCTAAATTTGCCGATGCGCTCGCCGAGAAATTTAACTTCGCGCTTCCAAAAGCGATCGTCGAGCAAGAGATTAATTTGCAGTTTAACAACGCTTGGAGCGGCTTTTCAAAAGAGCAGATCGAGGAATTTAAAAACAACAAAGACGCCTTGGATAAAAAGCGTGAAGAGTTTAGAAAGGCTGCCGAAAACAGCGTAAAACTTACATTCTTAATCGACGAGCTAGCCAAAAAGCGCAAGATCGACGTGAGCGATCAAGAGCTCGTCCAAGCAGTCTATATGGAGGCCTACACATACGGCGCCGATCCGAAGGAGCATCTAAATAGATACCGCAACAACGGCATGCTTCCCGCCGTCAAAATGGCGCTAATCGAGGAGAAGCTATTTAACGATATTTTCTCAAAGCAGGGCAAAAAAGAAGAGAAGGGCGAATAGATGGTGATTCCTTACGTTATCGAACAAACTAGTCGCGGAGAGCGCAGCTACGACATCTACTCGAGGCTGCTAAAAGACCGCATCGTAATGCTTAGCGGCGAGATTGACGACGCGGTAGCAAGCTCGATCGTCGCGCAGCTTCTGTTTTTGGAGGCGGAGGATCCGGATAAGGATATCTATCTATATATCAACTCCCCGGGCGGCGTGGTTACGAGCGGATTTAGCATTTATGACACGATGAATTACATCAAACCTGACGTAAGCACGATCTGTATCGGTCAAGCGGCGTCGATGGGAGCGTTTTTGCTAAGCTGCGGCGCCAAAGGCAAACGCTACGCGCTTCCAAACTCGCGCATAATGATCCACCAACCACTCGGCGGCGCGCAAGGCCAGGCTACCGACATCGAGATCCAAGCTAAAGAAATTTTACGAATGAAAGAAATTTTAAATGGCATCCTTTCGCAAAATTCCGGCAAAGATCTCGCGCAGGTCGAAAAGGACACCGATCGCGACTTTTTCATGAGCGCCGAGGATGCCGTGCAATACGGACTGATCGATCAAGTACTTCAAAAGAGCTTTAAATAAATGATCCTGGACGTCCTTACCTATCCGAATAAAAAGCTTTATCAAAGATCTATGGAGGTCGTGAAATTCGACGCGGCGCTGGGCGAGCTTTTAGACGATATGTATGAGACGATGATCGCAAAAAACGGCATAGGCCTTGCCGCCATCCAGGTAGGTAGGCCCGTGCGCGCTTTGATCATAAATTTAGCCAATGAGGAAAAAATCCAAGACAAAAAAGACCTCATCGAGATCATCAATCCGCAAATTTTAAAAAAGGAAGGCGAGGTCGTTTACCAGGAGGGCTGCCTCTCGGTACCGGGCTTTTACGAGGACGTCACGCGCGCCGAGTTTATCACGGTGCAGTTTCAAGACCGCGCCGGCAATACCCACGAAATGGACGCTAGCGAGCTGCTAGCCGTCTGTATCCAGCACGAGATGGACCACCTCGACGGACATCTTTTTATCGAGCGCATCGGATACAACAAACGCAAAAAATTTGATAAAGAATTCAAAAAAAGTCTAAAAGAAAAATCGAAATGAAATCCCTAAAATGCGCTGCCTTCACGGATGCTCTGATCCCCGTAGAGGTCGAGTCGACATTCGTGCGGGGACTGCCGGGATTTAATATCGTAGGCCTTGCGGGAGCTACGATAAAAGAGAGCGAAAGCCGAGTAAAAGCGGCGCTTATGAGCCTAAATTTTAAATTTCCCGCGTCCAAAATCATCATAAATCTCTCCCCCTCCGACACGCCCAAAAATGGCTCGCACTTCGATCTTGCGATTGCGCTTCTAATCGCGCTGCAAAAAGAGCGCATCGACGGCGATTTCTTCGTCTTCGGCGAGCTCGGTTTAGACGGCAGCTTAAAGAGCACGGCGAGCCTCTTTTCGATCCTGCTTTTTTTAAGCACGAAGGTGAAGCGCGCTAAAATTTTAGCGCCGCAAAGCATTGCTCTAAAGGCCTGCACGATCCCAAACTACGACGTTTATTCCGTGGATAGCCTAAGCGACGCGGTCAGATTTTTTTTAGACGAGGAGTTCGCCGCAAGCAGGCTCATGCGAGAAACCCATCCGCTTTTTAAAAACGTCGTGGAGATTAATGGGCAAGCTTACGTCCCCAACCGCGATTTTTCGCTCGATTTCAAAGACGTCAAAGGGCAAAAGCGCGCCAAGCGCGCAAGCCTGATCGCTGCGTGCGGCATGCACAACATCCTCTTTGAAGGCAGCCCGGGATGTGGCAAAAGCATGTGCGCCAAGCGAATAGCCAGAATTCTGCCGCCGCAGAGCCTAGGCGAAGTGCTGCTCTCGTGCGCCTACGAGTCGCTAAATAACAAAGACGTCGATTTTAGCGCGCTGCGCCCCTTCCGCTCGCCGCACCACACCAGCACGCGCAGCTCGATTTTCGGCGGCGGCAGTAGCGGCGCAAAGATCGGCGAGGTCGCGCTCGCAAACGGCGGCGAGCTATTTTTCGACGAGCTGCCGCACTTCGGCAAACAAATTTTAGAAAGCCTGCGCGAGCCGCTAGAAGATAATAGGATTTTGATTTCGCGCGTAAACTCCAAGGTCGAATACCAAACGAAATTTATCTTCGTCGCGGCGCAAAACCCCTGCCCGTGCGGAAATTTATTCTCCAAAAACCTCACTTGCACCTGCTCGCTAAACGACATCAGGCGCTACAAAAACACGATCTCCGCGCCGCTGCTCGATCGCATCGACATATACGTCGCGATGGACGAAACCGGCGCGGACGACAGAAGCGACGTTTGCAGCGAGGAGATGGCTGATGCGGTGTTGCGGGCGTTTCGCGCGCAAAAGGCTCGGGGGCAGAGCGAGCTAAACGCAAAGCTGCGCGACGAGGAGACCGAAAAATTTTGCGTCTGCGAAAGCGCTGCACGGGATGTTTTGCAAACGGCGATTACCCGCTACGACCTTTCGCAGCGCGGCGTGAATAAGACGCTAAAGCTCGCGCGCACGATCGCCGATCTAGCAGGTGCCGAAATCATCGCCAAGGCGCATATTTTGGAGGCTCTTAGCTTTCGCATAAGGAGCGAAATTTGAAAAAAATTTTCTTTAGCACCGAGGGGCTCGACGCCAGGGCGAGCGCGAAATTTGGACTTAGCGAGCAAATTTTAATGGAAAACGCCGCCGGCAGGATCGAGGGCGAGATCAGAAAGCGGCTCAAAAAGGGCTCGCGCATTTTGGCGCTTTGCGGCAGCGGAAACAACGGCGCGGATGCAATGGCGGCGCTACGAAAGCTAAGCGGCGATTTTAGCTGCACGGCGCTTTGCGTGTTTCAAAACAAAGGCGCGGCGGGCAAATTTCAAGCGGATGCGGCACAGGCTGCAGGCGTTAAGTTTATCGATATCGCGAGCGCAAAAGATGCTTGTGAGCACGTAGAGGGCGCGTCTAGCAAGGATGCTTGCGCGCATGAAAGCGTAGGCGGCTCCTCTTTAAAGGGCGCGAGCGAGCCGCGGGGCGAGCTCGAAAGCCTAAGCGGCGCGGACATTTCAGGCGGCGGTAATAAATTAAGCGCGAAATTTACGAGCGCTAAATTTGAGATCGCGGGGCACGGCAGCGAATGCGGCAAGCCGAGCAACCTGCGCGATGAGATTACAAGCGCAGACTGCATAATCGACGGAATTTTCGGTAGCGGTTTAAACAAAGCCTTAAGCTCTGAAATTTGTGAAATTTTATCTCTCGCAAATAGCTCAAAATCCCTAAAAATCGCAGTCGATATCCCAAGCGGCATCGATAAGCTCGGGCGCATTTTAGGCGGTGCATTTTGCGCGGATTTGACGATCGCGATGGGCGCGCTTAAACTCGCGCTGTTTTCGGACGCGGCGAAGGATTATGTAGGGCAGATCAAAATCGCAAATCTTGGAATTTCGCGCTCAAATTTCGAAGGACGGAGCGAATATTTTCTACTTCAGAAAAGCGATCTGAAGCTACCGCTACGCAGGAAGCAAAACACCAACAAGGGCGACTTTGGGCACACCTACGTCGTAAGCGGGCAGATGAGCGGAGCGGCGCAGATGGCAGCTCTGGCGGCTCACGCGATCGGCAGCGGGCTCGTTAGTGTAGTTAGTGAGGGGCCATTAAATTTAAGCCCGATTTTGATGCAGAAAAGCTCATTTGAGCACGCGCGGGTCGTAGTCTGCGGCTGCGGGCTGGGGGAGCGGAAGATCGATCTTGCCGCGCTGCGGGACAAAAGCTGCGTCATCGACGCCGATCTGTGCTACGAGCGCGAAATTTTAAGCCTGCTAAACGCCAATTCAAATTTAATCATAACGCCCCATCCGAAGGAGTTTTGCTCGCTCTTAAAGATCGTAGGTATCGCAGATCTTAGCGTGAGCGAGCTGCAAGAGCGCCGCTTCGAGCTTGCGCGGGCGTGGAGCGAGAAATTTAGCGGCGTACTCGTGCTAAAGGGCGCAAACACGCTCATCGCCCAAGCTGGCATCATCTACGTCTGCGACAAGGGCAGCGCCGCGCTCGCAAAGGGCGGCAGCGGCGATGTGCTCGCAGGGCTCATCGGCGGGCTGCTTGCACAAAACTACTCGCCTCTGCAAGCCTCAATCTGCGGCGTCCTAGTCCACGCACTCGCCGCGCGAGCTTTCGCCAAAAACTCCTACGCGCTAAATCCGCTCGATCTCATCGAGGAGGTAAAATGGTTGTGAAAAAGCTCGCCGTGCTTTTTAGTGGCAGCGGCTCAAATTTAGAGGCGATCTTGCAGAAGCTGCACGGCAAAACTTTTGGCGAAACTAAGATCGAAGTCGTGCTAACGCTAAGCAACAAAGCGGACGCCGGCGGTATCGCAAAGGCCGCAAAATTTGGACTTCAAAGCGTGATCCTAAATCACAAAGACTTCGCTAGCCGCGAGGAATTCGACGCCGCGCTCGTACGCGAGATCGAAAAAAGCGGCGCGGAGCTTACGGTGCTTGCGGGCTTTATGCGGATTCTCACGCCCGTTTTTACGAGCAGGGTTCGCGCGATAAATTTGCACCCGTCGCTGCTGCCGCTTTTTAAGGGCGCGCACGCGATAGAGCAGAGCTTTGAGAGCGATATGAAGGTGGGCGGCGTGAGCGTGCACTGGGTCAGCGAGGAGCTCGATGGCGGCGCGATCATCGCTCAGCGTGCGTTTGAAAAGAGCGCGGGAATGAGCCTTGAAGCTTATGAGGCCAAAATCCACGAGATCGAGCATGAGCTATTGCCGCAGGTGATCGTAGAAATTTTGTGCCGTAGCTAAATTTTGCGTGAAATTTAAAGAGCGAAATTCCGCGGAATTTTGTAAATTTTAAAGCTTAGTCCTTTAAATTTAGGGGTAGGTTCGAAGCTAAGTTTTAAAATTTGCTAGCTAAATTTAGAAAGAGAAAGATGACCGCAAACGAACTGGAAAAGCTAAGGCTCGGCATCCTGGATGAGGCGGAGCGGCACAAAGGTGCGGCGTTTTCGATAATAGTACTAGCGGTGCTGGCCTCGGCGCTGTGGCTATTTTTCAATCTTAGAGATCAACTGTCGCTAATATTTTTCTGCATGGGCATGATGATGCTTGCCATGGGTAGCTCGACTTTTAAAGCGGCGACAAAGTAGTGAGCATCTTGTTCATTTGCTGTCTAACAGCGTTCCTTAGCGTAAACATAGTAAATGCGGATACAATACCTCGCGCTTCATCGTCGCACTCGCAGTGGCCGCGCTTTCGTTACTTTGCGTCGCGGACGCCGCGCTGGAGCGGATCAAATATAATAGATCCCAAAACCTTTAAACGCCGATATATCGCGCCCTATATCGCAAGCCTAGACTACCGCTACGAAATTTCAGGCTCGTTTCGACCGGCGTATCTACGCGCTAGCGGTCCTTTAGTGGACGGCATAAGCTATTTTGATTGCGAAGATAAAATTTCCGGCGTTTATGACGGAGTATTTTTCAGCTTTGCGGATGTCTGCGTGAGCTACCGACGAACGACATAGCAGCAGAGGGATCTTTTTTTACGCGGAATTTAAAAAGCGCGTAAACTCGGTGGCCGTGATCCTGCCCCTGCTCAGCGCAAGGCCAACACTCGGCGGACTTAAGAAGATCGCAATGGCCGATAAGCGAGTTTAGCTCCGCGTTTAGCGTGTATAGCGCCGATGCCGTGTCTGCAATGTATGCTCTCACGCCCGCATTTATGCGGCGCTTGCTTCGCTTTAGAAGCGGTGCCGGCGGATCGATCAGATTAAGCTTTTCTGGCAGAAACGTCTATATTTTCATCCGCACGGGACGCGATAGTTTCGAGCCTAGCGTAGATCGCAGCGTACTTAGTTTCGATCCCGCCGCGTCTATCAAGCACGAGCTTTTATTCTTTCTATCCATAGTAAAAACTCTAAAATTAAACGAAAATATCTGGCAGGATTCAATTTTAAAGCTCCGGCTTGCGGTATAGATCGCTGTAAAATTTTAGGCTTTTGCTTTAAATTTACGCGCTACTGCGCCGCAACCGCTGCGATAAAATTCTGTTTGAAATTCCACGGCGCATTTAAGCCATGGAATTTATAGGATTGTTGTAGCGACGCAAATTTTGCGACATAGGATTTTTGCGGCTTTTGGCTATTTCGCCTTAGCATATTGTGACAAAATCAGCGATCTAAATTATTTCAGCTCTAAAAGCCGTTTAATATCGCCTTTGCTTAAATACGGCGCAAATATATGCTGCGGCTGCGAGCCACTTAGCTTTACCAGCATATCGCCTGCGCCTAGAAGCTTTTCGGCTCCGCTTTCGTCCAAGACAATCTGAGAGGCTTTGGCATTTTGCACTTTTAAGGCGATTCGTAAATCAAAATTTGCGCGCAATTCTTGCTTAAAAATATTTGCATTGGGCGTTTGGGTCGCTATGATTAGATGGATATCCGCAGCACGAGCCTTTTGCGCCAAGATCACGATACTATCTTGAAGCATCTTAATCTGACCGAAAGCATCAGCAACTTCATCGAAAACCACAACTATACTTGGCATCGGAGTAGAAAGTTCAGAGTTTTTACTAACACCTTCTTTGGCTAGAACACTATAACGTCTATCCATTTCCTTAATGACAGCATCAATCACGGCTTGTGTATGAGATATATCCTTGACTACTCCGCCAAGCTCGCTTAAACTTCTTAGTTTATCGTAAATACCAAACTCAGCTCCATTTTTAGGATCTATAAGTACAAAGCGTATATTTTGATTTAACATTGCTAGCGACGTAATGATCGTATGTAAAAGCATGGACTTGCCGCTACCGCTAGTACCACCGATAAGCAAGTGCTGTGATAAATCAAAGAAAAATGCCTCATTTTTGATATTGCGACCGCAATAGGCTGGCAAGGCGTAGCTTTTTGTATAACTAGATATATCGAAACCAAAATCATCTGCATCAAATTTCTTCCACTGACTTTTAGGTCTAGGCAAATATAAATTTAAGCTCATCTGTTCACCCGCGTATTGTGTTGAAGCATCGGAGTAAAGACCAAATTTTACCTTGTAGTCATCAACTTCGTTTTCAACCCGGGCATAATCTTTCATATCTTTAAAGCGGATTTTAAATACGTCGTGACGCAATGCATAGTCACTAGATAGAATTTCTGCTTTTATACCGGCGGAAGTAAAATATTCTCGCATCTTATCCTCATCTAACCTTTCAGAAATTGATTCTTCTGTAGGTAGAATTTTTGGCTCTATTGTAACGCTAAATTCATCAATCAGGAATTGATAAAAGTCATCCTTGCTTTTGTAGAGATTATTTAGCTCGTAAAGTCCACGATGTATATATTTTTCGATAGCACTAATAAAAATTGCATCGTCGCTAAAATCTAGATTCTCACTCTTATGCCTTAGCATAAAAGCTGCACGCAAAATATCTGTATAGTCTTTAGATTCTTTGCCGCTGCCAGTTACTTGAGGCATATTATATTCTCCGCCCCCACTAGAAAATCCATCGTATAGGATGAAATTAGCATAACATGGATTATCTAAACTTTTATATTCTAAGCGAAAGGATTTGTTGATTGCCATCCTCAAAATTACATATTTAGGCACATCTACGGCGAGAGAATTTTTTATAATATTAGCAATGAAATTCTCTTCGCCGGCTTTGGTATAAATTTTTCCTAGCATTATTCTCTCCTTAGTTTTATGCTTGCACTATCTCGCGAATCTTTATCATTAGTGATGTCGTAAATCCCTGCGATTTTACCGCTTGCAAATTCCAGCTCTCTTTGGCTAAATTCAGTATCTGTAGGTAACACGATAACTTGATTGGACGCATTTGCATAATAGTTTTGAATGACATTCTTGCGGTTAGAGGCATCTAGTCTGGCTAGCGGAGTATCAATAATAAGAGGCAAGCATCTATCGCTTAACTTAGATAACGCCCAAAATATGCTAATCGCAGCAATTTGTTTCTGACCTGCACTCTGGCTTCGTACAGCAATAGCTTCTCCGCTTGCATCGATAAATTTTACGATGAAGTTATCGATCTTAATGTCCGCTACGTTGTCCTCAGCAATTAGATGCTTATAATTAGACAAAATTTTATCTTTTAGTCTCTCTCCGGTTCTTGCTATGCGTCCCGATTTGTAGGTGATAATCTGAGTCTTAATCTCCGATAGCAAATTCAACTTCTTTTTAATACGCAAGTCGCGGGCCGCTTTATCTTTTAACGCAGCAATTTCTATTTCTAGCTCGCCTATATGCTTTTCAGAGTTGGTTTTTTGTTCGATATTTTTTCTTAGGTTCTCGCTCGCTTCCAACTTTTCTACCTCTAATGCCTCGATCTCCTTGTTTAGACTAGCCAATTCCGTATCAACCGATGAATCTGAAATGAGATCATCTAGATTGCGTGAGATACGAGAGATATCAGACTTAGCATTTTTAGCGTCTCTTACGGCATCTAAAAGTTTAACGGAATTTTCTTTAGCAGCGCTATAAACGATAGGAATGGTGCTTTTATTAATTCCTTTAAATTCTCCGTCATTATTTTTGATAAATTCTAAAAACGCATCGCGTAAATATGTATTTAAATCTATCGCGTCGCATTTAAATCCTATTTTTTCACGCAATAAGTAATCTGCGCTAAATTTGGCTAACTTAGTAAGGCCCTCTTTATTGAACCCGCTAGTATCACTACTCTTTTCTATCCTAGATAAAAGTTCTAAGAAGAATTCGTCTAATCCTGCGAATAAAATTTCACCACCGAATTCCGCAATACTTTGCTTGGCTCTTTGCAGGTTAGCCATAGCAGCATCTTTAGAATTTTGCAGACCCTCGCTTTCTTTAGAATTGCTCCTTATCTTACCTTCCAATTCTTTCTTTTTAGCAGTTATAGCAGCAGATTTATCGCTCACTTGAGCTTCGTAAAATTTTATATTTATTTTAGCATTTTGCAAGCGCTCTTCCTCGCTTTTTTGTCGGCCCTCGCATAAGTCTAGATCAGATTTAATTTTACTTGCCATATTACTTTGTGAGATTAGTTCTCTTTCCGCCTTATTGATCTGATCCGATAATCTATCTAATACGGCAATATTCAACATGCTTTGAATTTTGTCTTTTAGCTCGGTGCTGACCTCGTCTGCCATCGCCTCGATCTCTTCGCCGTCGAATACAAAAAACTGTAAAAAATTTAACGGTAGAATTCTCTCGATCTCCTCGCGAGCTTGATTGTTTTCCAGTCGCTCGCCGTCTTTTATAAAAATTAACTTTTCGCATAGATCAGGAAATCTACTCCACTCTCTCCTAATGATTATCTCGCGTTCATCTTCATCAAGCACTAACTCAATATAGAATTTATTCTCGTCGTTGCTAAGCGCACGGCGGTTAAAAGCGCCCCGCCATCCGTTTTCGCTATTTTGACCTAGCAGTAGGACCCTAGGTGTAAAAACACCTCTACTACGTGTACCAGTAAAATTTAATACGACCTCTGGTACATTTTCGCCTACATCTAGCATTCCGCTTCCTGCAAAAAGCAATTTCACACTTCTTATAAAGCTAGTCTTGCCGAATCCATTCCTTCCGAAAAGTAAATATATGGGCTTGCCTTGTGACAAGGTAAATTCTACATTCTGTTCACCATAATAAGCGAAAAGATTACAAATCGTAATACGTTTATAAAATATCATCACTCTCTCCTAGCTTCGCCGTTTCATCATCAATATTTTTCATAATGATCTCGTAAATTTCGTTATCTTTGATACCTTCTTTTCGCACTATTTCTGAGATAATGCGCTTTGCCGCCTCTCCACCCTTACTTGTCGTATCGATTAAATCAACATCCTCTAATATGGGCGTTAAAATTTCAATATTTTGCATTCTGCCAAACTCCTTTGATATTGTAATACACGAGCTTTCGCTATCGAATTCTTTTTCCCAAATCTTAGCTATCATTCCTAGTTGTTCGTCACTAATTAGCTCACTGCCGCCGCACGCCTTAAATTCTGCTTCGGCGCGCAAAAGCCTTCTTAGAATTTCTTTTCGCGCCGAAGACGTAAAAGGCCCTGGACGAAAACTACCATCTTTTTTAAAATCGCACCTCATTGAACGATTTTCCCTAGCCTCCTTTATAAAATTCCGAAATTCATTTAATACCGCCAGCGAGCTCTCACCGCTTTTTATGAAGCCTTGCATAGATTTATCTTCGTTTACCAGCGTACATACCCAACATCCAAAGCGGCTTCCACCGCAGCTACTTTGTGACCTATCGATTATAAACTGACATTCATCGCCACTAGCCTGCGAATAAAGCGAAAATAATTTAGCGTGACTAATGCCCCAAGGTGGTGGATTTTGCGTAGTAAGATAGCTCCAAACATCCTCTGTAAGCCACTCGGTAATCGGTGAATAAATTAGTACATTCTCGTAGTCATCATGCTTACTAAATCCATCCTCGCTAACAGTGCGCTTTTCTATACTTCGACGACGATTCATACTCTCACTTTTTCGTACGCCTAGCGTCATTATTGCACTTCCATGCTTTTCTACGATACTTTTTACAATCGATTTCATAGGATTTATTTTTAGACGTTCTGTACACCATCGAAATATACGCGTAGGACTTGGATAACCTTTGCCAATAAGATTTACCCAGAATTCATTTTGCGGCGATGGATGAGCAACTATTATTTCAAAAGGAAGTCCGCGCATCTTGGCGTCTAAATTTATCGCCTTTACAATATTTTTAAAATAAACGGCTACATTAGGAGCTTCTACTAAAGTATCTGAAAGTATCGCATAAGTAGGATTTAACTCATCTTTAGGCAGCTTGGTTATCATTTCATACATTAACTGCAAAACACAGGTAGAATCCTTACCACCGCTAAAAGTAACAATCCACGCACGTTTATATTTTTTATAACGTGCTAAAATCTGTGCTCTTGTATCGTTTAAAAGCGCAATAAATCTATCATCACTAGAGGTAAATTGCACGCCGCTTTCTTTGGCCTCAATTAAATTGCCGTCGTAAAATTTTACTAACGGATTATCTATTTGCTTTGCTAAATTTTGTGCGCGAGTCGAACTAAAGCAACAAAGAATATACTGAGCCTTTGGATTTCGCTCTATAAAATCTAAAATTTCATCTTTAGTGGTTAGGTTTACAGAATTTGCAATATGATCTGCCAGATAAGCACTTCGCGACCTGATATCTATAATAGCGCTATTTTCAAGAGAGGCTAGAGAGGAAACCGACGAGATTCTAGATCTTACATTGCTTTTAAGAATGCTTGATCTGGACACAACCGCCTCCTTTTTTGTACTTTTGTAAATTATAATATCCGCGGTGTAAAATTTTACTTAAATACCCAAAATTTATACAACAACTCCGTGTAATCATATGAAACAATAGCGGCACTTGCTTTGAAAAATTTAGCCGCATGGAAATTTTTTGCTAAATTTTACTTCTAGCCTAGAAATTTATATCTGTATAAAATTTACTTTGAATAGCATATTTGACCCCTCATCGCTACCGCTTGCGATGCGCGATATTTATATGAGATTGCGACGAGGCTTTGTGCGTCCTAAATTTCATCAAACTCTCTAAAATTTTACCGCTTCGTAGCGCGTGAATAGACTCAGGGTAAATTTCGTTTCGCTATTAGTGCGACAA
>CAUQPS010000021.1:0-25110 GCA_963520005.1 uncultured Campylobacter sp.
AATTTGCAGACCCAGCAGAATTTTGCGAAGCGGAGTCTTTTGGCGTTAAATCACGCGTTGCAGCAGAGCTTGGACGTGCGGAATCTAACGCAGAGCTTTCGGGCGCCTTAGATTTTATGGAATTAGGCGAAGGGGTTTTTATTGCCGGGCTTTGCGGCGCCTGATCTTTTGGCGCGGAGCCTTTTATCATAGCGGGATTTTGCGATATGGAATTCTGCGGCGCTACGCCTGTGCCAGCGGCGCACGCGTCGATCGCCTCTAAATGCTCTTTGCCTTCGGGGGAATTAAAAAATTCTGAGTCTTTGATCTTAGCCATTTCATTTTTAGCCTTGTCGCACTCGCCAAGCTTGTAGTATCCCCAAGCAAGCGAGTCCAGATAATACGGCGAGTCGGGGTCTTTTTGTAGAGCGCGGCGGACGAGCTCGATGCCCTTGCGAACGTCCAAATCGTGATCTATTAAGATGTATCCGTAGTAGTTTAGATGCACGGGGTCTTTAAGCTGCGGCGCGATATTTTCAAATTTTGCCACTACGCTAGACAGGGTCTTGGCGTCCACGTTTTTGCCCGCGCTTTCATATTCATAGATCGCCTCGATCGCCAAAAAGTCATAATTTTTGGTCTTCATAAACTCATCGCGTGCCATTTTAATCGCGGTTTTATAGTCTTTTTTATGCGCGTAGGCATCGATTAGAAGCTCGCGCTTGTAGTCGTATTTTTTCGAAAGCTCGATTATTTTATCAAAGTCGTTTGAGTAGTAATAAATTGCTATCATATCGTCTAAGAATTTATTATCCCCCTTGGCTTCATACAGCGCTTCATCGATCTTAGCGACATCCAAATAGCGTTTATTCGCGCGATACACATCAGCTAGCAGCTCGCACGCCATACCCTGGGCGCAGCCGTAGATGCGCCTGTGCGTCTCGATGATGCGGATCGCTCCGTCCGAATCATCGAGTTTATTTAGCAGCACGTCGCATAATCTGATGAGATTTTCGTCAGTTTTGTCTAGCTCATAGGCTTTTTCGAAGTAGGTTTTGGCTAAAGTAAAATTCTCCATCGCATAATATGTCGCCGCTAAGATCGCGTAACTACGCGAAACGGGATCCACGGTGACTAGCTTAAGAGCAGCGGTATTGGCGTTTAGATTATCTTTAATGCCTAAGTAGTAGCCGATCTTTACTCGCAGATACTCAGAGTCTGAGCTTAGACTTTTTTCGCCGAGCTTTAAATAGCGCGCCGTATTTTTACGATCTTTGATCGCAAAAGCAGTCTTTAGCGCCTCTAACAAATAAACGGACGAGCCCGTTTTATTGTATGCCTTTTCGTATAAAAACATCGATGCGACGGGATCTTTATGCAGTAGCTCCAAAGCTGTAAGCAAATCGAAATTTAACTCGGCGTCCTCTTGCGCTCGCATCGCGTGATTTAGCTTTTCTTTGGTTATACTTTTGGCGCTTACGCCGCGATTTATCAAGCTCTTTTTAATTGCATCTTTTGTACCGTTTTTTGTGCCAATGCTGGAATTTCGATCAGACGCCTTTTTATCCGTAACGGACTGCTTCGCTGCTGCAGCATTCGTCCCACTCTCCGCACTTAGATACTGCGGCGCTAAAATCATTGCCGCGATTAAAATTCCGCTTAAAACCTTACCCCGATACATTCTTCCTCCAATTCTTTAGTATGCGTTTTAAAATATTCCCAAAACGGGAAGCTACGGCATTGCTTCGGACGCAGCTCGTAGATCCCGCAGTTGCGCTGCGTCTCGTCAAAAAACACGCACGCTAAGCCGCCTTCAAAGGGCTTTTCTTTTACGCTAAATCTAGCGCCTATTTTTTGTAAATAAATTTCTTTAAGCCTTGCGGGCGAAATTTTAAATTTTACCGCTAGAGCTGCAATCTCGCTCTCATCTATCCAGATGTAGCCGCTCTCTCCCGTGCAGCACTTGCCGCCGCAGCGCTCGCACGCGCTCGCATCGAAGCTAAAGCCAAACTCACTCATAATCCACGCTCGTAAGATCTGCGCTTTTGTAGATCGCGTGGGCTTGTGCGGTGCGCCTTCCGTGCGCGCTAGCGTAGATCGGAAGGGTGATCTCACAGGGCGAGCGCGAGTTCTTACGAGCCTGCAAAAGCGCGAGCTTAGCGGGCTTTGAAATGTCGGGATAGACAAAACCAAGCCTCGTCAAATTTAGCCTAAACTCACCCAAAAGCTCGCAAATTTTAGCTAGCTTGCCCGCCTCGTAGCAAAAAATAAGCGTACCGCCAGGCTTAAGATGAGCATTCGCAGATCGCACAAAATCCCGTAGGCTAAGGCTTGCTGCGCTCTTACTAAGCGCCATATGAGGCTCTTTGCTAAGCGAAATGCGCTCTCGATAAAAAGGCGGATTTGAGACGATAAAATCGAAGCGTTTTTCGCTTTTAAACTCCGCAAAATCCGCGTGCAAAATTTCGGCAGGCAAATCGTTTTGCAAAGAATTTAGCCTTAAGATTTCTAAATTTCGCTCTTGAATTTCTAGCAAGCTTAGATTAATACTCTCAAAATCGCGCTTTAGTAAAAGCCCTAAAATTCCACATCCTGCGCCCACATCCAGCACGTCGCCATATATCGCTCGCGGATTTAGCGCGCCTTTTAAGCTACGCTCATTGCAAGCGGCAAACCCGCCGTCAAACAAGCACTCCGCAGCAAAATCCGCGCGCGCTTTGGCGTCTTTAAATTTGCTCGCGAAATCTTTATCGTGCGTCTTTTGAGATTCTAAAGGCTGCGCAATTTGCTCGTCACAAAGTTTAAAATTTTCACCGCTTGCGATATCGGGCTTTAAAGCATGCCAGGCTTCGTCGCTTTGAAAATAGGAATTTTTGCAGTGCTCGCTTTGAAATTTCGCCCGAAGTCCCGCTTTAAATTCTCTTTTAAATTCCGCCTGAAGTTCAGCACAGCCCTTACCTCCAAAATCGCGATCATTCTCCGCGCTATGGTTAGCGGCATACGACTCTTCTTTGCTAAAAGCGCAATCCTCGGCGCAAAATTCCGCTTCGCCACCTGCATAATCCGCAGAGCAAAATTTTGCATTAAAGCCTCCATCTGTCGCGTCTTTAAATTCCGCGCCACAGCCCAGCGCCCAAGAGCCATTTTGCAATGCTACGTCAGCTTGACGCACGCCTGAGCTTCTTATAAAATTCCACAAAAAAATCGTATCGCTCGTGTAGCGATAGCCTTTTTTTGGCTGATAAAGCCTCATCTGCGAATGTTTTTGATGATGGTATGGGCGTGATTTATCGCCACCACGATCGATCCGCCGCTTCTGCTGATGAGATCTCCGCCCACGTAAAGCCCACTAGTGGCAGTCTGGAGATTTTCATCCACAATCGGCACGCCGTTTTCGTCGTATGCAATGCCGCATTTTTTAAGAAAATCAATCGGGCTCGTGCCGCCGATCGCGTATATCACGCGGTCAAACACGAGCTCGGTGCCACTATCAAATTTCACCAGCACCTTGCCGTTTTCATTCTCAAGAGCCTCTATATCGATACCTAAGCGCAAGATGATGTTGCCGTATTTGGTCTCGCGCATTACGTCGCTTTCGTTCGTCTCGTTTAGACGGGTAAATTTAGGCTTGCGATAGCAAAGCGTCACGACATTGGTTTTACATAGCGCTATAGCGTATTCAGCGGCTGAGTTACCACCTCCGACGACTAGAATTTTTTCATTGATCGTGCATTTATCTAGATTGAAATTTACGCGTTGCGTAATCGAAGGCGGAATTTTATAAGCGGGCTTATTGGGCTTGCCCATCCTGCCAATTGCGACGATGACGTTGCGCGCGCGGTATCCAGCCGAGCTAGTTGTGATATAAAACTCATCTGCGTGCTTTTCGATCTTTTCGACCTCACTTTTGAAATTCGTATCGATTTCGTCGCTATCTAAGAGCTCGTCGAAATAATTTAGCACGCTCTCTTTCGTGCCGGTTTCAAACGAAATAGATCCGCGCGTCTCGCTATCAAAGCCCTTATATTCTTTATCGACGCGCTTTTTATCTTTGTAAAACTGCCTAATCGTTTGAGAGTGGTTGTCGCCTTTTTCGAGCAGAAGCACGTGCGCAAGCCCGTTTCTTTTGGCTTCTACTACGGAAGCGATGCCGCAAGGACCGCCGCCGATCACCGCCAAGTCGTAAACGTCTATCATAAATTTCCTTTAATCTTTTAAATTTCATACGAAATTATAGTAAAAATTCCATTAAAATCAGTGGAATTTCCTAGCAATTTCGCAGCTTAAATTTAAAATTTTAACGCTTTAAGATGCTTGCTTGGCTAAATTTGAAAAGACATAATTTTCTCCGTTTAAATTTTAAATTTCACGGCGCCAATCCGTTTATAAAAGCTCATGCGGCGGAGCAGTAGAAGCGGCAGCAAGAGCAGTAAATTTTAAAATTTCACTTTGCCAAGATGGAATTTTGTGAGCTAATATAAAGCGGCAAGAGCGGTAAAATTTTAAAATTTTACCGCCCAGGCAAGGGTTTTTAGTAGAATCTTTAAGGCTAGTTAAAATTTAGCGTATATTTTATGCTAAAGTTAAATTCCATATCCTTTTCGACCTTTGGAAAGCTACCTTTGGTGCGCTCGACCGCGCTTAACGCGCCCTCATCAAGCGAATCGACTTTCGAGGAAGACGTAACGCGAAGACCTTTAACGTCTCCGCTTGCCGTATATGTAAAGTGCACGCCTACGACGCCGATTTTACGCATACGTTGCGCATTTTTAGGGTAGTGCGACTGCGCATAGCGAGAAATGATGGCGAAAATTTTCTTGCCGACATCGCTATTGCTAGGATCGCCGCGGCTTGTTATAGCGTCGCTACCGCCGCCTGCGCTACTGGAGCCACCGCCCCCGCCGCTACCTAGCGAAATAGGCTTTGTGGGGTCAAATTTCGCCGTTAAATTCCTATCGCTGCTTTGAACTTTATGCTCTTTTTTAGGCTTCGGTTTTTCGATCGGTTTTGGTTTTTCTGCCGGCTTTGGCTTAGGCTTTTCGACCGGTTTTGGTTTTTCGACTACAGGCTCTGGTATAGGCTGCGGTTCAGGAATCGGCTCGGGCTCCGGTATTGGCTCCGGCTCAGGCGGAGTTGGTTCCGGTTCGGGCTCGGGCTCGGGCTCGGGCGGAGTGGGCTCTGGCTCAGGATCCGGTTCGGACTGATCGGAAGGAGGCGGGATATTGGGCTCATCGGAGATATCGCCCTGCTTGGCCTCATCCATTATGCTATCGATGGAAAAGGCTATCATATCGGGCATGCTAGGCGGCTTCGGTGCCGACGATAAAAGAACAAAAACACCCACAGCGATGATGCAATGCAGCACCAAAGATACGATAAAACCTACTGCGCTATCTTTATTCATTGCTCTTTTTCGGTCACGATCGCAAATTTTTCATGGCCCGCCTTTTTTAGGACATCCATGATCGAAATGAAAGAGGAAAATTTCGAGTCTTTATCATTTTTCAACACGACAAGATCGTTTTTATCGAGCGCGGCAATTTTTTCCTCAAGCTCATCCTCGCTTATTGCGACATCGTCTAGATAAATTTTAGATTCGCTATCCACTTTGATGGTAACTTTTTTATCCTCTTGCGGGTTTTGCGAGCTTGAAGAAGATGGAAGATTTACCTTGATATGCCCCTGCGCAATGAAAGTCGAGACACTAAGCACGATCGCTAACAGCACCAGCATAATGTCAATGAACGGGACGATATTTAGCCCGTCTCGTCTAGGAATGCTCATTTATTTAACCTCATCGTAGCGATTTAGAAGCACATCAACTTTACGGACGAAACCGTTGTAGATGATGAGCGTAGGTACGGCGACGACTAGACCGGTAGCCGTAGCTTTAAGGGCAAGCGAGAGACCTTGCATGATGGCCTTGGTATCGATACCGCTTGCAGTACTCATATCAAAAAATGTGATCATAATGCCAATAACAGTACCTAAAAGACCGATGTACGGAGCATTTGAATAAACAATATAAAGCGTCGTTAAATTTTTTGTCAGAGCCTCTTCATATAGCGCCTTGCTTTTGTAATTGCTAGCTTTAACCTTCGAATAAAAAAGCATCCTTTCGATAGTAAACCACACGACCAGAAAGCTCATAAATCCGAGGATCGCAAAGATAATGTAATCCACGTAACGCGCCAAAAATTCCATAATGCCCATAAATTCTCCTTAAGAATTTTAAAAATTTCATAAATTTAGCAGATCGGTTTGCTAAAAAATGAGCGATTTTATCAAAAGTAGATTTAATTTTTACTAAAATTTTGATGAGCGATATTTAAATTATATTTTATCATTTAGCTTTATTTAATGATAACAAAGCATTCGGAGATAAAATTCTAATGATTTTAAAACGTCTTGATAATTAATATAAAATAAAGGATTAATTTTATATTATTTGCCGTTTTTTAATCTTGATTATTATTTAGGAGTTTCGTATGAAAAAATTTCATCTGGCTTTGTCCTTGTGCGCAGTTCTTTGCTTAAGCGCACAAGCAGACGAGAAATCAAGCGCTACGGACGTATCCAAAAGCAAAGATTCAAATAGGCAAAGCCTGGGCGTAATCGAAGTTACTAGCGATTCTAGCACGCCTAGCACCGTGGATGATATCAAAATCAATACTCGCAACGCCACGCTCGTAAAAGATGTATTTCGCGACATCCCAGGCGTTTATGTGGGCGGCACCAACGGCATGAATCAAAAAATTTATATGCGCGGCGTGAGCGATCGCGGTCTAAATATCACGATTGACGGCGCGAAGCAAAACGGCAATACCTTTCATCACAATGCCGATTTACTAATCGATCCTGATCTTATCAAAGCCGTAGAGGTCGATGTAGGCGCGCGCTCAGTCGTGAACGGCTCGGGCGCCTTGGGTGGCTCGGTAGCTTTTAAGACTGTGGATGCCAACGACCTGCTCGAAGAGGGTCAGGATATCGGCGCGAAGCTCAAGGCGGGCTATACGAGCAACAACGAAGGCTATTCGCAAAGTGCGATGCTCTACGGCAGGGCATTTGATAGCCTAGATATGCTTGCTGCGTTTAAGCACTACGGATACGGCTTCGGCGAATCCGGCAACGGCAAACCTACGGGTGGCGACGGCAACGATATAAATTATTTATTAAAAGCGGGCTATAGCTTTTTGGATTTTCATAAAATTTCGCTATCTACCGAGCATATGCAGTATAAAGGTCTCTATCCGCTGCGACCGGAATTCGGCTCATGGCTAAACGGACAGCTGGATAACCGCAAATACGAGCGCGATACACACACGATCAAATACACGTATAATCCAAGCGACCTGCTAGAGTTCGACATCACGGGATATTACACCAAGCATCAACGCATCGGATCGACTTCAACGAACGTAAAATGGGGCGTCGAGACCAAAGGCGGCAAAATCGGCGCTAAGAGTAAATTTGAAACGGGCGATCTGGCTCATACGCTGCGCTATGGCTTTGATTACTACCGCTCGGAAAACTACGTCAAGCCCGGCAATCTACGCCCCGAAAAGGTCGATAATTATAGCTTTTATATCGAGGATGCTATGCGATACGGCGGGCTTACGGTAACTCCTGGCGTGCGCTACGAAAGGCACGAGTTAAAAACTTACAACGGCAGAGGCGCTAATATCTCTAGCTACAAATATAAATTCGACGAAGTAAGCCCTGCTTTGGCGCTTGATTACGAGATCGGCGCGGGATTCGGAGCGTTTGCGAGCTATGCGCGGGTATTTAGGGGACCTGACGTAATGGAGAGCATGATGGCTGCGGGCACTAGCCGTGGCAGACCGCTAAGCTGGATGGCTAACGAAAATTTAAAAGCCACTACGGGCAACGCCTACGAAATAGGCGGTCGCTACAAAAGCGAGCTAGGAGAGAATTCCTCGGTAAGCCTAACCGCTAAGTATTTCAGGACGGAGTATAAAAATTTAATCGTAGATAACAACGCTCGCAGCGGCGTTATCGGCTGCCCGGGAGGCGCAGCAAATACCTTATGCAGAGCTAATGCAGGCGGCACGGACATTGACGGCGTCGAGCTTTTCGCAAGATTAATATTAGATGATTTGAGCCTTGCTGCGGGTTATACCCACCAGCACGTAGAATATAAAGACCGCGTGCGCAGCGGCTCGGGCTATCTAAGCTCAAACATCATCGGCTACCGCGACTATGGCGATAAATACACCTTCAATGCCGAGTACGCAATCTCTGCGGCGGATCTACTGCTGGGCTACAACTTGCTCTTTTTCGACTCCAAAAACGTAGTCTCTGCAGCTAGCGACGAAAAAACAAAAGTGCCTAGCTACGCAGTTCACGATCTATACGTTACCTACGCTCCGGATAGCGGACGATTTAAAGGGCTTGAGATCAATGCGGGTGTTTACAATCTCTTTGATAAAGCCTATGCGTCGCACTCACAGCGCAGCGCCGATTTCACCGGAGATTCAAATGCTATCGACTGGGAGCCGGGACGAAATTTCAAGCTAAGCGTGGCGTATAAATTTTAAAGCTTACGCGAGAGACCGCACGAAATTTTGCACGTTAAAGCAGCGAAATTTTAAAAATTCAAGCCCTTGGAATTTCAAAATTCCTAGGGCTTTGGAAATTTGAAATTCCAAGGGCTTTGAATTTCAAGCTTCTAAATTCTACTAACAGAAATTTTCTCGTAAAATTCTTGCAAATAGCAAAATTCTCATTTGCAATGAAATTCTAGCTTACGGCAAAACCCCCAAAATTCAAAGCGATATCCGCAGCGCTTCACATCCGAAGCTCATTTAGAATTTATAAAATTCCTCCCACTTAGAGCGCCGTCCGTTTACTCTTCATCGTTAAAATTCCGTTTTAAATTCTACTTAAAAGGAGAGCCTTTGTTAAATTCTACTAAAAACGCCATTCGTGGTGCATTTTGGACGAAGCCGTTCATAGTTTTAGTGCTGCTTTTGCTGCTGCTAATTCCGCTAAGCTTTATCGATAACCTCACCTACTCGCGCTCCGAAAACAAGCAGCTCGCGCAGGATTCGATCCTCACGCCGGTGGGCGGCGAGCTGCAAATCCAGGGTCTTGCGATCGTGGTGCCCTACGCAGAGATAATCGAAGCGATAGATAAAAGCAACAACGAGCTCGTAAAAAGACGCGTAGAGAAAAATTTCATCATCGTGCCAAAAAACTACTTCTTATCAGCGCAGATCGACCCCACCTATCTAAAGCGCGGAATTTTTCGCGTTCCGATATATAACGGCGATTTTGCGCTTAAGGCGGACTTTGAGGCGATAAACTATACCGAGCTCGGCGTCGATCCTGCGCGGCTAAATTTCGACGAAGCCGTGCTAGTGCTCGGCGTAGGCAATCAAAAATCCTTCACCGCTTCTCCCGCTTTAAGCCTAAACGGCAAGGAGCTTAAGCAATATCACGGAAACACCGAAGCTAAAATTTTCGATCGGAGTTTAATCTACAAGCTCCCCGCTTCCGCGCTGTCGTCTGATTTTAGCATCGGCGGCACGCTTAAAATCCAAGGCGGCGAGGCACTTCATCTAGCTCCGATCGCGCAAAATAGCCGTTTTGAAATTAGCTCTACTTGGGCATCGCCTAGCTTTGGCGGCGGCTTTATCGCCAAATCGCGCGAGGTAAGCGCTAGCGGTTTTAAAGCTTCGTGGGAAGTTACAGGCTTAGCCGCGGGCATTGCTCCTGCGTGGCTTGCAGATCAAGATGACCGCGTCGCTATGACGAACTGGCGCAGCAACGACGATAGAAACGACGCCGTAAGTATCGGCTTCATCGAGCCCGTGAACAACTACTCGCTGATTAAGCGCTGCACGGATTACGCGCTGTTATTCTTAGCGGTGCCGTTTTTAGCGATTTTTTTGTGCGAAGTATATACTCACGAGCGCATCCACCCGATCCAATACCTATTAATAGGGCTTGAGGACGTCGTTTTCTACCTGCTAGTGCTTTCGCTCTCCGAACACATCGGCTTTGCGCTTAGCTATGCTGCTTCGGCGATCGCGGTCAGTGCGATAGTGTTTTTCTACGCGAGCGCGATTTTTAAAGGCGCGCGCTGGGGCATTTTCATCACTTGCGTTCAGCTCGTTTCATACGCGATCCTCTATGTTATCTTAAATTCCGAAGACTACGCCCTATTAATGGGAAGTCTGATGATATTCGCGGTGATTTCGCTCGTTATGTATTTTACGCGCAAGCTCGATTGGTACGATACGGCGATCCCAAGCGGCGAGAAAAAACAGGAGCAAGAGCCCGAAATTTAGCTTTTAAATTTGCCGCTAAATTTAATCGTAACGGCCTTTGGAGCTTTAAAATCCAAAGGCCTTTTTAAATTTAGATTTGAATGCTTATGCCGCCGCGGCAGACAAACCGCGACGCGGGAGCAAGATGCGCGGCGGCGCGTTTTAAATTTAATTCCGTTAGTGCACCGAGCCGAACGACGCATTTTAAAATTTTGCCCCACAAGCGCAAGTATATCGCGACAAAGACAAAATTGAAAGCGCGCCGTTTTAAATTTTAAAATTTCATCTGCGCCGATTTTTGAGTATAATGAGCGAAAAATTTTAAGGATTTTGTGTGATACTTGCTATTGAGAGCAGCTGCGACGACAGCTCGGTCGCGGTGATGGATGAGCGCAGTTTCGAGCTGAAATTTTACGAAAAAATAAGTCAGGAGGCCGATCACGCCAAATACGGCGGCGTCGTGCCCGAGCTTGCCGCGAGGCTGCATACGGAGGCGCTACCGCGGATTTTACAGCGCACAAAGCCCTATTTTAGCGAGCTTAGCGCCGTCGCGGCGACCAATACCCCGGGGCTTAGCGTGAGCCTGATCGGCGGCGTGAATATGGCAAAAGCGCTCGCGCTTGCGCTAAATCTGCCGCTCATCGGCGTAAATCATCTCATAGGCCACGTTTACTCGCTGTTTTTAGGCGGCGAGGCGCGATTTCCGATGGGCGTTTTGCTCGTTAGCGGCGGACACACGATGGTTTTGGATATCGACGCGGCGGGGGGTATCGAAATTTTAGCGACCACCGGAGACGACAGCTTCGGCGAGAGCTTCGATAAGATCGCAAAGATGCTAGGCCTCGGCTATCCGGGCGGCGCGCTCATCGAGGAGCTCGCAAAGGGCGGCGAGCCGAGGTTTGAGCTGCCCGTGCCGCTGAAGGGCGATAGGCGGCTGGAGTATAGCTTTTCGGGGCTTAAAAACGCCGTGCGCGTGCAGATCGAAAAGCTAAAAGAGGCGGGCGAGCTAGACGAGCGGGCGATGCGCGATCTGGCGCGCTGCTTTGAGGACGCGGCGTGCGCGCACATACTGGATAAATTGCAGCGGATCTTTGAGCTGCGCCGATTTGCGCGATTCGGCGTCGTGGGCGGAGCGAGTGCAAACCTGCATCTGCGCGGGCTTTTGACTGATCTGTGCGAGCAGGCAGGCTGCGAGATACTTTTCGCGCCGATGAAATTTTGCTCCGACAACGCCGCTATGATCGCGCGCGCGGCGATAGAAAAGCTGCGTAAAAAGGAATTTACGGCACCCGCAGAGCTTGAGATCATCCCGCATCTAAATCTACGCTCGGCATTTGAGTGAAATTTTAAAATTTACAGATAATCTGCACCCACTAGCGGATTCTCACGCGCTGGACGTTTGAGTAAAATTTTATCTCGCGCTCACTCACGGTTGGGTTTTGGATAAAATTCACTTTGAATTTACACATCGCGTTTCAGGCTCACGCCATGTTTTGCTAAACTCCTTTCGTGCTTGCACCGCCATCGGTACCGCTAACGTTGCACGCCCCCTTGTCGTTTATAATGTCTACTAAAATTTGATCGACTTTGTTAGTTTGTCGTTTTTACGCTTTCTTAATCGTGCAGAAAAGTTACGACTTCATGTTCTTTTGGTAAATTTTCTCTACCATCAATACCGCGATTTCCGTATTCCGTTAGAGCTTCTTTTAAAATTTTATAAAGCTCGTCTAACGAAATTCCGTCAAGACTAGAATTGATATTTTCTAGCTTATATTTGATAAAAAACGGATTATCGACTAGCATTTTACTTGTAGTCTCGTCATAAATTCGCCTTATATCAAGCTCGATAACATTGCCTTTATAACATAAAATATAAATCTCCTCACCCGTAAATCCATCTCGTGGATCTGGTAAGTGCGGATCACACACAAAGATAAACCAAATATCCCTCTGCCTATCAATAACCCAATCAAGCTGCGCTATAGCCATATCGCTCAAAGTTGTTCTGCAACGATATTTTATTCTATATTTATTCACGATATTTACGACATTATATTTCTTTAAGTCTTCTTTCGAAATATATTCTGCAATAAACGCCATTTTATTTTCCCTTTCTTACATCTATTAATGCTACACTAAAATCATCCTTATCCTCCCAGCCTGGTCTAAATTTAAAATCAATCAAAACATCTCTCAATATTTTAATAACTTCATTATCTGGAATAATAGAATTTATAACATTTACCTCGATAATTTTCCACACCCTTTGAAATTTGCGTCCATCCACTTCTTGATCATATTCGTAGTCCAAAAGAATATCTAAATTATTTCCTTGAATATAAAGCCTCCATAGCTTTTTGCTCCCATAACCATAATCATACCCTTCATTTGGTAGTCTTTCAATTAAAAGAAACCAAATATCTTTTTGTCTATCAACAACAAAATTTCTAGGTAGTTCTTCATGATACGGACTATATTGATAAAAAATTTTGCTCAACCCGTACTTTTCATCATCCTCTTTAGTGATGATAGCATTTTCAAACGCCATTTCCTACTCCTTAAAATTTAATTCTCGGATTATACCGCGATATGTTTATATCCGCCTATGTGCTAATAAATATAGCGAGGAGTTAAATTTATAATTGATTTTGCCTTGAACCGCGCGCAACGCTCTCAGAAAATTTTTAAAATTTCAAAGCGTAGTTTAAATTTACAGCCGCAGCTCGGCGCGTGCCAAAGTGCAAGCCGCAGCGCGTTTAAATCCTGCCGCAAACCATACAGTATTTCAAATTTAAACGCTACCCGGGCTCGGTAAATTTTGCCGCGGCGCGATTAAATTTCGTCGCAGCGCGCCTAAGCTTCTATCGCGTAGGGGATTTTATCTTTCGCGCCGGCGCCCGCAAAGCCTTTAAGTCGCAACAGGCAGCTGTCGCAAAGCCCGCACGCAGCGTCCTCACGCTCGTAGCAGCTCCACGTAAGCTCTAGCGGTACGCCGATTCTAAGCGCTAGCGAGACGATCTGCGCCTTGCTAAGGTGCACGAGCGGGGTTTTGATGCGCGGATGAAAGTCGCGGCTCGTGCCTAGATCGAGCGCTCGCTCAAACGCGCCGATGAAGCTCGCGCTACAGTCGGGATAGCCGCTGCTGTCCTCCTGCACCACGCCGATGAAAATCGCGTCGCAGCGCTCCTTCTCGGCGAGCGCTGCGGCGATGCTCAAAAACACGCCGTTGCGAAACGGCACGTAGGTGCTAGGCAGATCCGAAAACACGCTCGCGCCGCCCTGCGGCGGAATTTTATCGCTTTGGTTTTGCGATGAAATTTCACCCCCTGCGTGCTTCGATGAAATTTTATCGCCCTGCTGCAGCTCGGCTCCGCTTTGAGGTAAAATTTCACTTTCTTGAACCAGAATTTTGCTGCCCTGCGATGAAATTTTGTCGTCGCGAGCTAAAATTTTATCGCCTTGCGGCAAAGGCTCATCACCCCCTAGTGAAATTTCACTCTCTTGCGTTAAAATTTCACCGCTCTGTGTACGGCTGCTTCGCGCCGAATCTGCACCGAGCGTAGCGCCCGCAGGGCTCGTCGAGAAATCTGACGCAGTAAAATTTTGCCCGCCAATCTCGGCGCCGGTAGTATTTGCCGCGATAGAATTTTGCCCGTTTAGTTCGGCGACGGAATTTGTCTCGATAAAATTTAGCTCTCCGAGCTCGGCATTCTTGGAATTTGCCGCGCTGTCAATCTCGGTGCCGGTAGAATTTGCCGCGCCGCAAAGCTCCGCAGCACCCTTTCTGATCGGCAAAGTGCCGTCCGTAAGGGCGTTGCCGCCGATTTGCGCGATGAAGCGAGCGTCTAAAACGAACCTCTTTGCGACCCCCAAATCGTCGCAAATTTTACCGAAGCACTCGCGTTCCTTGTCCATCGTGCGCTGATTATAATCAAAATGCAGCGCCACGATCTCGTAACCTTCGCGCCTCGCGATATAGGCGCAGGTCGCGCTGTCCATGCCGCCGCTGATCACGCATAAAGCTCTCATTTTCGTCCTTTTTTTGCTAAAATTATACGAAAATTTTATAAAAGAGGGGTAAAAATGATACTTTGCGAGCAGCCCTATCCCGAAATTTTGGACGCTATCGCGGCGGAGCTGGGCGGCGGGAGCGTCGAACTAATTTTCGTGCGCAGCGAGGAGATGCGGCAGCTAAATGCGCAAACGCGCGGCATCGATAAGACGACCGACGTGCTAAGCTTCCCGCTCGATCCTGCGGCGTTTGCGGGCTTCGGCGGAGATTTGAGCAAGGAAAATTCCGCACATAAAAACAGCGGCGATAAAATTTTAAATACTGTGAATTCCGCCAGTGAAAATACAAGCGCTGCGAATTCTGCGAGCGAAAATTCTAATATTATAAATTCTGAGGACGAAAATTCTAATGCTGCGAATTCCGCCAGCAAAAATTTTAATACCGAAAATTCCGCGTGCAAAAACTCCAGCGATGAAAATTTAAAGAATGAAAATTTTGACGGCGAGAATTTCGCTCCCGCGCTGCTCGGCTCGGTCGTGATAAATTTAGACCTCGTGGAACTCAAAGCCGCGCAGCTTGGGCACGGCACGGATGACGAGACGGCGCTGCTTTTTACGCACGGCATGCTGCACGTGCTAGGTTACGATCACGAGAGCGACGACGGACAGATGCGCGCCAAAGAGTGCGAGATCATCGAAAAATTTCGCCTTCCAAAAAGCCTGATCGTGCGAACGGAGGAAAACGAGGAGTAGGCGCTGTATATCGAAAAGAGACGGGCAAAGGATATATGCAGCGGCGTAAAATTCTAATCAAATTTTAAAAACGCAGATTGGGAAGCAAAAACTGCAAGCCCAAACCCGCAGCGATAAAAGGATTTTTAGGGTAAATCTCCGTAATTTCCCAACTAAAATTTCGCATGCCCAAAATTTATCAATCGCAACTGAATGCGTTTGTATGATTAACTACTTAATGGTAAATTTTTGTATTTAAATACAAATTTCTACAAACGGATGTTTGCGAAACTCCGTCCTTAAATTTACTAATTTTAATAGAAACCGCTTTAAGACCGTTTATTAAATTTACGGAATCGATAAAAAGCAGATAGTCTTTATCCTTATATTTTATCGGTCCGAAATAAATCAGGGTATCTCCTGCGATCTTGTTTCGATAATCCTCAAAATCTGCCCTGCTATAATATGAATCGTATGAGGGGTCTTTTATAATTTTACTGCACTCTTGCGGATCTAGAATATACATAAAATTTGCAAAAGACATCTCGTATTGCCGAAAATCTCTATACGTCATAATATACAAAAGCTTATTATCAAATTTATATAACGTAAATCCTCTCCCCGTAAAGCCGTCTTTAATCGTTTTATTCATATCCATATACCAGCAATCGCCCATATTTTTCTTTAAAATGGGGTCATTGTAATCCGTCGTATCAAAAACCAGAGGTTTGATTATATTTATATTTTTCCATTCAAACAGATCACCGTAAAAGTCATTGCAGAAGTCTCTTTCTTTTGATAAATGCTCTTCATACTCTTTTTTGAGCGTTGCATTATCTTCTATCGTAAAAAAATAAAAACTCTTGCCATTAAAGGTAGTTGCACCCCGGATCATAGGTTCGTGGATGGCTTTTCTTACAACTTTTTTATCTTGAATTTTCCATAAAATAGGTTCCAGTTGCCATGGCATCGATGGATGCTTTATATCGTCCGCTTTTGCGAACGATACGACAAACAAGGTCGCTAAAATAAAAACACGAACTTGCATCCCTCACTCCTTAAAATGAGCTTTTGAAGCCTTAAAAGCGTTTTTTGTTATCGGTTTTATAAGCTTATACAACATAATTACTTAATCTAAAGTATAAAATACATTTCATATCCGCACAAATATGAATTTATGCATATACCGCCGATCTATACGGCAGGCTTTCAGTGTTTAAAACATCGATCAATTTTATTCACATTCATGAATGTATGGATCTTTTAGGGTAAATTCGCCATGATCTCCCAACCAAAATGTCGCATGCTCGAAATTGTCAATTGCAAATGTCGCATGGTGTTCGCTATACACTCTGCGCGATCTGCATTTTTTGCCTTGGTAATTATAGTGATCTGATAGCTTTTTATAAAACTCGATGCTTTCGTTATCAAAGTCGTAGCCCAGCGCGATATCTTGATTTCGCCCGTCGTAAAAATGAATATAGTCGAAATCGAGATTATAGTAAACCTTGCAATGGCCATTTTCACCGTTTATTATAGCATCGCTGCAATATTTTTCTAGCTTTGATTTCTCTTTTTCAAACTCATGCCGTAGCTCAATCTGCTCAGACGGGTCTAAATTTTGTGTTTTCTCAGTAAAAAATTTCTCTTCATACCCAAGCGCCTTTTGCAATAAAATAGCCGCATATTCGGCTCTTTTAGAATAAAAATATAGAAAATAGGATGCGTATAACATAAAGATAAAACCCGCAAAAATCATAAAATTTCTAAGTAGTTTTTTCAAATCATTGCCTTTATATGCTCTATATCGGTGCAAATAGTTTCGCCTCTTTCAAAAAGAGCGATGACTTATTATATCCCGTTAAGATTAAAACGCTGCAATTTGATATTATATTTTGATTTTAATCGGATATAAGAACGACAAGACGTAAAATTTATCGTCGTATCATGTAAATTCTGCGAGCAAAATTTATGTGAATAAAATTCACTCAACTGCGCGCCTAGCCAAAACTCACGGAGTCTATATTTGTTCCTGCGGACAAACCCTCAAGCGCGCCGATTTAGAATTTAAATTTCTTAAATTCTATCTTTTCATCGAAAACCGACATCGTGCGCCGCAGCTCGTCTATATCGACGTTTAGCACGGCTAAGAAATACTCTCGTAGCTGCACGTATTCATCTTTGTTTGCCATCAAAATATTCATTATATCGACGTTGGCGTTTTCTTTATATAGCACGAGCTGATCGTGAATGCCGAAAAATCCGAGGCTGCCATTATGTAGATGCATAAATATCTTAGAGCCGTAAAGCAAGGTAAGTACCATAGTAAAAATACAAACTATATTTCTAATATTAACACTCACGCTTTCGTCGTCTCCGCCAAACTTAAGCGCGAGTAAAACCCAAACGGCGATAACGATCTTAAGGGCTAACGGCATTTGCTGCCTCCAACTCCATCTGTAATCGAAGCTAATCGCCATCGCACCGATCTTTTGTAGCTCAAAAAATTTCACAATTTCGCCCTTTTTATAATACGCGACGGCGGAGTTCGTCATCACGAAATATGCTTCGCCCTCGCGCCTAGCCGCCTCTATGAGCGGTAAGAGCACTAGGATAAACATCCGCAATACGCCTAGCTCCGGCGGGCCCACCACGATGATGGCAAAAAACAAAAATATTAAAAATGCGCAGCACATCGCGGGGAATTGATATTTAACGTAATCGCGATAGAGATGATCCGTGATGATTAATGGGGCTCTGTCATAATCTATGATTATGGTATTATCCTTGCTCGAAAGGCTCGCATCCTTGTCGGTATACGTTTCTGCGCTATCATCTGCAAACTCCGAGCCATCTAGTTTTAAATTCAGATCGCAAGCATCAGGCTTATCACTATCTGTCTGCGATCTGCGAGGCGCCTTCGCGTGCCTTCCACGCAAGACTTCTCTTAGCTCATCTAAATTATCGCTCAAATCGTCTCCTTAAATTTTACCCGAAATTTTGCCGCTCTTTTTTAGCCCACTCCGCAAACAAACGCTGCAAAAAGGCGTCCGCGGCGGATAAAATTTCGCTCGAATTTTAAAAACTCTGTCTAGCCGAAGTTTACGGGGTCCATATCGATCTCGACTGGCAGATGCTCAAGCGCGCGCGCAGCGTTGATCAGCGGCACGTGCGATCTGGCGCGCAGCAGAATTTCAAAGCGAAATTTCGACGCGATATAGGCGATACCTGCCTTGCCGTAGCCGATGATCTCGAAGCTCTCGCTCGCCTTCTCTTTCAAATACTGAGCGGAATTTTCGGCAGAATTTTTGGGCGCTAAATTTATAAAATTTTGCGCGGCGCCGTTTTCTTTGGGCTTTAAATTTACGCTATCCGTATCTCCGTCGCAAGCTGAAATTTGCGCGGTATTTTTTAAATTTGAAGCGTTTTTTTGGGAGTCTAAATTTACATCGCCCGCGCGCAAATCCGAGCTTTGAAATTTAAAATTTGGCATCTGTTTGCCGCCCTGCTGCGCAGAATTTTGCAAATTTAAAGCGTTTAAATTTGCCCCCCTCGCGTTCAGCCCGTCATGCGATATAAACGCACTACCTCCCGCCTGTTTGCGACGTAAAAGCTCAAGCGCGGCGTTCATTATCTCGCTCGCTGCTTTTTCATTTTTATGCGAGATCAGCACGCGCAAAAGCCGCATATACGGCGGATAGAGCCCCTCGCGAAACTCAGCCTCGTCGCGCAAAAAATCATCGTAGTTTTCGATATAATCCCTAAAAAAGCCGCTCTGGCGCGTCTGTATGACGACCCTGCCCTGCCCCGAGCGGCCCGCGCGGCCCGCCACCTGCATCGCAAGCGCTAGCGTCTTTTCACGCGCCCTAAAATCGGGATAGCTCAGATGCTCGTCGATCCCCATTACCACCGCAAGATCGACGCTATGGTAATCGTGCCCCTTACTAAGCATCTGCGTGCCTACCAAAATGTCGATTTTATGGGCGTTGAAGTTATTGAGTAGCGCCTCAAGCTTGCGCTGCGTCGTGATCTCATCGCGATCAAATTTTGCGATGCGGGCACTTGGGAAACGCGCTGCAAGCTGTGCCGCAAGCTCGCCGGTGCCGATCTTGCGCGCCTGCATCACCTCGCCGCCGCAGTTTTCGCAAGACGCTCTGTAAAACGTACTAAAGCCGCAGTAATGGCACTTTAGCGCCGCAGCGTCCGCGTGGTAGCTCATCCCGACGGCGCAAAACGGACAGCGCACGATCTGCCCGCAGTTTTCGCAAACCATATATTTGTAGTTCGCGCGCGTGGGCAAAAATACGACTGCTTGCTTGCCGGCTTTGAGGCTACGCTCGATCTCGGTTAAAATTTTGGGGCTCAGCGCCGTCTCGCTCTCATCGAAAATGAAGCGCTTGACGCTGCTAAAATAGGTGCCGCGCAGGCGGAAGTGCGGCTGCTTCGCGTAGGTGCTAAGCGCAGGCGTCGCAGAGCCCAAAACCACGCGGATACCAAGCTTCTTGCCGACGAAAATCGCGGCGTCGCGGGCATTTAGGCGCGGCGCGGCGGCGGATTTGTAGCTGTCGTCGTGCTCCTCATCCACGACGATGAGGCCTAGATCGCTAAAGGGCAAAAATAGCGCCGAGCGGGCGCCCGCGATGAGCCGAATTTCGCCTGCGTTAAATTTTTCTAAAATTTCGCGCTTTTTTTTGGGCGAAATTTTGGAGTGCCAGACGCCGAGTCGCTCGCCGAAATAGCTCTGCAGCCGCTTCGTCATCTGCGGTGTTAGCGAAATCTCAGGCATCAAAAACAGAGCCTGTTTGCCCGCAGCGAGCGCCTGCGCGATCAGCGCGATATAAATTTCGCTCTTGCCGCTGCCCGTATCGCCGAAAATCAGCGATGTCTCATTGGCTTCGGCAAATTTACGCGCTTGCTCCTGTGCGGGGGTGAGGTTTGGAATTTTACCTATTTGAAGCGGGAGTAGCGGCTGCGAAATGGGGCTTTGCGCGGTAGCGCCGAAATTTTGAATTAGGACGGAATTTTGCGCTGAAGTAGAATTTTGAATCGAAACGGAATTCTCCCCCTTAGCAAAATCTCGCTCTTGGGTCGAATTTTGCGCAGTGGCGGAATTTTGTTTGTATGCCGAACTCGGCGCGGCAGCAAAATTTATGTCGGCCTTCATGGTGGCGGAATTTTGCGCCGATGTAGAGTTTTGGATTGAAACAGAATTTTGCTCATCGATAAAGCCCTGCTCTTGGATAGAATTCTGCGCGGGGGCGGAATTTGACGCCAAATTTTGCAAGATAGAATTTGGCGCCTGCTTTAAATTTTGTTTTTGCATGGAATTCGGCGCGATGACGGAATTTATGACGGTAACAGAATTTTTTGAGATAGTAGAATTTCTCGTCAATGCAAAATTCTGGATTGAGGCGGAATTTTGTATGGCACTAAAGTCATCGTCGAGCGCAGAATTTTGTGCGGTGATGGAATTCTGCTCGGAAATAAAATTTTGTTCGCGGGTAGAAGTTTGCTTGCAAGCGGAGGTTGGCTTACTAACGGAAATTTGCTTGCAAGCGCAATTCCGCTCGGTCATAGGATCCTCCTGCAAATTCCGCAAATCCTGCGTCGTCTCACTTGCAGGCTCGAAAATCCCAAATGCAACGCCCTTTTCGCAGACATAGTAGTATGCGATAAAATTTGCAAGTGCGATCTGAAACGAGCTAAATTTAAACTGCGAAATTTCAGAAATTTCCTTGGTTTTGAAGCTCGGCTTTGAAACCTCACGCAGGATCACGGCGGATTTAACGCTCGATCTTACGGGAACGGATACGATTTGATAAGCTGAGATTTTAAAATTTGAACTATAAGTAAGCGGTTTTAGGCTGGCGCCCAAAACCGCAACTTCATAATAGAGCATTTAGCTATTGAGCTAAAGATTGGCAAAGCTCGTCTTTGTGATCGCAGTCAAATGAGCCTACGTTTCTACCCGCTGCCGTAGCCAAAGCCGATGTCGGATAGTAATCAAAAGTAGTTCTTTTTCCTGCCACTCTAGCGATATATGTAGATGTTGCATTGGCATTGCCGTTCGTAACCAAAGTCCAGCCGTTCCTACCGCCATCTTTCATAGGATAGATAGGTTGCTGCAAAACGCCTTCAAAAAGAGTGGCATTGTCTGAACCCTCCAAAGCAGGCCACGTAGTCACGCCCCTCATCATATTCTCGCTTCTAACTAGCGAAAGTCCGCTTCTAATGGCGGCGATATCCCCACGCATCTTAGCGATCGTAGCATCATCGCGCGTAGCGGCTAATCTAGGCACTGCGATGCCCGCCAAAATACCTAAAACGACGATGACGAAAACAAGCTCGATCATCGTAAAAGCTTTTAAATTTTTCATGTTAAATCCTTTGATTTAAAGTGAGATGATTATAGCCAAATTTAAATAAAATTAATTTTAGTTAAAGAAAAAATCCTGCATTTTAAATGGAATTTTGTGAAATTTCATTAAATTCTGCGATTTTTTGTCCGAATTTTACGGACGTATCAGCCGAGATTTCAAATTTCAAAAACTCGCTTTGCGCCACGAGTACGATCGTTGAGCCAAGCTCGAAATTTCCCAAATGATCACCCTTTTTAAAGTCTAAATTTTCATACTCGTAAAGCGCCTCAGCTCTACTTGCGCATGCATTCGTCTGTATTCGCGCATCGAAATCAAATCTCATCTTACCTACGTTTAAAGCACCCACGAAGACCATCCACAAAATCCCGCCATTTCGCATTTTGCACTTTAAAATCACGCGCTCGTTTTTAGCGTAGAGGTTTGGAATTTTAAGTAAAAATTTCTTCGCCACGCTGTAGAGATCGGCAGGGATATAAAGCGCCTGCAGCACGCTCAGATCGCACGGCGCGTGATAATGATGATAATCTCGCGGGCTTAGATAGATGTTTGCGTAGCTTAAATTTACGCCCTTTGTATTTTCGCCGCCTTGGGCGTCGATTGTGCTCGTTTCGAGGCTCGCGCTACTTTCATCGCTATAAATTTCAGCTCGCATGTCGCTTGCAGCATAAATTGCGCTGCTTTCGTCGCTTATGATTTTCGCTTGCGCGGCGTGAAATTTCATCCCTGCGCCGGCATCTTTTGCGCATCCGGTTCCAACCTCGCCGCTCCCATTCGTAGCAACCGCCCCGTCATCTAAATTTTTAACCGCTCCGCCGCTTTCACTCACAGTAAACGTGCGCCCCAGCAGCTCGCTAAGGCTGTATTCGCAGCCCTTTACGCTAAAAGCCCGCAGATCGGCGCAGCATCCGCTCTCAAAGATCACGCCGTCGCTAGGGCTTATAAAAGCCGTCTCGTCTGCCGCTATCTCGCGCGGACGCAGCAAGCGGCGGGTAAAAAGCGCGTTTAGGCTCGCGTAGCTCTGCGGCGGATCAAATTCGCTCATATCGATTTTGAAAAATTCCACGTATTTGCGGTTGATAAAATTTTGTATAAATTTAGGGAATTTCACTGCGGCAATAGCCCCAAAAATCCTCGAAATAAAACTTCTCATCTATGCCTTTCTAAGCTTAAGTAGCGCGATCTCCGCATCGGCAAAGACCCTTATCGGCGGGCCCCAAAACCCTACGCCGCTGCTTACGTAAATTTGCTTCAGCCCGTCGTTATACAGCCCGTAAAGATACTTCTGGCTAAGCAGTACCAAAAGCGTCCACGGGAAAATTTGCCCCGCGTGCGTGTGCCCGCAGATACACAGATCGACCTCGTCGCGCACGAAGTCCACGACGTATTTGGGCTGATGCGCGAGTAAAATTTTTGGTTTATCGGGGTTTGCCTGCGCTAGCGCAGCGTTTAGATCGGGCTGCATGTATCCGAAGCGAAAGCCGCTAAGATCGTACACGCCCATTAAATTTAGCCCCTCAAATTCCACGCTTTCGTTTTGCAGCACCCGCACGCCGAGGGCTTGCATCGCTTTTATAAGTCCGCTTGCATCGCCGCGGTAATACTCGTGGTTGCCCGTGACGAAAAAGATAGGCTTTTTGATCTCCTCAAGAGGCTGCAAAATATCCCCAAGCTCATCCGAGCGCAGATCAAACATATCGCCCACGATCAGCAGCGCGTCGTAATTTAGCGAGTTTATCTGCGCTACGACGCCTTGCAAAAACTCCTTTTTCAAAAACTCGCCCAGATGCACATCCGAGATGACGACTAAGCTTAGCTCGCGAGCTAAGCTTTTGATTTTTATTTCGCGCTCGGTGATTTTTGGAATTTTTAGTGCATTATAAAGCCCCTTAAAAATATAGCTAAACGCCATTATTACAAAGGTTACGTCTATAAAGGTTTTTAAAAATTTTCGCCTGTTTTGGCTAAATTTAACCACATGCGCAGCGGCACTTAGCACATCGTAAGCAAGGCAGATAAAAAAGAGCGAAAAGGACGCTGCCATGCAAAATACGCATAGCTTATAGAGTAGCTCGTTTTTAAAGCTTCCATTAAGCCCAAAACCCACAAAAAATATTGCATCTAAAATCGCTAAAGCTACGCAAAGCAAAATCAGGGCGGGGCGAAACGTAGCGAAGCCTTTATATGGCGTAAAGCGCGCGCTGATCGATCTGTAGACGTAAAGATTAAAAAACAGAAATAAAACCGTGCCGACGATCGGGAAAATATAGGCGCTTTTCAAACTCTAGCCTTGGATATACTCGTCCAGCTTATCTTTATCAAAGCCCGTGATTTCTTGTTTATCGTCTAAAATTAGCGCGCCGCTCTTTTTAAATTTAGTGATGGTGCGCGAGAAGGTCTCGGGGGTAACATTTAGAATTTTGGCTATTCTAGTGTATTTTGTGCTCATAAAAATATCAAAATTCTCGATTATAAACTTAGCGATCTTGCCGTCGCAGCTAAGCACGACTTGATTATCAAAGACCGCATTTAGCGCGCGGATCTTCTCAGACATCGATTTTAAAAGCTCCAGGCAAATCTTTGGATCGCTCATAAACTCGTTTTTAAATTTTTCATAATCAATCTTTAGCACCTCGCCGTTTGTCGAAAACACGCCGCTTGCAGGATAGCTCGTCTCTTCGAAATTTACCATCTCTGCCACGAGCGAGATGGGGCGGATCTCGCGCATATGGATCTCACGCCCCTTTGCGGAGGTTTTATAAATTTTTAAAATTCCTTTTAGCAGGACCAAGAGATACTGCGAGCGCTCGCCCTCGAAAAACAAAATTTCGCCCTTCTTGTAGCTTTTATGGATGCTAATCTGCTCCAAACGATCGATTTGCGCTGCGCTTAGAGCTTTGAAATAAGGAATTCTCTCAAGCATCGCCGCGACCTATTTTTTAAGCAGGTCTCTTATCTCGGTAAGAAGTTTAATCTCTTCGCTAGGCTCGACAGGTGCGGCAGGCTCTGGCGCAGGAGCAGGCTTTTTAAGCTTATTGATCGCCTTGATCGCGCAGAATATACAAAATGCGATGATTATAAAATCGACCGTTACTTGGATAAACGAGCCGTAGTTTATCGTAACGGCCGGGGTCTGCCCCGCCGCTTCTTTTAGCACGATCTTAAGATCGGTAAAATTCATACCTCCCGTAAGAAGTCCTAAAACCGGCATCATGATGTCGCTTACGAGCGAGGTTACGATCTTGCCGAAAGCCCCGCCGATGACGACGCCCACCGCCATATCGATAACGTTTCCTTTCATCGCAAATTCTTTGAATTCCTGAATGAAACTCATATTGTCTCCTTAAATAAAATGCGCCGATATTAGCCTATTTTTGCTTTGTTTTTGCTTTTTATTAGGAAGTAAAAAGTATAATCCCAGCTTAAATTTAAACCCAAAGGACCTAAATTGTATCGCTTCGCTCCGTCGCCCACCGGCGATATGCATATCGGAAATTTACGCGCGGCTATTTTTAACTACATCTGCTCGCTGCAGGATAAAAGCGGCTTTATTTTGCGCATCGAGGATACCGACACTGCGCGCAATATCGAAGGCAAAGATCAAGAGATTATCGAAATTTTAAAGCGCTTCGGCATCTCATGGCAGAGCCTGTATTATCAAAGCAAAAATTTAAAATTTCATCAGCAATTCGCTGCCAAGCTACTCGCCGAGAAAAAGG
>CAUQPS010000022.1:0-21585 GCA_963520005.1 uncultured Campylobacter sp.
AGCCTACTGAGCTTGCTGGCGTAAGCGGTAAAGTTGAGGGAAAATTCTACATCGTTTTCAAAGACGGCGAAACAGTTGGAGAAAATGATAGTTTAGTAGAAGTTATAAAAGAAGACTGGAATATCCCTACTCGAATTCCGTTTGCCAGCGAACTTCGCGTTAAAGACGGCGAGCCGGTAACCCAAAAGATCAAAGCGGGAGCAAATGGTACGCTTAAGTATTTCATCCTAAAGGGCGATTATTTAGAGAGGTTAAGAGATATCAAAAAAGGTCACGTCGTAAGTGAGAAGGGTATGTATGTAGTCATCTCCGATGAAAACGGCAGAGAGGCGATCCGCCACTACATTCCGCGCGAGTCGGTCATTACCTATGACGACAATACCGTAGTAAAAAGCGAAGATCTTATCGCTAAACCTAAAAAAGACGATCGCTTGATCATCGCCGAGTGGGATCCGTATTCCATCCCGGTAGCCGCAGAGTGTGAGGGTAAGATCAGCTTTGAGGATATCGAGCCTGGATATACCGCTACGGAGCAATATGACGAGACTACAGGTCAAAGCCGTTTGGTTATCAATGAGTATCTACCTCAGGGCGTCAAACCGGCTATCGTCGTTACTCCTAGCAAAGGTGAGCCTATCAAATATAATCTGGGACCGAAGACCGCGATTTTTACGAATAAGGGCGATCAGGTAGCGATTGCAGATATTTTGGCTAGGACGCCGAAGGCTGCTGCGAAATCAAAAGATATCACCGGCGGTTTGCCGCGCGTATCGGAGCTATTTGAGGCGCGCCGTCCAAAAAATACCGCGATTATCGCAGACATCGACGGAACCGTCCGCTTCGATAAGGCTTTGCGCGCGAAAGAGCGTATTATAATCGAGGGCGAGGACGGAACGAGCGCCGAGTATCTAATCGATAAAAGCCGCCAGATCCAAGTGCGAAACGGCGAGTTCGTCCACGCAGGCGAGAAGCTTACCGACGGAGTTATCAGCTCGCACGACGTGCTTAGAATTTTAGGCGAAAAGGCGCTGCATTATTATCTGATAAGCGAAATTCAACAGGTTTATCGCTCTCAGGGCGTCGTTATCAGCGATAAGCATATCGAGATCATCGTATCTCAGATGCTCCGCCAGGTTCGAATCGTCGATAGCGGCGATACTCAGCTAATCGTCGGCGATCTCATTAGCCGCCGCAGATTTAGAGAAGAAAACGAGCGCATTATGAAAATTAGTGGCGAGCCTGCGATTGCAGAGTCCGTACTGCTGGGCGTAACTCGTGCAGCTGTTGGAAGCGATAGCGTCATTTCGGCAGCGTCCTTCCAAGAGACTACGAAGGTTTTAACGGAGGCTAGCATCGCGGGTAAATTTGACCGATTAGAGGACTTAAAAGAAAACGTAATTTTAGGTCGCATAATTCCGGTCGGAACCGGTCTGTATAAAGACAAGGAAGTTAAACTTAAAAAATAATTTAGGGCAAAAAGCCCTAAATTTAAAGGATGAAACATGAATATGATCAACATAAATTTCGGTCTATTGTTTATCAGGTTGGGGCTTGGAGTTTGTCTTTTAATGCACGGAATTTTTAAGCTTACTCACGGCATAGACGGCGTAAAATCGATGCTGGTAGCTAGAGGAATTCCGGATTTAGTGGCTTACGGCGCATACGTAGGCGAGGTGCTGGCGCCAGCGATGATAATCATAGGCGTATTTTGCCGCATAGGCGCTCTGCTTGTGATCGCAAACGTGCTCATGATAATATATGTCCTACACACTCCGTTGAGCGCGCTTACCGGCGTGGGCGGATTTGAGCTGGAAATCGTATATCTGTATCTTTCTGCTGCGATTTGCTTAGTGATCTGCGGCGGCGGAGAGTTTGTACTGATTAGAGATTAAAATTTAGTTAAATTTACGTTTCTGTAAGTTTAAACAAAGTATAATCCAAATCTTTTTGAATAAATTTTTGTGAAAGGAAAGATGTGCCAACCATAAATCAATTGGTCAGAAAAGAGCGCAAGAAGATTACCGAGAAATCGAAGTCTCCGGCGCTAAAGAATTGCCCTCAACGAAGAGGAGTTTGCACTAAGGTCTACACCACGACCCCTAAAAAGCCAAACTCTGCGCTTCGTAAAGTTGCCAAAGTAAGGCTTACTAGTGGATTTGAAGTCATCAGCTATATCGGCGGTGAAGGTCACAATCTACAAGAGCACTCCATCGTGCTAGTTCGCGGCGGTCGCGTAAAGGACCTACCGGGCGTTAAATATCACATCGTCCGCGGTGCGCTCGATACTGCAGGCGTTGCGAAACGAACCGTCGCAAGATCAAAATACGGTGCTAAACGACCTAAAAAATAGTTTAGCCGAAACAGACCGGCACTAGATTTTGCCGAGTTTGAGTAAAATTTTAAAATTTGAAGGAATAAAATGAGAAGAAGAAAAGCTCCCGTTAGGGAAGTCATGCCTGATCCGATTTATGACAGCAAAGTAATCACAAAATTTATTAATTCGCTTATGTTCGACGGCAAAAAGAGCGTCGCTACCGAGATTATGTACGGCGCCTTAAATTTCATCGACAATAAAGGCGGCGAGAAGAAAGGTATCGAAATTTTTAACGATGCCATCGATAACGTTAAGCCTTTGATGGAAGTTAAGTCTCGTCGTGTAGGTGGCGCAACTTATCAGGTTCCGATCGAGGTACGACCGGCTCGACAGCAGGCTTTGGCTATTCGCTGGATCATCTCTTTTGCGAGAAAAAGAAGTGAGCGCACAATGATAGAGCGCTTGGCTTACGAGCTTATGGACGCCGCAAATTCTAAAGGCTCTTCATTTAAAAAGAAAGAAGACACCTACAAGATGGCAGAAGCCAACAAAGCTTTTGCGCATTATCGTTGGTAGGAGGGCATTATGGCAAGAAAAACCCCTTTACATATGGTTAGAAACATCGGTATTGCCGCTCACATCGATGCCGGAAAGACCACTACAAGTGAAAGAATTCTATTTTTTACCGGCATGAGCCATAAGATCGGCGAGGTTCACGAGGGTGCCGCTACGATGGACTGGATGGAACAGGAGCGCGAGCGTGGTATCACGATTACGTCTGCGGCAACGACCTGCTTTTGGAATAATCATCAGATAAATTTGATCGACACCCCGGGCCACGTTGACTTTACTATCGAAGTCGAGCGCTCGATGCGCGTTTTAGATGGTGCGGTAGCAGTATTTTGCTCTGTAGGTGGCGTTCAGCCTCAAAGCGAGACCGTTTGGCGTCAAGCTAATAAATACCATGTTCCGCGCATCATTTTCGTAAATAAGATGGACCGCGTAGGCGCAAATTTCTATAATGTCGAACAGCAGGTCAAAGATAGGCTCAAAGCTCATCCTGTTCCGATTCAAATTCCGATCGGCGCAGAGGATGATTTTAAGGGCGTTATCGATTTAGTTACTATGAAGGCGCTCGTTTGGGATGATAGCAAGGGTCCTTCTGCCCCCGAGATCGTTGAAATTCCTGCTGAATTACGAGAAAAAGCACAGGAATATCGCGACAAGATGATCGAAGCGGTAGCAGAGACTGATGAAGCTTTGATGGAGAAGTATTTTAACGGCGAGGAGCTAAGCGTAGAAGAGATTAAAAAGGGCATCAAGAAAGGCTGCTTAAGTCTAAGCTTTTTTCCTATGCTATGCGGTACCGCGTTTAAAAATAAAGGCGTGCAGCCTTTGCTAGATGCGGTTGTAGATTATCTGCCTGCGCCGGATGAAGTGCCTGCGATTAAGGGTCAGTATGAGGACGGCAGCGAGGTTCACGTAAGCTCTACCGACGAGGGCGAGTTCGCGGGTCTTGGATTTAAAATTATGACCGATCCTTTCGTAGGACAGCTTACTTTCGTGCGCGTCTATCGCGGCGTTTTGGAAAGCGGTAGCTACGTCGTAAATACCGGCAAGGGTAAAAAAGAGCGCATCGGCCGCTTGCTAAGAATGCACTCGAATAAACGCGAAGAGATCAAAGAGCTTTACGCGGGCGAGATCGGCGCCGTTGTGGGTCTTAAAGACACTCTTACGGGTGATACGCTAGCTAGCGAAAAAGATAAAGTAATTTTAGAGCGTATGGAATTTCCTGATCCCGTTATCAGCGTAGCGGTAGAGCCTAAAACCAAAGCCGATCAAGAGAAAATGGGTATCGCGCTTCAAAAATTAGCGCAAGAAGATCCGAGCTTTAGGGTTGCGACCGACGAGGAGAGCGGACAGACGATCATTTCGGGAATGGGCGAGCTACACCTCGAGATCATTGTAGATAGAATGCTTAGAGAATTTAAAGTAGAGGCCGAGGTCGGACAGCCGCAGGTCGCATATCGCGAGACTATCCGCAAAACGGTCGAGCAAGAGTACAAATACGCCAAACAATCGGGTGGTCGCGGTCAATACGGTCACGTATTTTTGCGCCTAGAGCCTTTGGAGCCGGGCACCGGATATGAGTTCGTAAACGATATCAAAGGCGGCGCGATTCCGAAAGAATACATACCTGCGGTTGATAAGGGCTGCCAAGAGGCGATGCAAAACGGTGTTTTGGCGGGCTATCCGGTCGAGGACGTGCGCGTGACGGTCTATGACGGAAGCTACCACGAAGTCGATAGCTCCGAAATGGCGTTCAAACTCGCCGCTTCCATGGGCTTTAAAGAGGGTGCTAGAAAAGCGGGTGCCGTAATCTTGGAGCCTATGATGAAGGTCGAGGTAGAAACCCCTGAGGAGTATATGGGCGACGTTATCGGCGATCTAAACAAGCGCCGCGGACAGGTCAATAACATGAGCGAGCGCGGCGGCAACAAGATCATCGATGCGTTTTGCCCGCTTTCGGAGATGTTCGGTTACTCTACCGATCTGCGCTCTCAGACACAGGGTCGTGCTACCTATTCGATGGAATTTGATCACTACGACGAGGTTCCTAAGAACGTCGGCGAAGAGATCATCAAAAAGCGCAACGGCTAATTTAACGAGCGCTAGGGTGTGGCGATAGCTTTATCGCCAATCCCCGACGCTTCTTTAAATTTTAAAACGGCGTTTAAATTTAATCTGCTTTACGAGCCGAAATTTAAACTCACACTCTAGCTTCAAATAAAATTTCAACCCATAAGTTTAACTCCTGCCGGTCGCAAATTTAGATCAAAAAATTTCAATTAAATTTAAAAATCTAAAGCCGTAACTTAAAGTATGTCCAAGATGTCGCGCCTATCGTTTTACTAGAGATTTTTTCTTTCGCAGAGAAAGCACGCATGTCGCTATAGCGCTTTGATTTTTAATTCACGGACAAAATCGCCGCAAACGGGATCGCGTAAACAGGGCGAAATTTTACCTTCGGCACAGCCTTAAAGTGGAGCGCAACTATCATAGACCTATATTGGACGCGACCATCAGTGCTTTATGCGAGTAGCGGTATTCTCGGGGGCTTTAATTGTGCTGCTGCTTTGCGCCATAAAATTTCATCTTAACGCAGCGATCTACGCACCGTTCATATAGGCCGAGCCGACGCACGAACTCGCCCATTTTCGGATTTAGCAGGCGTTTGCTTTCGCGGGCTTAAAATACGCGGACGGGCGCCTTGCTCGCCCGCAACTTTAAATTCTAAAATTCCACGGCGCCCTGAAATTTAGCAGGCCACGTCTGAAATTTCGGCGGATCTGCGCCCGTGATCCTCTTTGCGCAGTTCGCAATAGAATTTTAAAATTTCATCCCCAATCAATTTATGAATTTATCTCACATTCGTATGTTTTTCGATCCGTCGGCACATATTTTGTTTGGATTTAGAAAAACAGCGCGCGATTAGGGTTAAATTTTAGCGCAAAAATAAGGCGGCAGTATCGCGAAGCTGGGCGAGGCGCGGATGAAATTTGCGGGCGGAGCGCGCGTATATACAATACGTAACCAAGCAAATTTTAGACGCAACGACGTATAGCAAAATAAGACAACGCGCGCAAAGATAAGGCGAAGTATTTTTTTCTTTAGACGAGGCGGAAATGAGCCGAATGAAGGAGCGTATATTATAATACGCGACTGAAATTCGGCGAAATTTCTAACGACGTATAAAGGAAAAAAGAGCCGCTAAGTATTCAAGTCCGGATAATCCCACGCATTATATTCATCCGTCAGATTATCGTTCTCCGCCCCCTTGCAGCACAGCCACTCTAGCCCGCCGCGTCTCTCCATCACGACCTCTTCATCAAGCCCCGCGCAGTCTGAGCCGTGCACGCGGGCATTGACGCACGCCCAGTGGTAGCGGTAGATGAGATCGAGTGCCTGCAAAATTTCATCCGTGCCCCGCAGCTTTACGCGCGCCGAAAAATCGCCGCCGCTAAAGGTGTCCATCACAAAGGCGCAGTCGCAGATCTCGCTTGGGAAACTTAGCTCCTCCACGAGCCCCATCGCCCACATCAGCGCCCACAGCGACTCGTATTTCCAGCCCATATTTACGGCCTCGTCGCGGCTTGCCTCGCCCTGCGTGACGCGGCGCTCCATGCGCGTGAGCTTGTCTATGCAGCCGTAGCGGTTCGTAAGAAAGCCCCGCGCACCCTGCTTATCCTCATCCGCGAGCTTGCCCTCGTCTCTGATCGAGCAGGCGCACATTATCGCCGCATACGAGCAGATCGCGCGAGCGATGACTTCGTCCTTTTCGCGCGGGGTGACCTCGTCCGTCTCGTACCGTAGCGGCAGATGATCGATATACGGCACGCCTTGGGATTTTAAAATTTTGATGCTTATATCCTTGCGCTCCTGAGCGGTCTTGCCGATCTTTGCGGCGTTTGCGCTATTTTTGCCGCCTTTTTTGAAAAAATCTGAAAATGCTATGAGTTCTCCTTAAAATTTTAAACGTATTTTAAAACAATCGCGCAAAATTTCAGCTTACGGCGACAGCGCGGATTTTTAAATTTAAGTTCAAACCGAGCTTTGCAAATCGGGCGGAAATTTCACGCTGCGCTACGAATTTATGCGGCGACGGGCAGGCTCGTCCGTGCCTTCTATGATGCTTCGATACATATCGTCGTAAAATACCTTTGCAGACAGTTCGGGCTCTTGCGGCGATTCCAGCGAAATAAAAAATTTTAAGCTTTGCCTCAGGTCGGTTAAGTTTCGGCAGTTACTCGAACCGGTTTTGGCGGCGCCATAAGTGCCGCCGCCTCTTTTTTGCAAATATACCGTCCCGCCGCAGCCGGCAAGGATGTCCGCGATATACGGAATAAAATCGCCGAGCGGCATAAGAAGGTGAATGTAGGGCATTTTGCCTCCGTTTTTAAATTTATGCTTTGCGGTCGCGGCGATCGCGCGTCGCTTTAAATCGATGTTGATCTTTTGATCGCGCGCGTCCGCATAGGTAGCGCGCTTTGCCGCGTAAATTTAAAAAGCGGCGCCCGAATTTAGCCGAGCGCCGCAACTGAAATTTAACCGATTCGCGCATTCAAACTAGCGGTGCCGTCGGGCGCACCTCTCGGTTAAATTTAAGCGGGTGCGATCAATACTTAAACGAGCTTCCCGGCTCGATCAACTCGACCTTTTTGTTGTAGTTCATCTTTAGCACCGCAGCAGGTCCGAGCACGGTCGCCTTCTCGCCCTCAAGCCAAAACGCCGTACCTTCCGGCATCGCATAAACGGTCGATTTTTGATTAGCGATCAAAAATTCCTCCAGCCTCTCCTCTCTGCTCTCGCCGTTGTGCCCCGCAGGCTTGCCCGAGATGAAGTGCGGATTGATCTGGTGCGGGAAGATGTTGAAGGTATTAAACGACTCAGGCTCGATGATCGGCATATCATTCGTCGTCATCATCGTAGCACCCGCGACGTTCGAGCCCGCGCTCCAGCCGATATACGGCGTGCCGTCCTCGACCATTTTGCTAATCAGAGCGATGAGCTCGTTTTCGTACATATCGTGCACGAGCTTGAAGGTGTTGCCGCCGCCTACGAATATGCAATCCGCGCTCGCGACCTCCTTCGCGGCATTTTTAGCGTGATGGACGCCGACGATGTTTAAGCTTAAGCTCGCAAGCGCCTCTTTGACGCGCTTTTCATATTCGTCGTAGCTCCTGCGAAGGCTTGCGTAAGGGATGAAAACGATCTTTTTGCCCGCAAGGTTGTTCTCCTGTGCAAATTTACCGATCCACGACACCGCGTGCGATAGATACTTCGTGTCCTTGTAGCCCGAGCTTGAGAGCAGCAGCGCTCTTTGCTTGCTATGATCGCGCTTTGAGAGCTTAAACGCCTTTTCGCTCGCAGATAGTTCGCTCGTACCGAGCATCGCAGCGCCCGCCGCCAAAGCGGCTACCTTTAGTAGGTCTCGTCTTTGATTTTGCATCTTTTCTCCTTTAAATCAAAGTTTGTATTTACTTTGAAATTATATTCCTTTACATATAAAGAGGGGCTGAATATTCGGTTTAAATTTCGCTTGCGCGCAGGCCTCGGCAGGGTAAAATTTTAAAACTACCAAATTTCAAATTCGGCGAGGCGCCGCGTCGTAAAATTTAAAAGTGCGGCTAAATTTAATGAAATTCATGGCGCCGACACGAGGTTAAATTTAGTGAAATTTACGCTTCGTCCTTTGGAATATAGGTGCTTCGATTAAACAGATAACACGCTACAAAAACGAGAAAACAAGGCGATAATACATTTGAGCCGCTCAAAAGCAAGCTTATTATCCTCTCATTATTTTTAGCGATCAGCGCCGCTATTATGAGCGTAAGTGGATAGAGGATCAAAGCTACGCTAGCTAAATTTTCAATCGTAAAAATCGCCAAAGAAAGGCGCTGGTTTTTTATGAAAAGTTTGCTGTATTTTTTCGTCGGATAGCTCTTTAGATAAATTTGCGTAAAAATATATGGCAAAATCAGTACCGCAGCAAGAGAAAAAAGCCCACCCAGAATGTTATTCACAAAGCTTGCAAACCACGAAACTAGAACCACAAAGCCCACAAACGTCATGCTAGCACGTCTAATAAGTCTATGCGTGTCGTAGCGATTTTTTAGATTGTGCGGTATATTTTTAAATTTTGCGTCAAGCTCATTTAGTTCGTCTAGTCTTTCCTTTACGGATTTTGCGCTTTGAGCCGCTAGGACGGACTCCCTGCGTAGATCCGAGGTCCCGGAGGCGGGCGTATATGAGCTTTTATTGAAAAAATAGCATATCGTAAAGATTAACAAGCAGATTGGAGCTGCGATAAGACCGTATAAAAATGCGTAAACACCGTACCCATCGTCGACATCCTTGACAAAAAATGGTCCGAGAAAAAGCAAAATCGGATACAAAAGCAAAACTATGCTGGCAAAATTTTCTATCGTAAAGACCAACAAACTACTTCCTTGATCCTTAATAAAAAAGTTGCTGTATCGCTTAGTCTTAGTGTATTTCAAAAAACAGATCGTCGCGCATATAGGTAAAACTATTATCGCGACATTACGAATATATATAAAAATTTCAGATGATAATTTTATGCCGATATTTGTAAAAAATGATTCTAAATATGTTCCCAATATCATCGAAAAATAAAAAGTAGCAAACGCCGATGACCAATACGCCATAATCACGTGCCTGATAAATCTATGCCTATCGTATCGCTTCTTTAAATTTTCAGGGATAGCGGCAAATTTCTCGTCCAGCTCTTTCGTGTCTGATTGAAATTTCTCGTCCACAGCTCGCTCCTTTTATAAAGCGCTAAATTTTAGAAATTATATCAAATTTAGCAGCGCAAAGCAGCTACATTTAGATCTAAATTTAAACGCGAAAGAGTATAATCGCGCCATGGTTTTGACGCAAAATTTGATCTATGAAATTTTATCGGTCGTAGGGGAAATCCCCGCGGGCAGGGTCGCTAGCTACGGACAGATCGCGCGCCTGATCGGGCTGCCCGCTTGCTCGCGGCTCGTGGGGCGTGTGCTCTCGTAGGCAGAGCTCTACGGCGACTACCCGTGCCACCGCGCCCTTTATCACGCGGGCGCCTTGGCGGCGAGCTTTGCGGCTCAGCGCGAACTACTAGAGGCCGAAGGCGTGGAATTTATAGGCGAGCGCGCCCGTATGAAAAAGCACCGCTGGGAGTGCTAAGACCTAATCGCCGCAGCCCGAAGCACGGAATTTACGGATCGTTTGAAGCACGAAATTTTAAATTGTCCGCGACATGGAATTTTAATTTATAAAATTTTAGATCCGCGCAGGTTTAAGCGGCGTAGCGGCAGCGCTGCCGACCGCTCGCTATAAGTGTGTGTGCGCAGAATTTGCTGTCCGCGCTGCTTACCGCAAGAGCGTGCGCGTAGTATTTCTCGCCCTCGAACCACAGTCCGCAAAGCCCCGCCCCATTGCCAGCAAGCGTAATTTTACCAAGCGGCGAGTCGTAATATGCGATAAATTTCATCGTTGCTTCTGTTTTGCGATTAAATTTAGGCGCCGCAAGCAGCGCTTAAATTTCCCAAATTTCTAAAATTTGCGGACAGATTTTAGCTACGCTTTGTTCAAACTCCGCCTTTTGCGAGGCGTTCGGCTCGTCAAGGGCTTCAAATTTAGCAAAAAGCTCCGCTATCTCAAACCAGCCCGTGAGATTTAGATAGAATTTTTCCAAATTCGCCTCGGACAAAAACTCCAAATCATGATCGTAAAATGCGATCTTGCCGCTATTAAAGCTCACGAGCCACAGATCGCCGGTGCCGCTATCTGCAAAGATACAAAACTCGCGGAGCAGCCCGCTGTCGCCCTCAAAAGGAAATTTTGCCGCGTCGTTGCAGCGCTCGATCTCATGCTCTTTCAGTACTCTAAAACCGCCTGCGATCTCCCTACCTAGATACCCGCTTAGGGCTTTTTTCACATTGCTTATATCCAAATCCAATCCTTTCGGAGTTTCAGTCTCGTTTTTTGACGTAAAACATAAAAAAGCCGACCATCGCTGCGAAAATTACGCACATCGCAAGCGTCACGATGAGCGTGCCGTGCGCCGAGCCGCTTAAAAACAGCCCCGTCGTGTTCATCCCGAAAAAGCTCGTGATGAAATTTAGCGGCAAAAGTAGCGACGAGATGATCGTGAGAATGTAGATGTTGCGGCTAATTTTGTCGTTTTTGAGGCCCTGGATGAACTGATAGATATCCTCGATCCTCACGGCGTATTCGCTCATCACGCCCTTAAAAACGCCCGCTTCGTAGGCGTAATTTTTCAGCCGCTTTTTAAGGGCTGCTTGCTCGTTTGCGCAGATGAGCAGCGCCTCGTAAAAATGCGAAATTTTGTTTTGAAATTTGCGGATTTCATATTTTAGGATAGAGTGTTTTTTCATAAATTTTGAAAAATCGCCGCGGCGCGTGTAGATTTTTTCGTAATTCTCAAGCTCCGCGGAGTGCTCTAAAATTTTATCGCGGTACTGTGCTAGGATCTTTTTGACGACCGCGAAAAACTCCTCCTCGCTGCTAAGCCGCACCTCGGCGGTACCCTCCTGCAAATAGATCGCGCCCGCGTCGAAAATAAAACGGTAGTTTTGCTCGCGCGGCGCATCCGTCACGAAGTACACATACTCGCGATCCTCGGCGTAGTAGTAGCCCGAAACGCTGCGCTTTTCGGTAATCGGGTTCAATGAGACCTCCTTATTTAATCGTTTTAAATTTACGGAATTTCAGAATTTCGCTTAAATTTACGGAATTTTGAAATTTAGCTGCTGATCAAAATTCTGAAATTTCGCCGTCGCTTAAATTTTATCGTATTTGGAATTTCAAAATTCTTTTGCGCTTGGAATTTTAAAATTTTGTGAGCTGTAAATTTCGGCTAAATTTTAAAATTTCGCATGCCATAATTCAACCCCTATTAAATTTTAACGGGAGCCGTCAGGCTCGCCCTTTGAGCGTGCCAGGGGTGGGGGGATTTTAAGGGGGACGGGGAGCGCCTCGCAAGTAGCGCCCCTTCCCCCTTAAGAGAAAACGCCGCCACGACCTAATCTCTAGAGATAAAATTTTATATAGCGAAATTTTAAATTCCAAATTTATATTGCCGTTTCGCTATTTATAAATTTAAAAGTAGCACTTGCCTTTATAAAATTCCGTTTAAATTTTAATCCACGATATGTTTCTCTCGGGGCGGGAAGGGGGCCCCGATTGCGAGGTCGCTCCCCTTCCCGCCCCAAACCCCACCCATCCCCCTACGACGCTTTATAAGGGGCGAGCTTTCAGCTCGCGTTAAATTCTTTTTATTGCGGCTTGCGCCGCATAAAATTTTAGAATTTCAATCCGAGCCCTCCATATTTCAAATTTAAAATGTGGACTAAATTTAAAATTTAAAGCCGAAGAGAAATTCCAAAATTTCGCGGCGAAATTCCACGTTAAAAGCATCCGTGCTTTTACAAAACCTCGGCGAAGGCATAGATGAAATGAGCGAATTCCGCATCGTTCGTATTCGCGTCTGAAGCGAAAAGCTCTTCAAGCCTAAGCCTAAAGCGAGACGACCTTTGAGCCGAAGCCCCCTTCTGCGGGCGTGCCGTCGCGAAAGCCCTTGACGCTGGGGTGCGATTTTAAAAACTCCTTGACCGCGAACGCGAGCTTGCCCGTGCCGATGCCGTGCTTGACGATGATCTCATCAAAGCCCATCACGAGGCTTTGGCTGATAAATTTATCAAGCCTTGCTATCGCTTCCTCGGCGCGTAGGCCGTGCAGATCGAGCACGAGCGACGCGGAGGCGGGCTTTTGCACCTTGATGCTGATGTTTTTTGCGGGCGTGGGCGCTGCACCGCTGCGCTTTAGCTCGCTAAGCGGCACGCGCAGCCTGATGCCGTCGCTTAACATCAGCGCTTGGGTTTTGCTAAGCGATAAAATTTCGCCCTTGATCTTGCCGTATTTGACGCGATCGCCCACCTTGAAGCTTTGCAGCTCGGGAGCGCTGAGCTCCGGCTGCTGCACGGCTCGTGCGAGCTCGTTTGCGCGGTTTATGGCGCGCTGCTTTTCGCGCACGTCGCTTAGGCTTACGCTGCGTTTGGCCTCCGAAATCGCGCGGTAGTATTCGTTTTGTAGCCTTGAAAGCTCCGCCTTCAGCTCGCTTTGCGCGCGCTCGCGCTGATCTTTTAGCGCTTCGCTCAGCGCGTCTAATTTCTCCTCTTTTTGCTGCGTCTGGGCTAGTTTTTGTTTTAGCTCAAGCTCTAAATTTATCGCTTTTGAGATCGCTTCGTTTAGGTTCTCTTTGTTTTCGCCGTAGTTTTTGCGCGCCGCGGCGATCAAATTTTGCGCTATGCCGTAGCGCAGCGCGGTTTCAAAGGCGTAGGATTTGCCGATCGTGCCCTTTAAAAACTCATATTTCGGCGCGCTGTTTTTCTCGTCGTAAAGCGCCGCTAGCAGCTCCACGCGCGGATCTTTTGCCAGCAGCATCGCCAGGCGCTTGTGATGCGTGGTGATGATCATCTTCACGTCGCCGCTTATCAGCTGCTCGATCATCGCGCCGTATAAGCTCGCAGCCTCCTCAAAATCGGTACCTAGCTCGATCTCATCGACGCCGATTAGAATTTCTTTGCGCCCGAACAGCTTGCTAAAAGCAACCATCCTGCCCGCAAAAGTCGAGATGTCGTTTTTGGAGTTTTGCGGATCCTCCATTATGAGCTCGAACTCCTTAAAGGTGCCGATGCGGCTGCCGCTTGCGCGAATAGGCATCGGAAGGAGGTACTTAGCTAGCAGCGCCGCGCTTAGAATGCTTTTTAAAAGCATCGATTTTCCGCCCGCATTCACGCCGGTGATAAGCAGAATTTTGCCGCAAAACTCCACGCTCACGCGCTTTGGATTTTTAAGCGCGGGGTGGGCGAAGCTATCTAGGACGATGTCGCGCGAGGGCTCAGGCAGGATGAACTCATAATCGCTCGCTCTTGCCATCGCGGCGCGCGCAATCAGCGCATCGATCTGATCAAAGGCGGCGTTTATAAATTTCAGAAAGGCTAAGTTTTTATTAAAAACCGCGCTGATCTGCTTGCAGTGCTCGAATATGATCTGCTCTTTTTTATCCAAAATCGCGCTTTGAGCGGACTTCAGAGCCGCGATCGCGTCGGGCAGCACGTAAAAATAACCTCCGCTTGAGCGCGCTACGACGCTGCCTTTTAGCACGTGATTAAAGCCGCCGCGCACCAGCAGAGCCTCGGTGCCGCTTATGTAGTGGATCTGCGTGTCGGCGAGATAGGGCGAAAGGGCTTTGGAATAGATCAGCCTTTTTAGCGTCTGCTCGATCTCGTCACGCTTTATCTTAAACGCCTCGTTTAGCGCGCCGAAGCGCTCATCTATCGCGTCGCGAAAGCCGCCCTGATCGTCGAAATAATCCTTTAGTTGCGCGATGGGCGCAGGAATCTCGATCTTTGCAAGCCAAGCGGCGAGTTTACCCTCAAAAGGCTGTTTTTTGAGATACGCAAAGTAACGGACAATCTTGCTAAACTCGTAAATTTCGCTGATATGAAGCACGCCGTGCTTTGAGATGCGCATCAGCGCGTCGTCTAGGTTCGCGACGCTCTCGCACTGCGCGAGATCAAATTTCGTAAGCTCTGAAATTTTTTCAAAATTTAGCTTGCTGTCGCCGCTTAAAAACAGCGGCTTTTCGCGCGCCAAAAAGCTTTTAAATTTCTCTAGATACTCGCCTAGATCGAGGCGCGTAAAGAGTTCGTCACTGATCATAAACGCACTCTTTGATCTTGTAGGTTTTGCCCTTAAACTCCGCGCCCGCGCTCTTTTTGGCGATGAAAGCTCCCAGCGAAAAGGAGTAGGTGAAGCTTTCTCGTGTTACGATCTGCGCGGAGGCCTGCTCTTTGTCTGCAGCAAAATTTTGCGTAGTTTTAGAATTTTGAGCGGAGGGTTGCATGGAATTTTGCTCGGCTGCGTTAAAATTCTGCGCTGAGCCTTGGGGATTAGAGGTTTGCGTGTCGTCTCGTTGCGCGGAATTTTGTGAGATAGAGCTTCGCGTACTTCCTTGGCTCGCGGAATTTTGCGGCGTAAGGCTCTCGCCTTGGGATACGGAATTTTGCGGCGCGAAGCTCTGCGTATCGTTCTGCTGCGTAGAATTTTGTGAAGCTACGTCTAAATTTTGAGTAGAATTTTGAGATTTAAAATTTTGTCCAGGTTCGGCGGAATTTTGCGAAGTAGGGCTTTGTGCGGAATTTTGCCCGTCCGAGACAGCGCCGTTTATTTGCGCGGCTGAAGCCTGCTCGTTCGTTTGAGTGGCGGAGCTTTGCGCGGCAGAAGCGGTCTTATCCTGCGCGTTTAAATTTACTTCGCCAGCTTGCGAGCCCAAATTTTTCGCATCCTCGCCGTATTTTTCGGGAGAGGAATTTGCCGAGCCGCGAGCTTCAGAAGCGAAATTTATCGCGTCGCCGCATCTTAATCTGGCGCCTGCGTTAAATTTAAACACCATCTCCTCCTCAAGCTTGGCAGAGTGCTCGCTCGCGCTTTCGTAAAGATACGCTCCCGCGCACAGCAGCACGATAAGCGCCGTGGCGATGATTTTAGCCCTTTTGCTTAAAATTTCGTCCCGCACGAAAAAGATCGCCGCGATAAATAAAAATGCGAAAATAAACACCAAAAATCTCAAATTTTATCCTTGCCCACCCGCGGCGGAGTTTGTCTAATAAATTCGGCGAGAGTTTTCAAGCTTAAAATTCTCCGCGCAGCTGATAGGTGATGTCGCCCGCGCCAAATCCGATCACCAGCCCGTCGTTTATGATGTGGCGGACGCCGAAAATATCGCTAAATTCTATCCGCTCGCCGTTTCTAAAGACCCGCTCGGTAAAAAGTGCCCCAAGCCCTTTAAATTCCTCTTTTAGATCGATGCCGTTACTTGGCTCGCCCGCGGCGTAAACGGGTAGCACCACGAGCTCTTCTACGCCCGCAAAGCACTCTTTAAAGGCGTTTAAATTCGCCTTAAGCCTGCTGAAGCGGTGCGGCTGAAAGATCGCCGTGATCTTGCTGAGCCCTAGCAGGCTAGCGTATTCGCGCGCGCTTTGCAGTGTCGCTCTGATCTCGGTAGGGTGGTGGCCGTAGTCGTCGATGAGCACGAAGTTTGGGGTGGCGCACAGGATGTCGAAGCGCTTTTTGATCCCTTTATAATTCAGCAAATTTTTACGGATCTGCTCTAACCCCGTCTCGCACGCAGCGGCTAGGATCGCTAGCGACGCATCAATCGCGATGTGTCTTCCGAGCCCGTAAACCTCGAAGCGTCCGAGCTCTTTTAGATTAAAGCTCATAAACGGCTGATGATCGCGCAGCAGTACCTTCAGATCCGTTATATCGCGCGATGGGAAGAGCTTGATACAGCCGAGCTTGATGGAGCTTAAAAACTCATCCTCGGCGTTTATCACGCGGATCTTGGCGCGCTCCAAAAAGCCGCGATATGCCGCGTGAAATTTATCCAAATCGTTGTCGTAATGATCCATATGTTCGGGCTCGGCGTTGGTAACGACTGCGACGTAAGGGTTGGAATTTAAAAAGCTAGAATCGCTCTCGTCGGCTTCGAAGATGATATTTTCGCTGTTTTCGTATTTCATATTCGAGCCGAACTGCTTGGAGATCGCGCCGATGATAACCGAGCCGTCTATCAGCGCCGAGGTTATCGCGCTCGTGGTACTTTTGCCGTGCGCGCCGGCGACCGCGAAGACGCGCTTGTCTTTTAGCACGAAGGGCAGGGCCTCCTTGCGCGAGAGGCAGACGATCCCCTTTTTGCGCGCGGCTTGCAGCTCGACGTTGTCCTCTTTGATCGCGGCGGAGTAGATGACGATCTCCTGATCTTTGATCGCCGAAGCGTCGTGCGGAGTGATGATCTCCATGCCGCTAGCTCTTAGCTTGTAGGTCGTCTCGCTCTCTTTGATATCCGAGCCTGAGATGATAAAATTTTTCTCGTGTAAAAATCTCGCTAATGCGGAGATGCCTATGCCGCCGATGCCGATAAAATGAACCTTTTTCACCTTTGTCCTTAAATAATATAATAGAAAATTACGTTTAAATTTTTAAATCCCGCGCCTGCGAAATTTAAAAATTTAAACCATTTCGCGCCTTGAAAAGCGCCTTTAAATTTTACGAGCTTGCAGCATCGGGTAGCCTCTGTGTTTCCGAAATCCGCCTTGAAACGAGAGCGCTTAAATTTTACGACTCAAATTCGTCGTTAAAACCTCGCGGTGAGCAGGGCGCTGCCGCGCCTGCCGCATCATATCGCGCGCCAAAGCCGCGTAAATTTTATAAATTTCATCGCGTTCATCGCACGTCCACTATTTAAATTTACGCCTCAAATTTCGCCGCTTGGGCTCCGCGGCAAAACCTATTTGCCGCTTTATGCTTTAAATTTAGTCGCTAAATTTAAAATTTCGTCGAAATTTTAAATATCGGTGCGCCCGTTGATCGCCTTTATTAGCGAGAGCATATCGACGTTGTCTAAGCTTACGCCCGTAGGCACGCCTTGAGCGAGCTTGGTAAATTTCAAACCCAGATCCGCGAGCTTGTCTTCAACGTAAAGCATGATCCCGTCGGAGTTGATGCCGGGCGTCAGCGCAAATATCAGCTCGCTCGCGCCGTTTTGGCTCACCATGGCGCGCAGTGCCGCGATCTTATCTTCGTCAGCGGCGTCTAGCACGAAGTAGCGGCCGTTGTAAATTTTATTGCCCTCTAAAATAAAGATATCTTTTGGGTTTTCGACGATGCAAATTTTATCGCTCTCGCGCTCGTCGTCGGCGCAGTATTCGCAGATCTCGCCCTCGCATACCGCACCGCAGATGCGGCATCTATGCAGTCCGCGCACCGCCTCTTCGATATTGTGCGCTAAATTTAGCCCTAGGAAGGAATTTTGCACGCTTACGTAGTAGGCAAAGCGCAGGGCGGATTTTTTGCCCACGCCCGGAAGCTTTTCAAAGCTTGCGACGAGCTCTTCAAACCTGTCTGTGCCGCTCATATAGCGCCCTTTGGCGAAAAGACGATCGAGAAGTAGTGTGTGCCGTCGCTGTAATTATACTCGAAGCGGAATTTATGCAGCTCGCAAATTTTATCGATGATGTAAAGCCCAAGCCCCATGCCGGTGGCTTTCTCGTCTTTATTTCTGATAAAAGCCTGCTTGTAGTGTTCGAATGACTTCGCAAGCGCTGCGCCGCGGTTGGCGACGCTTACTTTGTTTTCATCGCAGATGATGCGGACTTTTTTATCGCTGGAGTATTTTAGGGCGTTATCGATTAAATTTTTAATCGCCAGCGCAAATAGCCCGAAATCCACGTTTATCACTGCGTCGCACTCGATATCTGTGCTAATGAGCTCGTCCCAATTATCGAGCATCGACATATCTTTAACCTGCTCTAAAATGAGGCTAAAATGATAATCCTGATAGTTGAGCGAGTAGCTTTTTGAGAGCAGTTGCTCGATTTTGGCAAACTCGTTGATTAAAATTTCAAGCCGCTCGAAGACATTTACGAGCCGCTCTTTTTGTGTTTCGTCATCTAGCATTTCGGTGATGAGCCTGCCCTTGCCGATCGGGGTTTTAAGCTCATGCATGATGGTGCGTAAAAATAGCTGGCGCGATCGGATCAGCTCTTGAATTTTGGCAATCGCGTTGTTAAATTCCTGTGCGACCTGCCCGATCTCGTCTTCGCTATGCGTGGCGGCTAAATTTACGTCCAAGTTGCCTTGAGCGAATTTTTTGATATTTTTGCTTAGTTTTTTTAGCGGCGTAAAACTTCGCACTATCGATAGATAAAGCGAGATCAAAACCGCCATCGTAAGCAAAAACCCGACCCAAAGCGGATCGTTTAAATTCTTCGTGCCGAGGCTTTCGAAAACCACGACAAAAGAGTTGTTTTTGATATTTAAAAACAGTGAATTATTATACTCGACCGAGCTAAACTCGCCGATAGAGGTGTCTTGGACGAAAAAAATTTTACCACTCGTGATGATGTTTTGGATGATATTTTTGTCTTTTACAAGCTCCAAGCCATAGCTGGAGAAGTAGCGCTCAATATCGCTGGGAGGGGCGTTGCGCTTGTATAGCTCAAGTAGATTATTGACCGCGTTTATTTGATTAGCCTGCATGCTGCCTAGAGCTCTATTCATCTGCATTCGTGCGAACGTGATGAAAAGCACGCAGACTAAGATGATCGCGATTACAAAAAAAACCGAAATTTTGGTGATTAAGGAGTGTTTCATCCGATGAGCTTGTAGCCGATACCGCGAACCGAAAAGATATGCTTAGGCGCTTTGGAGCTGTCGCCGATCTTGGTGCGTAGGCGTCCGATGATGACGTCTAGGCTCTTTGAGTCCTTATCTTTTAGGCTCTTACAATGGTATACGAGCTGCTCGCGAGATACCGAAAAGCTATGCTGCTTGATGAGGTATTCTAAAATTTCATACTCCGCAGGCGTTAGCACGAGCGATTCTTCGCCGAAGTAAATTTCATGGCGCTTGTCGTCGATACGAAATACGCTATCCGTGGCGGTTTCTTCCTTTTCGCTAGCTTTTTTGTAGCGGCGGATGAGGCTCATGATGCGCGCGTGCATCTCTTTTGGATCATAAGGCTTGGGTAGATAATCGTCCGCGCCGATCTGAAGGCCCACTACGCGATCGCTCACGTCGCTTCTAGCTGAGCTGATGATGATCGGAATGTCGTATTTCTCGCGAATCTCTTTGCAAACCTCAAGTCCGTCCATCCCCGGAAGCGTAAGATCCAAAATCAGCAGATCGTAGTTTTTGATCCCAGCGCTAATGCCCAGATACGGGTCTTCAAAGTTTGTAACTTGGATGTTAAATTTGGCCAGATATTCGGTTAGAAGCTGTGCGAACTCGCTGTCGTCTTCTATCATCAATACATTTATCATTTTTTATCCTTTGCATCGTTGATTTGAAATTTTAAATATTGCATTATACATAAAAATAGTTAAGTCTTAACTTGCGTTTTATTAAATTTAGATAAAATTGCCCCTTTTGTATAGTTTAAGGAGAATTTCGTGGAAGAAGATTATTATGAAATTTTAGGCGTGGCGCGCGACGCGGACGTCGAGACGATAAAAAAGGCATTTCGAAAGCTCGCTTTGGAATTTCACCCCGACCGTAACCAAGGCGACAAGGAGTCGGAGGAGAAATTTAAAAAGATCAACGAAGCGTATCAAATTTTAAGCGACGATCAAAAGCGCAGGATGTATGATCGCTACGGCAAAGAGGGCATCAGCGGCGCATACGGCGGCGCGGGCGGCGGCGGATTCGATTTTAGCTCCATTTTCGGCGATTTTTTTGAGCAAGCATTCGGCGGCGGCGGTCGCTCGACTCGCCTTAGCGATCCATACGGCATAGATACCGAGCTAGCCGTAACGCTGGAGTTTAAAGATGCCTTAGAGGGCGTACACAAGGAGATAAAATACAAGATCAAAAAGCCGTGCTCCACCTGCGACGCTACCGGCTCGAAGGATAAAAAAAGACATACCTGCTCCGCTTGCGGCGGCACGGGGCGCGTCGCGGTTAGGCGCGGATATATGAGCTTCATCCAAAGCTGTTCCGAATGCGGCGGCACGGGCGAGATCGTAAAAGACAGATGCAAGGATTGCGGAGGCAAGGGCTTTACAGAAGAGGACGTGAGCCTTAAATTTGACATCCCCGCAGGTATCGACGACGGACAGCGCGTGCGCCTAAGCGGCAAAGGCAACGTCTCTAAAACCGGCGAGATCGGGGATCTGTACGTGATAGTGCGCGTGAAGGAGGACAGCCACTTCCTGCGCGACGGAGATGATCTGTATATCGAGGTACCGGTGTTTTTCACGCAGGCGATCTTGGGCGAGAGCATCGAGGTGCCGACGCCGCGCGGCAAGGCGGAGCTGAAGCTCAAGGTAGGCACGAAGGACAAGCAGCGCTTCACGATCTACGGCGAGGGTGCGCCGAATATCCGCACCAAGAAAAACGGCGATCTGATCGTGCAGGTAAACGTCCAAACGCCTAAAAAATTGAACGAGAAGCAAGAGGCACTGCTGCGCGAACTTCAAGAAAGCTTCGGCAGCAAGGGCGGAGACGACGAGGGGATACTAGATAAGATCAAGAATTTTTTCAAGTAAACTGCTTTGATTTGCCTTGCGCGGCGATTGTTTAAGCTCTAGTTTAGCGGGCTGCGGAATTTTAAATTTAGCCGCTGCCTGTTTAGCCTCTCTGTTGCTTGCTCGCTAGCCGCCGTTCAGCGGAACGCCTATCGTTTAGTCGTCGTTTGCTAAGCGCCGTCTGTTTGATCACAGCAAACACTGCGTGACTTTATAAGGCAATGCTTGCGAGTAGAATTTTATCCGCGTCTGCGATGGTCTTTGAGCGCTACTGCGACATTAAACGACGGCTCGGAACGGTTCGCGCACCGCAAGCGACTACAAATTTAAAAAGGACGAAAATGGATCGCAAAAACGGACCTGCAAATTTCAGATCCGCGGATAATGAGATGTTTGCGTTTTTATCGAGCTTGGGCGATCGCTGGCGAGTGAGCGAGGGCGGCGCGCGCTTTATAGAGGGAAATTTCACCTTCGTTGGTTCTAAGCCCGTCTTGCGGGGATTGAAAGATTACGCGACCGCGGACTGCCTGAGCTTTGCCGGTGCCAGAAGCTTCATAGACGCAAACCCCGCGGTAAAAGCGAGGATTTTGAGCG
>CAUQPS010000023.1:0-21473 GCA_963520005.1 uncultured Campylobacter sp.
CTAGCTCGCAGGTTTTCGGGCGCGAGCTGCTGGAGTTTTTATGCAGCAAGGGCGTAGGTTTTGCAGCGCGCAGGCTTTTGTTTCGTCTAAGCTCGCTGCGAGCGGTGCAGGGCGGCTGCGAAGCGGTATTTAGCGCGGAGGAGGAGTTTTTGCGCTTGAGTTTTGCCGTCTGTGGCAAAGCTTACGATGCGGCGTGCTTCGGAGGTGCAACATTCGTAAGACCTAACTTTTTGGACGAAGTTTTTGCGCCGGAGCTTGCGGCGGTACGCGGCGCGCCCGCTAGGCTAGGGCGGGACGATGCGCAGAGCCTTTTTGTGCTATTTCGCGCAAAGCCTACTCTAGATGCGGCGATGCGACTAGCTAGCGCTAAGCTGCGCGGCGAGACGCTAAATCTTGATCAGTTGCGCGGCTCAGATGGACATTTTAACTCTGTAAATTCTACCTGCGGCACGGCTGATCGCGACGCTTTGAGCCTTGCAAAAGACGCTTCTCACAAAGAAAATCTCAAGGGCGGCGCGAGCGTAAAATTTGCGGGCATGAAATTCGCGAGTGCTTCGGCAAATTCTACGCTCGCGGAAGATAATCGCTTGGGGTTGCGCGGAGAGCAAGGCAGGTTCGCAGGCGGCGTAAGCGGTGGCATAAAATTTGCTGGGGTGGATTTTTCGGAAAGCGGAGAGAATTCTGCCAGCGATTTTGAGGCTAAGCAGCAAGGCAGCGAAGCTCTCACGCAGAATGGATCTGATTTTGTCGGCTCGCAAGAGGGCTTAGGCGGCACTTCTGATCGCGCTACGGAGGGTCTTCGTGAATTATACGGCGAGCAGGATTACCGAGACTTAAGCGCTTTGGGTGCTGAAAATTCCACAAATTCCATAGACTCCGCCACAATAAATTCCGTAAATTCCAAAAACCTCGCCGCTGCAAAATTTAAAAATCGCGCGAATACGCAAAGCCCTGCCTCGTCAAATTCTAAAATTTCGCCCTTTGCGCGATTAAAGAAATTTTTTTTCCCGCATTCTTTGCGCGAGGATTGCGCGCAGAGTTTTGCCGCGGCGATTATGCGCGTTTGCGAGGGCTTTATTTCGCAGCAATACGCTCGCGATTTGGGCAGCGCGATGGCTGGGGTGCTTGGCGTGCTAAGCCCACGCTATGACCGCGCGGTGTGGTGCATAGGCGGAGGCGCGCTCATAGCGGCGGCTGCGCTGGCGTGCGAGGGCTGCTTCGAGATGATCTTTGCGGAGCATTATTTTTGGGCACTTGCATGTGGCGTGGCAATCGCTACTGCGGGGCTGTTAGGCGGTGTGGCGCTGTGGCTGGCAAGCGCAGTGCGGTGCGCCGTAAAAGCTCGTAAAATTTCGCGAGAGTATCGCTGCGGCAGGGGCGGCGCGGCGTTTGCTCGCTTTTGTAAAGCTCTGCTCTGCGCCGTTTTGGTTAGCGCAATCTACGGAGGCGCGGCAAATACTGGCTACACACCGAAAACCGGCGCAGCAGGGCTGCTGCGAGGGTGGATGCCTGCATTTTTTGAGGACGAAAATTCCGTTTCCGCGAGTGATGGCGTAAATTTTGCAGACGAAAATTCTACGAGTGCAAGCTCTAGTGACTTGGAAAATTCTGCTTTAAATTCCGCTTCCGGGGCGGCTAATAATTCCGCTGCGATGCAAAAGGATAAAATTTTATATATCCAAAAAAGTATCGGAGTGAAGCAGGATGGGATTTTTGGCGCACGCACGCTAAAAAAGGCGAGGGAGGTTTTGGATCAAAATTTAAGCGGCGTCGATGAAATTTACGAGGCTCTAAAAAGCAAAGAGCAGGCGAGATCGAACCCGAACTCTAGCGATCAAACTGCGCCTTAACGATAAATCCGCGCCTTAGGCTTGGCGGGCGATCTTAAAAAATCAAAAAGGACTAAAATGAAAAATAAAATTTCAGTTCTAGCGCTTATCGCGACGCTTGCTGCAAATTTCGCGCTAGCCGAAAATTTTGAAATCACTGCAGACGATATAAGTAGGGCTACGAAATCCTGCGATAAGGGCGATATGAAGTTGTGCGGGGCGTTGGCGCAGATTTATAATTATGGCTGGGGCGTGTCGCAAGATCTGCTAAAGGCTGCGCCGTTATACGTCAAAGCTTGCAAAGGCGGCGATGTGGAGTCATGCGTAAATTTAGGCATTTTGTATCAAAGCGGAGAGGGGATGCCGCGCGATGAGGCGAAGGCGGCGGAGCTGTTCGACAAAGCCTGCGATGACGGGCACGCGATAGGCTGCAGTAACGCAGGCTCTGCGTATATCAGAGGCAGAGGCGTGCGCAAAGACGCTATAAAGGGCGTAGGTTACTATGTGCGCGGTTGCGATATGGATATCGCAGACAGCTGGCTTGCGTGTTTAAATTTAGCACGTCTTTACGAGGGCATAGATAATGTTAAAGCCGTAGAATACTACAAAAAGGCCTGCGAGCTAGGTGGCAAGGATAGATTTATGAGCTCGGTAGCGGAACATGAAAGGGCATGGCAAAGCTCATGCGAAAGCTACGAAAGGCTTAAATAGCCCGCAAATCCATGCTTTGAAGCAGACCCTCGCGCTCGCCGTGGCTACGGAGTAAGAACCATAGCAGATTTCGCATAAATAGCGCAAATCTAAACATCAAGTATCCTGTGGGAGCGGAAACATAACGGCGCAAGTTCTTAGCGGGCTCGTATTTTAGGAGGCAAAATCATGACGCTAGCGCTGATCCGCCACGTTACGCCGCTGATCGATCGCGGCGTGTGCGACGCCGCGGAAGCGGCACGGCGCGCGATCTTGTATGACGCTACGCAAAGCTTAGCTTTGTGGCAAACCGATAAATTTAAAAGCAGCGCCGCATACGAAAAGCTCGCTCGCATAAGCCGAGTATGTTCGTCGCCGCTGCCGCGCGCTGCGCGAAACAGAGCTAATTTTTAACCTTCTCCCACGGCTCGATTCCGCCCTCGACCTCTTTAAAAATGCTAGCGATTTCTATATTTTTTACGCTCAAATTTCGCTCGTAAGCCTTGACGTCGCGCGATTTTAGCTTCTCTTGCAAAAAGGCGAACTCATACTCTATCTGCCCGCTAGTGACGGCTATCTTGGCTAAATTTCGCGCGTCAAATTCGCCCACCTTCGCGGCGTCAAATTTATACCCGCGAGCGCAGCCCTCCTCATAAACTTCCGCCAGATACGCATTTACCGCCTCTAGCGCGTTTTCGTACGCGTAAAAGCGGTCAAGCTGTGGGTGATTTTTGTAGCCTTTAGTAAGTCCGGCCAGCACGTTTTTAGCTAGCAGCGCCTCGCGCCACAGCGCCACGAGCCCCTTTGCGTCGAGATATTTAAAGCTTATCGTCCAAAGTCTCATTTTCGCCTTTCGTTAAATTTCGTCGTCAAATTCGGCGCGCTTTGCGCCGCAACCTGAGCGGCGATAAATTCGCGTCTTAAATTTGGCCGCACCCTAGATTAGAGGCTAAATTTTATCTCGCCGCACATTTAAATTTCTCGTTCATTGCAGCTTGCCCCTGCATAGCACGGGGATCTTTTCTACGACCTCGCCGCCGCTTACGAGGTAGGCGAACTCGTGTAAATTTACGACGGGGCAGATGTGGTTCGGATAAATTTCGAGCCGATCGCCCACGCGTACGGCGTCTCGCAGCGCTCTGTCGTAGATGATCGCATGCTCGTCGTAAACGCCATTTATCCACACCTCCGTGCCCTTTATGCGCCCGAGCCCGGGCGTTGCCGTAAAGCCCTCGGTGCGCCTTTGTTGCGTGAGTCCCTTGGTGCCGACGTCGGTGATGATGCGATCCGCCGTAGGTCTACTGATGACGGTCGTAAGGATGCTCGCTGCATTCATCGAATAATCGCCGTACGCCTGCGCCTGCGAGGCGTCCATAAAGATATAGGTGCCCGGGCGGATCTCGGTGACGCCCTTTAAAATTTCAAAATCATTTATGAGTGAGGGCGTCGAGCCGATGCTAACGACGCGTGCGGGCAGGGCTAGCTCGCGCGCTATATCCGCAAACTCCAGCGTGCGGCGCTGCGCGGCTAGGTGGATGCGCTCGCATTCGTTTTTATCAGCGGCCTTGTAGGAGTGGCCGTCGTGGGAGAATACGCCGCGGAATTCGATATTTTTGCAGCTTTTTAGAAATTTTATAAACGCCGCGAAATCCTGCTTTTCCACAAAGCCTGAGCGATTTTCGCCCACTTCGATCTCGGCAAGCACGCAGGCCTTCGTGCCGCTGCGCTCAAAGGCACGCTCTATCAGGCCCGCCTGCTCTATGCTATCTGCACCGAAGCTTAAGTTTATCCCCGCGCGCAAAAGCGCGATGATGCGCTGAAATTTCAGCTCGCCTACGATCTCGTTTGCGATAAATATATCTTTCAGCCCATTTGCCGCCATGATCTCGGCCTCGCCCGTTTTGGCGACTGTGATGTCAGCAGCGCCGAGGCTTTTTTGCAGCTTCGCGAAATAGGGCATTTTGTGCGTTTTGGTGTGCGGGCGCAGGCTCACGCCCGCGGCGTCCGCATAGCTTTGCATCTTTTGCAGGTTGCGAAGCACGATCTCTTGCTCAATCAGTAGCGCCGGCGTGTCGATCTCAGATACCTTCATAAGCTTCCTCCTAGTTAAATTTGCGAAATTTTAATGCAGCCGCGCTTAGTAGCTGTGCCCGTTTTATAGCGGCGAAATTTTAAAATTTAGCGCGGCTTGCAAAGGGCAAAATTCATCTATAACCTGCAAAAAGTGGAATTTGTGCGCTTCTCGCAAAATATGGAATTTGCGCGCCGTAAATTTAGCTTTCTCTGCGAAATAGCGGTTTGCTCGCCGTAAATCGGCGCCCTGTGCGAAAGGTCTGAATTTAGTGAGTAAATTTGCGTTTCCGTGTCGCGCAAAGCAGCACTGGTAAAAGCAATACCGCGCGGCGCATGAAAAAGTCAAAATAAAATTCTAAAATGCGCCGACTAAAAATCAATACACGCGCCGTACTGCTAGGCTCACGGAGTTTTCGGCTCCGCTTCACGCCATTTTATTCCTCGCGCGCCTGTTTTTTGCGGCGCATATTCGCGTTAAATTTTTCGGCGAGCGATCCGGCGCACTATCTGTTTCCGCGCCGCCACCCGTGTTTTCGCGCTGAATATTTAGCGCCACAACTCGTTTACACCGCCGCCCGTGTTTTTTTACTAAAGCTCGTTTTGCGCCGCACGTTTTCAAATCGCCGCCTATTTTCACGCCGCCAGTTTCCGCAGCGGCGCTTAATTTTAGCGCGCCTCGCCTCGCGATTTGTTATTTTTTATCTTGTAGCACCTTGTCACGCCATTTTGAGTTTGCTTTGTTGTCGGTCGCTACGTCTTTGGATATCTCGGCTGCTGCTTCGAAATTTTTACTCACGCCCTCTTTGGAATTCTCGTATTTTAGGGCGTTTTCGCTTTTGATGCCGATGCTTTGCGCTTCGCTTGCGGCGTCGATATTAGCGCCTAAAAAGATAAACTCCCAGTCGTATTTTTCCTGCTTGTCGCTAATCATCTTTTTGATCTGCGCTTTGGAATATTCGCGGCTCGAGTTTTCCTGCCCGTCGGTGATGATGACGAAAAGCACGCGATTGTTTTTGGCATAGATGTCAGGCACTCGCTCGATACGCGCTATCGTGCTGCCTACCGCGTCCAGTAGCGCGGTGTTGCCGCCGGCGTAGTACTCTTTGGACGTTAGGTTTTCGACCTTTTTAAGCGGCGTGCGGTCGTGGATGACATTAAATTTCGTATCGAAAAGCACGGTCGTGACGCTGGCGTCGATGCCCTCTTTGCGCTCCTTTTCTATCATCGAGTTAAATCCGCCGATCGTATCGCTCTCAAGCCCGCTCATCGAGCCCGATTTATCTAGGATCAGCACCAATTCTAGGTGATTTACGCCGTCTTTATGATTGGGCGGTGTGGCGAGCTCTACACTTTTGGCAAACAATATGCCCGCAAGTGCGGCAACAAGAAGGATGATTTTTTTCATAGGGGCTCCTTTGTTAAAATTTTATTATTTTACTATTGTATCGCTTAATCAATGAAATTTTATCGCTAAAGCTTCGCCGCACGCCCCTACTACATAAATTTTAATACAAAATTTCGTCGTGGAATTTTAACGTATCCTCGCGCGCGACATCGCAAAATTTCGCGCGACATAGAATTCTGCATGGCGCAGAATTTCGCTGTGGAATTTTAAAGACGCAGAATTTTATGCGACACGGAATTCTACGGCACAAAATTCCAAGCGGCATAGAATTTACGGAATTTTACGCCGCAAAATTTACGGCGCCGCAAAATCAAGCGCCTACGGATCTGCTCCGTTTCGCGCTGAGGTAGCTTCCGATCTCGCTTATCAAAACGCCTGCGAGGATGAGCGCCGCGCCTAAAATTTGCATCGCGCTTAGCCTTTCGCCGCCCACGAATACGCCCATAATGCCCGCCGTCACGGGCTCGAGCGTGAAAAATAGAGCGGTTTTTACGGGCGTCGTGTATTTTTGCATCAAGGCCTGCGCAAAAAAGCCAAAAACCGTTCCCAGCAGGCAGATCACCGCCATCGCGACGAAAAAGCTTTTATCCATCACCGGCACGATGCTGACTCTTTCAAAAAAGATCGCCGCAAAGCAGCAAAGCACGCTTAGGCAGAGGATCTGTACGTAGGCGATGCCCGCTACGTCGCAGCTTTGCACGAAGCGGTTGGTTAGCACGATGTGAAACGAATACGCACACGCGCAAACTAGCGCCAGCGCTTCGCCCTTGCCCAGGCCTAGCTGTGTGTCGCCGATGAGATATAGCCCAGCGATCGCAAGCGCGATGCCAGCGTAGGCGTAGGAGTAAATTTTATGCCTAAACAGCGCCGCGGCGATGAAGGGCACGAGCGCGACGTTTAGGCCGATGATGAACGCCACGGAGGAGCTTTGCGCAAATTTAAAGGCGAAGGTCTGCGACGTAAAACCCGCGAATAAAAATAGGCTAAGCACCGCGCCGTGCTTGATCTCGCGCGAAGTTATAGCCTTGAGCTTTGGGAAAAATATCGCGCCTGCGATGATGCTTGCGGCGAAAAAGCGCCAAAATAGCAGCACGAAGACGTTGTTGCTCGCAAGCGCCTGCGAGGTGGGCAGATACCCGAGCCCAAAAGCGATCGCCACGAAGATCATCCCGATGTCGGCTCTGAATTCCAAACTTTTATTCATCTGCGTCCTTTTTGAAAATTTAAAGTTGTAATTTTACGAAATTTTAGGTAAAAAATAGGCTAAATTTTGACGATTTTGATGGAGCAGTTTGGAATTTTGGTTTTTAAGATCGCGAGTTAAATTTTAAGCGCCTAGCTCGTTTTAAGCTTTCGGTTCGTCTTTTTAGGCTTGCGTTGGGCTTATGCACACTTGTACGCGCGATCATTCGCCGCTTCGCCGCAACTTATCATAAATTTACAGCTGCTACTCGCGGCGATCATTGCGCCGCTTTGCTATGCGTAAATTTTTATAGCTGCTACTCGCGCGTGGCTAAATTTAAAATTTAATCGCCCGCGCCCTCTTTGTCGTTTTTTAGAATTTCTATGTTTGCGCGCTCATTCGCGCCTTTTAAGCTTATAGTTTTTTTGAGCGCGGATTTAGGGGGGGCGTCTTTGCCTCTTTTGATTTCATCATCTTATAGCGCCTCTTTCTTATCTCTGCTTCGATAAATTTTATATCTTGCTGTGCGTATGGGAATGAGAGCGTAAAATTTTTGCCGCTTTGCCCGTCTTCTACTATCAAAATCGGCATCTCGCCCCTCATCCCTTTCTCCGTAAGGGCGTTTTCTATATCGATCTTTGTGATAAATTTAAACGGTAAACATTCCCATTCTCTCCTTATACTGCGGCTATCTATGATGATCCATTTTTCGGTTAATAGCCATAGGGATATAAGTATCAAAACAATGCCCATCGCGATCATGAGTGCGGTCTCGTCGCCACTTCTGTGCAAGAAGCCGTCTATACATAAAGGGTCGCTTGCGTCAAAGCATGTAACTTTACCTTTGCCTTTTATCCTCTTTATCCAAGACTCGTCAAACGCCACTATCGACCCCCAAGATAAAAGAAATATGACGAGCGTAAATTTGGCTACAGGACTAGGCGGTATGAGCCAGGTGCCCTTTTGCACGGTTTTATAAGAAGCGCTGCTTTTAAACAGAAAGCTTTTTAAACCGCAAAATACAAATAGCACTACATTTGCAAAAAGTACAAAATACAAAAGCCTCATGCGGCTCCTTTCGTTTCGGATATTTTACGACGATATATTTAAATTTAGGCATTTTGCTCGGCTGCTTTAGTTTTTGAAATTTCAGCGAGCTTTTCGGATATAAAATTTTGCAAAAAATCTATATCCCTTCGTGCATACAAAAATCCCGCTCCGAATTTAACGCCGCTAATTTTGCCTCGTATGCTGATTATTTTTACGCCTCTTATAAACCCTACGGCGCATATCATTTCGTCAAAGCCTATTTTTTCCGTATGCCTAAACGGCAGAACCTCCCATTCTTTGCAGATGCCGCTTTTATCTATTCTAATTCCTTTTTGAATTAGTACGATAAATGAAAAAAATATGGCGCAGACTGATATGATTTTACCGAGTATGAGTCTGGGTCCGCTTATTTGCAGATATCCATCCACGCATCTGGGATCGCCTTCTTCAAAGCATCTTAAATTTATGCCTGCCGCTTTGTATTCTTGCGAGCAAACTTTATCGTGGGTGTAAAAGCAGGGTATCGGATTACCGTTATGTTTTGCTACGTGCGGGCTGGATAGAGTGACTACACCGAAGCTTAGGCATATTATAAACATAGGTATTTTTAAAAGCGGATCGGTTGGGATAAATAATGTCCCGCGATAGACGGTTTTATACGATCTGTTTGTCTGAAGCAATGAAACAAGAAGGCAAAAGCCTATCGTAACATAAAGGATTATCGTAGCAAACTCGACTATACTTTGCGACATAATAATGACCTTGTTTTTGGATTACGCAAGCTCGCGTTTTTGGCAATTTTAGCGCAAAATTTCTAAATTTACGAGATTTTTAGCGCGCTTTACGAAAGGGGCGCGTTAATTAAAGCTTTATTTTACCAGCGTGATCTTGCCGCGCGAAAGGCGGATCAAATTTTTAGCTTTGAGATCTTGCAGCACGCGGTTTATGACGTTGCGCGGCGTTCCTAAGCGCTCTTGCGATACCATAGCGCGCCTTAAAATTTTGCGGCCTAGATCTTAATGATAATTATCTAAATATTTAAAATTGCACAATATAATTGCGAACCTCAATCAAATAAAGATTAAATTTATCTCGCAAGGATCTACAATGAGCTCGCTTTTGAAGCGCAATAAAATTTTGTTTAACGTCCATCTGATTTTGTCGATCGTTTTTTCTATCCCGCTGCTTATCATTGGCGTTACGGGCGCGATTTTATCGTATCAGCACGAGCTTGAGGAGCTGATAAACGCGGGCTCTAAAAGGGTCGAAAAAACGGGCGAAATGCAAAGTGTGGAGAAAATTATGCAAAGCTTTAGCGAGCAAACGGGCGTTAAGCAGCCCGTAAGGCTCGTCGTGCCCAAAAGCGATGACGAAGCCTTTGTCATTTATGCAAATAGAAATGATGCGTATCTGGTCGATCCGTACACCGCGCAGATCATCGGCAAGGATCGCGGCACGGGCTTTGTGCTAACGGTGATGGCGTTGCATCGAAATTTAGGTCTAGCGCTAAGCGGCAATAAAACCGCAGCCGAGGTCGGCAAACAGATCGTAGCCGCGAGCGCCACAGCGATGATACTGCTCGTAATAAGCGGCGTCTGGCTGCATTTCCCAAGGCTTAGGCGTAAATTTATCGAGGCGATAAAGCCAAATTTTAAACTCAAAAAATACGCTCTTTTTTATAATCTCCACACGAGTCTAGGCTCGCTAAGCGCGGTAATTTACCTTCTCATCTGTTTAACCGGGCTTAACTGGTCGTATAGCTGGTATAACGATGCCGTGATGAAGCTTTTCGTAAGTTCGCAAAATTTGCCGCAAGCCGGGGCGCGCGGCGAGCCTGCGCATAATGATCGCGCCGTCGCACCTGCTAAAGAGGAGAGCAAAAAACCCGCTACGTATAAATTTAGCGACGCGCAGAGGGCTTATGAGATATTCAAATCAAGCGGCATAGAGTATAAAGAATTTACCCTAATGCTCGCGGCGGGAGATAAGATGAGCATCAGATACTACGAGCCCGACGCGCCTGCCACCGCGCGTCCAAAAGGCGCGAACGCCGATCTAAAAGCGGACAAAATCGCGGAGCAGAAGCAGACGGACGGTATCACCGTGGGTGAGTTTAAAGACGCGAACTACCAGCTTCACACGGGCTATTTTTTCGGGCTTGCGGGTAAAATTTTATGGTCGCTCGTTTCTCTTTGCATGGCGCTTTTTATCTTTAGCGGCTTTTATATGACGGTAAAAAGGGCGTTTAAATCAGAAAAGCTCAGCTAAATTTTACCTTTGCGGAAAGAGGTGCGACGAGCGGCGCAAGAGAGGCAAATATCTACAAAGCATTGAGATGAAATTTGCTAGAGTAGATCAAGCAAAAGCCCTGATTTAATGATATTTGAGACATTCTAAAATTATCGCGGATTAAGTCTATGTGAGGTATATTGCGGAAAATTTTAGGAGATAAATTTGAAAACGAGATATTATCTGTGCTTGGCCTTCATCATAATAATATGCGCTTTGTGCGCGATACTTTCGATTATTGCGGAGTATAAATACCCAAATTCAGCCGAAAAAATTGAAACCGATCCATATGAATGGGTATGCGATCTAGATGGCAATCTTACGGATATACAGCTTAAAGATAGGGCGTTAAAGTGCATGCTTAAAAAGACCTATAAATCTATAAATATTTCAGCGGAGGAATTCCGTGATATGGAAAGAAAAATAAAGAAGCAATACGGTAAAGTGGACGATGAATTTTATAATTTTTATAGCGGGTTGGCGGAAAGATGCGGTGGAAATAATCGTCCAGATAAAGCTTGCGAATTTTTCATTGTAGATGACAATATAAATTTAGAATATTTTATGGGTTTGGGAGACAGGGCTTGCAACGGTAAACAAGCCGTAGCAAATTTCAAAGATTTTGTAAATATGTCCATGCTCAAAGGCGAAGTTGTTTACCCCTGGGAAAATAATAATAGTTTAATCTTGTCGGATGGAAATTTAAAATACAAATTATATTTTAGCGGGTTAGAAAATGATAAACATGTATTTGATATGTTATTTACGGAAAAAATATTTTTAAATGAAATTAATCCTAAAATATACGACCACGAATATCCTAATGATAAAATTTTTTCTATTCCAACCGACATGCTATTTTTTGATATGTATGTAAGCCTAATAGATAAAAAATACGATAACTTTTGTAATTTATATAACTTTAAAAAGAAAGATATAAAACCGTATAAAGCATTTTTTGAGTTAGAAGGTAGAAAATATAGTCGGTATGCTTTTTATCTAGGTATTTTTGATGAAAATTATACATATAAATACGATATAAAAGATAATTTGCTGGGTGTGGAGCAAGGATATTATTACGATGAAAAAACCAAAGAGATAAAACGAGAGCAATAAAATAGAATTTATAAAATTTACCCGCCACGACTGCTTAAAATCCCATATTTAGCGCTATTTGCCTCTTGCGCCGCGAGTTATCATTAAGGACTGCTCGTAGAAAATTAGCAGCGTTATTGAAACGCCCGTGCCTAGCGCCAGCGAGATCGAGATCGTGGCGAGAGCGTTGTCGAAAAACGAGATGAGGTGGGCGAGTTTATGCTCTGCGCCCGTGGCTCTGATATAAGAAAACAGCGCCAAAACTGCCTTGTAGGCGTAGATGCCCGGGATCATCGGAAGTAGCGCGGGAAAGGCGATGATCTCTGCGGGCACCTTGAGGCGCTTGGCACAGAGCATCCCCAAAACGCCGATCAGAAACGACGCAAAAAGCGTCGCGGCGGCGATCGAAAAAATTTGGCTTTGAATCAGCAAAAACCTGCACGAATGCGCTACCGCCGCAAGCAGCGCTGAGAAGGCAAGCGTCTTTTTAGGCGGCATGCACGCATACGCAAACCCAAGCCCCGCCGCAGCGGCAAAGCAAGCATCCTTAAATACCAAAAGCGCTATATCAAACATTTACAAGCCCCAAATTTGAGATGCTAAGCGTCAGAAAGAGCCCGATCGCGATGCAGATGATCAAAAGCCCAGTGTTTAGCCCTCTGCTGATGCCTACGAGCATATTTTCGTTTAGGATGTCAAATACCGAGTTGATCAGCCAGACGCCCGGGATCAAAAAGAGTATGCTCGATCCCACGGCGACGTCGGGCGTGGCGCTAAGCCCGTAGCGAGCGCCTAGCGAGACGATGAAGGAGACTGCGAACGAAACCGCGATGTATTGGATTTTTAGGTTGATTTTAAGCTTGCTAAGTAGATAGCGGGCGCAAATTCCAAAAGCCGTAGCCGCAAAAACGAGCGCCATCGCGCCGCCATCGCCACCGAAAAGCTCGCAGAATGCGGCATTTGCGATGCTTAGCAAAATGAGGGTTTTGGCGAAGCTTTTCTTTTGCGAGGCTAAAATTTCTGCAAATGCGGCCTTAGCGCGCGCAAGAGGGATTTTCTCGTCGTAAATTTCCCAACTAAGCGCACTTAGCTCCGAGATCAGATCGAAGCTGATCTGCGCCGCAGCGCCCGTTTTGACGTAGGTGCGGCGAATGGAGTTGTCCGCGGGGTCCATCACGCTGATGATGAAGTGGCGCACGAAGATCATCAGGCTCGCCTCATAGTCGTAAGCGTCCGCTATCCTGCGCACGCAGCGCTCGATGCGCGCGGTGTAAGTGCCGATACTAAGCATCTTGGCGGTGTATTCGCTAAGAAAATTGGTAAGCTCTTGGATCTGCGGCCTCGCCACTTCCGCTTCTTTTGTCGGTGCTATCTCTGCTATCATTATTTCCTCCGCTACCCTTGTAATCTCAATATCGTTTTACGCTGTTTTTGTCATTTTTGCTTCTACGGAGCTCGTTGTAGCTTCCTGTTTTTGCGGCGCCCACCATCGTTTTTGATGTCGCTATGATGTCCGTCGTCGCGGAATTCTTATTTTTAAAATTTAATGCAGCGACTCCCGTGGCGGAATTCTCACTATCTAAATTTGGCGCGGCGACATCGCTTGTAGCGGTAAAATTTTGACTGCTTAAATTTTGATTGTTCAAATTTAATGTGGCTTTGGAATTTTCGTCATTCAAATTTAATGCCGAGGCGGAATTTTGCTCGTTTAAATTTAACGCCACCGCAGAATTTTCATCGCTCAAATTTAACTCGCAGCCCGAGCTTTGCTCGCTTAAATTTAAACTTTCGGCATCCTCGCAAGATCCGCTAAATTTAGAATTTTTCACGCTTACCTCAGGCTGATGAGATCGAGCGGGTTGATGTGGTAGTTCTGCTGCGTCACTTCAAAGGTCAGATCCGAGCCGATGCGCCCGATGATGTAGCCCTTTTTGACGTTGGAGCCGACGCGCACGGTAGGCGGGATCTGATTTAGATGCGCGTAGATCGTGTGGATGCCGCCGCTGTGCTCTAGGATCACGACCTTATCGAGCACGGCGGTCTCTTTAGCAAAGACCACCTTGCCCGGCAGCACCGCTTTAACCTGCGTGTCGCCGCTGTTTGAGCCGAGCACGATATTTTCGTTGAAAAGCTTGATGTTATACACGGGATCGTTGTAATTGCCGAATTTTCGCTTCAAATACGCGCCGTTTAAAGGCGCTGTCGTCTTGGCTCCGCCGTATTTTTTAACGCGCGAGGACTGATAGCTAGAGCCGTACTGCTTGACCTTTTGGTTGATCTTGCTTACGCGCTCATCCGCGGGCTCGCTTACTTCAGACTCGGGCTCGCTAGGAGGCGCAGGTTCGGGCTTGCCCGCTTTTTTTGCCGCCGCCTTTGCTTTGGCGTACTCTTTTTCGCGCGCCTGGCGCTCCTTTTGCTTCTGCGCTTCAAGCTTTGCTTGGCGCGCCGCTTCCTCCTTCTGCGCTTTGGCTTTTTCCTCGGCGTCGTCGATGATCTTAAGCTCCTGTAGGGTCTTAGATATGGCGTCTTGCTCGTCGTTTATCTTCTCTAGGCGCGCGATATAGTCCTCTTTGTCCTTTTTCATCTGCGCGAGCTTCTCTTTTTGGGTGGTTTGCTTGGCGTCGAGATCGGTTTTTTTCTTGTCATAGCCCGCCATGCTTGCCTGGATCGATTTGATCTTTTTATTCTGTTCGTTGATAAAATTTTGATTATTTTCGTAGTCTTTGATTAGCCCTTTCAGCTCGTCGTTCATAACGACGCCGAGCCCCTCTAAAATTTCGCTAGCTACGATAGAATCGGGCGTAGTGGTGGAATTTACGTCGGTGATGAGATCAAATGATAGCTCTTGCGAGATCACGCTTGCGATCTTGCTCTCCAGTTCGCTTTGCACGCTAAGAAGCGTGGCGTTTTGGCTATTTAGCTTCTCAAGCTCCTGCGCTTCGGCGGCGTATTGATCCTTTAGGCCTTCGATCGTTTCGCTTAGCTGTTTGATCTCGCCTTCGCGCTTTTTAAAGCCCTCCTGCTCCTTTACGATTTGACCTGCAATCTCGTCGATCTTTTGCGAGAGCTGCATCCCCTCCTTTTGCGAGCTTTTGAGTTCTTGACCCGCTTTGGCGATCTTATCTTTCGTACTCTGCTGCTTTGCGGGCGCGGCATAAGTAAGAGCCGCGGCAAGCCCTAGCGCAAGAAGCGGCGCTAAAAAAGCTCTTTTCATGCTCGTTTATTTCCGATTTGCAGCATCACAAAACTCACCGCGATGATAGATAGCGCCAAGGCGACACCCAAAAGAATCAGCGCATCGTAAGGCAGCACTATGGCGGTGCGTAGATCGCCGATGCCCTTAAGCGTGGTCGAAAATACCTCCCAAGAGGGAAGCGCAATGTAGAAGCAGGTCACGATCAGCGTGGCGATGAAGGAGTCTATTATCGCCATTCGGTAGAGCTTGCCGCTTTTTATCAGAAACGACGCGCCGAAAAGCTCCATGATCTCGATGCGCTCTTTGTGTTCGTAAACCCAGATACGCATCTGGCGGTGAATTAACATCACGCCTAAAAGCACGATGAGAAACGCAAAGCCGTAAACGAGGCTTTTGATAAGCAGTAAAATTTTAAAAATTTCATCGTGGGTCTTTTTAAAAATTTCAACCCGCGTGAGCGAGCCTATGGATTTTAGATCCTGCTCGATCTTGGCAAGCTGCGCGGCGTCGGGGAAGCTTTCGAGCTTGACGCTATAAAATTTAGGCAAATTTTTACTAAGCTCGGCAAAGGCGTTTTGTGAAATTTTACCCTTCAGCCGCTCGGTGATGCCCGCTGTGGAAATTTCGCTAATCGAGCTGATCTTCGGCACCGCTTTTTGTGCGTCTTGCAGGCTGAGCGAGGTTTTGGAGACTAGCACGATGTTGTATTCGTTTTGGATCGAGCGCTCGTAGCTTTTGGTCAAATTGCTCATAAAAATTCCAAACTGCACCGAAAAAAGCAGCGCGACGAGCGAAAAGATCACGCCGAAATGGGTTTTAATCGATTTCATTTACTTTAGCGTCCTTAATCTCAAAATGTCGGTGCCTAAAACGCAGCGTGGCGGGCATTTTGTGCGTTACGATGACGACGCAGGCGTTCCACGACTCGCACGCCGAGCGCAACAAATTCCAAATAATGGCACTGGAGTAGTCGTCCAAATTTCCCGTTGGCTCGTCGCACAGCAGCAGGCGCGGATTATGCGCCATCGCACGCGCCAAAGCCACGCGCTGCTGCTCGCCGCCGCTAAGTTCGAGCGGATACTTACCCATCTTATGCCCGAGCTCGACGTGGCGCAGTAGCTTTTTGGCTTGGTCTTGGCAGACCTGCTGATTGTAGCCCATTATCATTAACGGAAGCATTATGTTGCGCTCGATCGTCCATTCGTTGATCAGGCGGTAGTTTTGAAAGATAATGCCGATGCGCTGGCGTAGGGTGCGCAGATCGGAGTTCGTGATGCCCTTTAGATCGCACAGGCAGACGTTCAGCTCGCCACCGATGATGTCGATGCCGCCGTAGAAGGATTTAAGCAGCGTGGATTTGCCGCTACCGCTCTTGCCCGTGATGATGACGAAGTCCTTCGCGCCGATGCCGAAACTCGCATCTTGGATGACCGCGCCCGCCTTTTCGTAGCCTAGCGTAAGGCCTGCTGCGGTGATGATGTTGTAATCGTCCGTTATCTCTGCCATTGTGAAAATATCTCCGAAATTTTTTGATGTGCCGCGTGGTTTTCGCGCGTAGGAAGCGGACGGCGGATGAAGTAGCGCGTGCCGCTTGCGTTTGCGCGGATGAAACACTGCTGCGGAAAGTCGAATGCCCCGAGCGAAAGCAGGATTAGCACATCCTGCGGCTCGGCGACGCACGGCTTGTTTTGCCGTTCGTCTTGCGGCTCGGTGTAGCTTGGTTCACTTTGTCGTTTATCTTGCCACTCGGCGCGATTTAATTTGCCTTGGTGCTCGGCTTGTAGCTCGTCATGGCTTAGCTCGCTTCGGCACCCGACTTGCGACTTGATAGAATTTGACTTATTTTGTAATTCTGCTTGCGGTTCAGTAGCGTGGTTTAGCTCGTTTTTCAGTTCGGCTTGCGGCTCATTTTTGCAAGATGCGGTGCTTGCTTTTTTTAGAATTTGAGTAACGTTTGCTTCGTCCGTGTGGGTCGCATTTGGCGTGGCGCTCTTTTCTATCGCACTGATCGCTGAGAATGAGCCGACCGCATTCGGCACATTGTTTGTATCTATTGTGCCGATCGCTGCGGGTGTAGTGCTTGCGCCTGTCGTATAGATAGCTGCAAGCGCACCCTCCGTGCCGCTAACATTTAGCGCGCTGCTTGTCGCGATCTGCTCGCAGGCTAAAGCACGCTTTTCGCTCGGGGAAGGGCAGCTAAATTTGGCGCTTACCGCGATGGGAACATCGCTCGTTAAATTTACGCTGCTTGCGCTCAAGCGATCCTCGTTTAAATTTACGCCGTCTTTTGCGCCGGTTTCATCCGCGTGGTTTGTATTTGGCGCGGCGCTCGCTTTTTTTACAATTTGCGTAGCGTTCGCGCAAGTTAAAATTTTATCGCCCGCCGCCGTAGCTGAAATTTTGCCGCAGTCTGACGAAATTTCATCCGTGCTTGCTTGCTCGGTTAAATTTTTGCCGCGCGTCGCGTCTAAATTTATAGCCTCGTCGTTTATGTCTTCGTCCGTGCCGCTTAAATTTACGCCGTCCGCCGCGCAAACCCCGTCCGCGTCCAAGTCTTTTTGCGCGTCAAAGTAAAAAATTTCCTCAAAATGCACGAAAAAATCCTCGCCTTTGAAGGTAGAATTTTTAAAATTTCGCGCGATTGCCGCCGCGTCAAATTTTAAAAATTCCATCTCAAACCGCTGCGGCTCGCCACGGCCCGCGGTTTTGTTCTCGTAGATCAGATCGTAGATGTCTTTATCCATTTTGCGCCATCTATCCTCGTATTTGCTCGCTACGGCGGCGTCGCGGTTTTTGAAGTGCGAAATTTCGCCTGCTTTGCGCTGAACGTAGGGCGAGAGCTTTTGCATCGCGTAGAGGAAGTACTCCCCGCTGTCGGTGCGAAGCTCGAAGCGGCCGCCGCGTCCGAGCGTGCGTGCGATCTGTGAGGCGAACTCGTCGCTTATGACGCGGCGGTGCGGCGCGTCGTCCCACGGCACGGGGAAGTGCAAAAATACGCGCTGCAGGCAGCCCGCGGGAAGCAGGCTCAGCAAAACCCGCGCGTCGGTGGCTATGAGAGCGATGTTTTGCAGCCCTTCGCGGATCGCTAGTTTTGCGACCTGCTCGATTGCTGGCTTGTAAATTTCAATGCCGATTAGCAGCGCGTCTTGATTTGAGCGCGCTTGATGAAGCAGGTGTCTGCCCGAGCCGAAGCCGATCTCGATGAAAATTTTATTAAATTTAGAGCTTTTTACGAGGGATAAAATTTCATTCTCGTCCAAAATCAGCGGCGTTTTTTCGGTAAGCGAGCTATCTTTGTAGGCAAACGCCTGCGAGATGATCCGTCCGCAGAAGCGCTCTTTAAAAATTTCGAGCGCTCGCTGCAGATGACCGATCTTAGCGGGCTTGGTGATCTTTTCGCCCTTTACTATCACTTTGCCGCCACTGGGCTTAACGATGATAAAAAACTCGCTATCAAAGCTTTTAGTTCGCACGAGCGTTAAATTTCTGCCGCGCGCCGTTTCTAAAAATTCGACCTCGCCGAATCTAGCCGGCAGCGGCGGCAGGCTCACGCTTTGGGTTATGAAATTAGGCAAACTTTATTCTGCCTGCGCTGCGGCAATGACTGCACTAGGCTTGGACAGCTCTCCGTTTTCGGTTTTGACGGTGATGCGGTATTCGTATCCTTCGCCATAATCGATATTGTCGATATATTCAGCGCTAAGTCTGCCGCGAACCTCTTTAATCGTGCTCCATGACTCGCCTCCCTTAGGACGGCGCTCGATTAGATAGGAGCTTACGCGAAGATCCGGATGCGGACGCCAGATGATCTTAACGCGGCCCGGAAGTCCGTAGATCGCCTGCGCAAACGGCACGGACTCTAGCATCTTAGCGGTGCTTGCGATAGCGACCGGAGAAGGAGCCGAAACGCCCTTGGCGCCGTATGTGCGCACGGTGTATTTATACGAAGTGCCCGGCTGCAGCCTCGTATCTACGTAGTGAGTGGAGTATGGATCTGTGATGGTGGCGATCTTTTTGGCTTCGCCGCCGCTTGCAGGCGCGCGATAAACGATAAAGCCCAATACGGCGGTATTTGAGTCGTATCTAGGCCACTCGAGCCCGATCTCATCGTCGCTCGTGATCGTCCTAATGCCCTCTACGCGCGGAAGGCTCTCGTCGCTTGCGCTAGGCGCGCTAGACGTAGCGCAGCCAGCCGCTAGTATCGCTAAAGTAGCGCTCAACGTTAGTTGGTAAAATTTTTTCATAAATTTCATCCTTTACCTTTTGATTTGTCGTAAAATTTAGAAATTCGCTCGGCAAGCCCGCGCATATTTTCACCTCTTTGCCGCTTCGCGGATGGATGAAATAGAGCAAATAGGCATGGAGCAAAATCCTGCTAATTTTAGCGTTTTCGCTCTTAAATCCGTATAAATGATCGCCCAAAATGTGCCGATTTATCGAGCTTAAATGCACGCGGATCTGATGCGTACGGCCCGTGAAGAGCTTCGCCGCGACGAGATTAAAGCTCTTTAGGTTTATCGGCGGCAGCTTATAATTTTGAGCGGGATTTTTAAAATTTAAAATTTTATCTGCGTTATCCGCGCGGCTGCTTGGAATTTTATCTGCGCTTTGGATTGAAATTTTATCCACGCTCCGCATGCAATTATTTGAAATTTCATCCGAGTTATCCGCGCCTGCGTAGTCGTTTAAAATTTCATTCCCGCGCGCACTTGCGTCGGTCGCTAAAATTTTACTCGTATCTGCACCCCTGCTAGCGCTTAAAATTTTATCCTTGCTTGTGGACACGGCTAAAATTTTACCAGCGCCTGTGGATACGGCCGAAATTTTGCCCGTATCTGTGGTCGCGCCCGAAATTTTATCCGCATCATCCATTGAAATTTTATCCATAGCGTCGCCCAAAATTTTGTCTTCAGTGGAAATTCTACTTGCGCCCCTCCGCGCAGCCAAAATTTTATCGGCGGCTGAAATTTCATCCATGCCCGCGCTCTTGCCCGCAGCTGTACTATCGCCCGCGCTCGTACTTAAAATTTCATCGCACCTCTCGGCGGAGTTTTGAAGTTCCGTTAGTTCTGCTCCGCTTAAAATTTCATAAAACGCGCTTTTTGCGCTGCGTCCGCCGGGCACGATCCCCATTTTTAGACGGTTTGCAGGGTTACGAGCGATCGGGCGCTCGATCACGCAGGGCTCTTTCAGCGGTAGGTCGATGAGCGCGAGGTATATCCGCCCCATGCTTTTATCGCTTAGCTGTGCTGAGAGCGCGGCGTGCACGGCGTTGTTTTTGGCGACGAGCAGGGCGCCGCTGGTGAGTTTATCCAGGCGGTGCACGATGCCCGCGCGAAGCTCGCCGCCGAGCGTGGAAAGCAGATAGCCGCGAGACTTGAGCCAGTCCACGAGCGTGGGTTCTTTGACGCTTGCGGCGGGGTGGACGGTAAGGCCCGCGGGCTTATTTACCACGAGCAGATCCTCATCCTCGTATAAAATTTCAACGTCGAAGTTTAGCCTCTCCGCGCTCATTTGCTGCGGCGCGGGCGCGGGGTAGTCGATGTGCACGAGCTCGCCCGCAGATAGCTTGTAGCCGGGCTTAGTTTGCACGGCTCCGTCCACTTTGACCGCTGCGGATTTGATTAAGTTTGATATTTGATTGCGCGAAATTCCAAGCCGCGAGCTTAAAAAAACGTCGAGCCTTTCGCTGCATGGTGCTATTAGATTATCCAAATTTATACCTTTTTTGGCTATTCTTATGTCAAAATTTTAATAGGATTAAGCGTTGTTTAAAATTGACAAAAAGATTTTAGCATATTTTGATTTCATTCAACCTTTTTTAATCGTGCCGATAGTGGTTTTTTCATACGTTTTAATAAGCGAGGCAAATGATGTGCTCTCATCGAAGCAGGTCGTTTATTTTGGCGTAGGATTTGCCGTTTTTACGCTATTTTTTCTCTTTCCGATACGTAAATTTTTATATCTGATCCCGATATTTTATTGGATCAACATCATATTGCTGCTCAGCGTCGATTTTTTCGGCGTTAGCAAGCTAGGAGCTAGGCGCTGGCTGGAGATTCCTTTCGTACATTTTACGCTGCAACCCAGCGAGGTGATGAAGCCCGCGTTTATCCTGATGCTGATGTATCTGATACACAAAAATCCGCCGCCGAAAAACGGCTACGGGCTGAAGGATTTTTTGCGCCTTAGCTTTTACATACTTCTGCCTTTCGTTCTGATCGCGAAAGAGCCCGATCTAGGTACCGCCGCGATACTTTTTTTGACGGGATTTGCGATCCTTTTCATCATCGGCGTCGATAAAAAAATTTGGCTCACGCTCATCATCGTTTTTGTGGCCAGCTCGCCGATTTTGTACGAAAACATGCATGATTATCAAAAAAAGCGCATCGCCGATTTTATCAGCGAGGAGCCCAATTACCAGGTCAAGCAGGCGATCATCGCTATCGGAAACGGCGGCATCTACGGCAAGGATAAGGATGAAGCGACGCAGACGCACTTTAAATTTTTGCCAATTGCGACGAGCGATTTTATCTTCGCTTATACGATCGAGCGCTTCGGCTTCGTGGGGGCTGCTGCGCTGATCGCGCTGTATGCGCTGTTGATACTGCATCTGCTGAGCCTGAACTACAACTTTAAAAACGATTATCTGATACGGGTCTT
>CAUQPS010000024.1:0-21371 GCA_963520005.1 uncultured Campylobacter sp.
CCGTCCAAACTCGCGCCGCAAAATTCCCGCTCGCAAACGTTTTGAAATTTTAGAGCTTGCTCGCTGTGTTCCACAACCTGCGAGCGATAAAATTTCGATCCGTCCTCGCCGCAAAATTCCTGCGTTGCCGTGCCGTCAAAGTAAAACGCCTCGCCGATTTGCACGCCTTTATCCGCGCAGCCGCAGACGCCTATGTTTAGCGCAAGGTCCACATGTCGCGAAAGTAAAATTTCACCGAAGCGCTCTGAATTTTGCGCGGAGCCAAGATCTGAAATTTCAAAATTTTTGGTCGCATTTTGCGCGGAGCCGGCCTCTGCATCGCCGCCGCAGAGCGCGCCCGCGTCCGAAGAATGCTTAAATTTTGCGTCCGCGCCGCGTCGATCCTTGCGAAACTCGCGCCCGAATTCTACGTCTGCATCGGCACGGCTAATAAATTCCGTGCCGGGCTCGCTCTTAAATTCTATTTCTATGCCTCCTGCAGCACCCGCTTCAAATTTAGCCCCGAACTCCACGCCACAGATGTATAGAAGCATCTGCTCGCCTGCGAACAGATCGCCGCCGCGAGTAAGTTTAAAACTCTCGATTATCGCTTGGGCTTCGCAGCGCAAAGCCGTACAGATCAGTATCATTTGCCGCCTTTGTTAAAACCGCATTTTAACAATATGAGCTATAATGTAAGATTAATTTGGCACAAAAGGGCGAAAATGAACGATCTCATCACCATCACGGGCGCGCGCGAGCACAATCTGAAAAATATAAATTTACAAATTCCAAAGGACAAACTCGTCGTTTTCACAGGTCTTAGCGGCAGCGGCAAGAGCACGCTGGCGTTTGATACGCTATATGCCGAGGGACAGCGCAGATACGTCGAGAGCCTAAGCAGCTACGCGAGGCAATTTTTAGACCGCGTAGGCAAGCCTGACGTCGATAAGATCGACGGTCTGACGCCCGCGATCGCGATCGATCAAAAAACGACATCGAAAAATCCGCGCTCGACGGTGGGCACGATCACCGAAATTTACGACTATCTGAGACTGCTTTATGCGCGCGTGGGGGTGCAGCACTGCCACAAATGCGGTAAGCCGATCTCAAAGATGAGCTCCAGCGACATCATCGCCGAGATTATGAAGCTGCCGCGCGGCGCGAAGGTGATCTTAGGCGCGCCCTTGGTGCGCGAGAAAAAGGGCAGCTTCGCCGATATGCTACAGAGCCTACGCGAGCAGGGCTACGTGCGCGCTCAGATCGACGGCGTGCTAGTGCGACTGGACGAGGAGATCGAGCTAAGCAAGACGAAAAAGCACTCGATCAAGGTCATCATCGATCGCACGACCATCGACGAGGAAAATTCCATCCGTATCGCAAGCGACGTCGAAAAGGCGCTCAAGCTCAGTTTCGGCGAGCTTGAGGTAGAGATCGCAAACGCCGCCGAGCTAGGCCTTGCGCAGAGCCTAATCCACTACAGTGAGCATATGGCGTGCTTTGATTGTAAAATTTCATTCAAGCCGCTCGAGCCGCTCGCATTTAGCTTCAATTCCCCAAAGGGCGCGTGCGAGAGCTGCGACGGGCTGGGGATAAAATTTAGCCTCGATCTGGGCAAGATCATCAACGAAAACGCCTCGATCGAGGGCGGCGCGATCAAGGTGATGTCGGGCTTTAACAAGAGCTATTATTATAAATTTCTACTCGGATTTTGCGAAGCAAACGGCATAAACGTCAAAATCCCGTACGCAAACTTAAGCGAGGAGCAAAAAAAACTGATCCTCTACGGCAGCGTCAAAGAGATCGATTTTTACTGGAAAAAACATAAGCTCGTGCGTAAATTTGAGGGCGCGATCAAATACGCCTACGATCTGCTCAAAAATGAAAGCGACCTGGACGATTATATGAGCGAAAAAATTTGCCCCGACTGCGGCGGGCTGCGCCTGCGCCCTGAAAGCCTAGCCGTAAAGGTCGCGGGGAAAGGCATCGGCGACGTGATAAATATGAGTATCGCAGACTGCGTGGAATTTTTCAGCGACGAGAAGCGGTTTTCAAATTTAAGCGAAAAGGACGCGCAGATCGCGGCGCCGATCCTAAAAGAGATCAACGAGAGGCTGTTTTTCTTAAAGGACGTGGGGCTTGGATACCTCACGCTGGGGCGCGATGCGCGCACCATCAGCGGCGGCGAGGCGCAGCGCATCCGTATCGCAAGCCAGATCGGTTCCGGTCTTAGCGGCGTGATGTATGTGCTTGACGAGCCTAGCATCGGCCTTCACGAGCGCGATACGCAAAAGCTCATCAAGACGCTGCGAAGCTTGCAGGAAAAGGGAAATTCCGTAATCGTCGTCGAGCACGATAAAAAGACGATCGAGGCGGCGGACTTCGTCGTAGATATCGGCCCGGGGGCTGGCAATCTAGGCGGAGAGGTCGTATTCGCAGGAGACGTCGAGCATCTGCTTAAAAGCAATACGCAAACCGCGCTGTATCTTAATAACCAAAAGGAGATAAACTACCAAAAGCACCGCAAGCAGGAGCTTTGGCTAAGTATCAAAAACGTAAATATCAATAACATCCACGGCCTTTGCGCGAAATTTCCGCTGCGAAATTTAGTCGGCATCACGGGCGTTAGCGGCAGCGGCAAGAGCTCCTTGGTGCTGCAAACCATACTGCCGACGGCACTTGAGGAGCTAAATCGCGCCAAAAAGGTGCACGCGGTAAAGGGCGCTAAAATTTCCGGACTTGAGAGCCTGGATAAAGTGATCTATCTGGATCAAACCCCGATCGGACGCACCCCGCGCAGCAATCCTGCGACCTACACGGGGGTGATGGACGAGATCCGCGCGCTTTTTGCCGCGACGAAGGAAGCGCAGCTGCGCGGATACAAGATCGGCCGCTTCAGCTTCAACGTCAAAGGCGGGCGCTGCGAAAAATGCGCGGGCGAGGGTGAGATCACGATCGAGATGCACTTCCTGCCCGATATCAGCGTCGTTTGCGACGTGTGTCACGGCACAAGATATAACGCGCAGACACTTGAAATTTTATACAAAAACAAAAGCATAGCCGACGTTTTGGCGATGAGTATCGACGAGGCGCTCGAGTTTTTCAAAGCCGTGCCTAAAATTTATCAAAAGCTAAAGACGCTCGCAGACGTCGGGCTCGGCTACGTTTCGCTAGGCCAGCCCGCCACGACGCTTAGCGGCGGCGAGGCACAGCGCGTCAAGCTCGCCAAGGAGCTAAGCCGCACCGATACGGGCAACACGCTATATATCCTGGACGAGCCCACGACGGGGTTACATTTTGCAGACGTAGATCGCCTGGTGGCGGTGCTGCACCATTTGGTCGATCTGGGAAATTCCGTCTTTGTGATCGAGCACAATCTGGACGTCATCAAAAACTGCGATTACATCATCGATATGGGGCCCGAGGGCGGCGAAGGCGGAGGACAGATCGTCGCTTGCGGCACCCCAGAAAAGCTCGCGAAAGATTTCAAAAAGACCGGTAGCTACACGGGGGAATTTTTGGCGCAGGAGCTAGCGGCGATGAAAAGCGCAAGCAAAAATAAGCGAGGCTAAAAACGCCTTATCGGGGGCAAGAATGGATCAAGGCAGGCTTGAGAAATTAAAAAGGCTACTACAAAAGCGGCATCAAGAGCCGAAACGGGGCTTGGAACAAAATTTTAACGGCGACAATTCTGGAACATCGAATTTTGGAGTCTCGAATTTCAAAGCTCAAAATTCCGAAATCTCGAATTCCGATTTTGAAATCCTGAATTCTGAACCTCCGAATTTCGAATCTCTGAATTCCAAAGCTCCGAATTCTGCTACTGATGTTTTAAATTTAGAAGCCAAAGTGGCTCAGAATTCTGCCTGTGTAAACAACGCAGAATCGCAAAATTCTATCTCTGATGATAGCGGCTCTTTACAGCAAAATTCTAAAGCCAGAGATTACGACAAAAATCCGTTAATCATAAAAGATCATACTTATTATGACTATATGAAATATTCTATAGTTCCTACTATGGTAGGCTTGTTAGTAGCGCTTGCATTTGCCACTATCGTAAATCCCATAAACATTAAAATGTTTCGCCTCCTTCCTTTGGTCTTGGTAATATTCGTAACAAATTTTATGAATAGAGACGGCGCGTACTTCGTGTTTTATAACGATAAAATTTTATATTACAATAAAAATAAGATTCGTAAAACGTTCGAGATAAATACAATCGGCGCTATGGCTTTAAGCTTTGATTGGAGATGGAGCTGGAAACAAAAAATACCTATTTATATAAAGGCCTTTCTTGTTCTTTGGTTTTTGCTCGGCTGCTATACGACGGGAGAGCCGATCAATGGCGTGGCGATAATCTTTACCTTTTGTTTCTCCATTTTAACTACCAAAGCCTATATGCATCTACTTAACGGCAGTCTTAGTTTTTTCGGTCTTCACGATCAGCTCGTGCTTTATAAGGAAAACGCAGAGGTCGAGATACTAAATATCTTGATGGCAAATAAAGAGGAGTATCTGCAGCTGAGAGATTATTTTATGCAGACGATGCAAAAAGATATAAGCAATCTTCAGCGCACGATGTCGATTTTCAACGAAAAGATAGAATTTAGAAAATTTAAATTTTAAAATTTGATTAGATTATGTATTTTAAAATTCCGTACTAGTTTGCTTTTTTTTGAGATTAAAATCCCTCTGCTACAATGTCGTAAAGATATCCTACCGTTTCGTCGTTTAAATTTAGCGTCTTTTTGCTTCGTAAAAATTCTAAAATTTCATCCTGCGCAAAGCCCGCTCTTTGCGAACAGCGCTCGTGTGCGGGCAAAAAGCCTCGGCATAGCGCGATATTTTCTAAAATTTCTTCGTCGCATAAAAAACAATATGGCTCGCCGTGCAATCGCCCCTCAAATTTTAAAATTTCGGCGTAGCTTTCTACGATTATGCGGCGCGGGTTTTGTTTGCCGAAGCGCACAGCAGCTCGGTTTAGCAGCTCGTAATAGAATTTATCCAGATGCTCGGCATCTTTTAGATGCGCGTGTAAAAGCCGCATAAATTGCTGCCAAAATAGCAGCTTCTCGCGGCTTCCTAGCCACGTGTATCCTAGATGCATCACGCCGCTAAGACGAGGGAGGAAGTTTTGATTTTGCGAGAGCTCGAAGTCGATTTTATAGCCCTGGATGATGTTTGAATGGCGCGCGCCGTAAAAGCGGTACGCACGCACGAGCGCACTTTCGCTTAGCACATCTACGATGCAGTCCTCATCCCTAACCTTGGTCGTTTTTAATATAAATCCTTGCATTTTCCTATTTTAGCGAAATTCACATATAAATTTAAATAAAGAATTTTAGGTTATAATCAGAAGTTTCATTTCATAGAATTTAAAGGAAATCATATGAATTTTGGAGATCTATTTTCAAAAATACGCAGGACGCAACCTGCGCCGAGCGAAGCTCCTACGCACTGGATAAAGTGCCCGGGATGTGGCGCACTGATGTATAGCAAAGAGGTCGAGCAAAATCATAGCGTTTGCCCCAAGTGTAACTATCACCTTCGTTTTGATGCGCAGGCTCGCATCGATCTGATCTGCGACGAAGGCTCTTTCGTGGAGTACGATCAAAATTTACAGCCCGTCGATCCGCTAAAATTCGTCGATAAAAAATCCTACAAAAAGCGCATCTCCGAGAGCAAGGAAAAAACAGGCAGGTTTAGCGCGGTGATCGCGGGCGAGGGCGCTATAAGTCGCCAAAAAATTCAGCTCGTGGTGTTTGATTTTAACTTCATGGGCGGAAGCCTGGGCTCTGTAGAGGGCGAAAAGATCGTGCGTGCCGTAAAACGCAGTCTGGATAAAAACGAGCCGCTAATCATCGTAAGCGCAAGTGGCGGCGCAAGGATGCAAGAAAGCACCTTTTCGCTGATGCAGATGAGCAAAACCTCCGCCGCGCTTAAAATTTTATCCGAACATAAAATTCCTTTCATCTCCGTTCTTACCGATCCTACGATGGGTGGCGTAAGCGCGTCCTTTGCGTGGCTGGGAGATATTATCATCGCAGAGCCCGGCGCTCTCATCGGCTTTGCCGGGCAGCGCGTTATCAAGCAAACCATCGGCGCCGATCTGCCGGAGGGCTTTCAAAGATCGGAATTTCTGCTCGAGCATGGATTAATTGATGCGATCGTGCCTAGAGCTGAGATGAGGCAGTATCTAAGCGATATAATAAATGTGCTTAGCAAAAACGCCGTGCAGATCGATGACACGAGCGATAAGTCGCTGCACGAAGAGGGAAGCGAAGAGTAGTGCAGATAACGGTAAATTCCATCCAAAAGGGCACGGACGAGTTTGCTAGCGAGATAAGCGCCTATAAAAAAATGGCGGCTAAATTTGCCGCGGTGCGAGAGCAGACCTTTTTTAACGCTAGCATCGCTCGCGCCCAAGCAGCGTCTCGCGAGCTCGCGCTTAGGGCGTATGATGAAGCTTATCTACCGCGCCTTAGCGGATACGTCGTAGCTCTGGACGAACGCGGACAGGCGCTAGATAGTATGGAATTTGCGAGTATGCTAAAGGATAAAAGCAGCGTGTCGTTTTTCATCGGTGGCGCTTACGGGCTTAGTGAAAATTTTAAGGCAAAAGCCGATAAAATAATCAGTCTTAGCAGGCTTACGTTAGCGCACAAAATCGCTAAACTTTTGCTTTTTGAGCAAATTTTTCGCGCATTGTGCATTAACGCAAACCATCCATATCACAAATAAAGGGAAGTAATGAAGAAAAACGAGTTGAAATTTTACAAGAAAATTTTAGAAGAAAAAAGAGAGCAACTCATCGCCAATATTAATAGCTCTGTAAATGAAATTTCGGAATTGCGCGAAAATAAAGCTGCGGATGATTTTGACGTAGCGAGCATGAATACGGATTTAAGCATCGAATACTCGCTCAACGTCAATCAGCAAAAGGCGTTTTTAGAGATCGAAAGCGCGCTTAAACGCATCGAAAACGGCACTTATGGGCTTTGCGAGAGCTGCGGCGAGCAGATAAGCTTAGAGCGTCTTAAAGTAAATCCGGAGGCGAGATTGTGCATTTCGTGCAAGGAACAGGCGGAAAAGCAAAATAGGAGTTAGCTATGAAAACCAAGCAATTCTTTTTATATTCGATCGTCTATATCGCAATCGTCGCGATTTTAGTTTTTACGCAGCAAAGCAGTAGCTATACACTGGGGCTTTTCGGTTTTACGCTTACGCTTCCTGTGGCGGTGTGGATCGTACTGCCGTTAATTTTATATATGATTTTGGCAATTTTTCATATCGTTTTTCATAGCTTCGCGTTTTATCGCACAAAAAGGGCGATTGCAAAGGATCTAAGTGCATACGATGCGATGAGTAAAGAGGTTTTGCTGGGTCTTGATACCAATAAAGACTTTAAAACCGAGTATTTTAAAGACCCGAGCGAGCTTACTAAAATTTTATCTCCGTGGTACGATAGCACTGGCATAGATGTCAAAAATGAGGATCTAAAAGAGGTCATAGGCGTTATCGAGAAGGTTAAAAACGGCGAAGTGGCGGATCTGCGAAAATATAAACTCCCTAAAGATAACGGACTATTTTTGCAAAACGAGCTCAACCGCCTCGACGCTGAGCCTGCGTATGCGTATGAAATTTTAAAAACCAAGGGCGTTTATAGCGAAAATATCACTAAAAAAGCCTATGCCGTAGCGCTTGCCAAAGGAAGCTACGATAAGATCAAAGCCTATAAAATTCCTCAAGATATAGCCGAGGTAAATATTTTAGTGGATCGCGCGGTAAATGACGCGAGCTTTGAGATCAGTAGCGAGGAGCTTTTCGATCTCGTAAATAATGAAAAATTTAGCGAGCAGGATTTTATCGGCTTTGCTAAAAAGCTAAAAAATCATCTCGCTCCAGAGCAATACAAAGCCTTTTTTGAGCGGCTCAAAAACGAGAATCAAGAAGCGACCGAGGCATATCTGTACGCTCTATATGAGCTTGGCATGATCGACGAGTTTAGAGAGCAGCTAAGCCTTGCCGACGGCGACGAGTTTGAGAAGTTTAAAATTCTGCTATTTTTGCGAGACAACGGCAAAAACGTCCCTGCGTCGCTGTTATTTTAGCTCGGTAATTTTACGAGTTCGTTTTATGCTGGTAAGAGAGGCTGCCTTTAAGCTCTTTGCGTCTATTAAACACAGCCTGCGCGATAAATTTTAAAGTGCGGGTAAAATTCTAACTCGCGCAAATTTTAAATTTCAAAATTTATCGAAAAATCAATGCGCGCAAGCGGTAAAATTTAAAAGATTTGCTTGCGTAGTGCGCGTGTAAACGGGTTTTGCATTTATACTATGAAATTTAGAATTTAAACATAAAGCGCAAGACTTGCTAGCTGAATAAAAGTGCTGAAATTTTAAAATCCGCGCGGCGTTTTGCAAGCTGCTTGCTGGGTTTGCCGTGCAAATAAAATTTGGTGGTGATCATCCTTGCTGCCGTTTTGCCACCACTCAAATTAGCCAAGCTTAAAAATAAAATTCGCGCCTAAATTCGAATACGCGGCCTATGAAATTTAAAATTTTAAAGCTCGCGGCAAAACCCGCTGCAAGCATTGCGGTATTAAATTTAAAGGTTTAAATTCAAACGAAATCAAAATGAGAAATTTAAAATGACGAAAGATTTTTTTAAAAGGGACCCTTTATTTTTGGCGCCTTTGGCGGGCTTTTCGGATCCGCCGCTGCGGGGCGTAGTGAAAAAATTCGGATGCGACGCGACCGTAAGCGAGATGATAAGCGCAAATGCCCTTGTTTTCGAGGGCGAAAAGACGCTAAAGATGCTCGAAAAAAACGCCGCCGAAACCCCTTTTTTCGTGCAGATTGCGGGTAGCGATGCGGAAATCATAAAAAAGGCGGTTTTGCTCATCAATAAATTTGACGGCATCGACGGCATCGATCTAAACTGCGGCTGTCCCGTCCCCAAAGTCGTAAAGCAAGGCGCCGGCTCGGCGCTGCTGCTTGATCTACCCCGCTTGTCGCGCATGGTTGAGACTATCAAAAAGTATTCGAATAAAAAATTTACGAGCGCGAAGGTGCGGCTGGGCTTTAGCGCCGTGGATATCGAAAATATCGCGCGCGCCGTACAAGGCGCAGGAGCCGATTTTATCGCGATTCACGGTCGCACCAGAGCTGGCGGATACAGTGCGGCAGTGGATTACGGCGCGATTGCGAGAGCCAAACTCGCGCTGCAAATCCCCGTGATCGCAAACGGCGACATAAACTCCGCCAATGCGCCTGCAGTGCGAGACCTTAGCGGCGCAGACGCGCTGATGATCGGTCGCGCGGTCATCGGCAGGCCGTGGATCTTTCGCGAGATCAAAACGGGCGAACGCGCAAGCGACGCGCTAAAAAGGGAGGTCGTGCTCTATCATTTCTCTCAAATGCTAAGCCATTACGGTAGCCACGGCGTGGCGATATTTCGCAAGCATCTGCACGAATACTCCAAGGGGCGCGAAAACGCCGCAAGCTTTCGCGAGCAGATCAACCACATCGCCGCCGAGAGCGAAATGACGCGGCTAATCGAGGAATTTTTCGCCTAAATTTAGAATTTTAGGAGCTTTGATGATTATTTTAAAAATTATAGCCTGCGCATTTTCGATGAGTTTTTGCTTCACAAGCGTTTTAATTTTAGTGGATTTGTCAGTAGAGCTATTTTTCGTCGCCTTTAGCGATAGATATGGCTATCTTTCAGAATGGTTGCAGGAAAGGTGTGTATATTTTGTAGTTCTTTGGATATTTTTCTGCGGAATTTGCGCGATACTTGCCGAAAAACTAAAGGATTTTGATAGGCTTGTGAATTTTTTCGTCAATCTGTTTTTGCCGACCGTGGCGATTTGGATAATATCGCCGTTTTTGGGGATAACGATCGCTGCGGTATTTGAATTACATGGAGGCGATATATTAATCGGCATCTGCACGGCTTACGTTTTAGCTCTGATCGTGGTAGCCGAAGTCTTAAAACAAGTTTATTCACCTAAAACCTAGCGCGCGGAATTTTAAAATTTAGTGCAGAATTTCGCCTTGAAATTCTTGGTCGCCGCTTACAATCACAGCCCGTGCGTTAAAAGGCGAGGGCGTTAAAATTTAAGGAGAAATTATGCAAAATATCTACATCATAGGCGACGTGCATGGCTGTTACAGATCGCTTTTGGCGTTAATAGAGCAGCTGCCGCGTAAATTTGATAGCAAAATTTGCTTCGTGGGCGATTTGATCGACCGAGGTCCTGCGAGCGCGGATGTGGTGGAGCTAGTGCGCGCTCGCGGATATGACGCAGTGATGGGCAATCACGAAAGACGCTTCATACGCAACGCAAAAACCGCTCTGAGGTGTGCAAAGACGGGCAAATTTACGAGTTCAAACGACCCTTACGCATTTTTTAGCTTGGATGAAAGCTGGCTATTTAATAACGGCGGTGAGGCGACGCTAGCGTCGTATTATCGTCACGGAGGCGTGAGGCAATGCAAGGAGCATCTGCGGTTTGTCTCGCGGCTGCCGATTTATCTGGAGTATGATTTGCGTGATGAAAGCGGTCGCACGCTCGTCGTATCGCACTCCGCAGTGGGTCGCGCGTGGGGGATTAGACACGATGCAGAGCGTGCGAAAAGCTTCGTAGCTCACGTGCTAAGCGGGCGCGGAGACGATAGCGCGAATGACGGGATCTTTAACGTCTACGGGCACACGCCGGTGAAAAAGCCTGTCATTACGGAATTTAGCGCAAATATCGATCTGGGCTGTGTTTATAAAAACTACTGGGGCGAGAAGGCGAGGCTTTGCGCGTTGGAGTTTCCCTCAAAGAAAATTTTTACGCAGGAGTGCATAGATTTTTGAGTTCGCATCCATGCTCGCACGTATTAAAATTTAAATTGCGCAGGCTATTTGAAAGCGAAATTTAGAATTTAAAGATGCGTTCTTAAAGTGTCCGTCGCGCAGTCAGGTCGCGTGAAATTTTAAATAATATCCCTTAGCTTGCGCGCTTCATACATCCACGCCTCAAGCTCGTCCCAGCGCTCGCCCTCAATCATCTGCACGCAAATTTCAAGCTCGTTTTTAAAAGCGTCGATCGCGCCCAACAGGTTTGTGCGGTTTTGCTTAAAAATATCGACCCACATCTGCGGCGAGCTCTTGGCGATACGGCTCATGCCCGAGAAGCTGCCGCCGGCTAAATTTATGATATTGCGGCGATTTTCCTCTTTTAGCACGCTATTTACGAGCGAATAGCTGATCGCGTGGGGCAGGTGCGAGATGAGCGCCACGTGGTGATCGTGGCTTTTTGCGTCCATAAATACGATCTTCATCCCTGCAAATGAAAAAATTTCGACCGCTCGTTTGATATGCACTTCATCCGCGCCGTGATCGTCGCAGATGACGACTACTGCGCCGTTTAAAAGCTCTTTAAACGCCGCTTGCGGGCCGGAGTTTTCGGTACCAGCCATTGGGTGAGCCGCGATGAAATTTCGTCTGATCTGCGGAGGGCAGTTTTGCAAAATTTTAAATTTCGTGCTTCCCAGATCGATGATCGTCGTCTCGCTTCTGCAGTCGCTTAGTTTTTGCAACGTCTCAATAATTGCCTCCACGGGGATTGCGAGAAAGATCGCGTCGCAGCTTTGCTTCATCTGCTCCAGGCTTAAAATTTCATGCACGAGCCCGAGTCGCAGAGCTTCTTTTTCATTTTCGCGGCTGATGTCGCAGCCATAGACGGCGCTGATGATTTTGGTGCTTTTTAGACATAGCCCAAGAGAGCCGCCGATGAGACCCAGGCCGATAATTCCTATCTTCATAAAATTCCTTTTTGATATATGCAAGTTTTAATTTTAATGTGGTATTATACGCAAATTATTTTCGTTTTTAGGTAAAATTTTATGAAAAAAAGCGTTTTTTTACTCTTAGTAGGCGGGATTTCCGTGGCGTGCGCCGCGCAGATCAAATCCATTAAATTTGAAGGGCTAAGGCATCTTTCTCCACAGGTTGCGCAGCAAATTTCAGGACTTAAGGTAGGCGATGAGCTTAACGGCGAAAACACCAATGCTGCGATTTCAAAGCTATTTGAGCAGGGCTATTTCAGCGACGTTTATATCAGCGAACAAGGCGGCGCGGTCACGATCAATGTAACCGAAAAGCCGACTATCGCTAAGGTCGAGATCAAAAACGTAGTTACCAACGACCGCGATAAGATAAATGAGCTCATCGGTTTGCGTCCGGGTCAGGTTTACGATGAGGTGGCTGCTAAAAAAGCGGAGACCCGCATCAAGCAATACTACGAGGTCAAGGGCTTTTTTGACACCGTGGTGGAATTTTATCCAAAGCCGATAAACGACGATAAATCGGTCATCTTGCTAACGATTGAGGTAAATCGCGGCGAAAATATCATCATCGATAAGGTAAATTTAGTAGGCGCGGACAAGCTAGACTATGATGATATAGAGCCATCCGTCGCCAATAAAGAACGCGAGATGCTGGGCTGGATGTGGGGCTTTAACGACGGCAAGGTAAAAACCGCCGAGCTTCCTAACGACGCAAATAGAATTCAAGAAGAATATTATAAAAAAGGCTACTTAGACGCGCAGGTTTCGGCGCCGCTACTTAATGCTGATATGGATAATTACACTGCCGATCTTACCTACTATATCAGCGAGGGCGAGCAATATACCGTAAGCTCCGTAGATATCGAGTATCCTGCAGATATAATCAAGCTTGATAAAGAAAAAGTTTTGGACGATTTTAAGCTTCAAAAGGGCGATACAATGAATTCCGAGCGTTTGCGCCGCGATATGAATACGCTAGAGACTTTAGTCGCGGATCAGGGATATGCCTATGTGCGCATCGTGCCTAAGACTAAGCAGGACAAAGAAGCTCGCACAGTCGCTATCACGTATCAAGTCATCCCGGAGGATAAAGTCTATATTAGAAACGTAACGATTTCGGGTAACGATAAGACCGAGGATAAGGTCATCCGCCGCGAGATGTATCTGACCGAGGGAAATTTATATAGCAAAACCGACTACAACGATTCGTTAAATTCTTTAAAACGCACGGGGTATTTCGATGAGGTGGAGATTAAAGAAAACCGCGTTTCTAACGATCAGATCGATCTTGAAGTCGCAGTCAAAGAAGCTCCTACAGGCTCTATCACGGGTGGTATCGGATATGGCAGTGAGGATGGAATTTTACTTAGCGGCGGTATCAGCGATCGTAACGTATTTGGCACCGGTCTTCACGGCGCGTTCTCGGTTGAAAAGAGCGACGATCAGTTAAGCGGACGCTTGAGCTTAACCAATCCTAGAGTGTTTGATTCTGAGTATAGCTTGGGCGGATCGATCTTTGCCAACGATTACGATTGGGACGATTACGATGAGAAATCTTACGGATTTTCAATCACGGGCGGTCGCAAGATCGGACGCAATACCGATGTAAGCCTTACATATTATCTCGAAAAGAGCGAGATTAAGGGCTTAAACGAATATTACGCCAAAGCAGGCTATCTGGATGGCAAGAATTTAAAAAGCTCGATTATCCCGTCTATTACATACAACAGCACCGATGATTATTACTTGCCAAGAAGCGGTATGATCGCAAGTGCTAGCTTAGAATACGCAGGTCTTGGTGGCGATATGGACTACACCAAGGCGCGAGGATCGTTTAACTACTACTTTGGCTTGCGAGATTATATCGATCACGACATTATCTTTAGATACAAAGCTGCAACGGGCTATATGTGGGAAGGTAATAAAAAAATCCCAATCAACGAAAAACTATTCCTGGGCGGAATGAAAAGCATTAGAGGCTACGAAGGTCGCAGTATCCCGAAAAAAGAGATCTGTTTAAATTCAAATAATTGCCGCTATATTGAGACGGGCGGTATGCAGAGCTTCAATAACTCCTTTGAGCTAAGCTTTCCGGTAGTTGATAGGCTTAAAATGCGCTTCGTAACGTTTTTTGACTACGGAATGATCGGCGATCATGACTGGAATGAGGAGGAGCGTTACAGCACGGGTGCTGGTATCGAGTGGATGACGCCGATGGGGCCTTTGCAGTTATACTTCGTTAAGCCGCTTAATAAAAAGCCGCACGACGACACAAATAGCTTCGAATTTAGTATCGGTGCTAGATTTAATTAAGCGCGGCGACTTGCGAACGCTGTGGCGTGCGTAGAATTTCTATCGCACGCCTTAAAATTTAATAACGCTCACGATTCTAACCTTTCGTGTCGCGCTAATTTGTAGCCGAATTATTGTAGGCGGTTTGAGCTAAATTTTAATTGGAATTCCGCTCGGCTTAGGATGAAATTTAAACGCGTAGCTTGCTTTGAATTTTTTAGAATTTTATTTATCAAGATAGTTTAAATTTTCATTCGTCTAGCAAAATTTTAAGTTAAGTATTCTAAAAAATCAATACAAACCATTAGCATAATTTAAATAAATTCTATATTGAAATTTTAAAGGTTACGATATAGACGATAAACGCCGCTTTGTCGCGCGCGGAATTTCACTGCATAGGATCTAGCGCGCCACTGAATTTTAAAGCTCTTAAATTTTGAGATTCTAAAATTGCTAGAATTTAAAATCTGAAATTCGCCTCGTAAATCGCTAAAGATTTGCGTTAAATTTTACCTCGCTTTACCGATAATTTAAGTTAAGCTTGTAAAATCGCGCTCTAAAATCATATCAAAGGCTCTTTTATGCGTAGAAATGGCAATGGAACGAAGCTTAAAATTTTAATATTTCTTATTATAATATGTGCTTTGGTTTATGGAATTTTTAGAATTTTTACCTCGCCGAAATTTGAAAAAAATCCTCCGCAAATTGCGCTGGAAAATGAAATTTATTGGAATTTAACCTCGCCTTTAAAGATTAAAATTTTAGACGATACCGGCATTAAGCTCGTTCGCGTTAATTTAAACGACGGAGCCAGCACGATACCGCTACTAAATGAGGAGCTGAACGTTCCGCAAACGACGCTAGAGCTTGCCGTGCAATTTCCTAAAAATTTGATGCTTAATAAAGATAAAAACTACAAGCTCGAGGTTTTTGCGAGCGATATTAGCTCGTGGAATTTTGCGCAAGGAAATAAGAGCGTAAAAACAGCAAATATAATAATAGACGACAAAAAGCCCGTCATAAATATCATCAATCAATCCTATAAAATCACTAAAGGCGGTAGCGCCGTGGTTGTATTTTCGGCAAAAGACGAGCGCTTAAGCGAAGTCTATGTCAAAACTAATTATGGCAAAATTTTTAAAGCGATTCCTTTCGTAAAAGAGGGTTATTATGCGTCTCTCGTAGCATGGCCTGCGAATTTAGAGGAATTTCGCGCAGAAGCGGTCGCCACTGATCGTGCAGGCAACGAAAGCATTTCGCAGATCAAGTATTTTTATCAGGACAAAAAATATAAAGTCTCTACTATCAAGCTAAATCCGGGCTTCATTAACGGCAAAGTAAGTGATCTGGCTAGCCAATATGCGCAGAATTTTAACTCTATGAGCGATCTGGAGAAATTTAAATTCGTAAATGAAACTCTGCGTAAGAAAAACGGAGATGATCTGCACGCTGCTACTAGCGCGGTGCACGAGGATAAAATAAATGGATTTGAGCTAAAGCCTTTTTATCCACTTGCTAAAGGCGCAGCGGTAGCAAGCTTTGCCGATCATCGGATATTTTTTATGAACGATGAACAAGTAAGTGAGTCGTGGCATATGGGGCTCGATCTAGCAAGCGTCGCAAACGCCGATATCAAAGAGAGTAACTACGGCAAAGTGGTTTTCGCGCAGGAAAACGGAATTTTCGGATTAAATTTAGGAATTTACTACGGCTTCGGATTATACGGCATCTACGGGCACTGCTCGGCGACGCAGTTAAGCGTCGGCAGCGACGTAAGGCCGGGCGACATTCTAGCACAGACGGGCTCAAGCGGCTTTGCTTTCGGAGATCATCTGCATTTTGGCATCGTAGTTCAGGGTGTGGACGTAAGACCCGAGGAGTGGATGGATCCTAAGTGGATGAAAGATAACATTACCGACGTCTTAGAATCGTCCAAAAAAGTAATAGAAAAAGGTAAGTAAATTTTAAAATTTTCGCTATAATGCGCGGGTTAATGAAAACGAGGATAGAAATGAGACAGACAACGATAGCTAAGAAAGTCCATAACGTCGGCATCGGGCTGCACAAAGGTGAGCCTATCAGACTTACGTTAGAGCCTTTAGAGGCAGGCAGTGGAACCGTATTTTATAGAAGTGATCTTGGCATTAGTTTTAAAGCTGAGCCGAAAAACGTCATAAATACGCAAATGGCAACCGTCGTAGGAAGCGAGAAGGGCTATATATCTACGATCGAGCATCTAATGAGTGCCATTAATGCCTATGGCATCGATAATATCCGTATCATCGTCGATGCTAATGAAATTCCTGTAATGGACGGAAGTTCGGCGAGCTTTTGTATGCTTTTGGACGAAGCGGGCGTAAGAGAGCTCGACGCAAATAAAAAAGCTCTCATCATCAAGCGTGCCGTGGAGATTCGCGAGGGAGATAAGCTCGTACGGCTAAGCCCGAGCAAGAGTCCGAAATTTGATTATACAATTAAATTTAGTCATCCGCTCATCGGCACTCAGCACCATGTTTTTGAATTTAGCAAGAAATCTTATCTTAAAGAAATTTCGCGGGCGCGCACGTTTGGATTTTTAAAAGATGTGCAAGCACTACGCTCCATGGGGCTAGCTCTAGGCGGCAGCTTAGAAAACGCCGTCGTAATTGATGAGAATAAAATTTTAAATCCCGAGGGTTTGCGTTTTGAAAACGAGTTCGTCCGCCATAAAATTTTAGACGCGATCGGCGATTTGGCACTGGTGGGCGCTCCGATTTTGGGCGATTATACGGCGTTTGCGGGAAGCCACGATCTAAATCATAAACTCACTTTGGCAGTCCTTGCCGACGCGAAAAATTTCGAGCTAGTAGATCTTACCGCCGAGGTTGTGCGCGAATATCAAAAAGTCTTTGCTTAAGGCTGCAAAATCAAAGAGGTTGAAATTCTAATTGCCGCTCTTAGCGCTCCATGCTTGCTCGGCGTGTATGAAAACGGCGCTAAGATAGCGGAATTTGCAAGCGCCAAAGGCGAAAAAGCCGATAAATTTCTGGTCGCTAAATTTAGCGAAATTCTAAAAACTTATAAAATCAAAGAGCTCATTTACGCAAATGCTCCCGGCAGCTTTATGGGCATGAAGGTAAGTTACGTGATTTTGCGCACGCTTAGCATCGCCCTTGATGTGCCGCTGTACGCGATCAGCGGCTTTGAGCTAAGCGGCTTCGGGCCGATCAGAGCGAACAAAAACTTCAGCTACGTTTACGAACGCGGCGAAATCAGGATGAAAAAATGCGCCCCCGCCGCGCTATCTTTGCCGCAGGATTTATCGGTTTTAAATAAAAGCGATGATATACTTCCAAATTACATCATAGAAGCGGTTTAGGAGAGAGCTTGATTATAAGAATTCCTGCAACGAGCGCAAATTTAGGTCCCGGTTTCGACGCGCTCGGCCTTAGCCTAGGGCTATTTAACGAAGTAGAGATTACCGAGCAGAAGTTTTTTTGCGTATCGCTTAGCGGCGAGGGCAGCGATAGAGCGTGGCTTAAGAAGGGCAACGCTTTTTTGAATATTTTCAATGAAATTTACAGAAAACTAGGCGGCGGGCAAGAGATAAATTTTAAATTTGCTTTTCACAACAACATCCCGTTTTCGCGTGGGCTGGGCAGCAGCTCGGCCGTGATCGTAGGCGCCATCGCAAGCGCTTGTAAAATTTGCGGGTTTGAGATCGATCGCGCTAAAATTTTAAACACGGCGCTGGAATATGAAAATCACCCCGATAATATCGCGCCCGCAACGCTCGGCGGCTTTGTCAGCAGCGTCGTGGACGGCAAGACGGTTCGCACGCAAAAATGCGAAATTTCGCAAGATCTGCAAGCCGTCGTCGTCATCCCCGATACGCCGATGCCTACGAACGAATCTCGCGGCAAGCTACCTAAGAGCTTTTCGATCAAAGATTGCGTTAGCAACCTCTCGCATGCGGCGTTTCTAACCGCTTGCTTTATGCGACGCGACTACGACAGCTTGCGCTATGCCTGTATCGATAAGATGCACGAGCAGATGCGCATGGGCGTGCTTCCGCAGCTTTTTGGGGTGCGCGAGATTGCCTATGATAACGGTGCGCTTATGAGCTCTCTCTCGGGAAGCGGCTCAAGCTTTTTAAATTTAGCCTACAGATCCGACGCCGCGAAGCTTAAAGCCTGCCTTAGCGAAAATTTTAAAAACTTCCGCGTCGAAATTTTAGAGATCGACAACGGTGGCTTTAATATTGACTAAGAAAAATAAAGATATAATCGCATGAGCGAACCGATTAGGATGTGCGTCATTTGCAAGGGGCGCTTCGCCAAGCGCGAACTCCACGCCTTTTTGCAAAATTTTAAAAATATAAGCTCAAACAGACAATTTTATATTTGCGACGGTTGCATAAATCAAAAAGAGAAAATTTCAAAATATCTATCTAAATTTGCGTCTAGCGCAGATTTGGGACATATCAAGGAGAGGGTTTTAAATGGGTGTTCTGATTAAAGATATCGCGGACGAGCTTGGATACGCAAGCAAAGAGATAATCGAAAAAGCGCAGGAGATGGGCTTTAAGAGGGTAAAAACCGCGTCGAATAAAGTAAGCGAGGAAGAAGCTGCCGCTATTTACGATTATATCCAGACGGGAATTTTGCCGGGGAAAAAGTCAAAGCCTGCGAAAAAAAGCTCCGAAAAAGCGCAAGAGGACGAGAATAAGCCCGCTAAAAAACAGAGCGAAACTAAAAAAACCGCTAAAAAAGAGAGCACTAAAAAGGCGGAAAGCTTAAAAGCTTCCGAATCCAAAGAGTCTGCGCAGAGCGTCAAAGAGCCTAGCGATGAAAAAGCGCGTACGCAAGAGCCTGAGGCAAAAACCGAAAAATCTCAAAATCAAAAAGAAGAAATTTTCTCCGCCCCGCAGGATAAAGAGGAGAAGCAAAACGCCGCTTCAAAGCCCGCTCCGGTGCAGATAAACAGCGGCGATAGCATCGCTAGCGAGAGCTTGCAAAAGCGCCGCGGCTTAGTCATCGTAAAAAAGAAAAAGGAAGTTCAGACCCCGGCGGCACAAGATAGAATCGAGCCTAGGCGCGAAAAGATGAGCGCGAGCTTGGAGGCGATCTTTTCAAACGCCGAACTAAATTTGAAAAAGAAAAAGATCGAAAAGAAAAAAACTCCCGCCGCTAAAAAAGAGGACGCCCTTAAAATTGACATCATTCCTGATCACGAGATGGCGGATATCGTCATTGAGGACGAAGACGTCGTGGTAATGCCCGATTTCACCGTCAAACCGATCCAAACCGAAAACCGCACCAAAAGTAAAAACCAACCTAATATTTATCGCGCCTCGCAGAATCAAATTTTTAGCAGCGAAGGAGGTATAAGTCGCGGCGGTCGCAAAAAGCATAAAAAAGCCCCTCGCGAGCAGGGTAGCGAAATCGTAAGCTCTGTAAATATCCCAAAAGAGATCCGCGTCTATGAGTTCGCCGATAAGATCAAAAAGCAGCCTAGTGAGATCATCGGCAAGCTATTTGCGCTTGGGATGATGACGACGAAAAACGACTTTTTGGACGAGGATGCGATAGAAATTTTAGCAAGCGAGTTCGGCATTGAGGTAAATATCATCGATGAGGCGCAGGAGTTTGATTACATCAAAGCTTACGAGGATAGCGAAGGCGAAGAAAATTTAATCGCTAGAGCGCCTGTCATTACCATCATGGGACACGTTGATCACGGCAAAACGAGCCTGCTCGATTATATCCGAAACTCTCGCGTCGCAAGCGGCGAAGCGGGCGGCATCACGCAGCACGTAGGCGCGTATATGGTCGAGAAAAACGGCAGGAAGATCACCTTCATAGACACTCCGGGCCACGAGGCCTTTACTTCGATGCGCGCGCGCGGAGCCGAGGTTACTGATATCGTAATCATCGTAGTGGCGGCAGACGACGGCGTTAAGCCTCAGACTAAGGAGGCTATAGCGCACGCCAAGGCCGCAAACGTGCCGATCATCATCGCGATAAATAAAATGGATAAGCCTAATGCCAATCCCGATCTCGTAAAAACGGGGCTTGCAGAGCTTGATATCATACCTACCGAGTGGGGCGGCAGCTACGAGTTCGTGCCGATCTCCGCAAAAACGGGCGACGGAATTGAAAATTTATTAGAGATCGTGCTTTTGCAAGCCGATCTTTTGGAGCTCAAAGCAGATCCTGGCAAACAGGCTAAGGCAACCATCATAGAAAGTTCCCTGCAGAAGGGGCGCGGCGCCGTTGCTACTGTCATCGTGCAAAACGGCACTTTGCATGTAGGAGACACCGTCGTAGCAGGCATCGCATACGGCAAGGTGCGCGCGCTTAGCGACGATAAGGGCAGGGCGCTAAAGCAAATTTTACCGGGCGAATGCGGCGTTATCATAGGCCTTAGCGAGGTTCCGGGCGCCGGCGAGACGCTGATCGGCGTTTCAAGCGATAAGGAAGCGCGCGAGTACGCGAGTAAAATTTACGAGCATCAGCGCCAAAAAGAGCTTAGCAAATCGACCAAGGTCACTATCGACGAGTTAAGCGCCAAGATCGCCGAAGGCTCGCTAAAAAGCCTACCCGTGATCGTCAAAGCCGACGTTGCGGGCTCGCTGGAGGCTATCAAAGCAAGCCTTGAAAAGCTTCGCAACGACGAGGTCAAGGTCGATATCATCCACAGCGGCATCGGCGGTATCACGCAAAACGACATCGCCTTAGCAAGCGCCAGCGAAAACTGCGTGATCTTGGGCTTCAACGTCCGTCCTACGGGCGAGATCAAAGAGCTTGCCAAGGAGCGCGGCGCGCAGATTAAGACCTACAACGTCATCTACAATCTAATCGACGATATCAAGGCGCTTTTGGGCGGTCTTATGAGCCCGATCATCAGCGAGGAGGCCCTGGGCCAAGCCGAGATCAGGCAGGTCATCAACGTGCCTAAGATCGGGCAGATCGCGGGCTGTATGGTTACCGACGGACTCATCGCTCGCGGCGCGAAGATCCGCGTCATCAGAGAGGGCGTCATCGTTTTCGAGGGCAACGTCAGCTCGCTCAAGCGCTTCAAAGACGACGCCAAAGAGGTCGCCAAAGGCTTCGAGTGCGGCGTAGGCATCGAGGGCTACGACGATATGCGCGTGGGCGATTTTATCGAAAGTTACAAGCAAAAAGAGGAGCAGGCTACGATAGACTAATGCTCGCGAAATCCGCGTGGGCATTGGCTTCGTTTGCACGGCTTGCGGCTAAATTTTAAGCCTCGATCGCG
>CAUQPS010000025.1:0-21321 GCA_963520005.1 uncultured Campylobacter sp.
CGGCAGACCCGCACTGCGCGACGTCTTAGTAAAAAACGGCGAGATGAAATTTATAGATTTTGAAAATCGCATCGAGCGCGGTAATCTGCAAAAAGCCAAAATGCGAGATTTTTTGCTGTTTGTCTATGATCTTTGTCGCGAAGGGCTAAACGAAGGCTTGGTGCGCGCAGGCATTTGCGCCTACGCCTCAAGCGGCGGGCAGGACGTAGTGCAAAGTGCGTGGGCTACGGTACTTGTGCTGCGTCCGATATATTTTATCGCCAGGCTTTTGCCGCAAAAATTTAAGGATCTAAACGCGCTCGTGCGCACATTTGAGCTCTGCTTAAAAATAATTGAGAAAAACTATGGTCAAACAAAGTAAATTCGCTAAATTTAAGCTGGTGATTATACTAGCCTATATGTCCGCTCTGGCGCCCTTGTCTACCGATATGTATCTGCCCGCGCTGGAAAAGGTAAAGGCGAGCTTTGTTACGAGCGAGTTTTACACTCAACTATCGGTTGCGAGCTTTTTCATCGCTTTTGCGCTAGGACAGCTCGTTTATGGGCCGCTAAGCGATAAATTTGGTCGTAAAAAGCCGTTATACGCGGGCATTTTGCTTTTTATATGTGCGTCGCTTGCCTGCGTGAGCTTTGATAGCGTTTATGCGTTTATATTTTTTAGGTTTTTGCAAGCTTTAGGCGGGTGCGCTGGAGTGGTACTTGCGCGAGCCGTTATTAACGATAAATTTGAGCTGCACGAGGCTGCGGCGATGTTTGCGCTGATGATGGTCGTGGGCTCGCTAGCGCCGATGCTGGCACCAACTCTAGGTGGATTTGTGCTAGATTTTTTCTCGTGGCAAGCGATTTTTGCGATTTTGTTCGCGCTTGGAATTTTGCTTTTTGCATTTATATTTTTCGGACTTGGCGAGAGCGCTCAGATAGACAGGACTGCTACACTTAGCGTAAAAGGCGTGCTTGGCGAATACGGCATAATCTTGCGAAATAAAGAATTTATGCGCTATACGCTAGGATTTGCAGTTGCGATGAGCGCGCTTTTCGCTTATATCACGGGCTCTAGCTTCATATTTTTGGGCTATTATGGGCTGGGCGAGCATGCCTTCGGCGTAATATTTGGCATCAACGCTCTTGGAATGACCCTTGTTTCGGCACTAAATGCCAAACTCGTGCAAAATCGCGAACCCGCCGCTTTATTAAATTTCGGTCTAATAGCGATGCTCGTGATGAGCCTGATTTTGCTCGCATGCGCTATGCTTGGCCTTCCCTTCATCTGCTTTGAGGCTTCGCTTTTCGTATTGCTTTCATCGCTCGGCTTTGTCGCGCCTAACGCCACGACGCTTGCGATGGCGCTGTATAAGGACGGCAACTCTGGCGCAGCTTCGGCGGTACTGGGGACTGCACAGTTTGCTATTGCCGGGGCTATTTCGTTTATCGTGGGTGCAGTGGGAGCGAATAAGCCGTTTTTGCTCGCAAGTGTGATGGCGATTTGTGCTCTTTGTGCGAACGCTGTGTATTTTTTATTGCGAGAAAAGAATCAAAAATTTTAATTTTAATATTTTTTAAATTTATCGTTAAGGATTGATTAGCTAAAATTAACTCTCGTTCTTTCAGTGTAAGAAAGACAATTCGGTAAAAAAAGGAAACAAGCCAATGAGCGATATTATCGCATATAAACTTAACGGTGAAATTTACGATACTCAAAGTATCGGCGAGCACGCAAGCGAGGCGCAGCCGATATATTTTGATAACTCCGAGGACGCGCTAAAGGTGATCCGCCACTCCTGTGCGCACCTTTTGGCGCAGGCGGTGCGCGAGCTCTACCCGAGCGCTAAATTTTTCGTGGGACCCGCGATCGAGGATGGGTTTTACTACGACATCCGCGTCAGCAAAGATAACGGCGAAAAGCTCGGCGAAGAGGATTTAAAAGCGATCGAAAAAAGGATGCGCGCACTCACCGAGGCAAATTTAGAGATTAAAAAGATAGCCTCCACCAAAGAGGCGGTCGCGAAAAAATATGCAAACGACGATCTTAAGCAGGAAGTTTTAAAGCGCATCCCGGACGGCCCGGTTAGCTTATACGCGCAGGGCGAGTTTGAGGATATCTGCCGCGGCCCGCATGTGCAAAATACGAAATTTTTGAAAAATTTTGCTCTTACGCGCATCGCGGGGGCTTATCTCGGCGGCGACGAGAAACGCGAGATGCTAACTCGCATCTACGGCGTCGTATTTGCCGACAAAGATAGCCTTAAAAAGCACCTTACGATGCTAGAAGAAGCTAAGAAGCGCGATCACCGAAAGCTCGGAGCCGAGATGAAATTTTTCACCTTTGACGAGCAGATCGGCGCGGGACTTCCGATCTGGCTTCCTGCGGGCACGAGGATGCGCATAAAGCTCGAGGAGCGCCTTTATAGGCAGCTTCGCAAGCGCGGCTACGAGCCGGTGCGCGGCCCTGAAATTTTAAAATCAGACGCGTGGAAGATCAGCGGGCACTATAGCAACTACAAAGAAAATATGTATTTTACGACGATCGAGGAGCAAGAATACGGCATCAAGCCGATGAACTGCGTCGGTCACATTAAGGTTTATCAAAGCGAGATCCGCTCATATCGCGATCTGCCGCTTAAATTTTGCGAGTACGGCGTCGTGCACCGCCACGAAAAAAGCGGCGTCTTGCACGGACTTTTCCGTGTGCGCGAGTTTACGCAGGACGACGCGCATCTGTTTGTAATGCCGAGTCAGATCAAAGAAAACGTCTATGAAATTTTAGATTTCGTTGAGCTTCTGATGAAGGCTTTCGGATTTGAATACGAGCTTGAAATTTCGACCAAACCGCAAAAGGCGGTCGGCGATGACGAGGTTTGGGAGATCGCGACGAAAGCCTTAAAAGACGCGCTTGACGAAAAGGGCTTAAAGTACGGCCTAGACGAGGGCGGCGGCGCATTTTACGGACCTAAGATCGACATCAAAATCACCGACGCGCTCGGTCGAAAATGGCAGTGCGGCACGGTGCAGGTCGACTTTAACCTGCCTGCGCGCTTCGAGCTTGGCTACATCGACGAAAACAATGAAAAAAAGCAGCCCGTGATGCTGCATCGCGCGATTTTGGGAAGCTTCGAGCGCTTCGTAGGGATTTTGCTCGAGCACACTGCGGGCGAGCTTCCGTTTTGGATCTGTCCTACGCAGGTATCGATCGTGCCGATTGGCGAGGCGCACGCAGACTACGCGAAAGAAATTTTAAATTTGCTGCGCGAGGCAGGCATTGACGGCGAAATTTTAGATAGAAATGAGACGCTAAATAAACGAATCAGAACGGCTGAAAAGCAGAAGGTGCCGCTCATCATCGTCCTAGGCGATAATGAAGTTTCGGCTCGCAGCGTGGCTCTGCGCGATCGCAGGGCGCGCGAACAGCGAAATTTAGGACTGGACGAGTTTTTAAATTTCGTAAAAGCTAAATTAAACGAGGTGAATTTTTGAGCAGAGGCAAAGAGGTTTTTCTAAACGAGGACATTCCGGCTAGCGAAGTCAGGTGCATAGGCGACAACGGCGAGGTTTATGGCATAATTTCAAAGGCGCAGGCGCTGCAAATCGCCGAGCGAGAGGGCGTAGATCTGGTTTTGATAGCGCCCGATGCAAAGCCGCCCGTTTGCAAGGTCATGAACTACAGCAAATTTCGCTATCAGCAGGAAAAAAAGCTCAAAGAGGCGAAAAAAAAGCAAAAAATCATCGAGGTCAAAGAGATCAAGCTGTCCGCCAAAATCGCTCAAAACGACATTAATTACAAAGTAAAACACGCGAAAGAATTCCTTAGTAGCGGCAAACACGTCAAGCTTCGCGTATTTTTAAAAGGGCGCGAGATGTCAAGCCCGGAAATCGGCGTAAATTTGCTCAATAAAATTTGGGATGAATTTTTCGCAGAAGTTGCAGATCGCGATAAAGCGCCTGCGCTGGAGGGGCGCTACGTAAATATGCTGATCACGCCGAAAAAGGCGTAGCGTAAATTTAGCTATGCTATAAAAATCGCAGCGATAAAATGGTGAAATTTTAAAATTCTATTGATTTAAGTGTGCTCTTAATTAGAGAATAATTGCATTAAAATAAGAGCGAGAAAGTTTAAAATTATTTAGCCGTTATTTTTATCTAAGTTTTATTTTGATAAAATAAAAAGCAAATAAACTCTCTCTCTCTCTCTCTCGCAACCTCTTGTATATGGGAGTAAAAAGGAAATGAATATATGAAGGTTTTAATTTTAGCTGGCGGCTTTGGCACTAGGCTTGCCGAAGAAACTAGCATCAGACCTAAGCCAATGGTTGAGATTGGTGGCAGACCGATATTATGGCATATTATGAAAATTTATAGCCACTATGGCTTTAATGAATTTGTGGTGCTTCTTGGGTATAAAGGCTATTATATAAAAGAGTATTTTGCAAACTATTTCCTGCATAGAAGCGACGTAACGATTGATATCAAAAATAATAATATGAAGATTCATAAAACTTTAAGCGAAGATTGGAAAGTTACTTTGATTGACACCGGGCTAGATACTATGACTGGCGGTAGAATCAAGCGCGCACAGGAGTATGTGGGAGATGAGAGTTTTATGCTTACTTACGGTGACGGCGTTAGCGATGTGAACATAGATGAATTGGTAAAATTTCATAAGTCTCATGGTAAATCTGCCACCATGACGGCGGTTCAGCCGGAAGGTAGATTCGGTGCTTTAGATATTAATAATTCAAGCTTAATTACATCTTTTTTTGAAAAACCTAAAGGTGACGGAAATTGGATAAATGCCGGTTTTTTTGTGTGTGAGCCTAAAGTTTTTGATTATATTACTGATGGTGATGCGACGGTGTTTGAACAGGCTCCACTTTCAAATTTAGCTAAAGACGGCGAGCTTTGCGCCTTCAAACACTGTGGCTTTTGGAAGCCGATGGACGCTTTGCGCGATAAACAAGTGCTAGAAAAGCTATGGGATAGTGGCAAAGCCCCTTGGAAAAAGTGGTAGTTTATGAATAGTGTTATAGCAACACAAGAAGTACAAAATTTATACTCCGGAATTTATAATGGCAAAACAGTTTTGCTTACTGGGCATACCGGTTTTAAGGGCTCATGGCTTAGTTTATGGCTGCAGCGCTTGGGCGCGAAAGTGATAGGGTATTCGCTTCCAGCACCTACAGAGCCAAATCATATAGGACTTTTAAATTTAAATATCGTCCAGGTAATCGCCGACATACGGGATCTTGCTAAATTAAACGAAGTCTTTGCAGCTTATAAACCCGACATCGTCTTCCACTTTGCCGCTCAGGCTTTGGTGCGTCCATCTTATGAAGATCCGATCACGACTTACGAGACCAATGTCATAGGCACATTAAAAGTCTTTGAAGCCTGCAGAAAGGCGGACGTTCGCGCGATCGTGAATATCACCAGCGATAAGGCTTATGAAAATAAAGAGTGGGTTTGGGGTTATCGTGAGAACGATCCTATGGGCGGATATGATCCATATAGCTCGTCGAAAGGCTGCGCGGATCTTTTGGCTAGCTCATACCGAAACTCATTTTTTAACGAAAAAGACTATGGCGTAAAGCATCAAACTCTGCTTGCCACGTGTCGCGCAGGTAATGTCATAGGCGGCGGAGACTGGGCACAAGATAGATTGATTTGCGACGTTATGCGCGCAGCAGCTAAAAATGAAGCGGTAACGATCCGCAATCCGCATGCGACGCGTCCTTGGCAGCACGTACTCGAGCCGCTTAGCGGATATTTGCTCGTAGGGCAAAAGTTGCTTGAAGGACGAAAGGAATTCGGCGGTGCGTGGAATTTCGGACCTAGCGATGATGGCGCGATTAGGGTGCTTGATGTATTAAAAAGCGCCAAGCGATATTGGGATAAGATAGAATTTCAAATCAATTCCGACATAAACCAGCCGCATGAGGCAAATTTATTGAAGCTTGATTGCTCTAAAGCACATGCGCTGCTTGGCTGGAAGCCCGTTTGGGATAGCGAAACGGCATTTAAAAAAACTGTAAAATGGTATAAAAATTTCTACGAAAACGGCGCGATCGATACCGAGCAAAATTTAAACGACTACGTAAAAGAGATGATGCGATGATAAAAGTTAGCGATTTTATAGCAAAATTTATAGCCGAGCATAAAGATACTGCAAAGACCGTATTTATGGTCTCAGGTGGTGGCAATATGCACCTGATAGATTCGCTTGGCAAAAATGAAAATTTAGAGTATGTCTGTAACCATCACGAACAGGCTTGCGCGATAGCCGCAGAAGGCTATGCACGCGTCTCAAATAAGATCGGTATCGCGTATGTTACCACGGGTCCTGGCGGGACGAATGCGATTACTGGCGTTTACGGTGCCTGGGTGGATTCGATCCCTACGATGATCATATCGGGGCAGGTTAAATTTCAAACGACCATTGCTTCGCAGCCCAAGCTAAATTTGCGTCAGCTTGGCGATCAAGAGGTTAATATCGTTGACATCGTACGGCCTATCACAAAATACGCCGTAATGATAACGGATAAAAATAGCATAAAATTTCATCTGCAAAAAGCTATTTATGAGGCTAAACACGGCAGACCTGGACCCGTATGGCTGGATGTGCCGCTAGACATACAAGGCGCGATGGTGGACGAAGCAGATTTGGTAGAATTTAAAATTCCAGAAGAGCCAAAATTCGACACAAAAATCCCGCAGGTTCTAGATGCATTAAAAGCTGCTAAACGTCCCGTAATTATTGCTGGTAGCGGCATAACGCTTGCCGGTGCGAACGAAGAATTTCTAAAATTAATCGAAATTTTAAAAGTTCCCGTTATCGGTACTTTTGCTAGATACGATATCGTTAGAAATGACCATGAGCTGTTTTTTGGTAGATATGGCACTATTGGTAATAGGGCGGCAAATTTTGTCGTGCAAAATTCCGATCTAATCATCGCTGTAGGCGCTAGATTAAATATCCGCGCAGTCAGCTATAACTGGGAATTTTTTGGCAGAGAAGCCAAAAAAATCTTGGTTGATATCGATGAAAATGAACTTAATAAAAAAACGATTGCTGCAGATATAAAGATAAAATCCGATGCGAAGGTTTTTATATCGGATTTACGATCTGTGCTGAAAGACGAGCTGGATTTTGGATCCTGGCTTGAAATTTGCAAAAATTACAGAAAAAATTATCCTACGATTGAGCCTTTTAGACAAAATGTAAAAGAGTGGGTTGATTCATATAATTTTTTTGATGTGCTATCTAATCATAAACGAGATTTAGTTTATGTATTTGGCAATGGTACAGCATGTGTTTCATCGTATCAGAGCTTGCGTTTATATGAGAATCAAAGGGTGGTAATAAATTCAGGTTGTGCTTCTATGGGATATGACCTGCCTGCTGCAATCGGTGCTTGTTTTGCAAATGGTAAAAAAGATACTATTTGCGTTACGGGCGAAGGTAGCTTGCAGATGAATATTCAAGAGTTTCAAACAATAATTCATCATAGGCTTCCAATCAAAATTTTTGTGCTGAATAATGCGGGCTATATTTCTATCAGAAATACTCAAAACAACTTTTTCAAAGGTCACAAGGTAGGCTCGGATAAAGATAGCGGCGTGAGTTTTCCGGATACCGTTAAGCTAGCACAGGCATATGGCTTTGAAGTTTGTAGGATAGAAAATCAGCTAAATTTAAAAGGGGAGTTGGAGGAAATTCTATCCAAACCAGGTGCGGTAGTTTGCGAAATAATGCTTTCGCCTACTGAAAAAATGGAGCCAAAATTATCGTCTAAGATAAAGCCTGACGGCAAAATGGTTTCAAAGCCACTTGAGGATATGTTTCCGTTTTTACCGCGAGAAGAATTTTATAAAAATATGATAATTAAGCCGGTAGATGAATAAAGCTGTAGTTTTTGACTTAGACGGGACTATTTATTTTGGGAGTAAAATTGCCGATTTTGCTTTGCAAACTATAGATGAGCTTGAATCCAATGGTTATAATGTCTTATTTTTTACTAATAATTCAACTAAAACAAGAGTTGAAATTTTAGATAAATTAATTCATATTGGTATAAGAACTACTGTAGATAAAATATATACCTCAGCTTATGCTAGTGCTATATTTTTGCAAAGAAAGGATCTAAGAAATATATTTTTAGTTGGTAGCTGTGGTTTTAAAAGTGAATTAACGAATGCAGATATAAATGTCGAGGATGAGTATAGTTGTGAAGCCGTGGTAATTGGGCTTGATTTAAATTTTAACTATGAAATTTTATCAAGAGCTCTTATTGCATTACAAAAATCTCGTAGAATAATAGCGGCAAATACAGATAAAAATTTCCCGGTAGAAAATGGTCTTTTAAGACCCGGTGCCAATGCTATGCTAAGTGCAATTCTTGGTAGTATTGATGAAGAAATTAAGCTGGATATAGTAGGAAAGCCAAATCCTTTTATGCTTGAAATTTTATGTAAGGATTGGGGGCTTGATAAACAGCATATCGTTGTAGTAGGGGATAGGATAGAAAGTGATATGGCTATGGCAAAGAATTTTAATTGTAAAGGAATTCTAGTTGGCAATAATATTACATTGCTGGATGTTAAGAATAAAATTTTAAGGAGCTAAAATGAATGTTTTAGAATACGAGATGATCGATATTCTTAAAAGACTTAAAGACGAATACGGTGTTTTTGAGATCAAAGCAGAGTACGAGAATGAAGGCAGTAGGCAGGAGGAGCTTTGTAGACTAAAAGATATTACCTCTAAAGTTGGGCTTCCTATTATTATGAAAATTGGAGGTATCGAAGCGGTAACCGATATATATAACGCTATTACTCTAGGTGTAAATGGTATCATAGCGCCGATGGCAGAAACAAAATTTGCCGTTAGTAAATTTTTGGGAGCTATAAACACTTTCGTTGCTGAGGATAATCGCAATGACATAGAATTTGCGATCAATGTAGAGACCATAACCTGCTATGATAATTTTGATGATATTCTATCCTTGCCTAATATAAATACTCTTTCTGGCGTAACAATCGGAAGGGTCGATTTTACAAGTTCGATGGGTAAAGATAGGAGTTTTGCAGATAGTGATGAAATGCTAAAACACTGTGAAAATATTTTTACTAAAGCGAGAGCTAAGGGATTAAAATGCGGTTTAGGTGGAGCCATATCCGCAAAGTCGTGCGATTTCATTAAATATCTCATTTTCAAAGGACTACTTGATAAATACGAAACGCGAAAGATTGTCTATCATAAAGACGCCATAAATAATATGGAGGCTGGAATTTTAGCCGGTGTGGAATTTGAATTAGCCTGGCTTAAAAGCAAACGTAGGTATTATCACAGAATCAAGTCCGAGGATGAGAAGAGAATCGAAATGCTTGAAAAAAGGCTAAGTAACAGATGAATCTTTTCATCACGGGCGGTGGCGGTTTTATTGGATCGCATTTAAAAAAGCGTCTTGCGCTAAATGGAAATTTTAACGTTTTCGCTCCAAAAAGTAGCGAGCTAAATTTGACTGACGAAAGCGCGGTTGACGATTTTGTCCGTGCGCATAAAATCGATACTATCGTCCATCTCGCCAATCGCGGCGGCGGTCGCGATACGCTGGATATGACAAATGTGACTGAGTATAATTTGCGGATTTTTTTCAATATTGCTAAGCAAAAAAATAAGGTTGCAAAGATCATATCGTTTGGAAGCGGTGCAGAGTACGGTAAGCACAAGCCGATAATAAATGCTCGCGAGGATGATTATAAAAAGGCGCTTCCGCTTGATGAATACGGTTTTTACAAAGCTATCGCATCGCATTATATCGAGGATTGCGCGAATAATATTATCCAGCTTCGTTTGTTTGGAATTTACGGCGAGATGGAGAACTACCGCTATAAATTTATTACAAATGCCGTAGTAAAAAACCTACTGCACCTACCCATCACGATCAATCAAAACGTATTTTTTGATTATATGTATGTTGACGATCTGCTAAACGTAGTGGAATTTTATATAGAAAATGACGCACGGCATAAAATTTACAACGCAAGCAGTGGGACAAAAATCGATCTACTTAGTCTAGCTGCGCTAGTAAATGAGGCGAGCGATTTTAAATCCGAGATAAGCGTGCTAAATGAAGGGCTAAATAACGAATACACTTCCGACAATAGCCTATTAAGATCCGAAATGAAAGATAAATTCAGGCTTACGCCGCATTCGGAAGCGATCGGTAAAATTTGCAAATATTTTAAGCAAAATTTTACTAGCTTAGACTTAGATACCATAAAAAAAGATCCATATTTAGGAAAAATCAATGAAATTTGGAAAGGCAAGAAATGACCCCTCAAGAATTAAAACAAGAAATTTTAGAAAAAACGAAAGAGTATTATAGGCTGGTTCATGAGCCGGTGCAGCACGCCAAATTCGAACCCGGCAAAAGCCGTGTGAATTACGCAGGTAGAGTCTTTGATGAGCACGAAATGGTAAATTTAGTAGATAGTTCGCTTGATTTCTGGCTCACATACGGCACATATTCTAAAAAATTTGAAAAGGAATTTGCCAAAATGCTTGGCGTAAAATGGGCGTTTTTGGTGAATAGTGGAAGCAGTGCAAATTTGCTTGCATTTTTTGCGCTCACTTCGCCGCTCCTAAAAGAGCGCCGCATAAAGAAGGGAGATGAAGTTATAACCGTAGCGGCGGGTTTTCCTACGACAGTTGCACCTATCGTGCAATATGGTGCCGTTCCAGTTTTTGTCGATATGGAGCTTGAGTATTTTAACATAGACCATACGAAGCTTGAGCTTGCGCTTGGTCCAAAAACGAAAGCCGTCATGGTAGCTCACACCTTAGGAAATCCTTTTAATATAAAAGCCGTGAAGGAATTTTGCGATAAGCATGATTTGTGGCTTATCGAGGATAACTGCGACGCGCTGGGTTCTCTGTATGATGGTAAGCCGACCGGCACATGGGGAGATATAGGTACAAGTAGCTTCTACCCGCCTCATCATATGACGATGGGTGAGGGCGGCGCCACATACACAAACAATCCGCTGCTTAAAAAAATTATGCTAAGTATGCGTGATTGGGGACGCGATTGCTGGTGTGAGAGCGGCGTAGATAATACCTGTGGCAGGCGCTTTTCGCAAAAATTTGGTGAGCTACCGCTTGGATATGATCATAAATACGTTTATTCGCACTTCGGATTTAATTTAAAAACCTCCGATATGCAAGCTGCCGTGGGATGCGCTCAGATAGATAAATTTCCTAGCTTTGTGCAGCGTCGTAGGCAAAATTTTAAAAAGCTTTATGATGGCTTAAAAGATATAAAGAAGCTCATTTTGGTTAAAGCTCAGCCGCATTCCGAGCCTAGCTGGTTCGGCTTTATGATGACGGTTGCAGACGGGGCAAAATTTAGTAGAAATGAGCTTAGCGAGCATCTAGAGAAGGCGGGCGTGCAAACAAGAAATTTATTTGCGGGCAATATGATCAAGCATCCGCTATTTGCAGACCTTAAACTCGGAGTCGATTATAAAATTTTAGGCGAGTTAAAAAATACTGATAAGATAATGAACGATAGTTTCTGGGTAGGCGTATATCCCGGTATGAGTGATGAAAAGATAGGGTATATTATAAAAGTAATTAAAGAATTTATATCCACTAAGAACTAAGTTGGATTTGATGAATTGAAAGAATTTTAAAAATAGGGAATATAAAATATGCCAAATAAAGCTGTTTTAAAGCTATCTGTATTATTTTGTATCATTGTATTTTTGATTTATAAAGTAGGAAAAAAAATTTTTATTGCATATGTTGATCCAACCGTAGATAAATATAACTATTTTAAATGGGTTTACTATTTTATGAATCAAGAAAAGGTTTTTACATTCAATTTTTATCTATTCTATATTTTTATCATCTCTGCTTTCTTTTCTTTAATTTTATGGTATAAAATTTATAAAGATAATATCGATGAATAGCATTTTGCTTAAAATAAAAGGTTTTAATTTTCATCTTTGTGCTAAATTGGCTATAGTAACTTTAATAACTATACAAATTTCATTCTATTTTTATGGGATTTTCTCGGATTTTAAACTCGCAAACGAGTTTAGATATATAGATGAACAAACAATATTAGATAATAATAAAATTGTTTCAAACGATCAATATATTAAAGAAAATTTATGCTTTAGTCCTAATAATATAAATTATAAATTTAATTCATACGATAATATTTTTTTATCTGGGAATAAAGGAGGATTCAATTTTCAAAATAATCCTAAATTCTTAGTCTTTGATCCGTATTATAGGCATATCAGTGGAGATATTTATAACAAATTTAGAACTCATATAGAAAACATCGCTTATAATAAAGATTATAATCTAACTTACTATGAAGCTAAAAATTTAAATAGCATAAATAGCATAAATAGCATAAATAGGTACGGTGTAGATGTCTTTTCGCATTCTTATCCTATGTTTGGTGCTGATACACTAAGCAAGCTTAAAGAAAAAACTGATTTTATAGCATATAATATTTTTGAGCAAAATATACAAATTCTTAGTAGATATTATTGGGAAGAAACTCCGTTTATGTTAAATCCTATAAATGAGTTGGATTTAGGTAGAAATAAGTCGGAAATTTTTTCTCAATATGGCTTTCTAAGCTTATATCCTATTAAATTTATAATGGAAAAACTTGGTGGCATAAACGTTAGTAATTTTGAAAAGACGAAAAATATAGTATGTATGATCTATTATGTCATAGCGGTTGGTTTTGTATTTCTATTTTTTAAAAATGACTTGATAAGGCTTATTTTTATATTTTTGCTAAGTATTAAATTCTTTTCCATATCTTATTATTTTTATCATTATGGTCCTACATATTTCGATACTAGGCATTTCTTTGATTTGACGATAGTATTGCTTTTATTCTATGCCTCAAAATTTGGAAATTTTAATTTTATGTTTGAGATAATCTCCGCACTATTGGCACTACTTTCTATTTTAATAGCGAATGATTTTGGGCTCTATATCTTTATATCGCTCTTAGGGGTATTTATTGTAGAGTACGGGGCAATTGCTGCAAAGAATAAGATATTGTTAGATGTAAAAAAGCTCTCTTTTATATTAATTTATATTATTCTGGGAGTGTTAATTTATATAAAATACCCTTTTATGAAAAACCCATCGGTAAAATATTTTTTAAATGGTTTCTATTCTTTTAATATTCCCTCTACTTTATTGCTTATGGTATTGTTAGTAATATTTATTCAATGGCTATTATTAATATTCTTTTATAAGAAATTACAAGATGATAAGCATTTATTAAGTTATATATTTTTATTATTTTATACAAGTTTTTTTTATACTTATATGGTTTGGAAGGTAGATTTATCTGCCGTTAATTTCTTTATTAGCGCTATTCCTTTTATTATAATTTTAAATTTGTTGCCTAATAAAATTAAAAAAGTGATTTCTATATTTTGCATATTTATATGTGCGTTAATGTATGCTAAATTTTCTATTTCTTATATTGAAGAGATTTTTGGCTATGAGAAGATATTTGAAACGCATAAAACCTATAAATGGGATCATGATAGAGCAGGAGGTATAATTACCACATATCCTTTTGATAAATTTCAAAACTCGATTGATCTTATAAATAAATACTCTTCTAATACAGATGAAGTATATATGATATCAAAGTATGACAATATACTACAGTTTTTCAGTAAAAAATATAGCGGATTAAAGTATTTTGAGTTACGCTCCTTTTTAGTATCAGATATAGAATATAATGAAGTCTTAAATCTTATAAATAATAAAGCTGATATTTTATATGTAGATAGCGATATAGATAGAGACTATAAGGCAGAAATGAAAGAAAGACGATTTTTTGACTTATATGATGAATATTGGTACAATGAAAATGTAAAGCAGAGAATACCGAAGTTGGAAATATTATCTAAGCTATTTGATGAAGTCAAGGAGGATTATATTTTGATTGAAAGGGGAGAATTAATAGATGTATACCGAAAAAAATCAAAATAAAATTTTTGAAGATTTTAAAAGAAACGGTTTTATAGATTTTTTGAAATTTATTTTTGCCATTATAATACTAATTCATCATAGTTGGCAATTTTATCCAATATTACCAATAGGGTATATAGGTGTAGAATTTTTTTTCTTGGTTACGGGTTGGCTTATGGCTAAAAAATTTTATAATTTTGAGGTTAAAGTTAATGAAAATATATTTGTTATTACTAGAAATTATATAGCCAGAAAAATAAAAGTATTTTATTTAGAATACCTTGTAGCTATCGTTATAGGCTTTATTTTTATATGCTTATTTGCTTGGAATGAAATTCCATCCATATCAAATATGCTAGCATTGACGATAGGGGATATACTATTATTGCAAATTTGGGGTTTCCCGGTAAGATCCATAACCGGAGTTATGTGGTATTTATCTGCTATGATAGGTGCCATATTTATATTGCTTCCAATTATACTTAAAAATCAAAGAATGTTTATAAATTTCATTGCCCCGCTTGTTATATTGATTTCATTCGGATCTATAGCGTATCAATATAACTATATGGGCGTCATTATGGAACCATTCGGTGGCGGCTTTATTCATATGGGATTAATTAGGGCCATTGCAGATATTTCTTTAGGATATTGTCTATACTTTGTGACAGAAAAGATTAATTCAATTAATTTCACAAGAATGGGTCTTATCTTAATAGCTATGTTAGAATTTCTTTTATATGCTACAATTTTTTATCTTATCATTTTTGTAAAAAAACCGAGCAATGCCGATTTTATTATAGTATTATTTTTATCTATATCTCTTAGCTTCTCTTTTAGCAAGAAATCATTATTGGCTGTATTATTTCAAAAAAAATTTTTTAACAACTTAGGGCTACTAAGCCTCAATATCTTTTTAAATCACTTCTATGTAGGCTGGGTAATTATGACTATAAAATCTAAATATTCTATAGAGCCATATCAATCTGTAATTTATTATTTTTTAGGTTCTTTATTTTGTATTACTTTGAATTTCATAATATCGAGATCTTTAAGAAAAATCGAATATAAAAAGATAATTGACGCTTCCTTGGTTAAAGAAGAATAACTTGAATGCTCAAATTATAAAATTTATTCTCGTCGGTATCCTAAATACTGCCTTTGGGTATGGGCTATTCGCCCTTTTTATCTATTTGGGTTTATATTATCCTCTCGCCGTATTGTTTTCTACGATACTTGGCGTATTGTTTAATTTTAAAACTATAGGCAAGCTAGTATTTGGTAGCAGTGATAATGGTTTGATTTTTAGATTTGCCTTAGTTTATGTCATAACCTATCTTTTAAATATATTCTTTTTATGGCTATTTAAGAAGCTTGGTTTCGAAAATATGTATATAAATGGTTTTGTGCTTTTGATCCCGCTGGCCGCGGTATCATTTTTATTAAATAAATTTTTCGTCTTTAGGAGATGATATGAAAAAGATCAGTATAGTTACTGCCTGCTTTAACGAGGAGGAGAATGTAGAGGAAGTCTATGCTCGCGTAAAAAAAGTTATGGAAGAATTTTCGGAGTACGCCTACGAGCATATATTTATTGATAATGCTTCGACCGATAGGACGGTTGAAATTTTAAAACGCCTCGCAAAGGATGATAAAAATTTAAAGATCATCGTAAATTCTAGAAATTTTGGCCACATCAAATCACCAACTTATGCGCTTTTGGGTGCAGACGGAGATGCTGTTATCTCTATCGTAGCCGATTTGCAAGATCCGCCCGAGATGATTGCGCAGTTTATAGAAAAATGGCAAGAGGGCAACGACTTGGTTTTGGCTATTAAGCGAGATAGCGAGGAGCGCGGCGTGATGTTTAAAATGAGAGAATGCTATTACGAGCTTTTATCAAAGTTGTCTGAGATCGAGATTTTTAAGAATTTTACCGGCTTTGGACTTTTTGATAAAAAGGTCATCGCGGCTCTTAGACAGATGCATGATCCGTATCCGTTTTTTCGAGGAATGCTCGCGGAAGCCGGTTATAAGGTAGCTAAGATCCCTTACGATCAACCGGTAAGAATTAAAGGAGTTACCAAAAATAATTTCTACACGCTTTATGATATGGGGATACTCGGTATAATCTGCAATTCCAAAGTACCACTTCGGCTCGCAACCTTTATAGGTATGATAACGGGCATTTTAAGTATAATAGTAGGACTTGTGTATTTTATACTTAAGCTAATTTATTGGGACGAGATGAACGTAGGCATTGCACCTCTTATCATACTTTTTTCATTCGTCTCATCTGGAATTTTGTTTTTTATCGGCATAATAGGCGAATACATAGGTGCGATCTATACTCAAGTATTAAATCGCCCGTTGGTATTTGAAAAGGAAAGAATAAATTTTGACTGAGGATATTTTTTTAAGCATTGCAATACCGACTTATAATAGAGCAAAATTCTTAGATAAAAGCCTAAATAGTCTATGCAAAAGCGTGTATAAAAGCGAGCGAAGAGATATTGAAATTTTAATTTTAGATAATGCTTCTAGTGATAAAACTTCGGATATTGTAAAAAAATATATTGATTTCGGACTTGTAAAATATATAAAAAATAGTGAAAATACTGGTCCAGATAATAATTTCAAAAAAGCGATTTCTTTGTCGCGCGGAAAATATATATGGATATTCGGCGATGATGATTTAGTATTTGATGATACGATTAAATATTTAATGCAGATACTGGATTCTTCTTCGAAATTCGGTATCATTCATTTAAAGGCACAAAATTTCATAGACGAAATTAAGCCAGTAGAATTTAAAGAATTTAGTAATTTTAAAATTTATGATGATGATAAAGCGGAGTTTATAAAAGAAGCTCATACTAATTTAACTTTTATAACTTCTAATATAGTAAATAAAAGTTTATTTGATAGAATCGATTTGGACGCGATAGCAAATAACAATCTCGTGCAGCTTTATTGGAATATCGCCTGCGCGATTTTGTCTGATAAGCAAGTCGTGGTGTTTGATAAAATTTATGCAGCAAGGCAGTTTAATAGTGGAAGATATAATTTTTCGGAGGTATTTGGTACAAATCTAAATGATACCTTAATCACTATTGAAAAGAATTTTGACGCAGATTTCGTACTTGAAATTTTTAGAAAAAGGCTTTTAATATATTATTATCCCGCCAATATAATTAGGATACGAAATGGCCTTTCTGCGGTTAGGAACGAAAACTGCTTTCGCAATTTATATAAAATTTATAAGAAATTCCCTTCTTTTTGGATATTTACGGTTAGCGCGATGTGGATACCAAAAAAGCTAGGCCTTTTAATAGTTAAATTTATGCAAAAGACGATTTAGGACGGAATTTGCTATCTAAAATTTCATATATGGTGCTAGCGCAGGTATTTTTTGCGTTTGTATCCGCAGTATCGATCTTGGTTCTGCCGAAGCTTTTATCTTTAGAAGGCTTTGGATACTATCAATTATTTATATTTTTTGCCAATTATGTAGAATTTTTACATTTTGGACTATCTGATGGTATATATCTAAGATACGGCGGTAGACAATATGAATTTATTTCTAAAAGAACTCTAAAATCTCAAATTTGTACGATGGAGATTTTATATATTCTAGAATGCCTAATTATATTTTTTACGGTTTGTGCGTTTTCGTTCGATAAAAGGTTATTTTTATATGTTGCTATTTCGGGCGCTATCACAGTACCAAGATCATTTCTATATAATCTTTTGCAAAGTGTAAATGAGATAAAAAAGTCAATACTCGTTTTATTTATAGAAAGAATTTTTGTCTTATCATCTATAGCAGCAGTTTATTTCGTGGATTTTGATAAAGCTAAATTTTTAATATTTTCATTTATTTTTGCCAGATTTATATCGCTTGTTTATATTTGTTTTTTATGTAGGGATCTTTTTAAAGTAAAGATGGCTCCTTTTACAGATAGCTTATTTTATATATATAAAAATATGCGAATAGGTATAAAATTAACAATTTCTACGCTTTGTAATATATTTTTAATATTTATTGCAAGATCTATGATTGCATGGAAATTTAGCATCGTTTTATTTGGCAAAATTTCACTTATATTGTCGTTACTAAATTTTGCTCTATTTTTTATCAATGCATTCTCGGCGATCTTATTCCCGATATTACGAACTAAAAAAGCTTGCGAACAAAACGAAATCTTTAAAATTTTAGATGATGGACTATCAATCATATTTGTATTTTTATTTCTATTTGCATATCCTGTAGAAATTCTACTGGGCGCTTGGCTACCTAAATATGCGGACGTTTTAAATTATATGCCGATAATTTTTACGATATTGCTATGCGAAGGCAAGACGCTCCTTCTTACTAATTCATATTTTAAGGCATTACGCAAAGAAGGACAAATGCTTCGTATAAATTTAATTTCTTTGATTATATTTTCAGTATTTATTGGATTTATTGTATATTTTTGCAATGATATATTTATCATAATGTTTTGCCTATTTTTATCTCTTTTTGCCAAATATATCGCATTGAGTTATGGTCTGAAAAAATTTATAAAAAGTGTAAATTTTTGCAATATTGGTGTAGAATTTTTTTGTGGTGTTTGCTTTATTGCTATATCTCATATATTGCCCGGCGTCTACGCGTTTTGCTTAATAATAGTAAGTTTTATAGTTTTAATTGTATTAAAAATGAAAAATTTTATCCAATTGCTTAAATTTATAAAAACGATATAAATCTGAAAATATTGCTATGAGTAATAATTATATCAATTTCGATGTAGCATTTTGTATTTTCATAAATTTTGCTAAAATTCAAATTTTTCAAAGAAACTTTATTATATACTTCCCATTCACTTTAAAAAAAGGACGACCATGCCAAAGATGAAAAGCGTGCGCGGTGCCGTCAAGCGTTTTAAAGCGGGCAAAAACAAGATCAAAAGAGGCTCGGCATTTCGCAGCCACATTTTGACGAAGATGTCTCAAAAACGCAAGAGGAATTTGCGCGAGGCCCAATACGTCGATTCTACGAACGTATCTGCGGTTAAAAGAATGCTTTGCAAATAGTGCGAAGTTAGTTTTTGACGAAAGTCATTCAAACTCCCCTAAATTTATGGATTTCAGGGCAAGATCCCAAAAGGGACGCCGATTAAGAAAGGATTAATATGGCAAGAGTAAAAACGGGCATCGTTAGACGCCGCCGTCACAACAAGGTGCTAAAGCTTGCGCGCGGATTTTATAGCGCAAGACGCAAACATTTCAGAAAGGCTAAAGAGCAGCTAGAAAGAAGTCTCGTTTACGCCTTCCGTGACAGACGCGCGAAAAAACGCGATTTCCGCAGACTTTGGATAGTGCGCATCAATGCAGCTTGCAGGCTAAACGACATCAGCTATTCTAAATTTATAAACGGACTTAGAAAAGCGGGCATCGAGCTTGATAGAAAAATTTTAGCAAATATGGCTATGAACGACGCCGAAGCTTTCGCAATCGTCGCGAAGAAGGCAAAAGCGGCATTAAAATAAGCTTTAAAATTTGGCCGCTCCAAAGCGGCTAAATTTTTAAATTTCGACAAAGCTTTTAATTTTAAAAGCGCGTCCGCAAATTTGTCGAAATTTAAGAATTTGGGTAATTTTATTTGAGGCGGTGCAGAATGCTAAAGTCTTTGAAAAAAATCGTATCTCTTGCGCTTGTCGGTGCAGCAGGGTTCGGCTATGCGAGCGAGCAGAATTCCTGGAGCTATGCAAACGCGCAAAAATCACCTTCCAACAACACTTCCCGTTCCGATGTAATGAGCGCTGCGGATAGCTTGGGCGCGAAATTAAGTAGGCGCGACGTGGCTAGCGATAGTTCCGCGAGCGACGCGAGCGACGAGTATGAAAACTCATTTCGTATCAAGCTTGAGTACGCAAGGGGCTTTGCCAAAAAGGGCTCATATTCGGGCAGGCTTAATAATCAGCGCGTTATGATGCCTGCGTTTCGCTGGACGGGCAATAGCGGCGTAAATGCCGAGTTTTGGAACGGTATTACCAATATAGGCGGCGCGCTGGTTCCTTATGTGGCTTTCGGTTCATACGAGGCGGCGATACCGGGCAATCAAGCTACGCAATATCTGGTCAGAAGAGACGAAGACGCGGTTCAGATGAAGCGAAATATCGCGGCGGGCATATCAAATTTAGGCTATACCTATACCAAAAATTCTACTAGAAATCTAAATTTAGTCTATGCCGATATCGATAATTTCGTAAATTTCTACGGCAGAGAAAATATCGCGGGGTACTTTATCGACGAGGTCAATACCGAGAATAATCCCGCAACTATCGCCTATATGGCGAATATCTACAATTATATCAAGACTAAATATCCGGGAATGCTAGTTTTGGCAAACAACGGCTGGGGCGTGCGCGACGCCATAGCTCCCTATGCGGACGTTTGGATGCTGCAAGAGGTGAGCGCGGATGAGTATATAAACCACTACCGCCCTAGAACTTCGGAATTTGAAAAAGACCCTGCAAATTCCTCTAAAATTTTGCACGTCATATATAACGCAAGACCAGATCAGTACGATGAGATCATAAGATTATCTCGCGAGCGCAACGCGGCAAATCTATTCATCACCTCCGATACGAATGCCTATCCTAGCGGATACGACGATCTGCCTACCTATTTTGAAGCGCTGATGCTGGCGATCAATAACTTCACGCCTAAAAACGGCAGCCTGTTTTCTCAGGTCGCAAGAGGCGGCAACCGGGTAGGCATCGAGATGCCGCGCTCGAAGGTCGATCTGGATCTTACCAAGCTTGCACGAAATTCTGCTTATAAAAATTTAACCGACACCGACGAGCAGGAGTTTAACGTAAACGTAAGCGCGATCGGAAACTACGGCGGAGATTACAAAGACCGCTCGGGCGGCGTCAAATACGATCACAAGAGCGACGGAATTTTACTCGGAGCCTCCAAGAGAGTGGATGATCTTACGCTGGGCGTGATCTTTGGGTATCAAAAATCTGACGCTTGGTACGAGGGTAAATTCGACGGCGTCAAAGAAAACATCAAATCCTACGAGCTCGGTCTGGCGGGCAGATACGATTTTAGCGAGAACGTGGATTTGGCGGTCAATTTAACCTATTCGACAAACGATCATAAATTTGAAACCAACAACGGATTCGGCGCTATCCACGGCGCGAAATACAAATCGCAAATTTGGGATTTCAGCACGAGAGCAGGATATAAATTTTTATTTGAAAGCGGCTATATTAAGCCGTATTTGGGGCTTGGAGCGATTAGGGTGAACG
>CAUQPS010000026.1:0-21144 GCA_963520005.1 uncultured Campylobacter sp.
CAGCGCAGCACTGATGAAACTTGATATCTGCAAATTTTCGCTAGATAGCGCGCTTACGAAAAGCTTTCGCAAGGTGGACGGTCCGCACGCGGGCATTAGCGCCGAGGATATCATAAGCGCGATCGCGGATTTTGCGCGCGAGTTTCGCGGTGAGCTTGATATCGAAATCCTAGTCGTGCGCGGGCTAAACGACACGCAAGAGGATTTTGCGGCGCTGAATGCGGCTTTAGCTCGCATCAATCCGCACCGCGTAGATATTGGCACTATAGATCGGCCGCCCGCATACCGCGCAGAGGGGGTGAGCGAGGCGCAGCTGCGCTATCTAGCCACTTTCATCGAAAATCAAAACGTAAATATTATCGCTGCGCCCAAATACGCAAGCGAGCGGCTGAGCTTTAGTGAGGATGAGATATTGCATACTTTGGCACGTCGTCCACAACGCACGAGCGACGTGGAGGCGATGTTTGACGAAGCGAGCGCGCAGCTTTTAAAGCGCCTTGTGGATGCGGGCAAGGTTGTTTTTGAGGACGGTTTTTACGAGATCGCGAAAGGCTAGGGCGTTAAATTTTAAAAGCTCTTTTGCGGCGCGGCAAGGGAACGGCTTGAGTTTAGACGTCGTAGCAAAGGGTGCCGCCGTACGCCGAGCTAGAGAGGCGGCGCAAGGAGAGCTAGCGTTAAATTTAGCGCCGAGTTGCGCCGCTGCCGCAAAGATGCTAGCACACTCGGTTTTAGGAAACGATGCTGCCGCGGCGTGTGTTGGTCTTTAATAGGCTAAGCGGTGCTTAAAAGCGCCGTTAAATTATGAAATTTATACACACGTCGTAAAGATACAGACCTCAAACGGCGCTTTTTGGGTGCCAGTAGATTATTGAAGCAGGCCTAATGGATGGCAAAAGCGGGCTTGGGCTCCGCGAGAGATCGCGAATGCGCGCCTTAAATTTAGCCTGATTACCGCGCTTGCTTGGGTTTTCTGCGTTCATTTTGGCGGATTTTAATCACCCGCGTGCCGAATGCGCGCTCATGCACGATACTTGCGTGTTTAAACGCCTGCGATCGGAAGTGCATAAACGCCGTGAAATTTTATCGCATACTTCGGTCTTTAAATTTAAAATTTAGCCCGCGGAATTTGATTGCGCCGAAATTTTAGCGCAGATCGCGCTAAAAGCTCCAACATAAATCGTCACGGCCGATAAAATTTAATTCGCGCCGTTTTGCCGCGATAAAATTCTATGAAATTTTTTGAATGCTGGCTGCAAAATTTCAAGCCGTTGCGCGCCTTGCGGCGATGCCGAAATTTTAACGCGATAGAATTTCGCGCAGAATTTTACGCCGCTCGGTGCATCCGCTAGAGCGAGCTTTAGGCGATAAAATTTTAGGGCAGAGCTGCGAGCAAAATTTTAAATTCCAAAGTATAAAATTCTGCCCGCTAAGCCTAGTGCGCGACTATTTCGTCGATCCAGTTAAAAAGCTCCTCAAGATCGTAATCGCCGCCGTGTCCATGCCCCCAAGGCACCGCAAAATCGACGTTCTTGCCCGCATTTTGCAAGCTAAGCGCCAAAATTGCAGGGATCGCAAGCGCCGTATCGCGATCACTCGCGCCGTGTCGGATGCGGTAATGCTTCGCGCCGTTTTCGTTGCGCACGAAGCTCATCGCATCCATCATCTCTACGATCCGCGCATCTGCGATCAGCACCCCTTTGGCGGGGTCATTCATCGCGCCAAAATCCGTAAAATGCGCCGCGTTAAATTTGGCGCCGCCGAACAGCTCGTTTTCGGGATTTTCAAGCGCAAAGCCGTCGAATGCGGGCGGGGTTTTGGCGCGCGGCTCGGCAGTCGCGTAGCCCCAAAAAAGCATATGCGATTGGGGTGCATCATCCTTGATCTTGGCGGCTAGGTATAGGGGCGCCTTCGCGCGCGGATTTTTCGCCGCAAAATTAGCAAACGAGGCCGATATGAGCCCGTTTATGTAATCTTTGAAGCTGCCGTCGCCGTTTTTATCCAGGCTTAGCGCGCGGCCGCCCCCATCCTTTAAGCTTAGCGAGTTCAGATAGGCGGGGAATTGCGCTTTTAGCTCGTCTGAAATTTTAATCTGTGCCGCGCTTAGTTTGCCGCTTAGCACCTTGCGCGCGGGCTTTGCGGCGCTTTGATTTGCGCCTTTTTTGGAATTTGCTTTTAGATCTCCGCCGCTAGAATTTTCGCCGCGCTCGTTAAATCCCGCCGCATCAAGCCCGCTAAAATCCATCTTTTTATATTCGCTCTGCGCGCTGAACATCCACTCATACGCCGCGTCCGCGTGCTTTAGATTTGTGATCGGGCAGTATGCGCTCGCCGCGTAAATTTTATCGCTCGCCTTCGCAGCGCCCAGCTCTTGCAGATACGGCTCGTACGCGGCCTCATCCCCGCTCGTGCCCAAAAGCGCCGAGAGCGCTTCACCCGCGCTCGTGCCGTTTGAGATGATTTTATTCGCGTCCCCCGGCATCGCCGCGTCGTTAAATTTCAGATACCGCACGGCTGCTTTTAGATCGACGATCGCCGCGGGCGCCTTGCCGATATAATCGCCGTTTGCGTCCTTTAGCGTGCGTCCGCGCACTGCGGGAGCGGCTACGACGTAACCGCGCGAAAGCGCCGTAGCGATCGCGTTTGGTTTGCCGCTTGCGTCTATTTTGACCTCGCCCGCTTCGCCGGGCATGTAGCCGCCCACGCCGTTTGGCAAAAATATCGGCGCGCTTGCGGCGTCAAATTTGCCGCTCTTGCGCCCCTCAAAATACTGCTGCGGGATGAAGATATTCATACTCTGATAGTGCGCGCTTGCGGGTTTTGCGACGTAGATTATATTTTTGTAAGCGCGAAATTTTATCTTTTTGCCGCCTACGATCACGCTTTCTTGCGTGAAATTTGCGACGTTAAATTTCAGATCTATTTGTGCGTCCTGCGCCGCCGCTTCGGCGTTTAGGCTTAGTGCACCGCAAAGCATCGCAGCGGCGCCTAAAGCAAGGGATTTTTTACTCATTGCTGTTTCTTTTCGATCTTGATATTGCCGCTTTTTAGTCCCTCGAGCAGCTGCGCGGCGGAGCTATTTTTTGGATAGGCCTCAAGGTAGGCCTGCAGGTGCTTAATCGCGCTCTCTTTGTCGTCATGCATCAGGCCAAATAGCGCAAGAGCGTGGTGTGCGCGCATCGAGCCGAGCTCAAGCGCGCTAGAAAGCATCTGCTGGGCCTTTTGGTCGCGGGAGGAGTTTAGCAAGAACTCGCCGTATTCCGTGCGGATCTCGCCGTCTTTTGGCGCTTCTTGTACGAGCTTGTCGTAGAGCGCGTCCGCCTTCTCCGTGGCGCCTTTGATATCAAAATTGTGCTGAATGACGTAAATTCGGGCAAATTTATGCTCAAACTCGTAGCGATCCTTGGCGTCGATATCCTTTTTAAACAGCTCCTGACTTAGAAATTTAAAAATTTCTTCAAGCGCTCGCGCGTCCTGATAGGCAGCCTCAGCATCCTTCTCGCTGTCGAATTTTAGCGGATACTCGCATGCGTGGGTGCAGAGATTATCCACGGAGCGGTAGATGCCGCCGATATCCAGGGCTCTCGAGCCGTCCGGCGCCGTCTTTATCATCGCGTCGTGATCGTAGGGCTCATAAGGCGCTGCGAGTGCGCAACTAAGGGCTAGAGCGACTGCTAATGCGGTTTTTGCAAACATATCGTTTCCTTAAAATGAAATTTTAAGCCGATTTTAGCGAAATTTAGCAAACATTAGGCCCCTTTGAGCAGGCTAATTTATGAGTTTGAGCTGGGTTTCGAAGGCGGATTTGGGGTAGAGGCCGATGAGTTTTTTGACCGCTTTGCCGTTTTTATCGTAGATCACCGACGTGGGGGTGCCGAAAATACCGCCTACGATGGATTCAAAGTATTTCACCGAGCTCGCGCCGCTGACGCTTGGGAATTTTATCCCCTTTTCGCGAGCGACCGCGGCGTCGGCTTCTAGCCCCTTGCCGCCGCCCAAAACGCCGATGATCAGTGCATCGCCGCTAGCTTGCAGCTCGTTTAGCGCAGGTACCTGCTCCTTGCACGCACCGCAGCTGCTAGTGTAGAAAAACAGCACGAACGGTTTGTCGTTGCCCTCGATCTTTAGCGTGCGCTCGGAGGGATCGAACTTGGAGGCAAGCGAGGTGCCGTCAGTGCTTAGATGGTGCTTCTGCCCGTCGCAGCCTGCGAGCAGCAGCGCGAACACGGCGGCAGCAACTTTTAAATTTAAAAATTTTATCATCTAAAACCAACCTTCGGGCGCGCTAAATCTGCTTTTAAATTTGCGTTTGAAATTTTAAAATTTGAGGCGCGATCCGGGCGGGAATTTATATCGCGACCCAGGCTGAGACGTATGCCGTGATCTGCGCCGCAATCCGCACCCGTAGCGTTTCGGCTTTTAAAATTTAGACTTTTTAAATTTCGGCTTTTAAAATTTTTACCCGCTCCGCTCGGTTTTGCAACGGTGCTTGATCTTTCCAGGCAAGCGGCTTCGGCGGGACGTGCCCAGTAAAGAGCCGCGCCTGCTCGCGCAAACTGCAAGTGAACCCAAAAAGAGCGCGCGCAGGCGGTGAAATTTTTAAATTTTAACGTAGCTTTATTTTTCATCATACGAGCTAAATTTTACGCATCGGAATTCTGTGCGCCCGAATTTTTGGTATCGGAATTTTCGCCGCTTAAATTTTTAGCGTCCCGATCTTCGCCGCCAGAATTTTGCGAGGCGGGATTTTGCTCGCTCGCAGCTTCGGCGCTAGAGCTTTGCGAAGCGCTTTTGTTTGGATCGCGATCTGAAATTTTATCTTGCGAGCCGAGATTATGCTTCATCGTGCTTTGATCCAAAAGCTCTATTCGATCGAGCTTGCCGTGTCTTAGACGCACCACTTTGTCGGCAAATTTACCGAGCTCCTCGTTGTGCGTGACCAAAAGCAGGGTCTTGCCCTCGCCGCGAAGCGTCTGAAAGAGCTGCAAAACCACGCGCTCGTTGGCTTCGTCGAGGTTACCCGTAGGCTCGTCGGCGATGATGATGTCGGGGTCGTTGATGAGTGCGCGCGCGATGCAGAGGCGCTGCTGCTCGCCGCCGCTAAGCTCGCTAGGGCGGTGCGTGATGCGGTGCGCGAGCCCCACTTTCTCAAGCGCCGCCTTGGCGCTATCTTCGTCCACGCAGCTGTGGTAGTACTGATTTAGCATGACGTTTTCGACGGCCGTTAGGTATGGGATTAGGTGAAACTGCTGAAACACGAGGCCGATCTTCTTGCGGCGAAATTCTAAAATTTGCTCGTCGTTTAGCGCGCTCGCGTCGGCTCCGCCTAGGATATATCTGCCCGCGGTGGGGGCGTCCATCAGGCTTAGGATATTTACAAGCGTGCTCTTGCCGCTGCCGCTTGGGCCCATTATGCTGACCCACTCGCCGCTTAAAACGTCGAAGCTGATATTATCGAGCGCCTTAACCTCGCCGAAGTATTTGCAGATGCCTTCAAATTTTAAAATTTCCATGTCATTCCCTTAATAGATTCGCTAAATTCGGATTCAGCGCCTTTTTGATCGGATAGTAGCTTGCCGCGAGCGCAAAAATCAGGCTCAGCGCGACCGCCGCAAAGAGGCTAATCAGCCTAAAATCCACGCTGCTTGAAAATATCAGATGCCCCAGCAAGATCGCTAGCAGGTATCCCACGAAGACTCCCGCTAGAGAGCCTGCGACGCAGACGGTTAAAATTTCGCCCAAGATTAGGTGGAGCAAATTTTGTTTGCTCGCGCCGATTGCGCGGATGAGCGCGAACTCTTTGATGCGCGAAAGCAGGATCGAGCTAAGGCTCGTGTTGATGCAGACCGAGGTGATCAGAAGGATCGTAATGCCGATAAGAAGCATCAAAAGCTTGATTTTGTTTAGGATGATGCCTTGGGTCTTGGATACCTTGCCGATCGGCGCGAAGCTCATCTGCGCATCGCTTAGGCTCTTTGAAATTTCGCTTAGCTGCTTAAAATCGCCGCTTACGATCGCTTCGGCGTAGTTTACCTGCGCAGGCTGATTTAAAATTTTTTGCGCCAGCGGCAGCGATATTAGCAGCATACCGTCCTCTTTCTGCCCGTCATAGACGATACCTTTTATCTTTACCTTGCTCGTTTCGTTTGAGCCGATCGGCGTGATCTCGATACTATCGCCGAGCTTCGCGCCCAAAAGTTTGGCGAGATCCTGCCCGATGAGCGCATTTTTATCGTCGAAATCCACGCCGATAAACGAGCCTTCTTTAAGATCCAAAAACGGCATAGTATCGCGCAGAGAGGAGAAATTTACCCCCATGATGATGCCTGAGTTTACGCCCAAATTTGCGCTGCCAAAAAGATATTTATTCGCGCTTTTTAGAGCTGGAATTTTGGCAAATTTTGCATCGAGCGCCGCTTCGTCCATATGAGAATTTTCTAAATTCGCAGGGCTTACGATTAAATTTGCGCCGTAGCTGTTTAGCTCGCTGGCGACCTTTTTATCGATGTCGGCGTAGATATTTACGAACGCCGCGCAAACTGCGCTGCCTAGCATGATCGCGACGAAAATCACGAAGCTGCGAATGCCGCTGTTGATGATACTTTTAAAGATCGCGCCTCTAAAAAACGCTCCGTTATTTCCTACCATAAAGCACCTCCGCAGGCAGTAGCTTGATCACTCCGCGTAGCGGCAAAATCGAGCCGATAATGCAAATAAGAAGTCCAAAGACGATGCTAAGCGGAAAGACCATTAGCGACACGCCGATAAAGGAGCCAAAAATTTGATACGCGATCGCCCAGCTAAGCGCGTAGCCCGCGACTGCGCCCACGAGCGAGCTCGCTATGCAGATAACGAAAATTTCGGCGGCGAACTGGATATAGATCATAAAGTTACTCGCTCCCAGCGCCTTAAGCAAGCCGATCTCCTTTTTGCGCTTGTAAATTTCGCTGCTTAGCAGGCTCGTGATGCAGATGCTTGAGATTAGAAGCGATAGGATGCTTACGACGCCCATTAAATTTTGAATCTTCTTCGTTATGCCGCTTTGAGCTTCGCTGACGCTAAGCACCGCCTTAGCAGTTGCGTTTGTATACTCCTCGGTGATCTGATACGCGATGGAGCTTACGTATGCTGAGCAATACCAGGTGTCGTATTCTGTGGCGTCCAGGTTATCGAGGCTCCTTCTTGCCTTTACGGACAGATCGTCTTCGGGGATCGTCATGGCGCTGACTTCTGCCTTGGCGATGAGACCCTCTTTGTGCGTTAGCTTTTGCACCAAAGATAAATTTGCGATTAGCTTTTTAGCTTCATCCTCCGCGCCGTGCAAAATCCCAACGACTTTAACCTCATAATCTCCAAGCTTAATCGTATCGCCGATCTTTAGCCCAAGCCCGTCGCCTGCAAGCACCTCATTCTCGGCGCCGTCCTTTACCCACTGCCCCTCTACGCTCCAAAACGGATAGAGCGAGCGCACGCCCGATCTGAAATCAGGCTCGTCGCTAACGCCCACGTCCTTTTCAAAGTAGGTTCCCACGACGTCGTAATTTCCCACGTGTGTAGTTAAAAAGGGCGCAAAGGCGGTGATATTGTTGCGCCAAAAAATCTCTTTGATCTTATGTAGCTCGCTCTCTTTTAAGAAATCGTCGTTTTTAAGCGGCGAGTATTCGCGCCCGCCGATCTCGATGCTTAGGCTTTGCGAGCGCGGTAGCACGACGATATTTGAGCCGTAGCTGCGCAGCTCCTTAGCGACCTGATCGCCGATTTTTAGCGTGATATTTAGCATGCAAGCGATCAGTGAGACCGATAAAAATATCGTCAAAAACGCTAAAATTTTGCTATCCCTGGAGTTTAAAATGGAGGATTTGATTATGCGTAAAAACATTATTTAAGCTCCTTTAGCGTGCCGTTTTCATCTACATAGCGCTCGGGGTGTGCTGTGAAGGCGTTTGCATTCGCTTCACTTTCGAAAAAGTATGTGCGTCCGTAGTAAAGATAGCTAAATTTAGAGGTGTTTAAAATTTCTTTTCTACTGACCGGATCGATCACCTTTTTATCCACAATCTCCGAGAAATAGGACGCGCCGTCTTCAATCGTCTTAAGCGCGATGACGATATTTTGCCCCTCTAGCTTATAATCCAGCGGGATCGGATTGCAGCCGCCCAGCTTGCCGACGCTCGGTAAAAATATCCGCACGTTGCAAGCGATACAGATGAGCTCGTCGCCTTTTTTGATATAGCCCATATCGCCGCAGATCGAGCACGCATCAAAAACCGCGACCGGGGCAAATTTGTCCGTGAAGCGGTTTAATAGAAAAAATCTGACCTTATGCCCGTCGTCGGTGACGTAGGCAAAGCGGTGCAGCTTGCCGTCCTTTACGATGTTTGCATCGATTATGAATTCCGCGCCTTGCGGCTCGATAATCTTAGGCTCATCGATCGTAGGCGGTTTTGAGGCGACCAAGATATAATAAAGCCCCAAAAAGCTGATTAAAACCCCAAGCGATAAGATCAGGCTAAAGTCTCTAAAAATGGCGAATCTGCCCGCCTTAACCTCTCTAAATTTTATAATGTCCGCTTCGCGAGGCACACGCCTTGGCGCACGAAATACCGTAAGTAGCGCAATTAGCGCGGCTATAAGGCAAAGAGCTAGCGTCAGATAGGAGTTGTTGTAGTGGATGATTTTAGCGATGACGCTTAGAAACTCTGACGAGCCGATCGCGTTTGAAAGCCCTTCAAAACCCTTCGCAGCTAGCGCTTTGGGCGCGTCTGCCTGGCGCAGATCAAGACCCAAAAAGCCGATTTTGGCGATGAAGGCAAATGCCCACGCAAGAGCGAATGACGCCAGCTTTGCACCTCTGCTCGCGCGCACTAGAGCTGAGCGATAAATAAAATAGAATAAAATGAGAGCCAGTGCACCTAAAACCGCCATGAAGAGGTTGGTTAGGCTGAAGCTGTCCAGTAGCTCGCCGGAGAAAATTTTAAAATTCATCCCTATGAAGCGGTATTCAAATCCATACGCGCAACCAAGAGCAAAAATAACTGCGGCGGTAAGATAGAATCGCTTAAGCTTAAACGCAAACAGCAACGCTAGCAGTGCTAAAAGTGCGAGCGCGTCAAATATAATCTTGCCTGCATCAGCGTTTGCCGAACGCGCAAATGCGCTAAAGCACAGCGCCCCGAATGCAGCTCCCAAAAGCGCGGGCAAAAACGATGCGCTGATAAAGCGCCTGCCGCCCAGATACGCGCTTAAAAACGCGAGCGGAAATAGAGCCAAGCTAACGTGATAAAAAAATATCGTCATTAAAAATCCTCATCGAGCCTAATGCGCGTAAATCGCCTATAATTGCTTAAATTTTAAAATTTTAAAACCTACGCCATTTTGTAAATTTTAAAATTTTAAATCCGCTTGCAAAAAATTTGCAACGGCAAGAGTCTGCCGACAAAAAGAAATTTCGCCTCGCTCTTGCTTTGGTTTTATCTCGCCCTCGCGACGCGCTAAATTTAAAATTTTAAAATTCCAAGTATCTTGAAATTTTAAAATTTTGCCGCAGCTAAAATATTCGTAAGCTTAAACGCATTAAAGCAAAACGATACGTTTTAGCTACGGCGTAGCGGTTAAATTTAAACTAGCTAAATTTAACCGCCTTAAATTTAAAGCGTGCGGCTAAACCCAATACCGCTAGGGCTCCGCCGAAAACGGACTCGGCGGAGCCTGCTACGATTTACTCTTTAGGAGCGCCTGTGTATTGGAAGGTGTATTTAACCGAGAACGGCTCCCACCATTTGCCTACGCCGGTCGCTTTATCTGCGTGGCGGCCGAATCCGTTGGCGCTTGGATTTTCGATGTTATAGGTTAGCTCGTAGTTGCCTACGCCGTTTACCATCTTGATATTGGCGCCGTAGTGAGGGCCGTCGCTAGCTACCATCGGCATGAAATTTCCCTTTTGAATCTTGCCTGTATCTAGGTTTTTAAGCACATAAGCGATCTTTAGGTAAGGGATCCACTCGCCCTCGCCAAATCCGTTTGCGTTGCCTTTAATGGCGTGGATATCCGCCTCTAGGTGGATGTCCGCCTTGCTAGGAGCTAGATCGATGCCTTTAGGCTCCATATCGATAGGCTGAAGATACACAGCAGCGATCTCCATTCCATTTTGCTCAATCGGCTCGCCGATCGGATGCTCTCCCGCCATTGCTATAACAGAGGCTAGGCTTAGCGCCAACATACCTGAAAAAATCTTTTTCATCTTTTCTCTCCTTATTAAGATTTGTTTTTTTGCTTATTTTTTAAGATCAAAATTCCTACGATCAAAAGCACGATCATCACCGCTTGCGGCACGAGGCTCTGGACGTAAGGATAAAATCCGATCCACGTAATCGTAGGAAGCCCATCAATAACGGTAGGCACGAATACCTTGCCCTCTACTAGCTCCATCACGCCCTTGCCCACAAATACGACGGACATATAAAATATGATGACCGATGTAGCGATGAAAAATGGCTTGATAGCGATTTTAAGCGAGAATTTTTTGATGACGATATAAACTATGATAAGAGCCGCTAGACCCGCTACAAAGCCTACTGCTACCATGCTAGTAGCTGCTGGACTTTTAGCATCGAAAAGTAGTGCCAGATAAAATAGCACCGTCTCTGCGCCCTCGCGATAAACCGCTAAAAATACCGTCCACCAAAGCATCTTGCTATCGCCAGAGCTTAGGCTGTTTGAAATTTGACCTTGGATATAGGCGCTCCACTTTTTGGAGCTTGCATTTGAAAGAAGCCAAAAGCCCACGTAAAATAGCAGCACCACGGCGATTAACATCACCGCGCCCTCCATCACTTCGCGCGTTTGCCCTGCATTTTCACTACCGAAGATATAATTCAGCCCGTAAGCCGTAGCGATACTTAGCACAACCGCGACGCCAAGAGCGCTGTAAACGATATTTAGGTGTTTTGAGTTGCCGGATTTTATAAGTAGAGCGATGACTGCGGCTACGATAATGAGCGCTTCAAATCCTTCACGCAAGATGATGATAAACGCGTATAAGAATAGATCCCAGTTGCTTGATTTCTTCGTTAGCTCTAGGCTTTGGGTAAGCTGATCAAATAGCTTATTTTGCGCCGCTACGATCTGTTCTTTGGAAGCGCCCGCGCGCATAAGAGCCGAAATTTTATTAAAGCTTGCTTCGGTGTCTAGCTTGAGCTGAGTATTTTTAGCGCCGACGATATTTTCCATGCCGCTCTCTTCGTATTCATCGAAGTAGATATTGCCGCTTTCGTCGATCGCATCATCAACCTTGCCGCTCTCGTAAAGCTGCAAAACCTTAGCCATTTTGTCTTTGATATTTTGCACAATCGGCGTAAAATCCTTGCCCTCATCCTCACTAGTATCGCTTTGTGCTAACGCGGTCTGCGGCGCTATGGAATAGCTTTCTTGCGGCAAATCATTTACGGCTTTTAATGTTAGATTATCTAAAGCGTTTATCGCTTCGTCAAATTTTGATTTGTCCGTATCTGAATCCTCGCGCAAGAGATTTCCGATAATTTGCTGGATTGATTGATCGGTCTGAGATGAAACATACTTTCGCACCGCCTCTTCTAGGCGTTCGTTGCGGTAGATATCAAATTTCGCGCGATTTAGCGCAGCTTTTAGTGCAGCAGTGTCTTTTTTATCAAACGCAGCTTTAGCGTTATCCAGCTCAGTTTTAAATTCCGTATAGACGCTCATCCAAGGCGAAGTTGTACCGGATGCTGCGGAATTCCCGCCTGAGGCTGGCGCAGAAGTGCTGCCGTCGCCTCCGTCTTGATACTCGGCTACGAGACGATGACCAGATTCGATCGCAGGCAGAACCTCATCAATCTCGCGATTTAGATTATCGATCATAGCTTGGATCTCATTTAGAGGCTTTTCGGCTTTGATCGCTTTACGGATATCGCCGAATTGCTTCTCCATATCGTAGGATTTTTTCTGTCCCAAATTTATGCGGATGCCAGCTTCTAGATTTTCAAAATGCCCAAAATACGCCTCTTGGGTTATTTTTCTAGCTTCAGAATTGTTACCATCAACATAAAGCTTGATCGCTTGAGCAAATTTCTCTTTTATCGTCGCTGCTTCGGCGCGATAATCCGTATCCGCAAAAAGCATAGCAAGCGGAAAAATTAGAGCTAAAACCGCAAATTTAAAAAATTTCATCTGACCCTTCTTGAGTTGAATTCATACATTAAATTTCAAAATTGAGCGGCAATTATATGTAGAAAAATCTTAAAAAGTAATAAAAAAAGCGGTTATCATAAAGCACGAAAGCGGCTAAATTCTCAATTGCGAGAGCTTTTTGATAGATGGAATTTAATAGAATTTAGGATATGACGGAATTTTAAACGGCAGTCGGATTTTACTCCGACTGCTAAAATTTTAGTGAAGTTTCGACCAAATTTTGCTTTTCCAAAGACCTGCAAAAACAGAAAGGATCAAGAAATAAATCATAATATTTATGGTTGTAGCTTCACGCTCAGTTTTTTTGCTATCGCCTACGTCAGCTAGATACTCCACGACCTTGGCTTCAGCGTTTTCGTTCAAGCCTACGCGCGGCATCGAAGTGCCTGGAAGCTTCTTTTGCGTATCATTGATAAACTCGTGCAGATAGTTGGCGCCCTTAGAACGGATCATCATCGAAAGATCCGGAGGCGTCGAGCCCATATACGCAGCCAGGCTAGCCTTATCGCTGGATGCAAAGAGCTTATCATACTTGACATCGTGGCATCTTAGACAAGCATCCTCAAAAACCGCCTTGCTTAAAAGGAATTTTTTCTGCGCTTCATTTAGTTCAGTGCCTTGCTTGATATCGCTAGCAGCAGCCTCAGAGGCGATTAGCTTATCCTCGCTAGGAGCGAGCGATTTTAGATAGGCTACGATATCGGCGATCTCTTGATTTAGATCACCGCCCGCACCGAAAAATCCAGGCATCGGAAAAGGCTTTTCGTCGCCAAATTTCTGATCTAGCTTAAGAGCCATGATCGGATCTTTGATGAGCGCAGCTAAAAATTTATCGGTGTATAGATAGCCTGCGCTGCTAAGATCCGGAGGATTGACGCCGTATGCGGCACTGGCGCTTGCCGCGTCCATAGGAGCGGGGATATTTGCACTTTTTACTCCATGACATGCGGTGCAGCCTGCATTTGTAAAGGTCTCGGCGCCGCGCACGGCATCGCCTTTACTAAGATCGATTTTATTTATCTCGTCCCAAAAAAGCACCGTTTTGTCTTGTTGCTCTTTCGCACTGGCTAGGGCTTTTTTAGAATTTTTTATCATCGTCTCATCCCCGCCTTTTTCAGCTGCGGCCAAAGCGCTTTCTGCTGCGGCTACGTTATGCGCGGCTAAAGCCGTATCGCCTGCTGCAAAATCGTAATTTACTGGATCGGTGTGCGGGCTAAGCTTAGTATGAGCATAAGGCTCGATAAACCAGTATAAAATTCCCACACAAAAAAGCACTAAGATTAGGGTTCTTATCTCTTTCATGGCTAGACCCTCTTTCTTTCTGCGATTGTAATTAGCGGAAGCACTACGACAAGCAATCCGATATAGATGATCGATAAAGCAAAGCCCCAGTATTTATTTTCGATACCAAGCTCCGCGCCGTCTGCAGGGAGCTTGCCGAAAAGGCTAAGCAGGATCATGTCGATTACCAAAACCCAAAACCAAATGAAAAACGCCTTGTTTTTGTGTGCGGGCGCTACTACGCTGCTGCGATCAAATAACGGGATAAAAAACAGCGAAACTCCGGCAAACGCAAAGGCGATAAGTCCGATGTCGGCAGCCTTAAGCGGTCCTACGTCGAAGTAAAATCCGCGCAGAATTTCATACTCCCAGAGAAAGTACCACTCCGGATAGATATGCGTCGGGGTTTTGAGGCTGTTTGCCGGCTCGAAATTTATCGGATCCATCGCAAAATCGAAGTGAAAGCCGACCAGATAAAAGAAAAATATCATAAAGATACTGACATAAAAAAAATCCTTCGCCAAAAAGCCCGGCCAAAATGGAATTACCTTGCTTTCGCTAGTTTTGCCCTGCAGATACTTCTCACCCTCGAGCTCAAAGTCAATCTCCTCGCCGTCTAGGTTATTTACATGCGGAAATCTAAGCGAATAAAAATGCACCGCCAGCACCGCAACCACCACGAGAGGTAGCAAACAGACGTGAAGCATAAAAAATCGCGTCAGTGTCGGATCACTTACGGCGTAATCGCCGCGAATCCATTCGACTATTGCATCGCCAACTACTGGAATTCCTCCAAAAAGATTAGTAATAACCATAGCCGCCCAGTAGCTCATCTGCCCCCACGGAAGCATATAGCCACTGAAAGCCTCAGCCGAAAAGATGATGAAAAGCAGCATTCCGCTTACCCAAATCATCTCTCGCCCTTGCTTATACGAGCGGTAATAAATAGCTACTAAAGTATGAATGTATAGGATCAAAAATACGACCGATGCCGATACTGCGTGGATATGTCGCCATAGCCAGCCGTATTCGACCTCTTTCATAATCGTGAAATTTACGCTATCAAATGCGAGATTTACATCCGGCTTATAATACATCACGAGCATTAGTCCACTAACGAATAAAACTATAAATAGCGTCATCAAAATAACACCCATCGCCCAAAGGAAGCTGATATTTTTAGGAATCCAATACTCGCTTACCATCACCTTGAAAAATTTCGTTACGGCAAGCCTTTGGTCGAACCAATCCCAAACTCCCGTAGCTTTTCTTATATGTGCCATCTGCGCCTCCTATGCTTTCTGCTTTAGGGCTTGGTATTCTGGGCCCTCTTCGCCTAAAACGAGTTTCGTTCCGTCTATTTTAAAGGGCGGTATATCCATAGGGCGCGGCGGCGGACCGAACACGTTTACGCCGTTAGCGTCGAAAATCCCGCCATGACATGCACAGATGAATTGTTGCGTCGATGGCTTGTAGCTAGGAATACAGCCCAAATGCGTACAAAGCCCGATGCAAAGCGTATATCTAGCATCTCCTACGACGACGTCACGGTCATCGTTTTTAGGCATATCGGCGGTCTTTTTAAGCACGAAAATCGGCTTTTTGCGCCACTGCGTTTGATACAGCTCGCCCTCTTTGATCGGACTTAAATCTACCGTAGTGACGCCGGCGGCGCGCACGCTAGGTAACGGATCCCACGATTTCTTCATCCCCACGAGTGCGAAAACGCCACCCACAGCGGCAACTGCGCCGAAAGTAAGCCCGATAAAGCCTCGTCTATCCTGTTTTAGATCAGACATCTTTATCCTTTCAAATTAAGAAATTGATAAGCGTCAATTTTAGCCAAATAAAGATTAAATCAATATGATTATAAGCAGAAATTTAGCTTAACCTTGCAAGCTAAATTATATTTTAAGATAATTTTAATGCCTGGCGAGGCGTTTTCGCAGTTTAAAATTTTATAAATTTTCAAATTTTATCATATTCTATCATGGCGCTGAATTTAAAATTTTAAAATTTTGTCGCGCAAGAGTTATTGCGACAATGGCGTGCAAAATTTTAAAATTTCGACATCGTAAATAAAATTTCATAAAGTGCGAGATTTTAAATTTAAAGCTACAGACGAAATAGAATTTATAAAATCAAATCTTAAAATTTCACTGCTCAGTCATAGCGGCGACGAGGTGGAATTTTACGCTAGCGCGCTAGCTGAAATTTTAAAATTCTAAATTACGTCGCGCTTCCGTCACATGAAAAAATTCCACTAGAAGTAAAATTTAAAACATTAAAACCCCATAGCGGTGCAAATTCCAAATCATTAGAATTTTACGACGCCTTAAAATTTCAAGCATCAAAGTCCTGTCGCGGTGCAAAATTTTAAAATTTAGCGCAATCGCGAATCGTAAAATTCTATAAAATTCTACGGGGGTTTTAAAGCCTAGCCGATTTGCCCGAGCGAAAATACGCCGCGATCGCAAGAGCTATCATCGAGGCGACCATCACATACGCCCAGCCAGGCACCGGAATGCGCTCGCCGCTAGCGTATGAGTGCATGCCGCTTAGGTAGAAATTTACGCCAAAATAGGTCATTATAACGCTAAAATACGCAAACATCGAGGCTACGGCAAAGGCGAATTGATTATTGAGCTTAGGCATAAACCTAAAATGCACTACCACCGCATAGATGAAAATCGTAATGAGCGCCCAGGTCTCCTTCGGATCCCAGCCCCAGTAGCGCCCCCAGCTTTCGTTTGCCCACACGCCACCTAGGAAGTTGCCCACCGTCAGCAAGCAAAGCCCTAGGATCATCGACATTTCGTTGATATGCGTGGCCTCTGCAATATTGCGCGCAATCTCGGGGTTTTTCTTGTCGAACAGAAACATCACGAGGGTAAAAATTCCAAGCAGCATGCAAAGGCCTAAAAATCCGTAACTTGCAGTGATTACCGAGACATGGATCGTAAGCCAGTGCGATTTTAGAACCGGCTGGAGATTGGTGATCTGCGGATCGATGTCGCTAAGATGCGCCACCATCAGCGTTATGCCCGCCATTATCGAAGTAAGCGCCAGCGAAATAGCGGATTTGCACGAGAAAAAAATGCCGCTTAGCGACAGCGCCCACGCGATGTAGATGAGCGATTCGTAGGAGTTACTCCACGGCGCGTGCCCCGAGACGTAGCCGCGCAGCGCAAGACCCGCAGTATGCGCTATGAAGGCGACGATATTTACGATATAAACGAGCTTAAACGCGCCGCCTAAGCGAAGAGCGGGCTTCATCATCCGCAAAAATATAAAGATCAGAAGCAAAAATCCCGAGATAGTGTAGATCGGAAAGAGGCGAGAAAAAATTTTAGCCTTATTAAATAAAATTTCATATTTTATCGCGCTTTCGCTAGGCATTAGGTTTGCGCCGTTTTGTGCCTGGTATTTTTTGACGTAGCTTAGCATCTTTTCTGCGCCGCTCCAATCCCCGCTTTCTTGAGCATAGACCACGGACGAAACAAATATTCCCATCATCTTTTTAACTTCAGCAGATTCGTTTTGATCCAGCGCATCGCCTAGATATAGCGGCGAAAGCCACTCGTTATTTTTAGCGTTCTTAACCGGAATAATTCTAAAATAATCCCCCATAAACGCCGAGTAAAAGACGTTTACGCGCTCATTTACCTTGATGATCTCTTTATCTAGCACACCGCGATTGCCCAAAGGCTTGCGATTGATCTCCTCGACCATTTTATCGAGCTTGTAATAACTCTCACCGCCTTTAAATTCAAAAAAATCCATCATGCTAGCGTGGCTTTGCTTCTCGTCCATACCTAGAATTTTTTTAAGCTCCGGCTCGCTAACCTTGATAATCGGCGCACGCCTCCAGTAGCTTTGATTTAGCATAAAAGAAAGCGCAGCGGCGTTATGGTTTAAAATTTCGCCATTTGGCGCCTTGTAGTTGTCGGCGCGGTAAATTTTATTTAAAAGCTCCCTAGAAACGGTATCAAAAGGCTCCATTCGCCCATCAAATCCCTGAATTACGAGGCTTGCTAGATCCTCGCTAAATTGCTTATCAAATTTCGGCACGGCTAGCTCGCCTCCCATAGTAGAAAAATTATGCGGCGGGACGGAGTCTTGCTCCGCCGCAGATTCTTGCGAAGCGGAGCTTTGATTGGAATTTTCAGTGGCGGAATTCTGCGCGGAATTTTGCACGCTAGCCGGGCTTTGCGGCGCGGAATTTTCTGCGGCTGCATTTGAGGCAGAACTTTGCGAAGTAGAATTTTGAGTCGTAGAGTTTTGTTCGGCATTTGCTGCGCTAGGATACAATGCAGCCAAGCTCAAAGCCAATGCGCCTACTAATGCCAATGCCGCGCCTTTAGTGCCGCGTCGCGATTTTTTGGCGCGTTTTGATATGGAGCTTTCTGCAGAGCTTATGGGCACCGAGCTAGACGCGGAATTTTTAGAATTTACATCTTTTTCTCGAGCAAGATGCGTATTTTCGCTGATTAAGCGCGAGAGCTTGAAAAAGCGCGAGCTCCGGTTGAAAAAGTTAAAAAACATCCCCACGCAAAGCAAAAAATAGCCGATGTAAGTTGGAACTTTGCCGGGGTCTTTATTGACCGAAAGCACCGTGCCGCGCTCATCCGTGTCGTATGAGCTTTGGAAAAATCGGTATCCGCCGTAATCGAGCACGTGATTCATAAAAATATCATAATCAAAGCTCGTATTGCCGTCTTTTAGCGTGATTTCGCTTTTATATCCGGAGGGCGAATTGGTGCCCGGATAGCGATCCATCACAAAGTCGCGAAGCGCGATTTTAAAAGGCAGATGAAGCATCTTTGGCGCCAAGGCTACGATGAAATTCTTATCTCCCACCTTGTAGCTAGCGCCATGCGAATCCCTAGGCACGTAGATTTCGCGACTCTGCCCTGCAAAGCTTAGTGTAGCTACTACGCCGGGCTCACCCGGTAAATTCGCATCGACCGGGACGAATTTCTCGACCGCGGAGCTAAGCAGGCTAACGGGGGCGAAATTTATCCCATCGAAGCTGTAAAGCAAGAGATTGCCTAGCGGATTATCCTCGTTTCTCTTAAGCGGCGCGGTGCTCATATCAGCCATTTTAGTGGCGTTTATATCAAGACTTGAGTTTAGATAAAATTTGCCGTCTTTGGATTTTATGTAGATGAAATTCTTACTCTTAGGCTCTGCGTTAAAAGTGATACTAAGCTCGCCTATATCCATGCTCTCGCCTGATTGCAAGGAGACGTTTTGGCTGCCGACATTGTTTGAAAATAATAGCTCCACGCGCGCGGGAGCCTGCCCGGTCGGATCTTGCACCCATTTTAGCTCGCCGTGTTCTACGAGCTCTTTAAATTTTAAATTTGCGATCCTGCCCTCTACGTCTAGATTCAGATCGAAGTTCATCCGTCCTGCGCCGTTTAAAAATTTGCTCTCGTCAGCGGATATAAACTCGCCATCACTGCCTAAAGTAAGAAGCTGAACGACCTCGTCTTTAGTCGTTACGATCGAGCTCTCGCCGCCCTCTCTTATATGGATATTGCCCTCAAAGCCGAAATATCTAGTCAAAATCGCACCTACTAGCATAAACAAAAAGCTCGCGTGAAAGATTAGCGCAGGCAGCGTGCGAAGCTTAATCATGCGGTAGCGATAGATATTGTAGGTTAAATTTATTCCCAAAAGCACCATCAGCGCGCCAAACCACGCAGTAGAATAAACCATCGCCCAAGCTACTTCCGTGCCGTAAGCGGTCTCTACAAAAGTAGCGATTGCACAGGCTAGCGCTAAAATCAGTAGCATCACTGACGCGCACTCCATACTAAAAAATGTCTTCATTGATTTCCTTTAGATTTACGAGGGTTTTCAAAATCGCGAGATTTTAGCAAAAATTGCTTAATTTTTCATTTTACGACCTGCAAGCGCACGCCTACTAGCGTAGCGCGAATATTCGTTAAGATGCTTTGATAAAGCGGTAAAATTCTCATCTTAAGCATTCGCGCAGGAATTTAACGGCGCGGATAAAATTTTATAAAATGCTGCGGAATTTAGCGAATTCTATTAAATTTGTGCGCCAACTCATCGTATAATTTCTAATTTAGAATTCCGCTGCGATAAAATTTTATCTTGGCGAAATTACTTCTTATTGTTTTTTGCCTTGAGTATATGCGAGCTCGCACACGTCGCCCACGGCTTGGTGGCACGGGATTGCCGAGATCGAGTTATTAGGCGAACCATCGATCACTTTATCTGAATAAACCAAATAGATTAGCGAGCCCTGCGCCGCGTCGTAAAGCCTAACTACGTGGGTCTTTTTGAAAATTAACGAGCTGCGTTTTTCAAAAATATCCTCTTTTTTCAGCTCCTCTTTGATGATGATTTTAGGCGCTGTCTGCACGCACGACACAGAGGCTTCGGAGCGGTCCTCCTCTACGCCGATGATCTCTTTGGCGCCGCCTTTTTTGGCGTAAGAGACGTAGCAGGTCACTCCATCAACCTTAGGATCTTTAACCGCGATAACTTCGATGCGATCGTCTTTGCCAAAAATTCTAAACGAAGTATTTACGCTACCTACGAGCTCGTAATCGCCCGCGCAAGCAAAAGCCGCTAAAATCGCTACTAGAATAAATTTTTTCATAAACATCCTTTGGAATTTTAGCAGCGATTTTATCATTTATAATATAAATATTAAGCAAGTTTTTATAAAATACCGCGATTTAAATTTAAAGGAATTTTATGATCGAAGATATCTTTAGAGAATACGATATTCGCGGCATCGTGGGCGAGGAGTTAAACGAGCGCAGCGTAAAAGCGATCGGCTTTGCGCTTGGCAAACATATCGCAAATCTCGGGCTTGAGCGCGTTAGCGTGGGATACGACGCCCGTCTTAGCGCGGATGAGCTTTTCGGCTATTTCGTAAGCGGGCTAAATTTCGCAGCTCTGCGGGTTTATAATATCGGCTTACTGCCGACGCCGGTGGGCTATTTTAGCGTTTTTACGCATAAATTTGACGCAAACGTAATGATCACCGGCTCGCACAATCCCAAAAATTACAACGGCTTTAAAATAACGATCGGCACGGACAGCTTCTTCGGCGCGGATTTGAAACGCCTCGGCGCGCAGGTGCGAGAGCTAATGAGTTCAAATTTTGAAATTCCAACCGATACAAGCACCCAGAGATACGACATCTTAAGCGAGTATCTAGCATATTTTGAGAAGGAATTTGCGGCTCTTAAGGGCTTTGCTACGCCTTTTATTATTGACTGCGCAAACGGCGCTGCGGGCGTTACGACTACTAAAATTGTCGAAAGGCTAGAGCTAAACGCTAAAGTTTTATTCCCACAACCGGACGGCAATTTCCCAAACCACCACCCAGATCCTAGCGAGGAGAAAAATTTAGCCGATCTTAAAGCTGCGATGAGCCGCGACAGCGTGAGCTTGGGCTTTGGCTTTGACGGAGATGCCGATAGGATCGCCGTGCTTACGCCACGCCGCAACATCAAAGGCGACGAGCTAGCCTGCCTGCTTGCTCTAAACATGCACCATCCGCGCATCCTAGGCGAGGTTAAATGCTCGCAGGCGATGTATGACACCATCGATAAGATCGGCAAAAGCTTCATGGGCAAGACCGGCCACAGCAATATCAAAAAGGCGATGAAG